>JAXDRC010000047.1:0-32698 GCA_034091205.1 Parabacteroides sp. | reverse complement strand
ATAATGCCATATATCCTGAACAGACGACCAAAACCTAAGCCACCACAAAATAATGTTATGACTATCAATAAAGCACTGAAAGCAGTCAATGATACTATGGATTGGACAGTTTTATTCATCGTACTATTGTTAGTAATGGCTTGACAAGGAGCTGCGTTCAGCAGCTATCTTGGCTCGTTAGTAGCTTAGTTTACCTTTATCCTCATTGCGATATAAAAGGCTCATCAGCTTATTATAATTTCTCCCGTATAACAATATTTCATCATCATACACTCCATATATATTCTCATTTTCATCTGAGACTAATACCATGTGGCCTGTATATTTCGGCAAATGGAACAATGGAAGTAACTGATAGCTTTTTCGTTAATACAGGATGCAGATATTTATATGGATAATCCTTTAACACTTTCTCCACTTGGAAATCAACATCTGATTGTGGGAAAGTAATTTTGTATCCATAAAAATAGCATAGGAAGTCTATCAGTTTATCTGTTGGGTAATAATTTGCCCGGAAATATAAATCTAATAGATAATCTGCATCCATTATCAGCTGCCCTTTCCATTGATACCGAATATGCAAATATTGTTTTACTTCTTCTTCCATATTTTGACTTTTACAATCGCACTATTGCTACTAATTTATTTATAAATTCACCTCTAGATGTAGGATATTTCGATAACCGACACCCGGCAGGTGTGTTTCCTGATCTCTAATAGCGATTCAGAAAGGAATTTATTTTTCCTAATAGATTATAATCAAATCAGTGCCTCTTTAATTTTTTGTATGTTCCGTTTGTTATAGCCAAATGAACATAAAGAAGTACGCTTGTTCAAATCATTCACACTATTAACCCATACTTGTCCTTTGTCAAAAACAATAAATATCTGTTCTCCCCATGTTAGATGCCAAAAGGCTGGATTGGTATGTGCCACTATACAATCTTCTCCGTAATGGTCTATCTCCCAGTCATAAGTTACAGACAAATTGTATATTTTGTCATAAATTGCTTGTTTATCCAATGAGGTCGGTATATTCTGAAAATCCAGCTTACGTCGCTGATTCCTGTAAAGAATGTAAGCCAAAAACAAAAACACATATCCGACCCGGAAAAAGAATATCTGAAACGTATCACTCGCATAGAATTTTAGCCCTGTCATAAAAAAGGACAATATGGAAAAGAATAATAATGTATGCGATGCGCCATAATGAGTATATGCCCAACTTAATATTAGAGGCAGTGTCTTCTTTTCCAAAACAAAAGCGGCAAGAGGAGCATCTTTCTCCTCACGATAACGATACCTGTAGGCAAGCCACCATATCAATTCGAACAATGCAGCCATAATCAAAAATGCAATAATAAAGTCCGAATCATCCAAGCAACTCTTCTGAGTGTTGACAGGATATGGTATGCCGCCAAATGTCAATTTATCGCAGGCTACATCATAACCTTTGCTGGTAAAAAAATAACTGTAAGTATAAGTTTCATTACCGTCGGAATTTGAATAAGACTTACTGTCCGGTCTAGATGTTTTTCCATTAATAGACAATAATGGAGGGTTTTGGTCAGGGCGGGTATTACAAGTCAAGGTCGCACGGTATTTTGCATAATTGCCTGTCAGTTGCTCCACTTTCAAGTCACACTTCAACGTGTTAAGGTCCACTTTTGCCGGATGTACAAAAACACTGCATTCCGGTGTTGTATATGTCCGGGTTCCTACAGTTACAGATGCGACAGGGATTTTCACCTGCCCATCCTTTATGAAACGTACAAGATAACGAAAACCTATTTCATGTTTCTTACTTTCAACACCGTTTACAATGGAATAACTGTTGCTTTTATACGATTCCGGACCACTCATCGGTTCTATTATACTATCATTGAACTCAGGATAACATGCATTGTCAAACTGCGAGTTTACCAATACATACATTAATTCCATTACCCTTCCCACATGAATACCACCTAAAGTGTCAATCTGTACACGGAAATATACGGAGTCTGCCGTGTCCGAAGTATTGCTACGAACCACAGGCAACAATACAGGGAACAACAATATGAAGAATATTAATATACTCCTGATTAACGGTTTTTTCTTTTCTAACGCAAAAAAATGTGCATATTTTTTGATGTCCGACAGTGGCTGATGAGCACAGTCATTCCACTTAGAATAAAAATCAATCTGTTCTCTTTGCAAATATTCCTTTTTCATATCTTGTGGTATATTTCATTTCCTCCAAAGATATGAAAAAGTTTATGTTTTGAACGAATGTTCAGTAAATATTTATAATAATTCTTTTAATTGTATAGAATCAAGCTTTTAACATCGAATAAAGACAATTAAAATTATCTTTCAACCTATTCACATCCAAGCCATCCAAAAAGGCATCTTCATATGACATACCCAAAAAAACTTGACGAAAAATTGCGGAAGTCTTCTCTACATCGATATCATTCCTGATTTCACCGCTGTCCTTAGCTTTTTGGACAACACTTTTCCACATTTCATGGTCCTTACGGAATATATATTCCATCTTTTCACGAACTCCCGGATAATACATCCTAACCTGTGATAAAAAATGAATGTAATAGAAATTAGGAGAACAGCCATTTTCCACTTCTCCACAATTCGTAACCAAATCAACAATCCTACCCATTGCCTTGGTGACACCGTCTACATACTGATTTATGAATTCGGCAAGAGTATCAGCCGGCTCCGCGAATTTTTTTGCAGGGTTCTGTAACTGTATCACAAATTTATCAGCCACAGCAATAAACAAATCCAACTTATGTGGGAAATAATATACAACTCCGGTTTTTACTACACCACAAGCCTTTGCCAAAGTACTAATACTTGCCTTCTCATAATTCATTCTCAAGAAAACCTTGAATGCCTTATCTATAACTTCTTCTCGATTCGTTATCATTTCTTTTTTATTAGCCAATCAAAATGTTGATTATTTTGCGAATTTACAGATTTTATAAACGATGACCAACCTTTTTCCTATATATAAAAAACATACATTTCGCAAAAACAGTAAATCTGATACTATCAAGATATGTATTTATAAACCTTCTATATAGTGCCATGCCATTTTGTCACCTCAACTCCATGAGAATCCAATATTTCCATACAAATAAAAGAAAACACAAACAGACGACACTCTCAGAGAGTTTAGGTTTGACAATTTGCAAGTAAATACAAGCAATATGCTCCAACTGAAAATATTCATTGCATTCATTTCTTGTTATCAAGTAAAAATGCAAGCATAATAAATTTACTGCAAACAAAACGACATTTCATTTTTGATCAGTAAAATCACCATTCCTGATTAAAAAAACATGTTTTTGCGGGTCAAATACACAGAAAGTACACGGTTTTTATAGTCAAATCACATTTGTTAAAAAAATGATTGCAATGATTTCAGCCAATCATTGCAATCTTTACACCAAATCATTTAGAAGACTCCATGAAGTCATTGCAATCTTTTTCCAAAATCATTGCAATGATTTTTTTAAACAATGTAAACCGATGGGTAAATTGATATAAATTAACATTTTAAACAATGATTTTCGCATAAAAAGCCACTGTTACATATGTCATTTTGACATGATGATTTGGTTTGTTTATTACAAATATTTTTCCTGTTAAACAATACAGGATACTCAATTCCAATGTATGTTTATTTCGAATGATTGTACCCTTTTCAGAAAGAAATTTTATCTTTGTAATCAAGATAAAGAGTTATTTTAAAGCATTAGAATATGGTGATACAAAACAGTCTGACTTTTCATATACATTGCCAGTTTTTATGCATATTTTATCGAATATGTTGATAATCAACCTGCCTGATTACAACAATTATAATCTTATATATGGTACAAATTTTAGTAATAGATGACGAAGAGCCTATTCGTAGATTATTAGCTCGAATCATAGAATTAGAAGGTTATAAAGTATCGACAGCAAGTTGTTGTAGTAATGCTGTGCAACAACTACGGAAACAACAATTTGATGTTATTCTGTGCGATGTGTTTTTACCTGATGGAAATGGAGTTGATTTTATTTTAGATATAAAAAAATACAATAATGATGCAGCAATAATACTGCTAACTGCTCATGGCAATATTCAAGATGGAGTGCAAGCTATCAAAAATGGAGCATTTGACTACATTACCAAGGGAGATGATAACCGTAAAATTATTCCTACAATAAATCGTGCAGTCGATGAAACAGAGAAAAAGAAAGGTAAAAAGTCTTCCTCTGTAATATATTCTTTTGATTCCATTGTCGGAAAATCAAAAGAGCTTAAACAAGCAATAACACTAGCTCAGAAAGTTTCAAAAACAGATGCCGCAGTATTACTTACCGGAGAAACGGGTACAGGAAAAGAAGTTTTTGCTCATGCCATCCATCAGGCCAGTGAAAGAGCCGAGCAGCCTATTGTTGATATAAACTGTTCAGCTTTCAGTAAAGACTTGTTGGAAAGTGAACTGTTTGGTTATAAGGCTGGAGCTTTTACTGGTGCATTAAAGGATAAAAAAGGATTATTTGAAGTAGCCAACCATGGAACCGTGTTCTTAGATGAAATAGGAGAAATGGCTTTTGACCTTCAGGCAAGACTTTTACGTGTTTTGGAAACAGGAGAATATATAAAAATAGGTGATACAAAACCTACAAAGGTAGATGTCAGAATTATATCAGCAACAAATAGGGATTTAAAGAAAGAAATAGAAATTGGCAACTTCCGTGAAGATTTATATTTCCGTTTATCCGTCTTTCAGATAAACTTACCTCCGTTGCGTGATAGAAAAGATGATATTGAAAGTCTGTCATATATGTTCTTGGATAAGTTTGCCAATAAACTTAAAAAGAAAATTACCGGAATAACACCGGAAGTACTCAATATATTAAAAAATGCCGAATGGAAAGGCAATGTCAGAGAGCTCAGAAATGTTATAGAAAGATGTTCTATTGTATGCGAAGAACAAATAACCTTTGAAGATTTACCTTTGGATTTACAAAGATGTAAATCAGAAATTTCACCCATGAAAGATAATTTTGAACTGGCAGAAATCGAACGAATGCATATTATCAAAGTATTACAATATACCAATGGTAATAAAACAGAAACAGCTCGTCTATTAAAAATAGGACTGGCAACTCTTTATCGTAAGATTGAAGCATATAAAATAAATGTATAAGAACAAAAATAACCGTTTATAAGCAATTCTCAGATATGCTTATAAACGGTTTTATATATGGATAATAATTGATAAAACAGACTATGATTTTAAACGTAATGTAAAACAACTTCCTTTTCCCACTTCACTTTCTACAGTTAAAGAGCCACCATGTGCCTCTACGAAATCTTTTGAAATTGAAAGTCCAAGTCCACTTCCCTGGACTTTTGTGCCAGGAACACGGAAATAATGATCAAAAATACTCTGATGATAACGTGGATCTATACCTTTACCAAAATCACGAACATACATTTCAATATAATTATCATCCGTTTGGCGGACACCAATAATAATACGCCCGTTTTCAGGAGAATAACGAATTGCGTTTGAAAGTAAATTTGTCAATACCCAAGCTATTTTTTCACTGTCAACAAATAATTTACCTATTTTATTTTCCGGGTATTGCACTTCGATTTGTATATTGAACTTTTCAGCTTGTACCCGATTGGCTTTTATGGCATATTCAATCAATTCTATTGGTTTTGTAATACGCGGCTTAAGCTGCAATTTACCAGATTCAACTTGTGTCATATTAAGTAGTTCACCAGTAATATTCAGTAAACGTTCGCTATTTTCCTGAATGCTTTGCGCTAATTCTTTTTGTTCATCATTCAAATCACCAATTCGACTGTCTTCAAGCAGCTGCAAGCTCATCATAATTGCAGAAATAGGTGTTTTCAACTCATGTGATATTGTAGAGATGAAAGTAGTCTTGGCTGAATCTAGTTCCTTAAACTCTGTAATATTTTTAAGCATAATAACATATCCCTCATTTATAGGACCTGAACTATTATTCCCAGATTTATTAATTTGCATATATTTCATTTGGAAATAACTTTCCTTATTGTCGGCATATATTTTTAAAGGTTCCGGTTTACTAACCTTATCTTCTTTTTGTGAGTCCATAAGTTCACGGATGAGCCTTCTTAACAAATCATTTCTCAAAGAAATATCCTGGGCAGGTTTTTGTAATACATCCTCACGTTTTAAATTGAGCACATTCAAAGCTTCATCATTTATAAATAAAATTATCAGCTCATTATTCAATCCTATAATAGGTTCTTTAACACTATTGATAATTGTTTCCATATAATTTTTTGCAGCCTTAATTTGCGCAAGCGTGCTTGAATGGTAATCTGATAATCGTTTTGCCATCCTATTGAAGTTTTCAGAAACTTCTGTAAACTCATGACTTTCCAGATTTAATCTGCAATCATAATTGTGGTTAGCTATATCTTTAATTCCGTCAATAATTTTTTTGATCGGTTTGTTAAAATAAGAAGGAAGTACGGCTAACATGAAAATACCTATTACAATACAAAAGCCTCCAATCACTGATATCCAAAGTAATGCCCGTTGTAGCCCAGGACCTGCAGCAGGACTGTTAGGTTCTGTAGCAGTTAAAATTTGCAAGTTTACAATAGATAGTGAAACCAAAAGCACTATCATAGCAACAAGTACTCCTATGACCAGTGTCAATTTTGTCTTAATATTCATAACACAATTATTTATTGTGGAAAGATAATCAATTTTATATCCATTTCTGAAAGACTTTTAAGAAAATATCTGTAACGATGTATTTTAAATATCTTGCAGAAGTTTAATGCTGGTTGTCCGATACAAACAGTTGTAATATGACGTTCGTAACAAACGTCAATAATAGCCTGTATAACATCAGACGAAGCAACTTGTACCAATTCACCGCCCAATTCTGTTACAAGCTTAAAATGATTTAGCAAATGCCTTTGAGCAGACAAACTTATCCTATCAGGACTTTCAGATGGTGTCTGAACATATAAAGCCAGGAAATCATTATTATATCGAGACGCTAGTCGCGCGGTTCGACGTATGATATGTCTAGGAGTTTTTTCATTACTGCTTATACATGCAAGAAACAATTCTCTATGAATAGCTTTATCTTCTGATATTACTTCTGTTTCAACTTTTTTTTCAACCCTGAAAGCAACCTCTTTAAGAGCCAATTCCCTTAATTGTAGAATGTTTTCTGTTTTAAAAAAATTAGTAAGAGCAGTTTGTATTTTATCTGCTTTATATATTTTCCCGGCTTTTAAGCGATTAATAAGTTCTTCTGCTGTCAGGTCTATATTTACGACCTCATCCGCTTCCTCTAAGACTCTATCTGGAATACGTTCCTTTACTTCAATTCCGGCAATACCTTTAATATCTTCGTTAAGACTTTCAATATGTTGAATATTAACAGCCGATATGACATTAATTCCAGCCTCTAAAAGATCCATAACGTCTTGCCATCTCTTTTCATTTCGGCAACCTTCAACATTGGTATGCGCAAGTTCATCAACGATTACCAACTCGGGATGTAACAGAAGGATAGCATCCAAATCCATTTCTTCAAGCTCTTTTCCTTTGTAAAATATTTTCTTACGAGGAATAACAGGTAATCCTTTTAGCTGTGATTCTGTTCCTGCACGTCCATGAGTCTCAACATAACCAATCTGTACATCAATTCCGTTATCCAGCATCTCATGAGCTTCTTGTAACATTTTGTATGTTTTACCAACACCGGCTATCATTCCGATATATATTTTAAAGACACCCCTTTGTGAGCGTTTTATCAGATTTAAGAAATGACGTGCATTCTCTTCATTATTCTCCATTACTTTTATACATTAGCAGATATTAATGTTTTTATAATCATTAAAGCTATTTTATCTGTATATAGTTGGATTAGCTTCTTCCATTGCGACGTTAAGTTTTAAAACATTGATTTTAGCAGGACCGAATATACCTAACAATGGTCGTTCTATCATCCTGTCAACGATATCCTTAACTTCAGACTCACTCATTCCTCTGGCATCTGCTATTCGTTTTATCTGTATATATGCGCATTCATGTGTTATGTTTGGATCAAGTCCCGAAGCACTAGCTGTAACCATTTCTGCAGGAATATCCTTGCGTTTTAAATATGGATGATGAACCATAAATGTATCAATTCTTGCTTCTACTTCTGCAAGATATTTCTCGTTGGCAACACCCTTATTACTGCCTGCAGAACTTGTACCATCATATCCATCACCAGCACAAGAAGGTCTGCCCCAAAAGAAAATATCTTTAGTAAATGACTGACCTACATTTGTGACACCTACAACTTTTCCGTTGAGTTTTACAGTTTCTGCATTACCTCCTTCACCGGAAGCTGCGAACTGCGCGAAAACCCATAAAACCAATATATGACATATTGAAAAAAACACACAAAATGCCAATGTAACTCGAATTGATTTCATTAAATTTTTCATAACCGTTTTTCTGTTATTATTAGAAGAATAATCCTATAAATAAATCTATAATTTTGATACTTAAGAAAGGAGCAATAATACCACCTACTCCATAAATAATAAGATTTCTGCGAAGTAATGCACTTGCTCCGATTGGTTTGTACTCAACCCCCTTGAGAGCTAATGGTATCAGAACAGGTATGATTATTGCGTTGAATATTATTGCAGAAAGAATAGCACTTTCAGGACTATGCAGATTCATAATGTTAAGTGCTCCCAACTGAGGTACAGAAACCATAAATAATGCGGGAATTATAGCAAAGTACTTGGCGACATCATTTGCAATAGAGAATGTGGTAAGAGTTCCACGTGTCATAAGCAGTTGTTTACCTATTTCTACAATCTCAATAAGTTTTGTCGGATCATTGTCAAGGTCTACCATATTACCAGCTTCTTTTGCAGCCTGAGTACCACTGTTCATTGCAACACCTACATCAGCCTGTGCAAGAGCCGGCGCATCATTTGTTCCGTCACCCATCATAGCAACCAGTTTTCCGGCTGCCTGTTCCTTCTTAATGTAATTCATCTTATCTTCCGGTTTAGCTTCTGCTATAAAATCGTCAACACCTGCTTTTTCAGCAATATAACTTGCAGTCAAAGGGTTATCTCCTGTAACCATTACAGTTTTTACTCCCATCTTTCGCAATCGTTCAAAACGTTCTTCAATACCAGGTTTTATGATGTCTTGCAACTCAATTACTCCGGTTATTTCCTTATTTATACACACAACCAAAGGAGTACCGCCATTGCCAGTAATATGTTCAATGTTTTTTTCTATTTCTTTGGGAAATTCATTACCTGCTTCGTTTACAATATTTTTAATTGCATCAAATGCTCCTTTTCTGATCTGAGTTCCGTCTTTTAAGTTTATGCCTGAACATTTTGTCTCAGCTGTAAATTTAATCATATGAGCACCTTCTGTATTTAGATTACGCATACGAAAACCTTGTTCACGTCCTAATTCTATAATGGATTTTCCTTCCGGAGTATCATCAGAAGCAGAAGACAACATGCAAGCCTCTATAAAACTACGCTTGTTGAGACCTGTAACCGGATAAAAATCTGTAGCTTTACGGTTTCCGATAGTTATAGTTCCAGTCTTGTCCAAAAGTAGTGTATCTATATCACCGGCAGTTTCAACAGCTTTACCTGATTTCGTTATCACGTTTGCCCTTAATGCACGATCCATTCCGGCAATTCCAATAGCTGAAAGCAAACCTCCAATAGTGGTTGGTATCAGACAAACGAAAAGAGAAATGAATGCTGCAATAGTAATGACGGTGTTGGAATAGTCTGCCATAGGTTTAAGAGTTATACAAACAACAAGGAAAACCAATGTAAATACAGCTAAAAGAATAGTAAGGGCAATCTCATTCGGTGTTTTCTGACGACTGGCTCCTTCCACTAATGCAATCATTTTATCCAGAAAACTTTCACCCGGTTGGGTTGTTACAACTGCTTTAATATAATCTGAAAGGACTTTAGTACCACCTGTTACAGAACTTTTGTCACCACCAGCTTCTCGAATAACAGGAGCAGATTCACCTGTGATGGCACTTTCATCTATTGAAGCCAATCCCTCTATTATTTCACCATCAGCAGGAATAACATCTCCCGTTTCACATTCAAATATATCACCTTTTTTAAGTTGTGAACTGCTGACGATCTTTACCTTGCCATTAACAATAAGTTTTGCCGGAGTTTCTTCACGAGTCTTACGTAAACTGTCAGCTTGAGCTTTACCACGAGCTTCTGCTATTGCTTCAGCAAAGTTGGCGAATAATAATGTAAGGAAAAGTATTATAAATACTAATAAGTTATAAACAAAAGAACCTTGTGATGTACTGAATGCTGAATATACTGTTACGAATAACATAATCAAAGTAGAAACTTCAACAGTAAACATAATAGGATTCTTTATCATTGTTTTCGGGTTCAGTTTTACCAAAGACTGTGCCAGACTTTCTGTTATCTGCTCTTTTTGAAACAATGATGTATTTTGATTTTTCGAATTCATATCTTAAAATTTTATTTGTAAACGGACTAGGGTACAATCACTTCTTATAAAGTTACTACCCAACAGATATATTTTCTTAAATTACAATGAGAAATGTTCTGCAATTGTGCTTAAAGCATGTGCCGGAAAGAATGATAATGCAGCAACTATAAATATAATTACCAATGTCATAATACCGAATGTTACAGTATCTGTTTTAAGAGTACCGGCACTTTCCGGTATATATCTCTTTTGTGCCAGAAGTCCGGCTATCGCAATCTGTCCGATTATAGGAATGAATCGACTGAATATTAACACAATGCCACATGATATATTCCAAAACCAAGAATTATCCCCGAGTCCTTCAAAACCAGATCCATTATTGGCAGCACAAGAAGTAAACTCATAAAACATTTCTCCAAGTCCATGAAAACCAGGGTTGTTAAGCCATCCTCCTTCACTTTCCACAAAAGCAGGAGCATGTACATACAGATAGGCAGCAAGAGCGGTACCAACAAGTATTACAAATGGGTGAAGAAGTGCTATAATCGAAGCAATCTTCATTTCTTTTGCTTCAACTTTATGACACATAAATTCTGGAGTACGACCGACCATTAAGCCACTGATAAAAACTGCTATAATAATAAATGTGAAATAATTCATCCAACCAACTCCTACACCTCCAAACCATGTGTTAATTTGCATGTTAAGCATTTCAATCATTCCTGAAAGTGGCATTGTAGAATCATGCATACCATTTACAGAACCGTTAGATGCCGCAGTTGTAACAACACTCCAAAGAGCAGTTGCGCCAGCTCCAAGGCGAACTTCTTTACCTTCCATTGATCCATGACTCTGAGATATACCCATCGCATCAATTCTTGGATTTCCTCCCATTTCTTGAGATACATTTACACATACTCCTATAAGTAATGCAGTAAGCATTACACCAAATATACTATAACCTAGTTTTCTGCGATTTACATAGAAACCAAAAGCAAAGACCATTGCCATGGGAATAAGAAGAATGGAACAACATTCCGTGATGTTAGATAAATAAGTAGGATTCTCCAATGGGTGTGATGAATTTGTGCTATAATAACCACCACCATTAGTTCCTAATTGTTTTATAGAAACAATAGCTGCAGCTGGTCCTTGTGATATACTTTGAGCTTTTCCTTCAAGAGTTGTTATTTCCATCTTTCCATCAAATCCCATAGGAGTTCCTTGTGTAATAAGTATAAAGCCAACAACAAGTGATAAGGGAAGAAGGATTCGTGTACAGCTTAGAACAAGATACTGCCAAAAGTTCCCAATAGTTTTGGTTGTTTTTTCGCCAAGCGCTTTCATTATTCCTGCCATAGCTGCCATACCTGTAGCAGCGGTTATAAATTGGAACAGCATAATAACAAACAGCTGGGTAAAATATGTAAGATTAGTTTCACCTTTATAATGTTGTTCATTACAATTTACCATAAAAGATATACAAGTATTGAAAGCCTGATGAACAGACTGGCCAATATTTCCATCAGGGTTTAAAGGTAAATGACCTTGTATAACTAGCAGAATCATCCCCCATGCAAACCAGAATGCATTTACAACAAGTAAAGCTCTTAAAAACTGTTTCCAATTCATTTCTTCTTTAGGGTCGATTCCTGAAAACCGAAAGATTATATTTTCTACCGGTTTCATGAAATCACTCCAAACTTTTTTACCTTTATAAACTTTTGCTATATATTTTCCTAATGGATAACTCAATACTACCACTAGAACTATTTGCATTATGATGCCTGATATTTCTGTATTCATACTTCAATGATTTTTCAACAGACTAATAGAGTTCTATCATCTATTAGAATTTTTCCGGTTTAACTAAAACATACATTAAGTAACCAAATATGATAAGTCCTACAATAAATAATACTGTGTACATATATTATTTCTCCTTCCAATTTTAAATGTTTTCAAACCAATCAATACATTTTCCAAATAACCAAAAGCAGCTTATGCCTATTAGTACGCATACTACAAAACCAATTGTAAATTGTTCCATAATTTTTTATATTTAAAATTTGTCATTATTTATACAACTGGTATGCCAAACTTCAGGACTTGGACTTATATAACTGATATTCAGTTTTATATCAACATTAACGTTTTTATGGATATTAATCAGACCTTCTCATTTTGAAAATGTTCATTTTTATTATGATATACTTTAAGTCCTTTATTGATAAATCTGTCCAGATTTGCGGTTTTCAATTTGCTTTTTTACAGGAAACACAAATGTATCTGATCAAACAAAGTCTGCTATTGGCTTGCAACCTGATTTTTTGCTTCAAAACAGTAGTTCAATAAAGGTGTTATTTATAAAAGGGAAAGTTTTTTGTCTTAAAAAATTATTTATGGAACAGGAAGTTTGCCGGCGCCATCAGGCGGGCTTCAACTCTTACACAGCCCGGTTGCATGGGAAATAGCTTCCGCGCCACAAGCTATTGTCGGCATATGCAGCTCACTTTTAATATACATTTCAGTGAGCTTGCTCAGTAAATCTGAAAACGACAAAGCTTCAGCATTTATCAGGAAGACTCTGAAGTAATCCAAGTTTACTATTTTCCCGGATAATTCGGACTATAAAGCATCGTCTTATCCAGAGTCTTCAGTTTTCCGTTTGACACGAAACTCTCTCCGCGTTCCTTCAAGTGTTCCACCATTGCCTGATACATTTCACGGCGAACGGAAGAATAAGCTGAATCATTGATGCAATTGTGTTTCTCACTGCGGTCGTTACGCAAATCAAACAACTGTTCTGAACCGTTATGCAGATTCCATACATATTTCATCTTTCCGTCGGTGAGGGCACACCAGTAATTATCTTCGCTATAGCATGTGGCATGCTCCATATCTATATACTTTCGCCACTGCGGCTTCTTGTCTTCAACGAGTGCGAGCAATGAACGTCCGTCCATATCTGGCGGAACGCTTCCTCCGGCAATATCGATGAATGTAGGCAGGAAATCACGCAGCTCGACAGGATGCTCAAGTATTGAACCGTCCGGCACCTCTTTTTCCAATGACTTTGGCCATTTCACTATATACGGAATACGAACAGAACCTTCGTACGGATATGTTTTTCGCCAATGATAATGGTCGCCCATCATATCGCCGTGATCGGCAGTGAAGCATATCAGGGCATTGTCATACATTCCTTTTTCCTTGAGAGTTTTTATTATCTCTCCTATCTGGTCGTCAACAAATGTGATATTGGCATAATAATGCTTACGGGAATTGCAGGCATAGTCGTCGCCGAAATTTCCGAAGGCTGCGTCAGTTGATACATCTTTAGGATTCTTCAGTTCGGAATATTGTCCACACCAGTCGCCTTTGTCCGGCTTTGGAATATCCACCCCGTCATACATATCCAAATATCTCTTTGGAGGATCGTAAGGACTGTGAGGGCGGGCAAACGATACTTTCAGGAAAAGTGGTTTGTCGGAATTATAATTACGTATCACTTCGCAAGCAGTCTGTCCTGTCCAAGTGGTAGGATGCAAACGTTCGTCGAGCTGATAAGTTGCTGCTCCGTGGTCGTTCCACCCGATACCGGTCTTGTCCGGATTCTCGCCCGGCGCATGAGTCTGGAACCATTTGCGATAATCGCTGATGAAATCTTTTGACTCCACTCGTCCGCTCTCGTCAAGCAAAGTTGCATGAAATCCGTGCAGATTGTTCTGTGGCGCCCAGTGCATCTTGCCTATACCCATAGTGTAATATCCCAAGTTTCGCAAAATGCGCGGCATCTCATATTTATATGTTTCTGCAACACGGCCATAACCAAGCATTCCGTGATGCCATGGCGACATTCCTGTCAGCAGACCGGCGCGTGCCGGTGTGCTGCTGGGGGAAGAAGTATATCCGTTAAGGAAAATCGTTCCTTCTTTGGCAAGATTATCCAAATTAGGAGATATTACAGCCTTATTTCCCATACATCCCAATGCATCTCCACGATGCTGGTCTGTCATTATGAAAATAATATGCGGCTTGCCATCGCTGCCGGAATTTTCTTTCAGTCCGGCAGTGACTGATTCTGCCGCCTTTGCATTCAGAGAATGAGCGGAGGAACCAAGCCCCATCAATATTGAGGATTTTATAAATGTTCGTCGTTGCATGAATAGTTATTCTGTTTAATATCTAAATTTATTATTTAACTACATATCCCGGTTCACGGCGCTCTTTGCCTTTCATACGTGTCAGGTTATCTCCCAACTCCTCACGCATATCATCTGCGATTTTCTTCAGCTTTGCTACACGCTCAGGATATTGTGCCACTACGTTATAACGTTCGCCCGGGTCGCGGCGCAAGTCATAAAGCTCAGGTTTCATTATTTCCAGATTTGTAAGTTTACCTGGCTGACCATCATTTCCAGGCTCGTATGCGCCATAAGTGACATATTTATGAGGAAATACTAATTTGAATTCGCCATCGGTCACAGCTTCAAGGTCATTCTTGTTATAATAATACACGAATGATTCTCTCGGGTTTGCGCCTTCACGACCTTCGATAAGCGAAAGGATGCTAACACCGTCTATTTTTCTCTCAGGAAGCGGTGCTCCGGTTATTTCGGCAAATGTCGGGAACAAGTCAATATTAGATGCTAGTTTGTTGCATATTGTACCCGGTTTGGTGTGACCTTTCCAATACATAATACAAGGGATTCTGTTTCCGCCGTCGAATGTTGTTGCCTTTGCCTCACGCAAGCCGCCTGCCGAACCGGCATGATTGCCATAATTTGCCCACGGGCCGTTGTCGGATGTGATAACAACCAAAGTATTATCATCCAAGCCTTCTTCACGCAAGGCTTTCATCACCTGGCCTACGCTCCAGTCTATTTCCATCATTACATCTCCGAAAAGACCTTGTTCGCTCTTGCCCTTGAACTTGTCCGACACGGCAAGAGGAACGTGAGGCATTGAGTGGGCAAGATAAATAAAGAACGGCTTCCTGCTGTTCTTCTTGATGAACGAAACGGCACGGGTTGTATAATCCGTCGTAAACTGAGACTGGTCTGTGTTATAACCAACCACCTCATTTCCGTCTATTGTCGGCAAATCAGGGAAATTAAAGACTTCACCCTGTTGAGGATGATTAGGCCACATATCGTTGGAATACGGAAGACCATAATATTCATCAAATCCGTTCTGTAACGGAAGGAACTGATGCTTATCACCCAAATGCCATTTGCCGAAAATGGCAGTCTGATATCCTTTCTGCTTGAGAAGTTCACCCATTGTCATTTCATCCTGATGGATGCCATAATTTGTGTCCGGTCCGGGTGCTCCGGCAAAACCTATTCTGTTGGGATAGCAACCAGTGAGAAGTCCGGCACGTGACGCTCCACTGATAGGTTGCCCCGCTAGAAAATGAGTGAATCTCACTCCTTCCGAAGCAAGGGCGTCAATATTGGGAGTCGTATAACCATAAGCTCCGTTGCAGGAGAAATCTCCATATCCGACATCATCAAGGTTGATAAGGATAATATTTGTGTGGTCTGCGGCAAAGGCAGACAGTCCGCTGTAAAGACAGACGGTTGAAAGTAGTAATTTTGGGTTCATATAATATAATGATAAATTAGGTTTATACTAAGGGGACGAGTTGACGAGTTGACGAGTTGACGAGTTAACAAGTTGACAAGGGGACGAGGGGACAAGGTTGTTAATTTATAAATATATATCAGATACCTTGTCAACTCGCCTCTTATGCCTTGTCAACTCGTATCTGTAGCCTCGTCAACTCGTATCTGTAGCTTCGTCAACTCATAGCCTATCTCAAATCAAACAAACTCCCTGCAATCTGAGTTTCATTCCGGTGCTCTTTCACCATAGAGTTTATTTCACTGATTATCTCAGGATGTTTATCGGCAATATCATATAATTCGCCCGGATCAGTGCCCAGGTCATATAACTTCGGTTTGTCATAAACAACAGGCTTGTCGCTTCCGTATGCCGATTTCGACATATAATGCAATTTATAGTTGCCTTTCCGGGCAGCATACAATTTACTTCCCCTATAGAAGAAGAATCTGTCTCGCGGAGATTTGGCTTTACTGTCCTTGAGAACTTCCACCAGACTTGAGCCGTCGTATTTCACGCCGTCGGGCAGTTCAGCACCGGCAAGTTGGCAGAAAGTAGGCAATAAGTCCAATGTGCTTCCCATTTGGGTGACATGCCCGGAACTGACGATTCCGCCCCACATAATACAGGGAACACGGAATCCGCCTTCGCAATGCGAATTCTTTCCGTCTTTCAACGGACCGGCCGAACCGCCTTCCTGCTTATAGGGCAGCCACGGGCCATTGTCGGAAGTGAATATCACAAGAGTATTCTTATCAAGGTTATTATCGGCAAGGGTACGCAATATTTCACCTACGCTCCAGTCTATTTCTTCTATCACGTCGCCATATTTTCCCCTGTCTGATGTTCCCTGAAATTTCTCTGACGCATACACAGGGATATGGGGCATCGGATGAGCCAAATAAAGGAAGAAAGGTTTCTCCTTGTGCGAGGCAATATATTCAACAGCCTTTTCCGTCATTCTCCTTGTGAGCTGTGTCTGGTCCGGCTCCTTTTCTATCACTCTGTCCTGTTCATAGACAGGCAACTCGTGTGAATAATTAACATTTCCCATTTTAACCTGTTCCCTACGGCTCATGTCGTTGGAGAAAGGCATTCCGAAATAATAATCGAAACCATTCTGCAAAGGCATATATTCGGGCAAATGTCCGAGATGCCATTTTCCGACACAAGCAGTCTGATAACCTGCAGATTTCAGCAGTTCGGCTATTGTATATTCTTTTGAAGGCAATCCGCCGGGAGAATCCGGAAAGAGAACACCACGCCTGTCTCCATACATTCCGGTACGCACTCCGAGTCTGCCGGTCATAAGGCCGGCACGGCTTGGCGACGACACGGATGCCGAAACATAGAAACTGCTCCATTTCTGTCCTTCCAATGCCATACGGTCGAGATTAGGAGTTTTCGTCGTGGGACTTCCGAAACACGACAAATCTCCATAGCCCATATCATCACAGTTTATGACTATTATATTAGGTCGGTCTGCCGCAAAAGCGGATAGTCCGCTGAATAGACAAACAGTTGTAAGCAATAAATTCAGTTTCATATATTGATATTTAGTTTATGTTAGGGGACAAGGGAACGAGGGGACAAGGCTTCAGAGACGAGTTGACAAGGCTTCTGATATATATAATAAATAATAACCTTGTCAACTCGTTAACTTGTTCCCTTGTCAACTTGTCAACTCATCAACTTGTCAACTTGTTCCCTTGTCAACTTGTTCCCTTGTCAACTTGTTCCCTTGTCAACTTGTTCCCTTGTCAACTTGTTCCCTTGTCAACTCGTCAACTTATCACCTCGTCAACTTGTCAACTTGTCACCTCGTCAACTTGTCACCTCGTCACCTCGTCACCTCGTCTACCTCTTTCCCAACAAATCCATCACCTCTTTCCACGACATTTTCCCCGGTTTTCCGGTCCAGAAATGACTATCCAAATCGCAGAAATCACCATTCCGCTTCATTTCATCCTTCAAAATACGGCGATAAGCCTTTTTCTTGAAATCATATTTGGAATCGCCGGCAAGGTTCACCATTTCGTCCGGGTCGTTATTCAGATCGAACAGTTGCTCAGTAAGCACCCCATCCACATTATAGAGGATATATTTCCAATTGTCTTTTACCAGAGCACGCTGGAAAGTATTGTATGCCAGGAAGAGCTGGTCGCGATGCTTAGCGTTTCCATTATTCAATACAGGCAGCAGAGAACGGCCTGTAACTGAATCTGAAGGCTTCACATTCAGCAAATCACATACAGTCGGGTATATATCATAAAGATAGCAGGCAGCATCTCTGCGGCCACCTTTTTCCATTCCGGGAACGACCATAGCCATCGGAACACTGATGCTGTGTTCATAAAGATTCTGCTTTCCTAGCAGACCATGACGACCGACAGCCAGCCCGTTGTCGGCAGCAAAGATAATGATGGTATTATCCAGCTCTCCTCTTTTACGCAACGTGTCGATGATGCGTCCTATCTGGACATCAACCTCGCTAATCATGCCATAATAATCGGCAAGGTCCTTGCGAATCATTTCTTCTGTTCTTGGGAATGGGAGAAGCACTTCATCACGGATTTTCAACTCGCCATTGTCGAACGGATGCTGCGGCAGATAATTCACAGGAAGCTGAATTTCATCAGGATTATACTTGTGTCCATAATCCGGGTGCTGATTACGAGGGTCGTGAGGCGAAGTGAAAGCAACAAAGGCAAAGAATGGCTTGTCGTTCTTTTTTCTTCCCTCAAGATATGAAACAGCAGCGTCGGCAAACATCTGAGAAGAAAATTTATCGCCGACGAAAGGTTCCTTATATTCAGCCGTCGCGTCATAATGGTGAAGACGAGGAGAGACATGTCCGTTCTGGTTGTACTGATGCATTCCTCCGAAGAAAATATTATCGCCTTTCTGGAAAGAGCGGTTGAACGATTTCTTGTCAGCATGCCATTTTCCTGTGGCAAATGTCTCATAGCCCTGCCCTCTGAGCAATTCGGGCAAAGTCACCTGTTCTTCCGGGATTATTGCCCCGTCCTGGCATACTTCGAATACGCTTCGCCCGGTCATAATCATGGCACGGCTGGGCATAGACAAAGCTCCACCCACAGAACCATTGGTATAAGTATGCATAAACGACACTCCGTTGTTTATGATATTATCTATATTAGGCGAGACAACCTGCGAATTTCCATAAGCATGTATGGATGTCTTCTGCATATCGTCCACAAGGATGAACAGTACATTTTTCTGTTCTTTCTTAGCAAACGTCATTGCGTTTACTGCAAAAAATAAAGATGCTAAAAGTATGTGTTTACGTTTCATAAATATTGTGTTTAGGGGACGAGGGGACAAGTTGACAAGTTGACGAGGGGACAAGGGGACAAGGAGACAAGTTGACAAGGGGACGAGGTTATTAGTTTATAAGCTAATATCTGGAGCCTTGTCAACTCGTATCTGTAGCCTCGTCAACTCGTCTCTGAAACCTTATCAACTCGTTTCTGAAGCCTTGTCAACTTGTCTCTGTAGCCTCGTCAACTTGTTCCCTTGTCAACTCGTCAACTTGTTCCCTTGTCAACTCACCCAAATATCGTTCTCGGCACCTCTCCCACCCAGCACAACGGTTTCTTCACACCGAAGAGCTGTAGAATGACAGCGGCAGTGTTGACAGTGTTGTTAGGTTCACTTAATTTATAACCTTTCTTTATTCCAGGACCAACAATTCCCCACGGAACAATCATTTCGGCTTCGCTCACACCGCCGTGTCCGTTGCCTACACCACCATGGTCAGTAAGGAACATAAAATGAGTATCATTCTTCAGACCTTCGCTCTGCAGTTTGTCGAGGAATTTTCCAATTTCCACATCGGCTTCCTCAATCGACTTGATATATTCAGGAGACATCCATTTGTATTTATGACCGGCATGGTCCGTATGTACGGAATATATAAATGCCACTGTAGGCAAATCCCTATTTTGCTTTATAAATTCAAAAGCTTTCTCCAGATTCTGGACATAGCCATCGTTTTCGAGGAAACTCACTTCGTCCAGATATTTCTGGTTATAAGGATAAATCAAATTAGGCCAGTTATAATAGAATGCAGTTTTCATTCCCTGCAAATTATCTTTCAGCACTTTAAATACAGAAGGATAATATCCGTCCGTATCTTTCTCAACTGCGGGAAGCTTGAATTTTGTTATTTCCCAGCTATTATCCACAACTCCATGCAGCTCCGGACCGCTTCCTGTGAGATGACTTGTCCAGTTTGGAAGTGTCACCGATGGCATCACAACCCTTGTCTCCAAAGATAGTACACCTTCGGCTAGCAGCTTATCCAAATTCGGAGTTTTCGCCTTCAGGAATCCTTCCACGCAAATTCCGTCCAGAGAAATCATCACCACTCTTTTTGCCTTTATCTTAAAATGCTTTTTATTTGGCTTATTAGCAGCTTCCACAGTCTGCACTAATGTGCCGGCACCAAGCATCAGTGTTCCCAATAATCCTTGTTTAAGGAAAGTTCTTCTTGATTTTGCCATGTTATTAGATTTTTATTTTAAACACAAAGAAGTGTAGTCACAGAGAATTAATTTTATCACTTCACATCTTCCGTAACATTCAACACATCTTTCAATATAAGATTATTTTCATTTTTCATACGAAACATATTATCCTTCACAACAAGTCCGTCAACACCTTTCACAGATATAGCCTGAACAGAAGGATTATCAGACTCAAATACATTCTCTTCAATAACAATATTCCTGTGAACTGCACCTTCATATTTCTTATTTTCAGGAGAAATAAATATAACAGGACCTCCGCATTGGATGAATGTATTCCGGCGGATTGTAAGGTCATGCACCGGACCGGATTCGTACCAGCTCATAGCATCATCAGCAACGAGTATTGCGCTCATCTGCATTCCATAAAACACATTATTCTCGATAAGCGACTTTCTGCGTGTTGACAATAACACACCGCGCGTCGGGATACGAGAGAATTTATTGCCTGTAATATTGACTTCCGGCGTCCATGTCACATTCTCCACCACAAGATTCTTCACTTCACGAACATCTGCAGGAATATTCCTGTCCAGTTTTATCACCATTTCCCTTGGAGAGACCAATTCTGCATCAACTATCTTACACGGCAGAACAGAAAGAAGAGTTTCTGCATTTACAAGCTCAGCCAAATCACCTTTGAAGAAAGCCTCAAATCCATAAGTTTGCGGATGCATAAACCGAATTTTCAATGTCCTTGCATCCATAAAGTCCACAACTTTAAGATGAGTTCCGTGAACATTAATCGGGTCGTCATGAGCCCCGGCAAATGCACAACCCTCAATATTAATCTTACCCTTGCAACCGGACACCTGGATAAAATCGGCAAAGCCGGCATTAGTCCTTCCCGAACCTGGTTTTGGCATGAAATTACATCCGCTAAATGTCACATCCTCGCTATATTGCGAAACCACACCGAAATTGCCCAGATAATAAAAGTTTACATTTTCGAAACGGACATTTGCCGAACGGTTCACAAATCCGCAAACCTCATCCCTGATGGCATCGCGCATCTGGAACACTGTGCCAACTTTCACCTCAGGCTTTTTGCTGTATTTCAGATAAAGAAGATTTGGTTCAATCTCCACAGTCTTCACCAAACCGGTCATTGGCGACCATGAGCGCCATGTCATGTCACTGACATAATCATACGACTGAGCTATTCCTCCGGAAAATGACCAGCCGTCGCCATACCACACAAGTCTGTCCTGCTCAATTCTATATTTAGATGTAGGATGAACTTCGGCAATCAGATAATCCTTTCCGTTTTCCCTCACTGTCATCTCTGTCTGTGTCGGGTTACTGTTGTCGATATTTATATTCTTAAAAACTATGTTCTTGCATTTATCAAACACAAAAGAAGTCATCTCCCCGGTCATAAGCAAAGTTGAGCCACAACCATCAATAGTGACATTCTTCATACCTTCCAGCAGCAAGGCTATATGTTTCAAAGGTTCAGGATTTTCCTCTTCTGAAGTTGTATTAGACACATAATATATTTTCTCCGATGATTCAGCACGGCTAAAATCATATATTCCAGGTTTAAGACTGATAGTAACCGGTTTGCCATTATATTTGCTTGCCTTTTCCAATGCCTCAGAAAGATTGGAATTATCACTGCCGGATGCAGGACAGACAGTAATAATATTCTCCGCCGATATTCCGGAATTGTATATAGACAATATTATGAAAGCTGCAAAAAGGATAAATCTGTTATACATATTCAATAATCTTTATATTAATATTTTAAGTGTCCGGGAATTATTATCTAAAAATCTTGTCAACTTGTTATCTGAAAGTTCAACTTGCGAAACTTGAGCAACTTACTTTCCAACTCATCAACTTGTCACCTTTCACTTCCTATCCCTCTCTTTTCTAATCTCCTCAAACACCTTGATATCATTCTCATTCATCTTAGCCTTATCTTTCCACTCATCCGAGCCATAAACCCCGACTTTGGAAAAATCCCAAGGCTTGAAACCAATCTTTCGTGCAGCCTTCATCGAACGGAAACGGAAATCATCATTCTCCGCATCCATAAACAATGGATCGGCAAGGATAGAATGCTTTTCCTTCAATTTCTTCCATTCACCAAAGCTGTGTTTTCCAAATTCCGATTCACCATTAAGATGCCAGTATAGATTATGATCCATATCCAGATTTCCCTTTTCCCATGGACCGGCAAGAGTTTCGCCTTCGTCCTGCAGTATAATATTATGCCTGAAATGGAATGACAAATGAGGCTCCACACGAGTGTACTGTGCCTGATAGAAATGGCCGAAAGCAAAAATATTATTTTCAATACGATTTTCCTTTCCATAATGCTGATGGAAACCGCCGCTCTTACAACGATAAACAAGGTTTGAACTCATCTCAACACCTGTGGAACCTTCATCAGTATACAAGCCCCAGCCACCATAGTCATACGAAAGAATATCATGTATAATATTATTTACAATACGTGTTCCGGGAGACTCACCCAAAGTATATACAGCTCCCATATCCGACAATTCACCCCATCCGATATGATGAATATGGTTGTATGCCACCAGATTCCTCACTGCCGGACTTATCAGCTTTATTTGTTTGAAATCCACGGTACCATCGTCCATAAGAACATTTGTCCACAGAGAACCAGAATTATTATAACCCCAAACCCAGCCTACGGAAACACCGGAATATCTCAAATCTGATATTTCATTATGCGTCACCTGATTGTCGGAAGAATGGAAAATAGCTACACCAACACCGCAGGGTAATTCACTTCCCGCGTGGGTAATAATGGAGTTATTGACTATATTATGTCGGCTCACCATTGTTGTATCTTCAGTATATACAGGCTCACCAATCTTGATACCACCGGCGCCAAGGTCTGCAATATAACAATGATCCACCTTATTGTTCCGGCAAGCCGACTTTAACCACAAAGCATAACCACCCGTGTGCATCATCTCACAATTTACAAAGCTTATATTTTCGGCACGCTCAAGTTCAACCGCTGCCTCAACAGTTGCTGCAGCCTGCATAGGTTCGTTTCCGTTACGAGGCATACGGAATGCAGAATACTGGAAAGACAGATTCTCAAAACGGATATCTTTCACCGGCTTGCCTTTCTCACCTTCCACAACGAGCCACTGATGCAATGTCGGAACCATACATTCTGCCGTGGACATATCTTCTCCTTCACGTGGGATATAATATACATAACCCTCTGCCTTGTCCAGATACCATTCGCCGGCAGTGTCCAAAGCAGACTTGTATCCATACATTATGTAACGCGAACCTTCAGTTACCGGATTCCACGGTTTCATTCCTCCACCCTGCACATACACGTATCCAGAATCCGGACAGGCATAGGACAATTGTTTCTGCGTTATATCCCATTTATGATAAAAGCGAAAACGCACATCAGCCAACTCGTCTGCCGACAAGCCTTTCAGCGTTTGCATATCTACTTTGTCTAGTTCTATTCTCTGAGTGGCATAGTTTGCCGAGCGGACACCGGAAACGTAGGCAAATTCCTTGTATCCCTTCACCATATACCAGTCCTTATTCGGAGTCCTTGCCCATGTAGCACGCTTTCCGTTGACATAAAACTGTTCGAAGGAGAAATCGTACAACTTCACCTCAGGGATAAAAGCACGGTATATATTTCCCTTATATTTCTCCCATCCACGCACCTGCATACCTCCGAGAAAACGAGGCATATCAAGTTTATCTCCACGCACAACGACAGGCGAACCAACAGAACCGGACAAGCGGACTGTCTTATTCAAATGGTAATCTCCCGATGCCACATTGATATACAATGTATCAGCCGAAAAATCTACAGCTTCGGCAAAAGCCCTATCCAGAGTCTGAAATGGTTTTTCTTTATCACCGTTCCAAGTGTCATTTCCCTCAGGTGAAACATAAACTGTTCTCTGAGCCGAAATTCCGGACACAGCACAGCAAAGTATTGCAGCAAAAAATAATTTGTTTTTTCTCATAATAATTTCCTCACATCCTGAAAAAAGGCAGAAAAGTCTGACAATGAAAATGTGTTCCTCATAGCACACAAGACAAATGTATAAAAAATTAAGGATAAGATTTCTACACTTTCACTTCAATTTCCGTCTTTGCCTTCACCACAACTTTCTTAACTTTTTGAGAGTCATTAATGTCAAAAATACTGTTTTTCAAGGGAACAGAATCATCCACATAAATTTTCAGCTCAGCATCATATTCTGTTGGATTCTGCAATTCTAGGACAAGATGATTTCCTTCTTTCTTTTTTGATTTCAATATAACATGATCAAACACCTCAACTTGCCCTTTATCTTTTCTCACATAAATACTTGGTAATTGTGTAACTGTCAGCAGAACCGCAGTTTCAACCCAAGAACAAGAAGCAAATATATTTCCTCCAACAGCATCTTTACCTTCCCAATCAGATAAATTTACCCTTTCACAGGCACCTCCTAACTCCATATTACCAATCTTATGACCAGGAGCACAAATATATTGAGGTACGCCATGTGCTATATCATTCAATAAATCAACAGCTCGCTGGTCATCAGTATAACGATAATACTTCAATAACGATTCTCCAGACCACGTACATATTGCCGGCGCACTGTGCTTATTAGCGATACTTGCCCATACACTACCATTGGAATGCGCATTAATCTTATTCATATCAGACTGTTCCGGAAATTCAAAATCATAACTCACCACCCAACTGGCACAGATTGGTAATAAATCTTTTGCAAATGTCAACCATTTCCTATTTTTTGTCACTTCATATAATGTTATATACGACTCGAATAAGCCAAAAGCTGACTCACTATCCGGGGATGAAAGAATCTCTCCTGGTCCGCCAGTAGTATATCCCTTAAGTACAAAATCATTATAATACTTTTCAGCAAGCTTCTCTGCTACCATCAAATACTCCTTATTATGTAACATTTCCGAAGCCAGAGCTAAGCCCCCAGGAACAATTCCACCAGAAGTTGAACCACCAATACAAATATCTCCAGTCGTAACATCTACAAACTGACCGACCTGACCATATTTATTCCACAAACGGACAAAAGCATCTGCCTGCTTTCTGATACCATTAATCCAATGTTCAGGAATATCCCGCTTTATATCCCTAATACGTCCTATCTGACGCAACGACATATAAAGGAAATCACCCTGAGAACGAACTAATGTTTCATTATTCTTTAATGGCTGCGAATAACCAAAACTAGCAAACTCAACACCATTTCCATAAGCATAATAAAAACCGGACGGAGCCTGCGTCTTACAAAAGACAACATCCAAATTCTCTATTGAACGTTCTATAGCCTGATTATCCCCATTAAGAAGAAAAGGATAAGTGACCTGACCTCCACCAACCCATCCCAACTGCCATATCTGGTTCCAGCCTGAATTTGTACCTGGTTTAGTTAGTGAATACATATTAATAGCCTCGTTCCACCTGTCTCTTTGAAATAATGAATTCATTATCTTATACACCTCACTATAAGGCAAAACTGCATAGTCCTTTTCTATAGGATTCATATCTTTTCTAACATCATAAAAATGAGAATACATATCCTGCAGTGAAGCATTATCCCATTTATATGTGCGAAACGTTATTTCAATCTCATCTCCTGATTTCAAATCACATCCTCTATCGCCTGAATTGACAAAGCCAGAACCAGTAGCCCGATTCTCGCGTACAGCTGGAGACATAATACGAAATACAGCCTTTCCTTTATCTTTATTTTCCTCAACAAAAAGACCATAATTACCCCAACTGTTTCCTTGCTTTGTCTGGACCATCCACACTTTATCATTCTTTGGAGAATGAAATGCCATTAATGGAGTTGCAGCATTCCCTGTTGTCAACTCTATTTTTCCGTAATCTTTGTATTTCTCAAGTGTTGGAACAGATGGAGTTGTTGTCGGCATATCAACTTTCCACTCAGCCTTCTCATACCAATATGGCGGATAGTTCATCTGCTTGATATCAAAACGATTTCCATTATATACTATTGAAGGTATAAACACAAAATTATCAGCAGACCAATCATCAAAGCCAAAGTTTACACCAACAGCCACTTGTGGAGCCATACCTTTTTCCAGTCTTAACTTCACCTTATATTCCACAGTCCCATTGGCACCATCTATCAATGTGCTGTCAATCTTTATTGACCATTCTTTTTCTCTTGAATCTTTAACATTTCCGTTTGCAAATGGGAACACAGCTTTTTGTTCCAACTTGTTCTCTTTATAATAGTTTATAAAGAGTTCTCGTTGTTCTGCCCACATATTCATTGTTGAAGCAAGTAACAATGATATATAGAATTGTCTTACATTCATAAATTATTGTTTTTAAGGTATCAGATTATTTATTTTTTAAACAAAATATTTACAACATCAACTCATAACTAATTTCATAACAAACACTCTCAATAGAACGAAGGCTTCTCCTTCAAAGTTCCTCCTTCATTATATCTCTGATTATTCGGAAGACCTTTTGCCCCGACACCTTCTTTCATCAGCTCTTTCAATTCATCCAAATAAGACTGATATATGCGGCGTGGCAATACGTTATGTTTCTTGCACAATGATGCAGCCATGCCAACCACTTCGCCCATCATCCCTGTTGTTCGCATAACTCGCACTGTGCCCAAAGCCACATGCGTAACACTGATATTCCTGCCTGCCATAAACAAATTATCTATATTGCGGGAATACAGACAACGATAAGGAATCGGATAAGGATAAATCGGTATATGTTTGGCTATCGACTTAAACTCAGCACCAGGGAAGTTCTTCGTGTTTGCCGGGTCCGGATAATGCAAGTCAATAGTCCAGGTTGTAGCAGCCGTTCCATCTTCATGCTCTACAGCCTTGCGCAAATCATCTTCCTTAAGTATATAATCTCCCATAAGGCGGCGCGATTCACGTTTGCCGGAAATATAAGCAACCCAGCCAAGCTCCCTGTTCTTGTATATATCATTTTCTTTCAATTCATTTTTCAGATAACTCCAGTTTGAATAAATAACCATAAGACCGTAATCACGTATGCGCTCGAAATCTTTTATCTGATCGTAATTCATACCAGTTTCCCATGTCCATTCACCCATCGTTACCTTTTCACAACTATTATCATCAAAATGAACACCATAATTGAAGAAAGGAAAAGCAGTAGGCTTCTGTTTTTCTACAGAATACCACTGAACAGAAGCACCCATCGTCATCCTATCAGCCTTTTCGGGAGCAGTTGTCTCACCAAACTCAGATTTGCTTTCACGCCCCATGCGATAATCCGCACCTGCAAGATACCCTATTGTGCCGTCACCGGTGCAATCCGAGAACAAAGGTGCCTCAAAACGAAGTTCCTCGCCAGTCTCTATATGCTTGGCTACTACAGCCGTAATTCGATTACCATCCTTTTCAACAGCAATAGCACGATAATTAGCAAACAAAGTCACATTTTTTTCCCGTAGCAACCAGTCCATTTTCTTCTGGTCTTCATAATTTTCCGCAGGCTTTGCATTTCCCCCATTTACAGGACCGAATTCTTTCTGCAAATTACCAAGTTCCTTATACGGACCGGCCTCGATTCGTCCGCCCAAATGAACACGAACTTCCGAACTGTTGTTTCCGCCCAACACCGGACGGTCGTTGATTAATGCCACCTTACAGCCTAGTCGTGCTGCAGAAACTGCAGCGCTCATTCCTGCTATTCCGGCACCGACTACCACCAAATCATATTTTCCCGCAAGAGGAGCAACATCCGGAATACCCAATTTTGCACGTCTGAATTTCTCCAGTGCAGCTACATCCGATGGCGGACAATCATCTTTTTCCGTAGTAAAATAAATAGCATCGCAACGGCCATTGAATCCTGTCAAATCATGGAGACGCAAGCGGGCATTTGTATCCTTAACTACAATTTTTCCAGCACTCTGCCACATCCACGCATTGCCCTCACAACCTAAAGGCGAAGTCAGTTTCTGATTATCCACAAAAAGAGAAAACTTCCCTGCTCCTTCACCATCTTTCCACGGTGAAGTCCAGTTATAGGTACGCACATACACATAATAAGTTCCTTTCTCGGGGAAATCTACGGAAGTCACCGCATCACTCACCGGCTTCCCCATTCCATGAGCCATCAGATATGACGAGCCCATCAAATCCATAAACTGTTGATCAACAACCCAACCTCCTTTCGTTTTGAATGACTCAGCCTCAACAAACAGGTTTGCTGAGTTCAAAACTGAGCAGCAAAATAAGAAGGATAAAAAGTAAAGTAGAGATTTCATGGTTTATTGTTTTTGTGGTGTTTTTAATGGATATTTCTGACAAATTTCATATTTTAGTAAAGCTACAGATATTTTTTATGTATAAGAAATATTCATGCTAAAATTTATACATTAATCAAAAAGCTCTTGTCTTCTGCAAATTATGACAAGAGTTTTAATCATTTATTAATTCTAGCAATCAATAATGAATTAATGTATTATTGTATCATATTCATCTAAATGATTAGCCCCCCAATTTTACCTAATCAATGATCGCTCAAAAATAACTTCCTAATTAAACAGAATATGAAGAAATCAAATGTAGCATAAATACTCAACTTGAACAAAATTCTATAGTTCATATATTTTTCAAGTTTATATTTTATTAGATTTAACAAAATTACATATTTATATGTAGTATGATTATTATTAATACAACATACTAAAATCACTTTAAAATTTCTTCAAGTTTATTTAAAAACACATTTGCCTATTGTATCATACCGTAAGCAAAAGGATGAACATAATCTACCAAAAAATCATAATGAAAATTAAGTTCTTTATTGATACATAAAACAGTCCCATAACATTTTTACTTATCAAAGATTTATAAGCTTCTCTTAATCCTTTATTATGAATAATATAGGATTTATTCCTATCTAAATTAGTTTTTGAATTACTATAACCAGCATGTTCAACAAGTAGAATCGGAGATTCATGTTTCTGTCTAATTTGTTTCAGAGCTTCTTCAACAAAATTCTTAACCTTTTCCCATGTATAACCATTCATATTTGGCATACAATCAATTATGTTTTTTCAACACCCAGATATTTTTTACATATTTTTACCACTTGCTCTCAAAAAATAATCAGACTATTTTGTTTAAATAGTCTGATTAATCATTTTAAGTCATTCCTAATCAATAGGATACACATATTAATATTTAATATAATCTTTAACATAGCCAGGGCTTCGGCGATTCTTTCCAACTCTTTTACTCAAATCATCTCCTAAATCTACACGATATTTCTCTGCTATCGATTCTAATCTTTTTACTATTTCTGGATACTCATCATAAATATTATATCTTTCTCCTACATCACGACGTAAATCATAAAGTTCGGGTTTTTCAAGCTTTGAGTTAGCTAATCTACCAGGTTTCCCATCATTTCCTGGAGGAAATGAACTATAATCTCTATAGTGATGTGGAAATATCAATTTATAATTTCCATCAGTTACCGCCTCTAAATTATTTTGTCCATAATAATATACAAATTCTGTTCTAGGATGTACTGTATTATCTCCTTTAATTAATGGCAATAAACTTACACCATCTATTTTTCTTACAGGTAAAGGAGCTCCAACGATTTCAGCAATAGTAGGAAACAAATCTATATTAGAAGATAAACTATTACATGTAGAACCTTCTTTTATTACACTTTTCCAATACATCACACAAGGAACTCTATTTCCTCCTTCAAAAGTAGAACCTTTACCTTGACGTAATCCAGCCGTACATCCAGCATGGTTTCCATAATTCAGCCAAGGTCCATTATCAGAAGTCAATACAACCAATGTTTTTTCCTCTAAATTCAACTTTTTTAAACATTTCAATATTTCACCAACGCTCCAATCTATTTCCATCATTACATCACCAAATAAACCCTGTTCACTTTTTCCTTTAAATTTATCAGAAACGGCTAATGGTACATGTGGCATAGAATGAGCAAGATAAAGCAAAAAAGGAGTTTCTTTATTCTTTTCAATAAAAGAAATCGCATAATTAGTATAATCCGTTGTAAAACAAGTTTGGTCTGTATTATAACCTATTACCTCATTCCCTTTAATTGTTGGTAAATCTCCATATGCTTTACTCGTTGGATGATATGGCCACATATCATTAGAGTATGGTAAACCATAATATTCATCAAATCCATTTTGTAAAGGTAAGAATTGATAAAAATCTCCAAGATGCCACTTTCCAAATATAGCAGTCTTATAACCTTTCTGTTTTACAAGCTCACCTATTGTCATTTCATCTGGATGAATTCCCCATGGATTATTTGTACCTGGTGCTCCATGAAAACCTATTCTATTTGGATAACAGCCAGTCAACAAGCCTGCTCGTGATGCTCCACTAACAGGTTGAACAGCCAAAAATTGAGTAAATCTAATACCTTCTGAAGCCATTCTATCTATATTAGGTGTTGTATAACCCTTAGCTCCATTATATGAAAAATCACCATAACCTACATCATCTAGATTAATAATTACAATATTGGTTGATGATTCATTTGCAAAAATACTATTTGATGATAACATTAAAGCTATTACACCAAATTTTAAGTTATTATTTTTTATCATAACAATAATAAAAACAAATTCAATAATCAAATATATTTATCTAACAGTTTTCAAGGTAATTCTCTTATTTTTATATTCTTAAAAGAAGCTGGATCTCCATGATCCTGTAAACAAATTGCACCTTTCTTTGCTAATCCATAATCAGGAGCTTTTGCCCATTTACCTTCACTTTTTCTTTTAAACCAATCATTAGTCCAGGCTTCAAACTCTAAAATCTTCTCTCCATTCAACCAATGTTCTACATGTCCTTTATCAAATACAATCTTCGAATTATTCCATTCACCTTGTGGATTCACATTTATTTTAGTTGTATCAGGTATATGCATTGCATAATCTACACCTAATTTCTGCCAATCTTTTAAATTACCTTTAAAATTCGGCTCATCTATTAATTGATACTCTGGTCCTGTTAAATAAGGAAGCTGATACTCTGGTTTTTCCAAAACATGATATAACATACCACTATTTCCCCCTTTAGCTAATTTCCAGTCCCAAGATAGTTCAAAATTTTCATATTGTTTATCTGTTACAAGAAATCCACGGCCTTTTGCATTTTTACCACATATTTCTATACAACCATCTATAACATGCCAATTTTCCGGTACCCCTTTTTCATTATACTCATGCCATCCCTTCAATGTTTTTCCATCAAATAAAAGTTGCCAACCATCTTCTATCTCATCTTTTGTTAATAGATTATCTTTTTTTTCATCACAAGCAAACAAAACAACGAAAAAGATACTTAGGAATATACTATTTTTTATTTTAGAAATCATAACAAACAAAAATTTTTAGAAGGTATTGCAAAACACAAACATATGTTAAAAATGCAATTAAAATTTAATTCATTAAACATAATAAAATATCAAGAACAAAATACAAATTCGATATTTTTATATCTTTTTTCATTATTTAGTTTCTAATTGTAAGTCTTTTTAATTTTAATATTTCATTTTGCAACACCCTTATTATTAAAGAAACATTATTTTATTTCAACACCTTAATACGAATATTGCGGAACTTCACAGGAGAACCATGACCAAGGAATCCGATATAGCCTTTCTTATTAAACAATCCAGGATGTTCCTTGCCATCCGGTGTTCCATTCTTAACGGCATCACGAATATTACCTTCAACAATTACGACACCATTTACTGTAACTTTGATATTATCGCCATCGCAAATGATTTCTTCCTCATTCCATTCGCCAACCGGTTTGATTGCTTTCTTATGGTTTTCATTAGCTTTGATGATACCATAAATTGAACCATGATGCTGATAAGGAGTAATATCACTGTAAATCTGGTGTTCGCAA
>JAXDRC010000046.1:0-48006 GCA_034091205.1 Parabacteroides sp. | reverse complement strand
TTTCTATCAGTTCCACATAGCCGTTGGCCATATCCACGTCCTGCTGTGTCAGCCAGTGTTCGTGGTCGTACAGAATGTTCAGTGGCTTGAGTGTTTCCACCGTGTACTTGTTCTTTGTTGCCTGTAACATAACATTTGATTTTTTGTTAGTCCGGCTTTTTCTTATCCATTGCCCGTTCTCGTGCGAGTTTTATCCAATCTGTTGATAGTCAAATAAAACCTACCTGATTACAACAAATATAGTGAAAGGCGAGCGCAGAGCAAAATAAAAAACTCGTTTTTGATTTTGATATGCCGAGCCGCATCCTATATTATCCAAATATAGTGTATTTGTAGTAAAATTTATTCTTGTAAATATGATTAAAAAGAGATTTAGGAAAAATAATTGTGAATTATTATCCTTTAATATACATGGATGCATACTTGAAGATTATAGATTAGGAATTAAAGGAAATGCTTGGTTTAAAAATGTCAAATATCAATGATGTTGAGAGTTATTGCTCCATGAGTATTAGTTTCTGCATGATTGTATTCTCATGCCGCAGCCTGAACAGATATTCATATAAGTTATAAGACTGTGGGTAAGGTTGCATAACCCCCAAAGCGTCTATTCCAAATAAAGAACCGCCACGTGCGGAACCGCATGCGTGGTGATGAGTGAGGTCTGAAAGCAAAAGTAGGAAGAAAACTAATTGGTTTTCCTCCTACTTAATTGTAGTTTTTATTTTTTCTCTTCGTAATACTTTTCCCCTTTAGCAATACACTGCTTATTCTTTTCTTCCTCTTTCATACGGAAAACATACTTGGAAAGTTGAGCCTTATCACGTTCACTCAATACCAGCTCATCTTCGATATCACCACGTGGAGTTTCTTTCAGGCGTTTCTTTCCGGATTTCAGTATTTCCACAGCTTCCCGATACTTTTCTTTATCCTGACGGATCTTATCCAGACAAGGACTTTCTTCCGGACGGTCGAAACTGATTTGTGCAGTTACATTCCGCTGCCAGCGATTCAATGCGCCAAAATCTAAACCGGTAAGCTGAGATAAACGAGCTATTTCCTCGTCATTCAACGGACAACGGCCGGCCCAATGATTACCAAATGATGATTCATAAACCGGATAATAGACTCCATTCAAATCCATCCAGGTATAAAGAATTTCCTTTTCTTTCTTAGATAAGTTTACTCCCTGATGTTTTTTCTCTATAATCTGACTCAATTTGCTTGCATGCGAGCCCCAAGAATAAGGAGCCTGAATTGCTGCCGGACCACCGCCAACCAGTTTCACGACTTTCTTTACATACATATTTATATAAGCCGCATTAAAGAACGGATTCTTATCGCGAGCCAAAACCAGTTTATCCCGATTATTACGGTCGAAGTCATGACACTTTACACAATGTTTGTCTAAAATAGGTTGAACTTCCTCCATAAAGGAAAACTTATGCGGTTTCTTATCTTGCCATAATGAAAGCACTTTTGGTTTCTGTCGCAAAGCCATCGAACGCTTCCTTCCGGCTGGCACACCGGCCAATCGGTCTTCATGGCAACCTACACAGCCATTTACTTCGCCCGGCATCAAAGAAACTCCGCTTCGCATCGACTGAATCATTTTCTTGTCTTTATCCAATAATTGGAAGAATACATGTTTCCCTGCTGGGACAATAAAACTTGCCGAACCATCTTCTTCAACCGGAACTTCACCTAGAATCTGTTTGTTCTCAAAGCTATGCCAGTTCATCCCGGGAGCTTGTTCGCCTTCACCAAACCAACCTCGGGCTGTCCATGTCCGTTTTTCCGGTGATTCTACCACACGCAAATATTTCACGCTTCCCGGCTTTACGCCCTGCATGTGTGTTCCTTCATACACATTATCTACATAGAACTGTCCGGTTGTTGATGTATAATCACGCATTGAAGGAATAACATTCGGCTTCTCGCGCGGTACCACAATCATCGGGTCAAACAGACTCTGATTACCTTCCAACAGTAACTCTTCCATGCCGTCTGTTCCCAACAGATAAATGCCGGATTTGGCATCCAGTATATTCCAGCCTCCCGATTTCTTCCAAATCGTTCGGGAAACAAGGAAATGAGTTTCACTTAAAGGAAAAGGATCTTCATAAAAGTCGGATACAGACTTAAAAGAATCCAAATTTCCGTTTCCCACCATTTTCATGGCAGACTTTGGCCAAATATGTAAAACCGGCTCGGCATTGTCAATCCCTTTCCGACGATCCAAAATCGCAATAGCTCCCCAAGGACGCTCATGGCACGAAGTGAATGTACAAACCACCTTTTCCGTTCCCGGAATCTGACGGGCATCAATCACACCACCCGGAGATGCTGTATTATTACCGTAATAAATCGCATGCTTCGTGCCATCCGGATTAACAACCCAAAGTCCTTGAGCATCACCGAAGTTACGATCCACATACTCCCAACGGTCGTACATAATACGTCCGTCGCTCAACATCGAAGAATGACCTTCAAACAAGGTGCTTACACCAATCTGAGTAATATTAGCTCCATCAGCATCCATACGGAAAAGATTACCCATTATATGCCGGTTACACATACAATATTTAGGCTGACGCGTTGAAGTGAATACTATTCCTCCATCCGGCAAATACAGCGGATCTATATCTGAAACGCCTTCGGCAAAAGTAAGCTGTCGCAAACCGCTGCCGTCCAGGTTCATCTCATAAATATGATAGTAATCTTCCTTTTGTTTACGCATTGAGAAGATAACCTTCTTTCCATCATAAGATACTTCCGGATCACGCACGACACCGGTTTGTGTTTCTATCAGTGTTTGTGTCTTTCCTGTATTCACATCATATAAGCGCATGGCTCCGCCTGGCGCAAAGCTATTCTCGTTAATCTCACCATATTGGAACAAAGTCGCCGTATTATGATGGTCCGGTGCATATTGTTCTCTCTCAATATATAAAATCTTCTGATTCTTCAGAATTTCTTTAGCTTTTCCAGATAAGGCGATTTGTTTTACCGGCAGATTATTTACTGCCCGGATTGATTGTGGCAAGCTTGCTGCCGACAGCAAAAGGACTGAACCGGCTATTAAACAGACTGTCTTTTTCATACTATTAAATTTTACGTAACACTTCTTTTGTTCCTGATTAGGAAACAGATTTTATCGGACAAGTCAAATTTATAAAAAGAGTGCGTAGAAAGACATAATTCTTCCAAAAGATTATGCCCCCAATTCAGTAAAATCTTTGTGAAGTAGTGTTTCTGGTATGAAACAAAAAAGTTGACAAGGTTTATCAGCTTATTATCACACTGATATTCTTGTCAACTTGTTTTTTTTGTTAACTATATCAAGCTTTCTTTCTTGTCACTCTTTTCTTAGCAGCAGGTTTAGCTGCAGATTCCTCGATAATTTTCTTGCATTCATCCAATGATAATTCTGCAGGGTTTTCTACCGTTTTAGGAATCTTATAGTTTGCACCTTTGTAAGCAATATAAGGACCGAATCTTCCTTTCAGAATTTCCAATTCAGGTTCTTCTTCAAACTTTTTCAGGAAACGCTGCTCGTCGCTCTGGCGTTTCTGTTCTATAAGTTCTATTGCTTCTTCTAAAGTGATTGTCAGCGGATCCAATGTTTTTGGAATAGAAACAAATTTTCCATCATGACGGATGAATGGACCGAAACGGCCAATTGCTGCAACAACCACTTTATCCTCAAATTCTCCCAAAGTTCTTGGCAAGTCAAATAACTTCAAAGCTTCCTCAAGAGTTATTGTTTCGATAGACTGACCTTTGCGCAGAGTTGCAAACTGAGGCTTTTCTGCGTTTTTATCATCCGGATTTGACTGTCCGATCTGAACAACTGGGCCGTATCTGCCGATTTTAACGAAAACAGGACGTCCGCTTTTCGGATCGTTGCCAAGACAACGTTCGCCTACTTTATGTTCAGTACGGATAGCTATAGCCTTTTCTACAATCGGATGGAACATCTTGTAGAAATGGTCAATGGCATCAGTCCAAACCATTTCACCTTCAGCAACGGCATCAAATTCCTTTTCAACACTGGCTGTGAAGTTATAGTCCATCACATCCGGGAAATATTCCATAAGGAAGTCATTAACGACAATACCGATATCTGTAGGCTGCAATTTGTTTTTGTCAGCTCCGACTGTTTCAGTCTTTGTAGTTTCTTTGATATCGTTTTTTGAAAGAGTTATAACTGTAAAATTCCTTTCAGAACCTTCACAATCGCTCTTTACAACATATTCTCTGTTCTGGATAGTCTGGATAGTCGGTGCGTATGTTGACGGGCGACCAATTCCAAGTTCTTCCATTCTGCGAACAAGACTAGCTTCCGTATATCGTGGAGGACGTTGCGTGAAACGCTCTGTTGCAGTTATTTGCTTTAATGACAAAGATTCATTAAGGGAAACCTGAGGCAACAGTCCGTTTTCCTGTTCTTTTTCTGTTTCATCATCCGAACTTTCACGATAAACCTGAAGGAAACCATCAAAAACGATAACTTCTCCGGTAGCAATGAATTTCTCTGTCTGACCGCCGATTTCAATCGAGATAGTTGTGCGTTCCAGTTCCGCATCAGCCATCTGGCAGGCAATAGTGCGCTTACGTATCAAATCGTAAAGCTTTTTCTCTTGAGCCGTACCATTTATTTCACCATTACTTATATATGTAGGTCTGATAGCTTCGTGAGCTTCCTGGGCACCCTTGCTTTTAGTATGATACTGGCGGAATTTATAATATTTTTCTCCATAAGTATCCAATATACATTCCTTAGATGTTCCAAGAGCCAGGTCACTCAGGTTAACTGAGTCAGTACGCATATATGTAATCAAACCGGATTCATACAAACGCTGGGCAATCATCATTGTCTGAGAAACAGAATATCCCAACTTACGGGCTGCTTCCTGTTGCAATGTTGATGTTGTAAAAGGTGGAGCAGGGGATTTTTTTACCGGTTTTTTAGTTATATCGTTAATTGTGAAAGATGCATTCTTGCAAGCTTCAAGGAAAGAAACGACCTCTTCTTTTGTTTTGAAACGCTTGTTAAGCTCTGCCTTTAGGATTGTTGTTCCGTCTGGCAATACAAACTGAGCAATAACACGGTATGCGGCATCAGCTACAAATTCGTTTATTTCTCTTTCGCGTTCTACAATTAGCCTGACAGCAACAGATTGGACACGTCCTGCAGAAAGAGCTGGTTTTACTTTCTTCCATAAAACCGGTGAAAGCTGGAATCCTACGATTCGATCCAATACTCTTCGAGCCTGTTGTGCATTGACTAAATCCATGTTGATGGAGCGTGGTGTTTCAATAGCATGTAGAATGGCTGTTTTGGTAATTTCATGGAACACAATACGCTGAGTGTTTTCAGGCTGCAAGTCCAAAACTTCATACAAATGCCATGATATAGCTTCTCCCTCGCGGTCCTCATCGGATGCAAGCCAAACCATCTCTGCACTTTTTGCTTCGGCCTTCAGTTCTGCAACCAGCTTTTTTTTGTCTGCCGGTATAACATATTTCGGAGCGTAGTTATGTTCGATGTCAATACTAAATTCTTTTTCTTTCAAATCGCGGATATGCCCGTAGCTTGACATTACTTTGTAGTCTTTACCCAAGAACTTTTCAATTGTCTTTGCTTTAGCGGGTGACTCCACTATGACTAGGTTTTTTTGCATATCTTTTGTTTATCTCCGTTTAGAAATCGTGTGCAAACTTACATAAAAATCGTTTATTCGTATATATTTTCTCAACATTATATTGTTTTATAACCAATTGTTATGTTTGTTCTGTCAGATAAAAAGTAGTTTGTGAAAATTTTTTTTGCAAAAAAACGAAGAAATATTTGCATGATTAAAAAAATATGTCTTACTTTGCACTCGCAAAACAGAAACAACGAGTTCTTAAATTAATGGTTCCTTGGATGAGTGGCTTAGTCAGTGGTCTGCAAAACCATGTACGGCGGTTCGAATCCGCCAGGAACCTCAAAATCCTGATAGCTTGGCTGTCAGGATTTTTTGTTTATATACTATTCTGTTCCATAAATGTTCTGGGTTTGCCAAATTGAATATATGGCTTATCTTTGTGGAGTTAGTGTATAATTATTTTTTACATCCATCTTTTTCATTGGTATACTTACCAATGTTTGTAATGGAGAGTTTACATACTAAAAATTCTTTTCTGCTATGTCTAAAGTCGCTTTAATAACAGGAATTACAGGGCAGGATGGTTCTTTTCTTGCAGAGTTTCTAATCGAAAAAGGATACGAAGTCCATGGGATAATGCGCCGTTCTTCATCATTCAATACAGGTCGTATTGAACATTTGTATTTGGATGAATGGGTACGCGACATGAAAAACAAGCGACTGGTTAATCTTCATTGGGGAGATATGACCGACTCCAGCTCCTTGGTTCGAATAATACGACAGGTAAAACCTGATGAAATATATAATTTGGCTGCGCAAAGCCATGTGAAGGTATCTTTTGATGTACCTGAATATACAGCAGAAGCAGATGCAATAGGCACATTAAGGTTGCTTGAAGCAGTTCGTCTTCTTGGTTATGAGAATAAAACAAAAATATATCAGGCTTCCACATCTGAACTTTTCGGTTTGGTTCAGGAAGTTCCACAGAAAGAAACTACACCATTCTATCCTCGTTCTCCATATGGAGTTGCCAAACAGTATGGATTTTGGATAACTAAGAATTATCGCGAAAGTTATGGTATGTTTGCAGTAAATGGTATTTTGTTTAATCACGAATCTGAACGAAGAGGTGAAACTTTTGTAACTAGAAAAATCACTCTAGCTGCTGCACGTATAGCACAGGGACATCAGGATAAGCTGTATTTGGGAAATCTAAATGCTTTGCGTGATTGGGGATATGCGAAAGATTATGTTGAATGTATGTGGCTTATGCTTCAGCATCCAACTCCTGAGGATTTTGTTATAGCTACCGGAGAATATCATACAGTTCGTGAATTCTGTACTTTAGCATTCAAGGAAGTTGGAATAGAACTGGCATGGGAAGGTGAAGGTGTAGAAGAAAAAGGTATTGACAAATCTTCAGGTAAAGTATTGGTTGAAGTTGATCCTAAATATTTCCGTCCGGCTGAAGTTGAACAATTGTTGGGCGACCCGACTAAAGCCAAAACTCTTTTAGGATGGAATCCGCGAAAGACTTCTTTCGAAGAGTTGGTTAAGATAATGGTTTCACATGATATGAAATTTGTGAAAAAATTATATCTGAAATCACAGTTGGATTAATATAGGAACTTAAGCTTTTTAGATAACAAGTTGACAAGAAGACAAGTTAACAAGTGCTTTTACCTTGTCAACTTGTCCCTGAAGCCTTGTTGACTTTTAAGTTGAGCAACTTGCGAAACTTAAATATAGGTATATAAATATGGATAAGAACTCAAAAATATATGTAGCCGGTCATCGTGGTCTGGTTGGTTCTGCAATTTGGAATAATCTTAAACAGAAAGGTTATACCAATCTTGTTGGCCGTTCTCACAAGGAAATGGATTTGTTGGATCCTTTTGCTGTCAGAAGTTTTTTTGATGAAGAAAAGCCTGAATATGTAATTCTTGCTGCTGCTCATGTTGGTGGAATTATGGCAAACAATTTATACCGTGCAGATTTTATTTATCAGAATTTACAGATACAGCAAAATGTTATTGGTGAAAGCTTCCGTCATAATGTAAAAAAACTGGTTTTTCTAGGTAGTACATGTATTTACCCCCGAGATGCCGAACAGCCAATGAAGGAAGATGCATTGCTGACATCTGCATTGGAATATACCAACGAACCATATGCCATAGCAAAAATTGCAGGATTGAAAATGTGTGAAAGCTTTAACCTGCAGTATGGTACCAACTATATTGCAGTTATGCCTACAAACCTATATGGTCCGAATGATAATTTCCATTTGGAGAATAGTCACGTCCTTCCGGCAATGGTAAGAAAAATACATTTGGCGAAATGTCTGAACCATAATGATTTGCCGTCTGTACGTTTGGATTTGAATAAGCGTCCGGTTGAAGGAGTTGATGGTTCGGCTGATGAGGCAAAAATAATCTCCGTATTGAATAAATTCGGTATTTATTCGGACCGTGTTGAATTGTGGGGAACAGGAAAGCCTCTTCGTGAGTTTTTATGGAGCGAAGAAATGGCAGATGCTACAGTGTTCGTTATGGAGAATATAAATTTCAAGGATACATATTCAAAAGAAGACAAGGCAATAAGAAATTGTCATATAAATATTGGAACAGGAAAAGAAATAAGTATCTTTGATTTGGCTCATTTGATACAGCAGGCAGTAGGTTTCAATGGTTCCATAGTATTTGATGATTCAAAGCCGGATGGAACTATGCGAAAACTTACGGATGTGTCGAAACTTCATAACCTTGGATGGCATCATACCATTGAGGTTGAGGAAGGTGTCGGTAAAATATATAAATGGTATATTGAGGATTTAACAAAGAATATTCATTCCAACTTTTAGATAATAAATTGTAAAGTTACAGGTGTTTTGTGATCTTGTTAACTAGTCTCTGAAGCCTTGTTAACTTTTAAATTGAGAACTTGCTAAACTTAAATAAAAGAAATTATATATGGCAGCATATTGTATTATAATGGCGGGAGGAATAGGCTCGCGTTTCTGGCCTTTGAGCAGAGAAGAAAAACCTAAACAGTTCGTTGATGCTATGGGAGTCGGCCGTACTTTTATACAGTTGACTTATGACCGTTTCTCTGAATTTATTCCAAAAGAAAATTTCTTTGTTCTTACGGGAGAAGTCTATAAAAGTCTTGTTCTTGAGCAATTACCGGACTTGACTCCTGAACAAGTCTTGACGGAACCATGTCGTAGGAACACTGCCCCTTGTATAGCATATGCCATGTACAAACTTCGTCAGATTGACCCTGATGCTGTAGCTATTGTAACCCCTTCTGATCATTATATATCAAACACTGTGCGTTTTGCTGAAATAATGAAAGAAGGTATAGATTTTGCCGGCAAGAATCATTCTTTATTAACAATAGGTATTACACCGACATATCCGGCAACCGGTTATGGTTATATACAGACAAGCCGTGAATCCGGCAGTAATATTTCCAGAGTGTTGAGGTTCAAGGAAAAGCCTAATATTAATGTTGCAACACAATATCTTGCCGATGGCAGTTATTATTGGAATTCCGGAATGTTTATATGGTCAGTCCGTTCCATAATACAGTCGTTTGAGATGTACTTGCCGGAAATATCATCTTTGTTTGATTCTATTTCCTCAAGTTATGGAACTTCGGAAGAGCAGGAAAAGGTTAATTCAGCATTTGTGAATTCTCCTTCTATATCTATAGATTATGGAATAATGGAAAAATCTTCACAAGTATATGTCCGCTGTGTTGCAGACCTTGGTTGGAGTGATGTTGGCTCTTGGGGCGCTTTGTATTCTCTGTTGGAAAAAGATGAAGATAACAATGCGGTTTCAGGAACCTCTCCGAATCTTTATCATTCAGGAAGTAACCTGGTGAAAGAGACAAATCCAAATAAAAAGGTAATTATCGACGGACTTTCCGGTTTTATGATAGCTGACACAGAAGATGTTCTTATGATTTGTCCGCTAGGCAATGAAGATCATATCAAGGAATTGATACAGAAGTCTAATTCGTAATTTTTAGTTTTTGAGTTTATAAGTTCAGCAAACAGGGCAACAGATACGAGTTGAATGGGTATAAGTTTTAAGATTGCATAGCGCAGGCAATGCCGATGCCAATCTAACCTCGTCAACTTGTCTCTGATGCCCTGTCTGCTTTTTAATATCAGTTGTTCTCTATAATTCTTATACCATCTTTCTCTATTGCAATAATATGTTGTTTATATAGAGAACCAATAGCTTGTTTGAAAGCTTTCTTACTGCACCTGAACAGTGAGTATATCAATTCCGGATCACTCTTGTCGTGAACAGGTAAATATCCATTCTTAACCTGAAGAGCATCCAGTATCACTTTTGCAATACCTTCAACTTTCTGATATCCGAGAGGTGTCAGGCTTACGTCAATCTTGTCATCATCTCGAACTTCTTTGACATAACCTTTTATATGGTCACCTTTTTCAAGGCGATGGAATACTTCGCTGTGATATACCATTCCCCAATGAGAATTGTTGACAATAACTTTATATCCAATTTCCGTGTCGTCAGCAACAATCAAATCAACTTCCTGATTATGTTCATAATTTGGAGGAGTGTTATTGAGGAATTTTTCAATGCGTGCAGAAGCCATAATTCTTCCTGTAACATGGTCCAGCCTTACGTACACCAAATACCATTTGCCTTCCTTCATCGGCATTTTCTGTTCTTTGAAAGGAACCAGCAAATCTTTCATCAGTCCCCAATCCAGGAAAGCTCCTGTTTTATTGACAGATTTTACTTCCATAAACTGAAACTCTCCAACAACTGCTTTTGGATGGAGTGTTGTAGCAATGAGACGTCCTTCATTATCATGATAGATAAATACCTCCAGTTCGTCACCTGGTTTTAAACCTTCAGGAACATATCGTGTAGGTAATAATATTTCCTTTCCGTTACCACCATCAAGGTAAGCGCCAAAATCAAGAATTTTAACGACTTTGAGATTGTTGTAGTTTCCTATGTTTAGCATATCCAAAATATTTTTACAAAAGTACGGAAAATATCATTTTTGAATATAAGGTTTTGTTGAAAAACATAACGACGTTTCTGCAGGAACACTGCAGTGTTTCAATTGGAACATAATGATGTTTCAAAAGTAACACTACAGTGTTTTTTTTCAAGTGTTTTTTATGTCCGAAAACAATCGGAAATGCATCCGAAAGAAAAACAAATTACTATCGGAAGCAATCTGATTTACAACCGATAGCAAATGCATATATTTCAAGTTACGCAAGCTCAACTTCCAGATAACAAGTTGACAAGTTTTTTAGATAAAAATTAGTGAAATTACAGGTGTTATGACCTTGTTAACTTGTATCTGAAGCCTTGTTAACTTCTAAGTTGAGCAACTTGCGAAACTTAAATTATATATATGGAAGTAATACTACTTTTCTATACTAGGACTTGGTAATAGTATCTTTCACATCTTAAATAAAGTCTTGATTTATTGTGAAATGCTGTGATTCTAATGTTTTGTGAATATGTTATTTTACCTCATAATATGAAGATTTGTCTGGATTGTTTTTTTATATGGTTAATTTCACTAAAGTCACAGTAATTCTTTGATTATTAATGGGGGTGGAATTGTGGTGAAACATGCGAAAGTAAAACCTATGTGGCGATTTGATACATAAACTAAAAATGATACGAATTTAAAAACTCAAATTAATATCCCAAACTGTTCAAAATTAATTCACCAGAATATGAATCCATGTTACTTTCGTTTTTCAAATGTTTAACAGCTGAAAAAGTGTCATTACAAAAATATCCATCAGATGTTCTAAACACAGAGACATAAAGTCGCAGAGGTAATTATTTAGTACGAATAGAAATAAGAAAACTCTGTGTTCTCCGTGTCTCCGTGTTTTAATTAGTTTTGCAACACCATCAGTGATTTGCGAAACTTAATGTTATAATTACTCCATATAAATCTTCACCTCAGAAGACTTGTCATCCAGCTTTACTTTCACCTCCTGGAGTTTTCCTTTCGAATCGGCATATTTAATAGTATATGTCTTGTTTTTCTCCAATGCAAAAGTCAAGACATCGTTCATGTCCTGAGTCGGTCCGGATGTTCTTCCACCACCCATTTGCTTGCTACCTTCAAAAATATCAAGATTAACAGCTACTCTGTCATCAGATTCTTTATCTTGATTTTTATTTTTGAAAGCCATGACTCGCAAACCAACATGGTTGCCATCAGTAGATATACTTGCAAGATGTTTTCTATATAATTCTGTATATCTGTCTGTAACATTTTCTGCAGCCACATATTTGATGTCCTCATCCCAAACCAAAGGGAAAGAAATGCCTGTAGGTTTGAAAGAAGATGCATAAATAGCTTTTTCTCTGTTATTTTTAATAGCTTTACCGGCATCAGCAAAAAACCAGGCGTTATCCAGCTGGCCAGGGAAATAATATTCTGTGAAATACCATTTGCCATTAGCCCATACTTCTGTCCAATTATGGTTTCCACGTCCATCGTGCCAGTTTGGAGTTCCTGCCACGCGTGAAGGAATACCTACAGCACGGAATGCGTCTGTCAAAATGATTGACAATCCGGTGCATGAAGCAAGATGCTGTTCCATTGATTCAAAAGGTGCCTGGTCCGGTTTTTTTCTTTTTGTGCTATAATCAACCAAAACCTCGTCTCTTACATTCTGATTGATTGAATCAATAGCCTCGAAAATGTCAGAACAATTTACTACATATTTGCTGAATCTGTCAAAAAAATCCTTTCTCCAGTTTTCTCTTTTTTCGTTTAAGCTGACATAAGGCAGAACTTCGTTGAAGAAAATAGAATCAGGAATTTGTTTTGCCCATGAAAACTGTTCTCTTGCTTTATATGCGTAAGCAGAATTTTCAAGAAGAAAATCAGCTTTCAGTTCTTTCAAATCTCTTTCCGGCATATAAGAAATAAGGAAAGCCATACCTTCTTTTTGTCCAGCAGGGGCTTTCTCTAGTGCTGTCTGTAGTTCAATGGCATTGTCTCTGGCAGTTGTCAATGCTTTATCCAGCAAATTATGATACTTTTCCGGAATATTGTTATACTTGCCTTCGCTACAAGCGATCAGGCCTAGGAATAGAATGAAGAATAGATGCTTCATGATTAATTGATAATAATGTTTAGTAATAAAGGTTTATTTTAGCTCTGTAAATGTAATAACTTATTTTTTAAGGTTAAAACAAAGAAGGAATTATACCCTGATTATTTGCTGAAAAAAGATTTTATAGACTTATTCTTCGAAAAATATTGCCAAATGTCATTTTGCTACTTTTGACATAATGTCAAATGAACTATGCTGAGATTGCGATATTTCGAAGCATTTGTCTGAAAATTTAGAAAGATGGCAGTCTCGCAGAGTTAAGGAAATACATATTGATACAAAAATGTAGCTTTTTCTTGCATCTGGAGCTTTTCATAGCAATCATTTTCTTTTTATCACACATTTTGTTATTCTTGAGAAATTAATTCTTGCAAAATGACAGTTCGAAATCGTTTGTGTTTTTTGCTCGTTTTGAGCGAATTTTATCATAAATATGAGCACTTTTTATAGTTTTGAAGTAGATTTACTTGTGGAAAAGCATTTGTTAAAAAAATGATTGCGATGATTTCAGAAAATGATTGTGAAGAGTTGTCCAAATCATTGCAATGACTCTAGTAAATGATTGCAATCTTTTCCCCAAATCATTGCAATGATTTTTTTAAACAATGCAAATTAAGTAGTATTTTCAATGTTTTGACTAAGTTTTTCTGAAATTGCTTGTTAGTAAAAAGGTTTGTTTTGTTTCTTAATGAAAGTAGTATTTTGAAAATAGTGACGTTTTGTTTGTCGTTAAGAACGGCATTTTTGTTGAAATATAATAAAGAATACATCAAAGTTGAGTTTGTAAAAGATGAATAAAATATTGTAGAAAAAATATAATGTGATGCAGCAATTTTAGATTATTTTCATCGTTATACTAAGTATAGAGAGATTTTTTGGGATTTATAATTTATGGCAAATAATACGAAAGTGTTATCTTTGCAGTTCAAAATCAATAAACAAAGTAATGAAATTTAAGGAATTATTATTTGCAGTTTTTTGTGTATTGCTGACAGCATGTGCACCGTCAAAAGATGTAATTTATTTTCAGGGTGTAGACTCTTTAACACCTGAACAGTTGGAAGCAATGAGTCAAACATATTCGACTAAGCTTACTTATGATGATTTACTTTCTATAACTGTAAGTAATTGGGATCCGGCTTCTGTTGCCCCTTTTAATCCTCCGGTTTACTCTTATTCAGCAGCAGAAGGAGAGCAGGCTATTGTTGCTTCTCAGTCTATGTATACATATTTGGTTGATAAAAATGGTGATATAGAGTTCCCTGTGTTGGGAAAGATTCACGTTGCAGGCTTAACACGTCAGGAATTAGCAGCAGATTTGCAAAATAAGATTTCTAAATATGTAAAAGATAAGCCATTGGTAAAAGTTGAATTACTTAATTTTAAGGTTACAATGATGGGCGAATTTAACAAACCTGGCTCTTATTCTATAAAAAATGATAGAGTAACAATTTTGGATGTTATTGGTATGGCTGGAGATTTACCTTTAACAGCAAACAGAAAGAATATTTTGGTAATTAGAGAAAACGAGGGAAAGAAAGACATTTACCGTTTGGATATTACTGATCCGAATATTTTTTCATCACCATGTTTTTATTTAAAACAAAATGATGTGGTTTATGCTGAACCAATAAAGACAAAATTAAGATCAAGGACAAGCTCTGATCGTCAGTTTACAATGTCATTGATAACATCTCTGATTAGTTCTGTGTCAGTAATTGTAGCGATGGTAATTAGTATTAAAAGTAGTAGCAAAGGTAATTAGTATCAAAAATAATAATTAAAATATGGGAGATTTGCATAAAGATGATGAGGTTATAAGCCTTAAGCTGATCATAATAAGTTATTTGCTTCATTGGAAGTTGTTTGTTTTAGCAGCTTTCGTCTCTATTATACCTGCTTTATTTTATTTAATACTTTATCCGAAAACATACGAGATGAAAGCTCTAGTTAGGGTACAGGATGAGAAATCTTTAAATAATGGTAGTGGAATTAATATGGGAGATGCAGCTGGCTTAATGCGCTCTTTTGGTTTAAGCGGAGGGAACTCCGGTAGTATAAATATAGATGATGAAATGGCTAGACTACAGTCTGTTGACTTATTATCTAAAGTGGTTTACCGGTTGAATCTTGATGTGAAATACGAAAAACCTTTTTCTTTTGAAACTTATTATACAGAAGTTCCAGTTATTGTTCGTCCTGATTCGTTGATGCGTCATACATTGGAAGAATCTGTTATGTTTAAATTAAAAGTAGATTCATCAGGTAAAGGTAGAATCATTATGGATGAATCTGGGGAAGTATATAATTTTTCTACTTTACCTGCTCATTTAGATTTGGAAGTTGGTTCTTTAGATATATTATCAAATAGTGATACTTTGGAGGCTGTGTCTATAAATGTTACAATTTCTCCGTCTTCATGGGTTGCTGAAGATCTGTCTGATGAAATTTCTTATGATACATATTCAGAGTCTGCAAATACAATAGAATTATCAATTAAAGACCATAATAAATACAGAGGTAAAGATATATTGAATACATTAGTATCAATATATAATGAAACAGAAATTCAAGTTAAAAAGAAAGATGGAGATAAAGCAAATTTATTTTTGACAAAAAGAATAAATGGTGTATTACAAGATTTGGAAAATGTAGAGCGCTCAATAGAAGTCTATAAGCTTAAAAATAAAATGACAGATGTTGAGTATGATATCCAATTTTATTCAGAGGCTTTGAAAACTTATAGAGAAAAGTTGATTGAGTTTGAAACTCAAAATCATATGATAGATTTGTTGTATAATTATGTTACAGATCCGGAAAACAGTTATAAATTAATTCCCCCAATGTTTTCTACAGGAGGTAGTAATTCTAGTGATAATAGTAGTCCTATATCTTCATATAATGAAGCTATCATAAAATGGGAGAAGACCAAAAAAACATCACAAGGGGAGAATCCTTTGGCTGAAGTTTCTATACAACAAATAGATAAATTAAGAGAAAGTGTTTTGGTTTCTATTAAAAACACGAAAGATGGTTTATCAGTTATGACTAATGAGTTAAAGAGTCAAGAAAAAAATATAATTGAAAAAATGGGAAATGTCCCAACATATGAAAGAGAGTACCTGGATTTGAAACGTCAGCAGGAAATATTGCAAGGTGTATATTTAGTTCTGTTGCAGAAAAAAGAAGAGGTTGCGTTATCTGTAGAAGGTGGTAGAGAAAAAGGTTTTTCAGTTGATGAAGCATATGCGAAATATCTGCCAGTAGCACCAAGGAAATTATATGCTGCTATTTTTATGGTTTTATTCACTGTAATTTTACCAGTAGCATATTTGTTCTGTAAAGAGCAATTTTTATCATTAAAAAAAGAATATTCAAAAATTAAGAAACAACAGTGTCATTAAAAGATAAAATATTATCAGTATTAAAGAATAAAGTTCTGTTGTATATTTCGTCAAGATATCTGACTTATGGTATACAGTTTGTTAACTCCATGTTCATAGCAATAGCCCTTGGACCAGAATTTTTAGCTGTCTGGGGCTTTTTGAACATGATTTTACAGTATATTTCGCAAATTAATTTTGGAATACCATATTCGTTGAATGTATTAATGTCAATTAATAAGAATGACGAATGTCGATTGCAAGCTTTGTTGTCAACATCGTTTTGGTTGTATGGCTTGTTGTCTGTTGTTATTGTACTTGCTTTTTCCTTAATGGAGTTTTGTGGTATAAATATTGGTGATAAGTATAATTTTAATGATTATGCAGTCCTGATAATATTAATTGCGATAATTACTCATTTTAATACATTGTTGACAAACTATTTTCGTGTCGAAAATAAATTGTTGGAAATTGTGTTTTTCCAATCTGTTTTACCAATATCAATGTTGGTGGCAATTATTCTATCAAAGGGTGAAGAATTATTGCGTTTGATGTTATGGTTAATGTTTTTAGGACAAATATTATCGATGCTTATATATTTGAAAAATATGCCAATAAGTTTGATTTTGCCTAATATACATGACTCGAAATTGTTGTTAAAAAAAGGATTGCACTTGTTTATTTATAATACTTGCTTTTACTTTATTATGTTAACAACTAGAAGTGTCGTAAGTAGTATATATAAAGTAGAAGAATTTGGTTTTTTTACTTTTTCTTTCACTTTAGCAAATACTATAATGTTATTGTTTGATTCTTTTTCCTTTCTTATTTATCCTAAAACTATAAATAGATTAAATCAAGCAGATAATGATGGTATTTTTAGGATTATGAATATGATACGTTCTTTATATATTACATCAGTACATTTGGTCATGTATGTATTTATCATATTATTTCCTGTTATTATACGTTTCTTCCCTCAATACAATTCTATTTTTAGGGCTTTTGTCTTAATGGCCATGACTGTAGTTTTATATACTAATTGTTTTGCGTATTCAAGTTTTTTGACAGCAAAAGGGAAAGAAGTTCTTTTAGGACGTTTGGCTTTTGTCGCATTAGTAATAAATATTTCTTTATCTTTGTTTATATCAAAGGTACTAGAAGCTGATTATTCTTTTGTAATATTAGCTACTATGGTTGCGTATGTATTTTATAGTATAATGTTGTCAAAGTTCTCATATGCTATAATTGGAATAAATAAAAATATACTATCTTTGATAGTAGAGAATTTCCCAATAAGACTATTTGCTCCTTTTTTTGTAGCCTTATTTGTTTCAATATTAGGATGGTCAAATTATTGTTTCGTTATTATATTGGTTTTATTTATAATTTTAAATTGGGGGGAAATAAAATATATAAAAGAATCAATATGTAAAGTTATAAAAGAACCTTCAATTATAAATATTTGATTATGGAAAGGGATGTATATGTATGTTCTAAACCTCTTCAATATTTTAATATAAGGAATATTGAAAAAAAAGACAGGGGAATTAAAAAAATATTAATCATTATAGGTTTTTTTATTAAATCTGAAGATTTTTTTTCAAAAGTAAGAAGTCTTGACAAAACATGGGATGAGGTATTATATTTTAAATCAAAATATGAAGTTGATTTATATTTATTTTTTCATCCAGCAAGAAAACTTTTTGTAGAAGTAGATAAATCATTTGTCTATGGGATTTTGGGAGCTTTGGGTAGATTTAAAGAAATGTTCGTTTTTGAGGAAGGATTTGGTAGCTATCGAAGAGACAGGTTTGACGATTCTCGAGGACTAAAGAGATTAATTAATAGGTGTACAGGAGTAGGAAAGCATGTTGGTTTTTCATCGTTTCTTACAGGACAATTTCTTTATTTGCCTGAGTTATATAGACACCAGTTTCCTGGTTATGATAAAAAATTGTATTCTTTTGAAAAAACATTTATAGATAGATTAAAAGAAGAATTGCCTTTCTTCTTAAAATTATCAGAGGGTTATGAGGAGTTTTTAAACTTGAAAAATAAACATATAGGGATATATCTGACTAACCATAAGGTTAATAATAATATTCTGAACTTGTTATGCTCTGAAAAGGATAGATTTGATTGCATATTTGTTAAACCTCATCCTCATATTCGAAATGTGGAATGTTTTGCAGATTATGGTATTTCTGTGATTTATTCTAATATAATGTTAGAATTTTTATTGATATTATTGTTAGAAAATGGTAATGTTTTAACATTGTATCACGAGAATAGTACTTCAGTTATATGGTTTCAAAATATAGCAGAATGTATTAATTTGGGTGATAAATTTGATGAATATGATATAGTTTCTTCTTATATTAGGAACATGAATTTGTAATAATTGGTACGTATAACTAAATAAAAATAAGTAATATGTTAAATAATAAATCTGTATTAATAACTGGAGGAACAGGTTCTTTTGGAAAAAAATTTGTTGAAACGATTCTTCGTGACTATCCTCAAGTTAAGAGAATAGTAATTTATTCTCGTGATGAATTGAAACAGTTTGAATTAAAACAAAAATATCCAGCGCAAAAATATCCACAACTAAGATTTTTTATAGGAGATGTTCGTGACGGTGAACGTCTGAAACGTGCATGTGAGGGAATTGATGTTATAATTCATGCTGCTGCAATTAAGCAAGTAGATACTGCAGAATATAATCCAGATGAATGTATTAAAACAAATGTACATGGAGCTCAAAATGTAATTAATGCAGCCTTACAATCTGGAGTAAAGCATGTTGTTGCTTTGTCTACAGACAAGGCTTGTGCTCCTATTAATTTATATGGTGCAACAAAATTAACATCAGATAAATTATTTGTTGCGGCAAACAATATTAGCGGAGCTAGAGATATAAAATTTTCAGTTGTTCGTTATGGAAATGTTATGGGATCTAGAGGTTCTGTAATTCCTTTTTTTATTAATAAAAGGGATTCTGGTGCTCAGGAATTACCAATAACTGATATGCGAATGACTAGGTTTAATATTTCTCTGGAAGCCGGAGTTGCTTTAGTTATGTTTGCTATTGGTCATCATTTGGGCGGAGAAATATTTATTCCTAAAATTCCATCTTATAGGATTACTGATGTAGCAAAAGCTATTGCTCCTAATTTACCAATGGTAGAAATAGGTATTCGACCGGGTGAAAAACTACATGAAGAAATGATTACTGTGACTGATGCTATGAATACGATAGATTTAGGAGCATATTATGCAATATTGCCGTCGGTCGCATTTAATCATACCTATGACGATTATGTAAAACATCATAATGCAAAAAAGGTTCCAGAAGGTTTTCATTATAGTTCTGATACTAATACAGAATGGGAAACTGTAGAATCTATGCGTGAAAATATAAAAAAATATGTTGATCCTAATTTTGTAGTTAAATAATGAATAAGCCAATTCCTTATGGTCGTCAATGTATTACTGACGATGATATAAAAGCTGTTATTGAGACATTAAAATCAGATTATTTGACTCAAGGTCCAAAAATTGCGGAATTTGAGAAATGTTTTGCTGATTATGTTGGGTGTAAATATGCTGTTGCAGTAAATAATGCAACAGCAGGATTGCATTTGGGTGCAACATCTTTAGGAGTAAAACCTGGAGATAAAGTTATTGTTACACCTTTGACTTTTGCAGCATCTGCTAATTGTATTAGATATTGTGGTGGAGAAGTTGTCTTTTGTGATATTGATAAAGATAATTATTTAATGGATTTAAATGAATTGGAAAAGATATTGAAAAGTGCACCAAAAGGTACTTACAAAGGTATTGTTCCAGTTGATTTTGCCGGTTATCCATTGGATCTGGAAAAATTTAAGTCTTTGGCAGATGAATATAATCTTTGGATAATGGAAGATGCTTGTCATGCTCCTGGCGCATATTTTATTGATTCCAAAGATGAAAAACAATTGTCAGGAAATGGAAATTTTGCTGATTTGGCTGTGTTTTCTTTTCATCCTGTAAAGCATATTGCAACAGGAGAGGGTGGTATGGTTACAACAAATGATAAAGCATTATATGAAAAGTTGTGTTTATATAGAACACATGGAATAACTAAGGAGCCTGCCTTATTGACTAAAAATGATGGAGGATGGTATTATGAGATGATAGATTTAGGATATAATTACAGAATAACAGATTTTCAAGCTGCTTTAGGCATTTCTCAGTTGAAAAGAGCTAATTCAGGATTGAGTAGACGTCAACAGATAGCAGAAAAATACACAGCAGCATTTTCTTCTATTAAAGGTATTAAGACCCCAAATATAGAATCAAATGTATATCATGCATACCATTTGTATATAATACAAGTTGAAGATCGATTAGGATTATATAATTATTTGCGAGAAAATAATATTTATTCTCAAATTCATTATGTCCCATTACATTTAATGCCTTATTATAAGCAATTTGGATGGAAAGAAGGAGATTTACCAGTTGTTGAGGAGTATTACAAACATTGTTTGAGCTTGCCAATGTTCCCTACTCTCACAGATGAAGAACAGTCTTGGGTAATCGAAAAAGTTCTTGAATTTGTTTCATAAATATTATATGGGAGATAAAATTGGTATGACCCCTTTAGTCAGTATTATTGTCCCTGTTTTCAATGTAGAGAAATATCTAAGAAAGTGTTTAGATTCATTGATTGAACAAACATTAAAAGAAATAGAAATTATTTGTATTAATGATTGTTCAACCGATGAATCTTTGTCTATTTTGCAGGAATATGAGAAAAAAGACAATCGTATAATAGTTGTTGATCTTCATAAAAATATAAAACAGGGAGGAGCTAGAAATGTTGGACTAAAAATAGCTAAGGCCTCTTACGTCGCTTTTGTAGATAGTGATGATTGGGTTGATAAAAATATGTATAAGAAACTATATGAGTTAGCAGAAAAAAAAGATGCTGATATTGTATGTAGTGATTATTATGTATATGATTCTCCCGATAAGGTTTTAACTTGCTTGAATTGTAAGAAAGAAATATTTTCTGCATCTATAGACGAACGTAGAAAATATTTTATACTAAATGGAATTAGGCTTTGGACAAATATCTATAAGAAAAAGCTTTTTATTGATAATGAACTTTTTTTTCCAGAAAATCTATTATATGAAGATAATGCTGTAGTCTTGCCCCTTTATTTATCAGCAGAAACAATTTTAAAAATAGATTCACCTTTTTATTATTACAGAAGAGATAATGTTTCAACGACAAGAAGTATAAATAATTATCGTTTTTTTGATCGTTTAGAAACATCTATTACTTTATTGGATAATTTAAAAAGGCTAGGATATTATTCATTATATAAAGAAGAAATAGAATTTCGTTTTATTGAATTATATTATGTAAATACTATTATAGTTGCTTTATCACAATTTTTCCCACCAGAAAAAAGTTATATAAATAAAGTAAAAGGTTCAATAAAAGAAATATGTCCTGATTTTGAAAATAATTCTTATTATAAAAAGAATATTTCATATAAGATTAGGTTTATTTTATATTTGATAAATAGAAATACTTATATTGGAATACTATTTTATAAGTTGGTTAATAGTTTAAAAAGAAATTAATTATGGGAAGAAATATTGCAATAATACCAGCTAGAGGAGGAAGCAAAAGGATTCCTAGAAAGAATATTCGAAGTTTTCTAGGAAAACCTATTTTGTCATACTCTATTGAAACTGCTATTAAATCAGGTTTATTTGATGAAATTATGGTTTCAACAGATGATAATGAAATTGTTTCAATTGCAGAAAAATTTGGTGCTTCTGTCCCTTTTTTGAGAAAAGAAGAAACTTCAAATGATTTTGCCCCATTAGTAGATGTATTATTGGAAGTTCTAGATGAATATAATAAACGAGGTGAGTCTTTTGATAATGTATGTTGCATATTACCTACAGCTCCATTAATAACAGTAGACAATATTGTAAAAGCATATAATATTATTAGTACTTCAGACTTTGATTCTGTATGTCCTGTCGTTTCATTTTCATATCCAATATTAAGATCTTTGTGTATTGATGATTCTGGAAAACTTAAAATGAATTGGCCGGAATATCGTTATTCTAGAAGTCAAGACCTTCCTTTATCTTATCATGATACCGGAACATTTTATTGGATTAAGAGTAAAGTCTTGATGGAAGATAAAAAAATATTTGCAGAGAATGGTACTGCTATAGTGTTAGATGAACTACAAGTTCAGGATATTGATACAGAAACAGATTGGGCTTTAGCTGAGATGAAGTATCGATTAATGCATAAATTATAGTGGTATGAATCTCTATATTTTAACAGAAGGTTTTATTTATACCGGTTATGGTCATATAACAAGATGTATGGCAATAGCTCATAAATTCAAGGAATATAATGTAAAAGTAGTGTTTGTTGTCAATGGAGATGAAAATGTTTTAAAATTGTTACATGATTTTCAAGTTGTTTCACTAAATTGGCTACAATGTTACAGAAATTTACAATCTGTATTAAAAGAAGCTGATGCTATATTGATAGATTCGTATTTGGCTTCTTTGGATATTTATGAATATATACATTCTTTAGTTCCTTGCTCTATGTATTTGGATGATTATAATAGATTGGATTATCCAAGTGGTATTATAGTGAATGGAACTATTGGTGCTGAGTTTTTGCCTTATAGTAGTAGACCAGATACTTTATTCCTGTTAGGAAAAGATTATGTCTTATTAAGGGAGGCTTTTAAGAGTGTTCCAAAAAAAAGAATCATATCTAATAAAATAGAATCAGTGTTAGTTACGTTTGGAGGAACAGATCCTTTGAACATGACAACTAAAGTTTTGAAGGTTTTAATAGAGAAATATCCATTGTGGAAAAAGAGAATTGTACTAGGAGCTTCTTTTAGTGACAAGGATAGTGTTTTTTCTTTAGCTGATAATAATACTGAAATTTATTGTAATATTGAAGCAGAGAAAATGAAGGAACTTATGTTAGCTTCAGATATAGCTATATCTGCTGCAGGACAAACAATAAATGAATTAGCTATTACAGGATTACCTTCATTAATTTGTAAAGTAGCCGACAATCAGGATAATAATATTCTTGGCTGGAAAAATAATGGCTTCTTACATAATACAATAAACGCTTTAAATGAATGGAATGAAGAAGAGTTTATCTTTTGTTTAAACTCTCTTTTAGATAAAACTGTAAGGGAAAGATTTTCTGAAGCTGGCAAATCTGCAATAGATGCTAAAGGTGTTGATAGATTAGTTAAGAGTTTATTATTGAAGTATGTTTCTGAATCTTTAGTTATTAGGAAAGCTTCAGAAAAAGATGTATTACCATTATTTGAATTGGCTAATGATAAACTTGTAAGGAAAAATTCTTTTTCAACAAATACTATAAAATTAGATGAACATATTAATTGGTTTAATTCTGTGTTAATTAATCCAAAGCGGAAATTGTTTGTCTTTTATGTGAAAAACGAATTTGTTGCTCAAACTCGTTTTGATGAAAGTCCTGAAGATAATATAGCTGTAATCAGTATAAGTGTAGTATCTTCTTATAGAGGATTTGGTATAGCATCTTTACTTTTAATAAAGTCATTGGAGCAATATGGTTTGGAAGATATATATTGTAAAGAAATACAAGCTTTTATAAAAAAAGAAAATATTGCATCTCAAAAATCTTTTATAAATGCAGGTTTTGTATTTTGTGAGGAAATTGAGAATAATGTATTAAAATTTGTTTATCATTATGGAAACTAATTTATTTGACAGATTTGGGCTTAAGAATGAAGGTTCTGATAAAGTTTTTATTATAGCAGAACTTTCTGCTAATCATAATCAAAATTTTAATATTGCAGTAGAAACAATTAAGGCAGCAAAAGAAGCAGGTGCTGACGCAATTAAATTACAGACATATACAGCAGATACATTAACTTTAGATAGCAATAAACCATATTTTCAAATAAAACAAGGAACTATATGGGATGGAACAAATTTATATAGTTTGTATAAAGAGGCTTTTACCCCATGGGAGTGGCAGCCTAAATTGAAACAAATAGCTGAAGATTTAGGTCTTATATGTTTTTCTTCTCCATTTGATAAAACTTCAGTAGATTTTTTGGAGGATATGAATGTTCCTGCATATAAAATTGCTAGTTTTGAGATTACAGACATTCCATTAATTGAATATGTTGCTTCCAAAGGTAAACCTGTAATTATATCAACGGGGATAGCCTCCCTAGAAGAGATAGATGAGGCTTTGTCTGCTTGTTACAAGGTTGGTAATAAAGATGTGGCTCTTTTAAAATGTACTTCTTCATACCCTGCACCAATAGAACTTGCAAATTTGAGAACTATTGCAGATATGAAACAGCGGTTTGGTATACCAGTTGGTTTGTCAGATCATACTATGTCAAATTCTGTTGCTATTGCTTCTGTAGCATTAGGTGCAAGGATTATAGAGAAACATTTTATATTAGATAGAAATATAGGAGGTCCGGATTCCTCTTTCTCAATGAATAAAAAAGAGTTTGCTGATATGGTAAAATCAATTAGAGAGGTTGAGAAGGCCTTAGGTTGTATCTCTTATACATTGTCTGAAGGTGCTCAGAAGAACAGAAAATTTTCTCGTTCATTATTTGTTGTTAAAGATTTAAAAGAAGGAGATATTATCACAGAAAAAAATGTACGTTCTATACGTCCAGCTGATGGCCTTCACCCTAAATTCCTACCAGAAATTTTGGGTAGAAAAGTCAACCGTAATATAGAAAAAGGAGAACCTTTTAAATTAGAATATTTATTATAAGAAAAAATCGTTATGAAAAATGTGTTTTTTATTTTTTGTTTTATCATATCTTTTCTTTCGTGTTCGAAAGAATCATTTTACTTGGAAGATATACCAAATCCAAATGTATTAAGAAGCACAGAGATTGATTTAGGAGAAAGCCATTTGGCTTTCCCTTCAATAACGGGAAATGATGATCGAAGCAAACTGGTTTTGGTGTATAGAACAGGAGAAACTCATATTAGTTTTGATGGAGAGATTGTACAACTTGAGAGTTTTGATAAAGGTAAAACATGGAAAAACAAACGTATAATATATGAGACTTATAATACTGATGCGCGTGACCCTCAGCTGATGGCTTTATCTAATGGTAGGTTATTGTGTAGGTTCTTTGAAAGAGAATCTGATTCGGAATCTAAAGTTAAAGTTTTGATTTCTGATGATTTTGGTAAAATCTATAATGGCTTTGCTGAAATGCCGTTCCCTACAAAAAATGAAACATTCGCAGCTGCTCGCGGTAATATGGTTATGGTAGATGATGTCATATATGCTATTTGTTATAATCGATGGTCTCAGTCATGGATTGTAAAATCCGAAAATTATGGAGAAAGTTGGAATGTCGTATCTTGGGTGGATGCATCTTTAGGTACAGAATCAAGTTCGTATAGCCGTATTAATGAGTCTTCGTTAGGATATATGAATGGAAATCTTTATATTGTAGCTAGAACACAAGAAGATGATGGTTTTTTACAAGTTGGAAAAAGTAATGATTTAGGAAAGAATTGGGAATGGGATATTTTACCGATAAGAGGTCAAGCTCCTTCGCTAACACCATATAAAGATGGTTTTATTTTAACTTATCGTTATGTTAATATGGATAATAATTGCTATAATTTTCAAATAGCTCTACTTAAAGATGGGAAATTAAATAGTACACCTGTGTCCTTATTTACTAGTACATCTTTTGATATAGGATATGGAGATGTTTTGACATTGGAAGAAACTTTTTTAGTTTGTTGTTATCAACCTAATATGATAAAATGTTATGAAATCAAATATGATATTTTTAAATAATAGAGTTTATACAGAATAAGGAAAGGTTGGTTATCAGTATCCTAAAAACTTATTGATATAATGTCTAATAAAGATATTCTTTGTTTGTATAACACAGAGATGCAATAGTAAGTATTATACAAATTCTTATAACTAAAGGGTTGCATCTCTGTGAGTGTTGATATCAGTTCCTTGTTATTTTAAATTTGTTTTTTCTGAAGAAATACATCATACTTTTTATATGCATTATTGTTTTTTTGTTAAATTTTCTGGAAGATCTTTGATGTGCATGTATCATTTTACTTTCTGGTAAGTATACAACACTCTTTCCCGTTTTCCAGCATCTATGACAAATATCCATATCTTCAACATATAGGAAGAATTTTTCATCAAATCCATTTAATTTGTCATAAAATGATTTTTTGAACAGAAGTGCAGCTCCCATACACCAGTCTACTTCCGTAGGTTGGTTTATACAAATATTTGACATTAAATATTCTGTTACTTTTTTATTTTTACTATTGTCTTTCCCTTTAGTTGATAGTCTGGCGAATAATATACCTGGGGTAATAAATTTTCGCATAGAATGTTGTATGCTTAAGTCTAAATTTAGTAATTGAGGGGCAACAATACCAGCTTCATTATTGTTTGATAAATATTCATATAGAATATCTATACTGTTTTCTAATACAATTATATCAGGATTTAATATTAATATATATTCTCCTTTTGCAAATTTAACACCTTTGTTGTTATTTTCTGCAAATCCTGCAACTTGATCATTTTCTATATAGTTGACATTTGGAAAATTTTTTATTATGTATTCTTTTGTGTTATCAGTTGAACAATTGTCAACAATAATTAATTCAAAAGAAACTTTAGGTGGATATTTATAGAATAATGAATCTAGCATTTGTTTTAGGAGATGCAGATGATTCATTGTTACTGTAATTATTGAAATTTGGGGTTGCATATATAATTTGACTTTACTTATTTATTGATTTATATACTCTTTGATACTTTTCAGACATAATTTTTGCTGTATAGTATTTATTAAAGACTGTTCTGATTTCTATTGATACTGCTTTCTTGTCGAGAACTAAAATTTCATCAATATACTTATTAAGTTCTTGCGTGTTTTTTTGATTATAAATATATCCTACACATTTTGACATTTTGTTGATTACTTCTCTGTGTGAAGGTATATTAGACAATAATAGAGGTAGCCCTACTGTCATACTTTCCAATAATGTATTGGCTAAACCTTCTACATCTGAGGCTGAAATATAGTAATCAGAAGCAATTAGATATTCATATATATTTGTTTTGAAACCAGGTAATATTATTCTTTCTGACTCATATTTTTTTAATTTATTCCAAAGGGGACCATTCCCTAACATAATAACAGCAATATCTTTTCTCTGATGTTTTTTGAAAGTATCAACTATTAATTCTGGATTTTTTTCTTTAGAAAAGCGACCAATAAAAATAAAGTATTTGATTTCATTTTTGAGTCCAAGTTTTTTACGGATTTGTTCTTTTTGTATAGATGATTCTTCCCACAACGGTAAAGAACTACCATTGGGTATACATTCTATATTCCATCCTTTGTTCTTCTTATATAATTCACCAATACTATCAGCACATCCGATAGCTTTATCTACTTTATGTGTAAAATAATGGTTTAGAAAATTTACTATTCTACCTTTAGTCTTTCCGTATAAGATTTCTTGCTGTAATCCTGGATAAATATGAATGGTGTATATCCTTTTGAATTTTCTTGGAAGGAAATTCATGAGATATAATGACCTTGGGCAGTGAGCATGTAACATATCTGGATTAATTGAACTTATAGTTGACCTTAGTTTAAAAAACAATGAAAGTGTGTTACAGCTTTTTTCTGGAGCTATTTGATATATTTTTATTGGAAAAGACTTAAACTCTTTTATTCTAGAGTTTGCCTTTTCTGGTATTAATGTTACAATAGATACATCAAATACAGAGAAGTCCATATATTGAATAATGTTATACATAACATTAACTGGGCCTTCATTACAAAGTGAAGATACAATAAAACAAACTTTTGTCATGATATTTGATTTTTAGTAGTTGTTTTAATATAATACTTACTCTCTGATAATGCCAATCCTAATAGCATCATGATAAAAAATCCACGATGACTTGTAAATGTTGCATCTGCAATACTCTCTATTAAGAAGTATCCAATGATTAGGATCGGAATTATAAAATGCTTATCTTTTTGAGATACTTTGTATAACTTTTGTGACTTGTTATATATATATATAAAGAATGACAAAAAAAGAATAACACCTATAACTCCAAATTGCGCCAAGCATGGATAATATGTATCAGCTATATAACTGTAATTGTGTTTGTTAATACCAACAACCCAATCAATATTATATTTTTCATAAATATTAGAATAATATACTCCTGAAGGAAATGATGCAAAACTTGCAAATCCAGAACCAAAAGGAAAATAATCTTTAAATACATCGAATGATGTTTTGTATAACATCGCCCTTGCAAGAAAATCTTCAGAGACGTTATCAATTGATGTTCCAACGCCAAAGTACATGACCATTTTATTCCATGCTACAGCAACCATTGTAACGATACAAATACATATAAATATAATTGTTTTAAAGTTGAACTTAAGGTTACAGATAAAATTTGTAAACAAAGTAGCAGCTGTAGATAGTATGAAAAAACCGTAAAATTTTGATCTGCCGGATAAAAGTCCTGTTGCCAATATGAGCAAAAATATTATTTTATCTTTTTTGCTTCCATCGCTACAAAATAGGTATAATAAAGCTGATGATGTTATTATTGCTGCATAATATGCAACATGTCCTACAGTATATTTGAAAATTCCTTTTCCAAATATTGACGCACAACCGATTATCAACATTAAAAACCAAATAATATATATTATATCTTTTATTAGTTTCTTTTGATTATCGGAAAATTGAGGGCATAAATAATATACTGCAAAAAAAGCTAAATATGGTTTGAACTGTATAATAAAGTCTGATATTATAGCTGGTTTTGAATTGCTACCAATGTAAATAGAATATGATAGATAGAATAAAAATATACTTAATACGACCAAAAAAGCTTTGTTTATATACCATTGTGGTGATTTGAATACAACAAATGTGAATAATATAAACAAAAGCATGGCACATATTTCATCAATACTTTCAAAGCCTATAGTGCCATATAAAACAAGTCCAATTAAATATGTAAATATAAACAGATTAAAAAAATGCTTATTAACAAAGGCTTGTATCATAAATAAATAGTGTTTGAATATATATTAAATACGCAAAATTACAACTTTTATTATAAACTACTTTCGATTTTTCAAAGTTTACTAATACCATTGATGATACAAACGTTGGAAATGCTGCTTGAGTTAGAATATAAAGAGATAAGAAAAAACTTAATAGCTTGTTTGTTAGATTTTAATGTTAAAGTAATAAAATGTCTATAATTGAAATAAAAATAGATACAGAATTCTGAATAATCGTGTTCAGAACTCTGTATCTAAAAATTATTTTATGGTGAAAATGAGAGGTTTTTTACTCCACCATCCACCCCGGAACCCCCACAACCCCGGATTTACCATCACCCTTATACCTTGAAGGAATAGAAGCATAGTGAGTAGCAATAGTATTATATACAATAACTTCAATATAATTCTTGCCTGGTTTGATAAAATCTTTGACATCGAAAGTCCATGGTGCAGTCAATCTTGTACCGGCATATTTACCGTTGATATACACTTCTGCTGTTGAGATAACATCACCAAGGTCCAGACTGTTGATTTTCTTACATTCTTCTTCGCTAAGAATAACTTCTTTGCTGTATTTTATGCCGCCGGAGAAACTTTCAAGTCCGGGCTGTCTGCTCCAGTCTCCAAGGGTTGATAAGCCTTTACCGCATGTTTGTTTTATAGGATATGGGAAAACGGTACCTCCGTGATGTAGGCTTTCAAGCTCTATAGTAACTAACGCTGGTCGCATATCATCTTTTACAGTGTTTATTACATAAGATGCCAGTCCGTCTTCTCTTTTGGAAACTTCTTTTATATCAGCTTTTTCGCCATTAATCCATACTGACATATTTGAAGCGAAAGCAGACAGGTTTAAAGATTTAAGCCCTGGAGCTGATACGAAACGGAAATACTGCTTCTCTTCTTTTCCTGAAATAGAGTAGGGAAGTATTGACAAATCACCGTTCCATTTCATGCTGAGAGGTTTCTCTTTCAGAATTTCGTTTACAAACTTGCCTTTGTATGCTTCGTTACGGAATACAAAATATGTAGTTCCTGCACCTTTATAGTATAGAGTAACTTTGTTCTGACCTTTTTGTAATCGAACTTTTTCGTTTGAATTAATAGGCTTGTTGTTTATCCATACTTTTTCAGGGGCTTTTTCCCCGTGCAATATCTCATATAATCCTTCTTCCGGAGAAATTACATATGTTTGTAAATAGTAATTTGTTCCATTCGGATTTTCTGTTCTTTTTAGCTGGGTAAATTCATCTTTTAGATTACCAAGTCTGATGAAATCATCATACATTTCTGTTTTTAACCCATGATATCCCTGATGTCCGTAATCATTTTCAACGCCCCAGCGCCATGAGAATGAATATGGTTTCCAAGGTAAAGTTGAATTGTCACTGAGTAAAACAGATTCTTCTATTTGATGGTCAACAGCTTCCAGTATCAGCATTTTGTCACCGAATGAAACGCTTTGCTTCTTCCATTCTGCTGAAAATATTGTTGTATTCTTCCAATTACCGTCCACATGAGTTGTATATTCCAGACTTCTGATTTCTGCACCTAAAAACTCGTTGCTTGCTGGCCAGTGATAATCTCCCCACTGATTATTCAGTGTAGGTATGATTTCAGTGAACCATTCTCCGGTTATTTCTTTCTTCTTCATTACCGGAAAATCTTTTTCACCGCTTATCGTAGCTTTTTTGTCCGGGTCGAATACTATCAGTTGGATTTCAGTTTTCGACAGAGGAAGATACAGATATGAACCATCTTCGTCTGTTGAGCAAACTGGTATTGGAGTTACATTTCCTGTCCACGGATCCCACAGCTCGGCTGCTCCATGAGCTCTGAAATAACATTTCGAATTCTTGTCTACATTGTAAACTGCATATAGATTTCTTTTACCGATTTTTCTGTGCATTATATTGGGCTGGTTTATCTCTCCCTCGGTTATTTCAAAGTCTCTTTTAGTTACATTATCTATATAGCTTACGATGGAAGACATGCTTGTCACAGACAATTCATTTACCAGCGAATTCAATTCATTGTCCAATATTCCTTGTTCTGTAGCTTTGGGCAATTGGTCAGCGCATATAACGATTCCTCCGGCTTTCTGGAATTCTACTGCTTTGCGTATAGATGTAGAGCGTATGGTTTCCATATTAGGAATAATAAGGATTATGAAGCTTTCGCCTGAAACACACAATTTCCCGTTTTCAACAGTTGCACGCTTCAGTGATTCATAATCCATGAAGTCAAAGTCTATGCCTTGATTGTATAAGTCTTCTCCAAGTTTGAATGCGCAATTAACAGCTGTTTTGCCGTTTCCGGCAATAACAGGTTCTACCGGATAAAGAATAGCTACGTCGGCACAATGATATCCTTGTGAGAGAATATAGCTCAGACGTTCTGTGCATTTCAACAATTTGTCCATTTCTTTCCAGTAAGGCATACGGAAATGGTTGCAAGGCGGTGCCCATTCCCACCATCCGCCGGGTGTGGAATAATATAATCCGTGCAAGCTTAGCAAATTCTGTCCTTGTATGTAGTTGGCAAATATTGCATCAGCCAGCGCGCCTGACGATGTGTCCCAACCACTGCTGTGAAAGCCTTCGAGCCAAACTCTTGGCCGTTCATACATATGTGCGATAGATGAGGCTACTTTGTTCTTTATAATGTTTTTCTGAAGATTAGGCTGGTCGCAACCCGGACCTTGATTCCATCTTTGTGTACGGAAATAATCTCCAAATTCTGCTACATCCAAACCACGGCCTCCGTGGTCGCATCCGTAAATCAAACCTCTGTCTTCGTGCCAGCGATAAACTGGTTCGAAAAAGTTCTCTTCGCACAATGAAACCATTACATCGTTGTAGTCTAGTCTGTATTTGGAAGTTTTGTCTCCAACTTCCTGGAATAAAGCTACAAGATGAGGCACAATGTCGTATCCTTTGCGTTTCTTGAATTCGTCACGGAAATATTCATCCCAGATATAATTGCTAAGAAGAAAATTGAGTTCGTCCGAGAAAAAGAAATTCAATCCATCCTTTGATTCTTCCGGGAATCTGTCTTCAAATCGCTGGAAAAAGAATTCATTGTAAACTTTTCCTGATAATGGATGCATTGGGTTGTATGACGGAACTTTCTCTTCAGAATATACTACTGTCACCATCCATTCTCCTTCTGAAGGCGACCATTTCAGAATACCTCCATTGCAATATTGCTTCAAGTCGATGACACTTGAAGGCAGCAGTGTACTGTCTTTACTGAACTTGTACGCTTGAACCGCCAGCACATCTTTCGGCAATTCCCATGTAATTTCTTTATCTGTTTTTCTTTTGCGGAATTTCAATTCATGTCCTTGAATTTCAGGATGAGCCTTTAGTGCTTCGTCAACATATTGTTCCTGACCGACACCGAGTGTATAGTCGCTAAGACTCACTGTCATTCCTCTTTTATTGGCTTCTTTCATAAACCAGCCAAACAAATCCCACCATTCTTCGGTGAATATTTCCGGCTTGGATTTATAGGTAAGTCCCCATAATTTCCCTCCTTTGTCGCTATGGGCATAGTTCACCTGCAAACTGCTTATACCTCTGTCTTTGAGTATTTCCAAATGGCCGGTAAGATGTTCTTTGGTAAGTGTATCTCCCATCCACCAGTAGAAGGGCACTTCGCCATACCCTTTAGGCGGATTTTTGAACCCGGGCAAGGCGTCGAAATTAGCTGAACGGTTTGGTTTTCCCACTGATTTTTTATTGTCTGCATACATATTGGCAGATAAGCACACACATAGAGAAATGAAAAATGCGATTTTCCCAATCATAAATTTATAGTTTAAGAAGTTTTGGTTACAAAAATAGAATAAAATAGATTTTTCAGGCTTGTATTATATAATTATTGGTTTATACAATTGACTTTATTGTTTCTTTTGCTTCAAATCTTTAATCTTACATCCGGAGCAGCCATCGCAACTGCCACATAAACTGCTGTCTTTTGGCGCTGTTATAGTTTTATATAGTTTGAAACCAACATACATGATTGTTGCTATGCCGATGATAATTATTGCTATATATTGCCACATATCCAAATAGGTTTGACAGTTTACAAGATACGGGTTGACAAGAGAAGTTCTTGTCAACTCGTTTTCTTGTTACCTCGTTAACTGAAAATTCAGCTTGCTAAACTTGAATTATATAATAAGACTTCCAATCTGGAACACCACAAATGATGTTATCCATGCCAGAACACATGTATATCCAATTACGAACAATCCCCATTTCCATGAACCGGATTCGTTGACTATTGCCGAAACTGTTGCGATACACGGGAAATATATCAGGACAAACAACATGAAACTCAATGCAACCAAAGGAGTAAACACCGGCGTTCCGTCCGGATATTTGTCCTGTTTCATCTGCTGGTCGAGTGCTTGAGTGTTTTCATCGTCAGCTTCTCCGGTGTATAATACGCTCAATGTGCTGACAACAACTTCTTTGGCTGCCATGCCGGTCATAAGACTTACACTCATTTTCCAGTCAAAACCAAGAGGAGCAAGAACCGGTTGTATGGCTTGTCCGATACGTCCGATATATGAATTCTGCTGGTGAACAGTTGTTTTCTGTTTTTCCAAAGTTGCCAGTGATGTTTCCTGTTCTGCCGTCAAATTGCCATTTGATGTTTGTTCTATTTGGGCAATTTGAGAGTCAATAGCTGCTTCGTTTGCCGAATGCTGAGGGAAATAGCTCAAGAACCATATAATGATTGAAGCTACAAGGATAACTCCTCCCATTTTATGAAGATATTGTTTTGCCTTTTCCCACATATGCAGAAGTATAGACTTTCCTGTCGGGAGTCTGTAAGGCGGAAGTTCCATTACGAAAGGAACATCTTCTTCATTAAACAAATATCTTCTGAACAGACGTGCCATCAGAACTGCAAGCAAAATGCCGGATACATATAATACTAATAATATACTTCCTGCATTTTTAGGGAAAAATGCACCTGTCAGCAAAATATAAACCGGCAGACGTGCGCTACAGCTCATCAACGGATTTATAAGCATCGTAATCATACGGCTGTTACGGCTTTCGATGGTTCGTGATGCCATGATTGCCGGAACATTACATCCGAATCCCATAACCAGAGGAATAAATGATTTTCCGTGAAGCCCCATCTTGTGCATTATGCGGTCCATTATAAAGGCTGCTCGTGCCATATATCCGGAATCTTCCATGAATGAAATGAAAGCATATAGTATAAGGATATTAGGAAGGAAAACGATGACACCACCGACACCGCCGATGATTCCGTCAACAATCAAGTCTTTGAGCGGACCTTCGGACATATTGTTTCTCATAAACTCACTTATCATTCCGACAAGAGATTCGATCCATCCCATAGGATATTCACCGATACGGAATGTCGCTTCAAACATGAACCACATGAAAAGAATAAATATCGGGAAGCCAAGCACTTTATGTGTGACAAACGTGTCGATTATCTGTGTGCTTGTCACCTCCTTCATTTTTGCCTGTTCAAATGTCTCGCGCAAAGCTCCGGAGATAAATCCGTATCTGGCATTTGTGAAAGAAGTTTCCGTGTCTTCTTTCAGCAATTCCTCAATATGGTTGATGTTTTTGTCTCTTTTCAGCAGGATTTCTTTAGGATTGCTTAATGTTTCAACAAATTTCTCAATTTCCTTGTCGCGCTCCATCAGCTTTATTGCCAGATAACGGCGTGAGTAGCTGGTAGGGATATTTGTTTCGTTCTTGAGAGTCCTGTAAACACTGTTGATGCCTTTTTCCAGAATTTCTCCGTAATTGATATGGATATGGCGGAGAATAGGGTCTTCCTCTTCATATACTTTTATCACCCTGTCGAACAAATCTTCTATACCGAAGCCTGTTTTACTGATGGTCGGTATCATCGGAATACCGAGCATCTTTGACAGAGATTCATGGTCGAACTTATTTCCCTGCTTCTCCAGTTCGTCATACATGTTGAGGGCAATCACCATTCTGACATCCATGTCGATAAGCTGGCAGGTAAGATATAGATTTCTTTCCAGATTCGAAGTATCAACGACATTGATTACAACGTCCGGCTGCTCATCATTCAAATGTTTCCTTACGTAAAGTTCTTCCGGGGAATAAGCGGATAGGGAATATGTTCCCGGCAAATCCACTATTTTGAAAGTATAATCCTTGTGGTGGAATGTGCCTTCTTTTGCATCAACAGTCACACCGCTGTAGTTACCGACATGCTCGTGTGCGCCCGAAGCGAAATTGAACAATGATGTCTTTCCGCAATTAGGATTTCCAACAAGGGCAACATTAATAATCTTACCTTTGTGGAGAGCCATTTTGTGCAGTTCTTCATCGGAAGGTGTGATATAGCTGTCGATAGACCTTTCGCCAAGTATCGTTTTTTCTTCTTTTGCAAATTCGGCCGCGCTTACAACTTCAATTAGTTGGGCATCGTTGCGGCGAAGCGAAACGTCGTAGCCCATTACTCTGTAGTGAATAGGATCTTTTAGTGGAGCATTCTTTATTACTTCAACTTCTTTACCTCTTATAAATCCCATCTCGATAATGCGTTTGCGGAAAGCTCCGCGTCCCATTACCTTAACAATAATTCCTTTTTCGCCTGTGCGAAGTTCTGATAATCTCATCTTTATTTTCGGTAAAAACTCGCACAAATTTACGAGTAATATATGTCTTGGACAATACCTACATTCAGGTATTTCAGCCGTTGCTAGTAGCGGATAATAATTGTTTTTCCCAATAGATAACTATATATTCTTAAAACTAAAGCTTAGTTTTTTCAATCTGTTTGCCTTTCCACATAGTTTTGCTTATCTTTACATATTATAGGATACGGCTCGGAAGAGCAAAATAAAAACTTGTTTTTGATTTTGTATAGGAGATAGGATTTTAACAATATGAGTAAAGGAAGAAACAGAATAATATTATCGTTAGGTTCCAATTTATCACCAAAGAAGAATATTGATTGGGCTTGTGGTGAGTTGAGGAAACTGTTGCCTGATATAGTATTTTCGAAGGCAGTCTATACCAAGCCATGCAATTGGCATTGTGAGGATTTGTTTCTGAATTGCGTGGCAATAGCTGATACTGATTACTTGAAAGACGAGCTTGTATCTTTCTTCAAGTCTTTGGAAAGGGAAAGCGGGCGCACTGCAGAAAGCAAAATAATCGGGAAAATATCGCTGGATATTGACCTTCTGCAGTGGAATGATTGTATTCTAAAACCTGAAGATTTACAGCGGGAATATGTTATTAACGGACTTCTATTTCTTGAAACTGAATTGAAGTATGATAAAAGGTGCAAGTGAAAATCCTGTTTTTCCGCTTTTCCGTATAAAACAGTTTATGGCTTTGCATAATATTGCAGCTAAAGGATTATTGCGTTTTATATTATAAAATCCTTTTCCCACATTTATAGTATATCCGTGTTTTTTGCCTAATTCTTCATAGGAAGATATAGGAAGAATCCTTTCCATCCAGTTCCCGTTCCTTGGGTCGCAAGTATTATAGCGGTCAGCCGGTTGAGGAAAATTGTTTGATTCGATAGCTTTTTTTATGTCCAGAAAAGTCTTGCCTCTGGTCAGTTCAGCCAATTTTGCGACTTCATCATCCGAGGCATTCGGTAATTCCTTTTTTATGAAATCAAATCTCAAAGTATAGTAATTGGGATTTTCCATATTTCCTTTTTCACAAGCCACCATTGCTTTTTGCAATCTTCTTTTCACAATTGGGTTAAAAGGAGTTGAGGCTGTTGTGAATATCATTGCCATTTGATTGTTTATGGCAGATAGTTCATCGAACATAGGATTTAAATCATACACATGTTCGATTAAATCAGTGGCAATCAGCAAATGTGGAGAAACATTGTTTTCTGTACACCATTTGGCTAAGGCGGCAGACGAACCTTCAATTATAGTGCTTGGTCCGTAACCGGTCTCCTTCTTAAGGACAGATACGGTTTGTACAGATTTAGGATTTATATCAACATATATTATATTTCTGAATCCAAGATAACTGGCAAAAATGCTGAGAAATCCGCTTCCGCCACCGAAATCCACAAGAGTAGTTTCGTTTATATTACATTTGACAGATTCAAGTCCTTGGGAAATACATCTGGCATAAATGCTCATATAGTAATGAAAAGCCGGTTTCAGGCGATTGATATAAGCCTTGCTGTAATCGCTTATAGGCAGTTTCCCGAAATCAATCTTTGTCAGTTTATCAGCCAGTTGTCGTGCAGATTCATATATGTTTTTATTCTCCATAAATCATTTTTATCAGTTTCTTTGCCTGTTCTTTGTTTGAGAAAGCAGGGAAAAGAAGTTTTTCACGTTGTGCAATAGTATTTTCATCCACAGGAATTTCCATCAGACGATTACATTCGCTTATCATTTCCTTTGGCGTGTTTGCAATGCGGCAAAGACTGTCAAGCCCGCTTCCGGCAAGCATAAGTGAGTTTACCAAAGTATGACGTCCGCCAAACAGACTGTTAAGCAGTTTAAGTTTCAGTCCTGTGTCCTGGAAAGTAACCAAAGTATGAATCTGAGCATGACTGATAAGCTCTTCCATTTTGTTTTGTTCCGGATTGGGAACAATATATATGTTATGATAAGGCAAAGCTGCTTTATATATATCTTCAGACGGGTCCATTCCTGCTATAACACATTCGTATTTAAGTTTGCAGAACACATTTTTGATGAGGAAAAGAACAGCCTTTTCGTTTTCAGGAACAGACAGCTTCCCGTGGTAAAGTATATAATTTGATTTCCCGGTCAAAGTTGTTATTTTCTCGTTCGCATGAAAGCAAGGGATAAATTCAACTTTTTTCTCCGGAAATACTTTTTTCAAATAATCAGCATCTGTTGTAGAAACAGATATAATCAAATCAGCCCATTTCACATTTTTCTGGAATAAACGGAATCTTAGACCTTCGAGTTTGAAGAAACTTTTCTTTACAATATTGTCGGTCGAATGCGACAAAGCATTGTAATAGTCATGCTCGATATTGCATTCACGGAAAATCTTAAATCTGTTTCTCAGACGTTTGTCGCTGAGATAATAACAGGAGTGAAGTCCCTCGAAAAGAATAGGATAATCGTTTTTCAGCAGATTCTTTATCAGATTCTTGTCTTTTCTTCCATATACGTTGTATGGCAGATATGTGAGATTGGGCAGGAGTCCGGTTCTTCTTTTATAATAATGCACTTCGTGGCATATCTTTTCAAGTTCCGAAGTTCTTGGTCTTTCATATTCGAAACAATGCAGAATAATCTTTACACCACAATCGTGCAAAGCTTTCATTTTATAATATATGTCGAGCACTCCGCCATAGTTGGCAGGCCATGGAATATTCAGAGATATAATGTTCAGATATTTATCCATTCTTTTTCTTTTGAATTAGTTCGGTAAAGATAGACATAAATTCGTCAGCTTGTTTTTTGCGTGAGAATCTCTCAACCGCTTCTTTATCCGGCGATACAGAAGTGTATCCTTGTTTTTTCCATTGTTCATACTTCTCCAGGATAAAGTCATAAGCTTCGTCTGCATTTCTTGCGCTTGCTCCGGTTTTTGTTTTCCGGATAGTTTCTTCCAGGCAGCTTTCGTCACTGCGCACACAAAGCAGAGGTTTTTCTGTTGCCATGGCTTCGAAGAGTTTGGTGGACATAATTCCTTTCGGACCATTATCGTCACATTTATTGGCTATTTGCAGAAGAATACTGCTATTGTGCAGAAGCTGTGGTATTTCGTTTGCAGGAATATATGGATGATAGTCCATATATTGGCATACATTGTATTTTGCAGATTCTTCTTTCAATATTGCCTCAGAATTTGAATCAACATACCAAGCCATACGAAGCGTTTCCGGTGATATCAGATTATTATTGTGTAATCTTTCAATCGCTTCGAATAATGGCCGCGGGTCTCTGATTCCCAAACTGAGAATTCTTCCTGTATATGATAGAATAAACTTCTTTGTTGTCGGGTGTGACGGATAGAAAAGTTCCGGGTCATATCCGTTATATATCAGACGAGTATTCTTGTTGTATTTGCTAAGAGTTTCCACATGCCAGCTTGAAACAGTAGTAACGCAGTCTGCCGATTCTATAACTTTGTTGCGGTTTTTCAACAAATGATTCTTGAAACATTTCACAATCAATCTGTCGAGAGCCGGGAAAGTATGAAACTTTTTTGATATATATTCATCTGATGCGTATTGTTCAACAATATCTCTCAGGTCTGCAATTAAAGGAAGATTATATTCCTTTGCAATCCTGAGTGCGGCAGGAAGAGGAAAAGTTCGGTAAGTGCTACACAGAACAGCTTCTATATTTTCCTTTTCAACATATCTTTTGCCTACATTATACATTCTTCTGTCTTTAAAATGGAAAAAGAAATCAATAAAGAATGTAATTATCCATTCCAGTTTGTTCAGAACCGGATTCTTGAAGTGGTAGTAATTAACATATGAAACAGATATTCCGTCAGCAAGAAAGGCAAACATATTTTCGTTTATCTGTTCTGTAACGACATAAGGTGTCCATCCTGCTCTTTTAAGGTATTTGCATAAATATCCCATTCTCGGAGCAAAAGCCGGTGGAAACATATCACATAATATCAATATTTTCATAAGTTACTCAGAGTTTCTAATATTGTTTTATAAACATGGCGATGATTGAAATTCCCTTTTGTCATTAAATCACTGACATTCTCATTGTGCCAAAGCAAAACAACTTCGCCATTGTGTTCGTATATTGATTTGACAATATTAATACAATATTCTATTGCTTCAGTTTCACTCATTGCCATATAGCTTTTTTCGCTAAATGTAACGTCCATGCAAGTCAGCGGATGCAGCATAAGGTCCGAAAGCCTTTTGGTAAGAGGATTTATCCATCTCACGGGGCGGCATGTTCCTAGTCGGAATCCGTTCACGTCTGCATATCCCATAGTGAAATCATCAGTTATTCCCGCTTTTTCCAGTTCGTCCAAGTCTTCCGGTTCACGACAGCAAAGGAAATGATGCCTGTTGAATGTTATTTCTTTGCCGCATATCTTTTCAAGATTATATTTCTCCTTCGTTATGTTTGCTGGATTAATACTTGACGAATAGCTTGTATGAAGACCTAATATATTATTGTCGGCACCGCATATTTCACAAACTTTGCTGATAGATTCTGAGCTTCTGTAATAAAAAGGTTTGTCTGCCTTACTGTCTCCTCCTCCTTTTATGAAGTAGATAGTTTGGCATAGCTCTCCTTTTTCCTTTTTAAGTTCTTTTTCTTGTTCGGTGAGCCAGGGAAATGTGAAATAAGGGTCATTTTCATATTTATCCCGATACATTCGCCAGGCATTCTTCATTCCGCTGCCTTTAATTGTTTCTCTAAGAAGATTGCGTATTGATTTGCAAAAGAATGGAGCGTCAACATCGTGGGTAAGCCATATTTTTTGAAATCCTTTTTCGGGTTCTTTTATTTCCTTGTCGCTATAAACTTCTCTAAGCCAGTTTCTGAGCAACGAACCATATTCCTCGATTATCGGTCTGTTTAGGAAATTGCCTTTATAAGGAGTAGATTCTTTTCCGGGAAATCGTCCATGAATATCTCTTATGTTTCTTTTTACAATTTCCTCATATCTTGTCATCAAAAAGTAGGAACTTGCTATTATATCTGCATATATTAATAATGTGCCGTCATACCATTCTTTTCGGTTTGAGCCGAAAAGTAGTGGCACTCCATCAACATATTCAAGAGGAAATGATGGGATAGATGATGCAGTTCCATAAATACCGGAGTCGAAAAATCCGGAAGGAATAATCACGACAGAATATTTCTCAAACAGATTTCTGTCTGATGTATATCCAATCTTTCCATATAAACTGCCGGTTTGTTCTGTCCCAATCAGAAACTTTATGATATATTCAATTGTTCCTTGCATTTGCTTTGCTAAAATTCTTTATCAAATAGGATAGTTTTATCTTAATCCTATTTAATAAACTTAAATTCCCTTTGTTTATTGTGAAGAAAGGATATTGTTTTGCCCCAAATTCCCTAAAAAATCTTTCAACTCCCGGAATCATAGAGCCTTCGAAGTCGAATTTGTCAGTAATAGCTGATAATTCTTTTATAGCTGTCCAAAGAACAAGCGCATGCGCTCCCGAATCTCTTAGTTTGGGATTTCCGCCGCCGGCAATGTAATATGCTGAACTTTGTTGCCAAACAATGAATGCTGCGGCATGCAAATTCCCTTGTTCGTCATAGCCGCCCCAAATATCTCCTTGTTTTCTTTTTCTGCTTTCCTTTATCAGTTTTATGAGCACATTTTCTCCTTTGGGACTATTAAGATTTTGTCTTTTAAATGTCAGGCTTTGAACTTTGAGGAAATCTTCAACAGGAATGTTTTTCTTTACTGTTATTTTATTTTTATTCTGTGCCTTTGTGATATTCCTTCTGATATTGGAACTCATCTGAAGCCATACGGATTCATGTTCCTTTATATTATTGAGGATATATGTATAACGTGTAGTCTGTTTGTAACCATCCCAATAGAAAGGTAGCCAGTCTGTTATTTCATAATTGAAATTCTGATGGAAAAAATCTGTTTTGTTCAGTTCAGAAATAAATAGCTTCAGTATGTCTTGCCTTTGAGTTACTTTCTTCCTATAAGCTTCTTTACTATTTGCCGGAGAAAACCACGGACCCATGGTTTGGGTGTAGAAAGGCATTGTGATAACTCCTCGGCATGGTTCAAAATAAGGGAATGCTGAAATTATTTCTCCATTCTTTTTGGTGGCAAGCAATACATTCCAATTATTCGTTCCGCAAACAATATCAAGCCACCAATCCCTGGAATAAACAGGAATTGATTCTTCTGTTTGGCATAACAAACGATATTGCTGCTTATCTGTCATTTTTAATGAAGTGTTGTTGTTTATTTGATAGAAATAACAAGAAAAAGTTGACAAGAAAAAGTAACAGCCATTTCTATTGAAAAGCTTGTCAACTTGTCCTCTTGTCAACTTGTCTTCTGAAAATTTATTTGTCGTGCAATGCTTCGAATATCAGATTTGACAATTCTTCTGCCAATTCCGGATTGTCAGCCACACATTGTTTTGCCGCGTCGCGTCCTTGTCCCAGTTTAGTGTCGTTGTAGCTGTACCATGAACCGCTTTTCTTTATGATATTAAGTTCTGTTCCAAGGTCGATGATTTCACCCGATTTAGAAATACCTTCGCCGAACATAATATCGAATTCAGCTTTGCGGAAAGGAGGTGCCACCTTGTTTTTCACAACTTTTACTCTCACCTGGTTACCTTTCACTTCTTCACCGTCTTTCAACTGTCCGATTCTGCGGATATCAAGACGAACTGAAGCGTAGAATTTCAATGCATTACCTCCGGTTGTAGTTTCAGGATTACCGAACATTACACCGATTTTATCGCGCAACTGGTTGATGAAAATACAAGTTGTATTTGTTTTGTTGATTGCAGCAGTAAGCTTACGCAATGCTTGTGACATCAATCGAGCTTGCAAGCCCATTTTGCTGTCGCCCATGTCGCCTTCCAATTCAGCTTTTGGAGTAAGAGCAGCAACAGAGTCAACAACTACGATGTCAACAGCTGATGAACGAATAAGCTGTTCTGCAATTTCTAAAGCCTGCTCGCCGCTATCTGGTTGTGAAATCCAAAGATTGTCAACATCAACACCAAGTTTTTCTGCGTAGAAACGGTCGAAAGCATGCTCTGCGTCAATGAATGCTGCGATACCGCCTGCTTTCTGAGCTTCAGCAATAGCGTGGATTGCCAATGTTGTCTTACCTGAAGATTCCGGACCGTAAATTTCAATGATTCGTCCTTTTGGATAACCACCAACTCCGAGTGCCGCATTCAAAGCAATTGAACCACTAGGGATGACTTCTATGTTTTCGATATGTTCATCTCCGAGTTTCATGATAGAGCCTTTACCGTAGTTTTTCTCTATCTTTTCCATAGCAGCACGCAGAGCTTTCAGTTTGTCTGCATTGATAGCAGGCTTTCCTCCATTTTCCGCTGCGTTGTTTTCAAAGATATTTTCTTCTTTTGCCATTTTTCTTTTGGTTTAGTTTTTGAATATTATTTTCCTAAGATTTGGTTTGCGTGGTCCTTAGTTTTCACTTCTTTCGGACCGAATATCTTTTCAATAACTCCGTTTTCATCAATGATGAAAGTGGTGCGTAAAGTTCCCATATAAGTTCTGCCGCACATCTTTTTCTCAGCCCATACGCCAAACTGCTGCTGAAGAGTTGTTTCTGTATCAGCAATCAGACGGAACGGAAGATTCTGCTTGGCAATGAAATTCTGGTGTGACTTTGCGCTGTCTTTGCTGACGCCGACAATTTCATAACCGGCTTTCTGCAATTCTTCATAGCCGTCACGCAAGCTGCATGCTTCAGCTGTACAACCGGATGTATTGTCTTTCGGATAGAAATAAAGAGCAAGTTTCTTTCCTTTGAAATCGCTAAGTTTGATTTCTTTACCGTTTTCGTCAGTTCCCAATATTTCAGGAGCTTTATCTCCAATGTTAAGTGCCATATTTTATATGTTTTAAATTCGTTTTATATTAAGCAAATATACAATTTTATTTTAAGATAAGTCTTATACTTCTTATTCTATTTTCCAAAATCATATCTTTGCATTATGAAACTGACATTGGAACAAAAAGAATTTTTGCGCGAACATGCATCTGACGATGTGAATAAACTTTTGCTTTCGGCTTCGCGTTTCCCGGATTTGAATATACCTTTTCTGGTTGAGCAGATTTTGTCCCGCCGGCAGATAAAGGATAAGTTGCCTTCGTGGTTCGCTAACGATAATTTGGTCTTTCCTGCTAAAATTACGGCAGAGCAATGTTCTTCAGAAGTGACTGCAATGTACAAACAACGCCTGGTTGGAGCTGATGATATATTATGTGACCTTACCGGAGGTTTGGGGATTGACTCTTTTTTCTTTTCCCGTAAAGTGAAGTCTGTAATTTATATGGAGCGCTATGCTGAATATTGTGATGCGGCGCATGATAATTTTATATTTCTTGGTGCTGAAAATATAACTGTAATAAATGAAGACTCAGCTCAGTCTGTCGCTGATTTGCCCGAAGTAGATGTATTCTATATTGACCCGGCACGTAGAGGCGACGGAAACAAACGAGTATATGCCCTTAATGATTGCGAACCGGATTTGACAGTTCTTCTACCTTATTTGTATAAGAAATCTCCTCGCGTCATAGCTAAAATTTCTCCAATGGCTGATATCCGTCAGACAATGGACTTGTTGCCGTCAGTTTCGGAGATACATGTTGTTTCAGTAAAGAATGAATGCAAGGAGCTTTTGTTTGTTTTGGAGAGAGAAGCGGTAAATAGGAGTAGTGTTCCTGTTATTTGCGTAAATTATAATCCTTCAGGCAAGGAAGATTTGTTTTCATTCACGATGGAAAGTGAAGCTGTTTCAGACGTTAAATATTCAGATAATGTTTTGGAATATCTGTATGAACCAAATTCTTCTATAATGAAGGCTGGAGCATTTAAGTCAGTCGCTTTTCATTATGGATTGGATAAACTTCATTCAAACAGTCATTTGTACACATCTTTAGATATGGTTGGTGATTTCCCTGGGCGAATATTCAAAGTTGAGGAAGTTCTGCCATTCAGCAGCAAGTTGTGTAAAACAATAGGGAAGTCTGTTCCAAAAGCAAACATCGCCGTCCGTAATTTCCCTCTTTCGGTTGATGAACTGCGAAAGAAATGTAAAATCAAGGACGGCGGTGATATATATATTTTCGCCACAACATTATTCAATGGCGAAAAAGTATTTATACGTTGTAATAGAGTGTTCTCCTAACTTAACAGAAGGAGAACTATTTGTGCTAATATGACTCGGACAAACATTGATAGGGGATAAACTGTTGCATAAGCTACCGATGGTTCATCTCCTTCAACAGTTGTATTGGCATAGTTCAATGCCATCGGATTTGCCATGCTTCCACATAACATACCGACATTCTGGGCATAATCCACTTTGAGGAATTGTGAAGCTATAATACCAACAATTATTACCGGGATAATAGTCAGAAGGAAACCTATTCCTATCCATAAAAGTCCTTCTGCTCTGAAAACTGTCTCAAAGAAATGTGCACCTGCGTCAATTCCCAGTCCTGCAAGATAAATCACGATACCGAACTGGCGCATCATCAAGTTTGCACTTTGTGTTGCGTATGTTGTCAGATGGAAACGAGGACCAAATGCGCCCATCAGAATACCGACAATTATTGGTCCGCCTGCAATACCAAGTTTTACGGGTGTGCTCATTCCTGGTATAGCAATGGGAATAGAACCTAATATTACACCTAATGCAAGACCTACGAACACTGCAAGAAGATTCGGATTTTTTAGTCGTTTTACTTCGTCTCCCAATATTTTACCTACATTATTAACTGCATTTGCTTCACCAACTATAGTGAGTTTATCTCCAATCTGAAGGCGAAGGTCTGGTGATGCAAACAAGTCAATTCCTGCTCTGTTCACTCTGGTGATATTTATACCATACAGATTTCGAAGTCTGAGCGAACCTAACTTCACTCCATTGATTCTATTCCTTGATACAAGGATTCGTCTTGAAATAAGCTGGCTGTCGATGGCATTCCAGTCAATATCTTCTTTATTCCAGTCAACATTTTCCTGCTCACCGAATAAAACTTTTATGTTTTCAACGTCAGATTTTACAGAAATAATCAGCAAATGGTCGTTCTGTTCCAAAGTAGTGTCAGAAGTTGGTATGCTTACTTTTCCTTTTCTCCACACTCTTGAAATAACGAAGTGACGATCCGTAAGTTTCATCACATCTTTGATTTGCTTGTTGTATATGGCTGGATTACAAACTGAAAATTCAGCGACATAAGTTTGTGTATCTTTTATTGCCTTTGATGTTTCCTGAGTCCTTTTTGCAAAAAGAGCTTTCAGAAGTATTATAGCAAGGATTACACCTACAACTCCAAGCGGATATGTTACGGCACAGGCAAGCGCCATGTCGGTAACGCCTTTTGTGTTAGTTGGATCAATCTGCAAAAGAGCTTGTTGGGCTGCGCCAAGTGCCGGAGTGTTTGTTACGGCTCCCGAAAGAAGCCCCATCATGTCTGAAAGACTAATATCTGTTATATAATGTAGTACTAACGCCATTGCCAAACCGATGAAAACAACAGCCATGGATAATGAGTTTAATATAACTCCGCCTTCTTTTAATGATGAGAAAAAACCGGGGCCAACCTGCAAACCTAGTGTGTAAACGAAAATGATAAGTCCGAAACTTTGTGCGAACAAAAGCATGTCCTTATTAACGACAACGCCAAGATGACCGGCTAGGATTCCGGCAAAAAATACAAACGTAATACCTAATGAAACACCGAAGAATTTAATTCTTCCCAAATATAGTCCTACTGCAGAAACTATTGAAATCATAGTTACAGCTTGCACCATCGTTGGCTGTAGGAATGTTTCTTCAAACCAATTTATCATAGAATTTTAATTAGTGGCTGCAAAATTACAAAAAAATACTGGTAAAATGGTTTTTGTATAGTTTAGGAAATATCTTTTTGAAATGCACACTCTTTGAACATGTAGATTTGAAGATATAAAAGTTGCTCTTCTATATATGTAATCAATATTATATAAGAATTTAGACATTTAAGGTCAATTAAAATAGTTCAATCACAATGGAAGAAATGTCAACTGTTTTTATTAATAAAAAATTTAAGGACAACCATTATTATAAATTAATACTAACCAAGTCAACTTTGTATATAAATAAAGGCTTAGTTTAGTTAACTAAAATAGTTTTATCACAATGATTATTGCCTTTGATAGTTATTATTTCTTGCATCAATGCTAATCAAAATATCGATTCACCTAGGTGGGTTAATCAACTCACCTAGGTGAGCCAATCAATCCACCTAGGTGAGCCGATTAACCCACCTGGGTGAGCCGATAAATTTAACCTGAAGAATCCGGTTTATTATAATTATGAATTGTAGAATTTATTACGAAGATGTTCATAAGTGATTTTATAATATTGCTTGTAAATATAGCGAAAGATGTTTTTTTGTGAGGAAGCAATAAATTTCGCTCCTTTACCTTGTCCCCTCGTCAACTTGTCCCCTCGTCAACTCGTCCCCTGAATCTCCTCCCTCTCTATTCCTCTGATACTCAGTCAAACTTGAAAATAATTCAAAATTTCTTTCCAAAATATTTTGTCAGTTCCAAAATCTGTCCTACTTTTGCACCCGCAATCGAGAGAGATGCGGTAGTCAACATGATGAAGAGGTAAAGGAAAGAGTTTCTGTCAGAGATAGGTGAGGTTGGTAAATCCAAGCGAAATTCCGAAAGCTGAAGAAAAAACAAAAAAAAACTTCCGAAAAAATTTGGAAGTTTAAAATAAAAGTTCTTACCTTTGCAACCGCAATCAAAAATAACGATAGCGAAATAAGTTCTTTGAAAATATTACATATATCAACAAGTAGTACAAGTATTTTGAGAATAAATACCGTCAATACTTGATAA
>JAXDRC010000045.1:0-64291 GCA_034091205.1 Parabacteroides sp. | reverse complement strand
ATATTTTCATCCCTTTTCTTACTACTTGACGATTCATCCTTGACAGTATTTCAATGATCTCTTTAATGTAATTTTGAACCGGCTAACACCGATTCTATTGTTTAATTTTAATTTATCGGTAAAAATTTACCGAAGTATTGAAGTATTACAAATGTATATTATATTTCTTTTTGAAATATAATATAGGATATGTTTAGGATGTAACCGATATTGTAAAGAAACAAACTTTTCTAAATATAATTTCTTAAGTCATTTATAACCCATTTTCTTCTAAATCTCTATCACAAAAGTCAAATCCTCATAATCCATATATATTTTTTTTCGACAGACAAGCAAATATTCTATAAACTAAGACTCAGTCTTTAAAATCTTAGTCTTAGTTTATAAAAACTAAAGCTTAATTTTTGAAAACTAAATCTCAGTTTTAAAATTAAATGTAATTCTTTTTTATTATCTTTATAGCATTGTAAGAAAGTTAACAAAGTTATAGAAACGAGTTGGCAAGGATATAAAGCAGATGTTTTATATAAACAACTGATATATTTTGTTTACTCATCAACTTGTCTCCCGTTAACTTTAAAAACTAAGCTAGCGAAACATCAAAATAAACTTAAAAACTTAAAACCTATGGCAAAATACAGAATGCAGGAAATGCCGGATATGAACAACTCCGGAAAGAAAAAACTTTATCCGAGATATGTAAAAGAAGGAAAAGCCACACTTGAAGACATGGCAACTTTCATCAGCGAAGGAACCACATTCGGACCGGGAGAAGTAAAAGGTCTGATTGAAACTCTTACAAGAAACATTGCTTCCGAAATCCGCAGAGGATGCACGGTGAAAATAGAAGGTCTGGGGATTTTCAAAGCTTCACTCGGATTGAAAAACGAAAGCGATGGAGAATCTACTGACGGCGAATCAAAGGTTAATTCTCACAATATCTATGTAAGAGATATCATATTCAAGGCAGACAAGAAATTCATTGATATGGTTCAAAATGGTATCAGGCTTACAAGAACAACATATAACAACCCTAAATCTTCGAAAAAATATACCGAAGAGGAACGCCTCAAATTAGCTCAAAAATTCCTTGAGAATAATCCGGTGATGCGTGTATCTGACTATTGCCAGATAACCGGCCTGCTCCCAACTGCGGCAAGAGTTGAACTCAAGAAAATAGTAAGCAATCCGGAAAATGGAATAAAAATAAACGGGAAAGGCTCACATAAGGTTTATGTGAAAAATGTCTAGCCAGTTTTATTGCTAGTTTATACACTTAATTAAAAAATTCATATATTTGGGAAATTGACGAGATAACATCAATTAAAAAAGAGTTAGTAATTCAACAACTTATAACTACCGTATCATGAAGAATAAATTATTTTTATCTCTGGCATCAGCGTTGTGCACGCTGTCAGCTTTAGGCCAGGTTAGCTTCGACCAGTATTTTGAGGCGAAAACATTACGTGTTGATTTTGCATTGAGCGGTAACGCATACGAACAGCATGCCGCAATACAGCAATTAAGAGAAGAGCCTATTTGGAGCGGTCCACGAAAAAATCTTATCGATGAGTTCGGATATGGTGGATATTATGTTAATGTATATGACAAAGCAAGCAACAAACTGATATATTCGAGAGGCTTCAACACTTTGTTTGAAGAATGGCGCACTATTGAGCAGGCAAAAACAGAATATCAGTCATGGAACAACACGGCTGTGATTCCGTTCCCTAAAAATAAAGTGATTGTTGAAATTACGGCACGTGAAAAGAAAGACATGAAATTCCACAGCCTTCTGAAAACCGAGGTGGACCCGACTAGTATATTCATCGACAGAGGAAAACTGAAAGATAACCGAGTTGTTGAGATTCAACACAAAGGTGACCCGGCAGAAAAAGTGGATTTGGTGTTCGTTGCCGAAGGATATACAAAGGAAGAGGAAGATAAGTTCATTGCCGACGCAAAACGATTTATGGAAGAGCTGTTCAAAACTGTTCCATTTAATAAATGTCGTGACGATTTTAACGTATGGGCTGTAGCTCTTGACTCTGAAGAATCCGGCACTGACTGCTCAGGAAAAGGTGTTTATAAGAATACTGCGCTGGGAACAGGTTATTATACTTTCGGTGTGGACCGCTATCTTACAACACAAGACATGAAGCCTATACGTGATGCTGTATGGAACACTCCTACAGATGCTATTTTCCTTCTTATCAATACTGATACTTACGGCGGCGGCGGTATGTATAACTTCTATGCATGCGGAACAGCAGGACATCCGAAAACTCCGGAAGTTTTCACACACGAATTTGGGCATAGCTTTGCCGGTTTGGGCGACGAATATTATTCATCAGAAGTTGCATATTCTGATTTCTATAATCTGGACTATGAGCCTTGGGAACCGAACATCACAACTCTGAAGAATTTTGACAGCAAATGGAAAGACCTTTTGGACAAAGACACTCCTATCCCAACTCCGGCAACTAAGGAGAATGCTGACAAACTTGGTGTTTACGAAAGTGGCGGATATATTTCTAAAGGAATATACAGACCAAAACAAAGTTGTATGATGAACGACCTGAAGGAATTCTGCCCTGCATGCCAAAGAGCTATTCTCAAGATGGTGGATTATTTCTGCGACAGAGAGTATAAATAAAGAGACAAGGCTACAGAGACAAGGCTACAGGGACAAGTTGATAAGGTTAATTGACTAACGATCTTATCAACTTGTCCCTGTAGCCTTGTCAACTTGTTCCCTCGTTCCCTCGTCAACTACAAATAAAATCTACAGTCTATTGCTCAATTTCGAAAAAAACCGTAAATTTGCACGATAAAAAACTATTCATCCAGTAAATAAATAGAATCTTATGGCAATTTACTTAAACGATGTATCAAGAACTTTTGGTGAATATTTGCTTATCCCGGGTTTGACAACAAAAGCATGTCAGCCAGGAAACGTATCACTTAAAACTCCCCTGGTAAAGTATAAAGCTGGCGAAAAATCAAGAATCGAGCTTAATATTCCGTTCGTTTCTGCGATTATGCAATCAGTATCAGGTCCGGAACTGGCTATTGAGTTAGCTCGCAACGGCGGTCTTTCTTTTATCTTCGGTTCTCAGCCTATCGCAAGCCAGGCTGAAATGGTTCGTAAAGTAAAGAAATTCAAAGCCGGATTCGTTGTCAGCGATTCAAATTTGACTCCTGAACACACATTGGCAGATGTTGTTGCTTTGGTGAAGAAAACAGGTCACTCTACAATTGGTATCACTAGCGACGGTACTCCTAACGGCAAGTTGGAAGGTATCGTAACAAGCCGTGACTATCGTGTTGAGAAAGATTCACTTGACTTGAAGGTTAAGGATTTCATGACTCCATTCTCAAAACTTATCGTTGGAGAAGTTGGTTTGACTTTGTCTGAAGCTAACCAGATTATCTGGGAACACAAACTGAACACTTTGCCTATCATTGATAAAGATCAGACTTTAAGATATTTCGTATTCCGCAAGGACTATGACAATCACCGTGAAAACCCTAACGAATTGTCAGGAAGCGACAAGAAATTGTTGGTTGGTGCTGGTATCAACACTCGTGACTACAAGGAACGTGTTCCGGCATTGGTTGAAGCAGGTGTTGATGTTGTTTGTATTGACTCTTCTGACGGTTATTCAGAATGGCAGTATGAAACTTTGCGCTGGATCAAGGATACATACGGTGACAAAGTATTGGTTGGTGCAGGTAACGTAGTTGACAAAGAAGGTTTCGACTATCTTGTTGCTGCCGGCGCAGACTTCATCAAAGTTGGTATCGGTGGTGGTTCTATCTGTATCACTCGTGAACAGAAAGGTATCGGCCGTGGTCAGGCAACAGCATTGATCGACGTGGCTCAGGCTCGCGATGAACATTTCAAGAAAACAGGTGAATATATTCCTATCTGTAGCGACGGTGGTTTGGTTCACGACTATCATATGGTATTGGCATTGGCTATGGGTGCTGACTTCCTGATGATGGGCCGTTACTTTGCTCGTTTCGACGAATCACCTACAAAGAAATTGAAAATCGGAAACAATTTCGTAAAAGAATATTGGGGCGAAGGTTCAAACCGTGCTAAGAACTGGCAGCGTTACGACATGGGCGGTAGCGAAGCATTGAAGTTCGAAGAAGGTGTTGACAGCTACGTTCCATACGCTGGTAAGATGAAAGATAACTTGGCTTTGACTCTTGGTAAGATTAAAGCTACTATGTGCAGCTGTGGTTCTATCACTATTGAAGAATTGCAGAAGAGTGCAAAAATCACTCTTGTGTCTTCAACAAGTATCATTGAAGGTGGCGCACATGACGTTATCTTGAAAGATCAGAATTAATTTTTTTTCCATATTACTATAAAAGCCGATTATCCTTTTGGGGAGAAGTCGGTTTTTTTTATAGGAGCATAAAGATGATAAAGGAAAAGCAGAATATGTTAATGAGCCTCGGATGCAAATTTGACAAGCGTACAGTTTCACCTTACTCTCAAAAAAGAAACACTAATGCTTGAAGATGTAAAAAGCCACCTAATTCACAATATACTGCATATGAATCAGGTGGCTAAATTTTATATCATCTACTAAGTATCCTTATTACAACATTATAGGGAAACTTGAGACTGATAGTCATCAATATATAAAGAACCTCATTATTAAAACAAAAACTATTTATTATATTGTTACATACCCGGATTCTGAATCAAACTTGGATTTCTATTTATTTCATCTCTATGAATTGGTGCGAAATACATCTTATTATTCCATTTACGTACTTCACGGAAACTCAAATCCAAAACATGATATGAATAATTCCATTTGTTATCATCATGAACATATGGTAATTCCGCAGTCTGACCTGGTTTTAAACGGGCAACAACAGCGATACCAGTCGGTTCACGAACAACATCAGGAGCTATCATCCAACGACGAATATCATAAAAGCGAGAATCTTCAAATGCTAATTCTGAACGACGTTCCTGACGCAAAAATTCACGCATATCTGTTTGTGTAAAAGATTTTCCACGAACAGCTAAAGTAGATTTAGTATCCGGACGTCCTATACGAGAACGCAAAGCATCCAAATATGTTGCAGCTTCATCAAGTTTATTCAATTCTATAGCAGCTTCTGCAGCTATCAAATACATTTCAGCTAGGCGGATATAAGGATATGTGGCAGTTTGGAAATTATGTTCTGTAGCATCAAAAGATGTATCAACCAATTTCTTTTCGAGGTAACCGGTATAAGAACCATTCCAATTTTCAATTGTTGACTGTCTGGTATCCACTCCAACAATACCTTTAAAACTGACTGTCGAAGAAGGATTTCCATCAGGTCCATATGCAGTTATAACTTCAACATTTGTGCCATTTGAAACCTCATAAAATCCCATTTGTAGTGTTCCAAGAGGAGTTGGATCCAAGGCTACAGCATCAGAGCCACGAGGACGTCCCCATTCTTCTCCATCATAACCTATTGTAGCATAAAAACGAGGTTCACGATTGTAATATGGATTTACATTTACTGATTCACCAGGCTTACGCAAACCTTCATATAAACTTCCGTCTTCCATTTCAAAAGAAACCACCAAGTCATTTGTAGGACAAACTCCTCCCCAATTATGATAACCATTAGGTCCATGGCACAAAGCAGCACGATTACGAAGTACATTATCACCATCAGAAACATCTTTATTCAAGAACTGCTTATACCAAATAGACTCAGAGTTATTCGTCAATGCAATTTCGTGGAATTTATCAGCTATTTCCTGAATTGTACCAGCATTACAATCAACCAATGTGTAATATCCACTGTTTATTACATCTTTAGCAGCTTGTAGAGCCTGTTCATACAACGCATTACGGTCTCCATTATATTGATTGCATTCCAATATATTAACTGAGCGATCTGCATACAAAGGACTAGCCACGTGCAACAAAACACGAGCTTTAAGAGCCATAGCTGCACCTTTGGTTGCACGACCAGCATCAGCAGATTCTGGCAATAATACAATAGCCTGCTCCAAATCCTTCAATATGAAATCCAAACATTCAGCCATATTACTACGAGGAACTTGCAATTTAGCAGCTTCTTCAATAGAATATACTTTCTCAACCAAAGGGACTCCACCAAAACCTCTCATCAATTCTGAATATAGATAAGCACGGATAAAATAAGCTTCTCCTTTCATTGCATTCAAATCATAACCCACTTTTTCAGGAACTTCATCTATCTTAGATAATACAAGGTTTGTTTCATAAATTCCCTGATAACGTTTCTTCCAATAAAACGGGCAATTATTCTCATCATACCAACCCAAATCACTAGCAGAAATGGTAGCCTCATTTACAGCTTTACAACCATAATCATGTGTAAAATAAGCATCATCAGTCATAGCTGTAGTACTAGACTCTTCTGAGCCATGACGGACAAATGAATAAGCATCATTAATCAAAGCTTGCACCAGTCCTGCATCCGACCATACAGATTCTTCATCGTACTGATCAGCTGGTGTCAAATCCATAAAATCAGAACAAGACATCATTGAAGTCATAAGACCTGCAGCAAGCAGCAAACATATGTTTTTCTTATATTTTTTCATAACTCAAATCTTTAGAAAGTAGCTTGAACACCAAAATTAAATACACGTCTCACAGGATAAGAATTCAAATCTTCAGATCTTGCTTCCGGGTCTGCATCTTTTACACTATCAAATGTAAGTAAGTTAGAGCCATTTACATACAGACGCAATTTCGAGAAACCGACTTTCTTCATCCAATCACCACCGAATGAATAACCAATCTCAAGATTCTTCAAACGCAAATAATTTGCATTACGCAAAAATACCGTACTCATATTATTCGGATTAGCCCAATATTCATTCTCTCGTTCGTATGTCCGAGGTCCGTCTTTCCAAGGAGTTTCTGGAGTCCAACGTTCATCGTAATAGCTTTTAAGGAAGTTACCAATTGTTCCGGACCAAGTCATGATATAAACCTGACCACCTGTAGCTCCTTGCAACAAAGCCATCAAATCCCATCCTCTCCAATTCAAACCTAATGTCAAACCACCAACAAATCGTGGTTCGTCAGTTTTGTCAGAACGTACTTTATCATTGGCATTTATGATTCCATCACCGTTAATGTCGACGAATTTAACATCGCCTGGCACAGCACCATCCCAATGGGGATAAGAATCTATTTCTTCCTGTGTATGGAAAATACCATCAGCTACGTAATACAGATTAGAACCAACAGGCATCCCTGTTGATTGCTGATAAGAAGGCACACCAGGTGTTTCATCCCAATAAAGAATCTTATTCTTAGCATAAGTCATATTGAATGAAGCATAGTATTCAACTTCTCCAACCTTATCATTCCAACCTACCAACATTTCAAAACCTCGGTTTTTCATTTCACCAATGTTTTCTTTAGGCAACGTAATGCCTGTAATTTCCGGTAATGACGCATTACGATTAATCAACATATGTGTACGTTTATGATAGAATGCATCTGCTTCAATACTCAAGCGATTTTGCAAGAACTTCATATCCAAACCCAAATCATAAGTTGTACCTACTTCCCATGTAATTCCAGTATTTGGAGTACGTGTCAAATACAAACGCTGAGACTCAGTCCCACCAAAAACATTTCCGGCATCACGGAATCCATATGTAGCAAGATATTGTATTGAACGGTCATAGTTGTTTCCATCATCCAACAATGCATCATTACCAGTCTGAGAAATAGAACCTCTCAGTTTGAAATAGTCCATAAAACGGATATTATCTTTCCACCAGCTTTCTTCAGATGCACGCCATGCAACAGAAACACCTGGGAAGAAACCATAACGTTCATTCTTTGGGAAACGGTATGAACCGTCAGCACGCCAAACAAATTCAAACAAATATCTTTCTAAATAATTATACGATACGCGGCCGAAATAATTCAAACGGGATTCTTCCCAAGAATATCCTTCTGCCAACTGATTTGTTGCACTTCCCAAGTTCAGCTCAGGTTTTGAGTCAGAAAGGAAACCTACTCTTTTTGCATTGGTATATTCATAATGCTTTTTCTGAGCTTCAACACCGAATGTTACACCTATATTATGATCTCCAAAGGTACGATTATAGTCAATCATAGCATTAGTCATCCAGTCAACCTGTTCAGAGTGAGTTCTGGTAACTTCAGGGCTACTTAACCACTGTTCAGAGCCAGACAATCCGGATGAATCCTTATTGATTCCATCCCATGAGTACAAAACTATTGGTCTTTGCATCAAATTTCTATTGTAAAAATGTACATCATATGATGCGTTTCCTCTCAAACTCAGACCTTCAATCCATGGAATTTTCACTTCTGCAGAAATATTATTCTGTACATAATAATTCTTCTGTTTATCATAACCCGCAGCATCAGTACATGTTACAGCCGGGTTATCACCTCGTTCGATTGCAGGCCCAGGTTCACCAGTCGGCCAAAATGCAGGAGATGTTGGGAAACTACGGCGAGCACCATTAAATATATCACTTGCACTTTTCGCAGGATATTGAGTATATTCAAAACGGCCTGTGGTTCCTAATGTAAATATAACGTATTTGCTAGGAGTAATGTCCAAATTTGAACGAATGCTATACTGGTCGTAACGGTTAGCAGAATTTTTATAAATACCATCTTCACCATTTGCAGCCAAGTTAACATAATATTTAACCTTTTCAGTACCACCACTTACTCCTAAATCAACACGATACAAAGGAGAAGCAGACTTCAAAATTGTATCAAACCAATCAGTATTTGGATGTCCCCAAGGATCGGTTCCATTCTGGAACAAAGTCAAATCTTCCGGTGAATATGTTCCCGGGTTAATTTCATTAACCATTGTTGCATATTCATAGGCATCACACATCTCCGGAATACGTGTAGCTTGAGAAAAACCTGCACTTGCATTGAAAGAAACAGCCGGTTTTCCTTCTTTACCTCGTTTAGTTGTAATCAAAATAACACCATTAGCAGCACGTGCACCATAAATTGCTGCAGAAGCATCCTTCAAAACAGACATTGATTCTATTTCATTAGGATTAAGACGGTTCATTCCACCCCCTCTATCAGGCACACCATCAATTACAATCAACGGATCTTTACTTCCCAAAGAGTTTGTACCACGGATACGGATTGTTGTTCCTCCTCCTCCCGGTTCGTCTGAAGTTTGGAAACCAATCACACCAGGCATACGCCCAACCATCGCATTAGTAAGGTTTGATGTAGGAGAGGACTTAAGTTCCTCACCTGTTACGCTTGCCACGGAACCTGTTACAGTTACTTTCTTTTGAGTTCCATAACCGACAACAACAACTTCATCAAGTTTTTCGGTGTCTTCATTCAATGTAATCTGCAATTCTGTTTTTCCACCAACTGCTATTTCTGTAGATGAATAACCAATATAAGATACTTGTAGAACTGCATCAGAAGAAATACCTTGTAGGACAAAATTTCCATCCATGTCGGTAATTGTACCGTTCGTTGTCCCTTTCACCAGGACATTTGCTCCAATAATCGGAATACCGGAAGCATCAACAATAGTTCCTTTTACAGTATTAGTTTGCTGGATAACAGTTATAGAACCAGCATCTGTAAAACTTAACTCTTCAGCGTTTAATGTATAAGCTGAAAAAGCTGAAATCATCAAGCATAAAGAAGACTTTTGAGCCACTTTACGCACAATCAACAAAGGATGAGATTTGTTTTTCATAGACTCAACAAATTAGAATAAGTATTAACTTTTTTATTTCAAACAAACATGTCTGAAATAATCATCATCTCAAATTAAAAATGTACAATTCTTGTAATAGCTTCAATCAACTGCAAAAAATCAATATTGCTCTTATTCTTATCAACCAAAACATAGGTCAACAAATCTAAATTCATGATGTAAATATATATAATATTTTAATTACTTCTAACATACATGATAATATTTTTATAACGAATTTAAAAATACACATAAAAAAAGAACCAATCTGCTATTTGTCAATATTATACCAACAAATAACAGATTGGTTCTTTTTTATAAGAAAAAATTATATTTACTTAATCATATCAAATCCTGTGTAAGGAACCAACGCCTTAGGTATGCGTATTCCCTCTGGAGTCTGATTGTTTTCAAGCAATGCAGCGACTATACGAGGCAATGCCAAAGCACTACCGTTCAATGTGTGGCAAAGCTGAGTTTTCTTGTTTGCGTCACGATAGCGGCATTTCAATCTGTTTGCCTGATAAGTATCGAAGTTAGAAACTGAACTTACTTCCAACCAACGCTTCTGTGCTTCTGAATATACTTCAAAATCGAAGCAAAGCGCTGCAGTGAAACTCATATCACCACCGCAAAGGCGAAGGATACGATATGGCAATTCAAGTTTCTGAAGCAAACCTTCAACATGGTCAAGCATTTCTTTGTGTGATTCTTTTGAATGCTCAGGAGTATCGATACGAACCAACTCAACCTTTGAGAATTCGTGCAAACGGTTCAAACCTCTAACATCCTTTCCGTATGAACCAGCCTCACGGCGGAAGCACTGAGTGTATGCGCAATTCTTGATAGGCAACTGCTTTTCATCAAGAATAACATCACGGTAGATATTTGTAACAGGCACCTCAGCTGTAGGAATAAGATACAAATCATCTACTTCGCAATGATACATCTGTCCTTCCTTATCCGGCAACTGTCCTGTTCCGTAACCAGAAGCAGCATTGACTACTGTAGGAGGCATAATTTCTGTGTAACCTGATTTGCGAGCCTCATCAAGGAAGAAATTAATCAAAGCTCTCTGCAACTGGGCGCCCTGACCTTTATATACCGGGAAACCTGCTCCTGTAATCTTAACACCAAGGTCGAAATCAATCAAATCATATTTCTTTGCCAATTCCCAGTGAGGAAGAGCGTCTTTAGGAAGTTCTGTTTCCATACCGCCCATCTTCTCAACTTTGTTGTCTTCGGCTGTCTTTCCTTCAGGAACTTCTTCGTAAGGAATATTAGGAATTGTGTAAAGAATGTTCTGCATATCTTCTGCAGCCTTATCCATCTCAGCCTGCAAGTTTTTGCATGCTTCCTTGATTTCGGCAACTTTCTTCTTTGCTTCTTCTGCTTCTTCCTTCTTGCCTTCCTTCATCAAGGAACCGATAGACTTTGAAATTGAGTTAACCTCAGCAAGGTTTTTATCTAATACATTCTGTGTACTGCGTCTCTTATCGTTCAGTTCAAGAACCTGCGCAATTGTTTCTTTTGCATTCTTGAAATGTTTCTTTTCCAAACCTGCTATAACGCGGTCTGTTTCTTCTGAAATTAACTTTAGCGTCAACATATATGTTTTATTAAGTTTTTGAGTTTTTGAGTTTTTGAGTTGACGAGATAGAACCAATATCTACTTGAATACCAAAAAACACAGAGGCACAAAGTCACAGAGGTCGTATATTGAGTATAAACAGAATTATAACCCTGAGTTTCAGTATCTCTGTGTTTAAGTTGCTAGTTAACGAGTTGATCAGTTGACAAGTTGAAAAGGAAATAAAATAGAACCAAACATCTACTTAACTACTTGACTCCTTAACTACTTGACTCCTCAACTCCTCATCCGATAGTCCACCGCCAACTTAAAGACGTGCAAAGATAGAAAGAAATGTAAATTATTTCAAAGAAATCATTCGGAAACTTCTTTTACTGATTCACTCTCCCACCGCAAATCCATGTTCGAGCATAATAAGGTTCGCTAAGGCTGCTGACCATCACACCGCGGGATGTGCTGGTGTGTATGAATTTTCCGTTTTTAAGATATATACCGACATGATTCGGAATCTTCCTCCTGCCTCTTCCCGTACGGAAAAACACCAAATCTCCTTCCTTCAGCTTCGAACGGCTCACTTTTTTACAGTCTTTGCTCAACATATCCCGTGCTGAGCGTGACAATTCTTTTCCGTAAACTTCTCTATAAATTATTGTAACAAAACCGGAGCAATCAACTCCTCTTTTTGTAAGTCCTCCCATCCGGTGAGGAACACCAAGCCAATGGGCACCGGCATTATAAAGATAAATATTATCATCCGGAGTTAGTCGGACGCCATAAAGACGCGACAATTCCTTCGGTCCCTTGAAGTCTGCTGGCAAAACAACCTTATCCTTTTTTCTGCTTCCGCACGAACAAAGTATTAGAAATAATATGGAAATTATATATATGGGATTAATTTGTTTGTAGGGCATAGTTGAATATTTTTAAGGAGTCAAGAAGTCAAGCAGTTAAGTAGTCAAGGAGATATTTGGTTCTATCTTATCTCCTTGTTTCCTTGTCACCTTGTCTCCTCGTCACTTAAACTAAATTCTGCGCATCTGTGTTTTTTAAATAATCACTTTACCGGGTTTCTATAGCTGATAGTACCTGTTGCCTGATTTGTTGGCATAACCAGCACTTCTGCTATCTGAACATGAGCAGGAGCTGAAGCTGCGTAATAAGCAACATCGGCAATATCGTCGCCCGAAAGAGCATGGATACCTTTATAGAAATCATCAGCTTTCTGTTTGTCGCCACGATAGCGTACTACTGTAAAATTAGTTTCCACCATTCCCGGCTTAATATTTGTAACTCTCAGAGGTGTATCGACCAAGTCAATGCGAAGACCGTCCGACAAAGCTTTGACAGCAGCCTTTGTTGCACAATATACACTTCCGCCCGGATATGCTGCGTCGCCGGCAATTGAGCCTACATTAATTATATGTCCGCATCCGAGTTCCACCATTCCCGGAACAACCATGCGTGTCATTGCAAGCAGAGCTTTTACATTTGTTTCGATAACAATGTCCCATTCATCGAGCGAGCCTTCGTGCTCCTTGTCAAGCCCAATGACAAGACCAGCATTATTTATTAGGACATCTATATTCTTCCATTTACCTTCCAAAGAATTTACGGATGAACGCATAGCTTCACGGTCGCGTACATCGAACGGAAGCAGAAGAACGTCAACATTCAAAGCCTCAAGCTCAGATTTCAATGCTTCGAGTTTTTCCAAATTACGTCCGTTCAGGATTATATCATTTCCTTCTTTGGCGAACTTTCTGGCACAAGCCTCTCCTATTCCGCTTGTTGCGCCAGTTATAAGAATAATCTTTCCTTTCATAAATTGATTTATTTTTAAGTTGACGAGGCTCCAGAAACGAGTTAACAAGACATAACGCCTTGTCAACTCGTCACCTAGCCAAAACTATTTCTTCAACCACTTATCCAACCATTCAAAGAATGTACGCTGCCAAAGAACACTGTTCTGAGGTTTCAACACCCAATGGTTTTCGTCCGGATAGATAAGAAGTTCTGCAGGAACGCCACGAAGAACTGCGGCGTTGAATGCAGCCATTCCCTGGTTTGCAAGAATTCTGTAATCTTTTTCGCCATGGATACAAAGAATCGGAGTGTCCCACTTGTCAACGAAACGATGAGGAGAATTAGCAAATGTACGCTGAGCTGTAGCATTTGACTTATCCCAATATGCTCCGCCCATATCCCAATTAGCGAACCACATTTCTTCTGTTTCAAGATATTGCATTTCCATATTGAAAACACCGTCGTGAGCGATAAATGCCTTGAATCTCTTGTCGTGGTGTCCGGCAAGCCAGTAAACAGAGAAACCGCCGAAGCTTGCACCAACGCAACCAAGTCTGTCTTTATCAATAAACAGTTCTTTTGAAATTTCATCGACTGCCGACAAATAATCTTTCATACATTGTCCGCCATAATCACCGCTGATAGCTTCGTTCCATTCCTTGCCAAAGCCCGGAAGACCGCGACGGTTAGGAGCTATAACAATATAATCGTGAGCTGCCATAATCTGGAAGTTCCATCTGTAAGACCAGAACTGGCTTACCGGACTTTGCGGTCCGCCCTGACAGAACAATACTGCCGGATATTTCTTTGAAGCATCGAAATGAGGAGGATAAATCACCCATGTAAGCATTTTCTTACCGTCTGTTGTAGTAATCCATCTTTCTTCGACTTTACCCATTTCAAGCTTGTCATAAATATGCTTGTTCTCAAATGAAATCTGAGTCTGTTCGCCATCCAGAGAAACAGTGAATATTTCGTCTGCCGCACTCATAGAATGACGCAAAGCAAGAAGTTTATCGTTGCCGAGAAGAGAAACGCCGCTGTAGTCGTGCTGACCTTCTGTAATCTGTTTTACAGTGCAGTTGGCAACATCAGCAGCATAAATCTGAGTTTTAGCATGCCATACACCAGTGAAATAAATAGTTTTTGAATCGTTACTCCAGCAGAAAGCATCCACACTTGAATCAAAATCTTTGCTGACAAATGTTTTCTTTCCACTTTCAAGATCCATAACCATAAGACGGTTCTGGTCTGACTCATATCCGTCGTGTTCCATACTCTGCCAAGCAATAGATTTACCGTCAGGAGAATATTGAGGATTTGTATCGTAGCCCATTATACCTTCGCTCAGGTTACGAGTTTCTTTAGTTTTCAAATCATACTCATATATATCTGAGTTAGTTGAAAGACTGTATTCCTTACCAACCTTTTTACGGCAAGTATATGCCACTTTATCCGACGTTGTGTTCCACGCAAGCTGTTCGATGCCACCGAAAGGTTTCATCGGGCTTTCGTAAGGCTCGCCTTCCATTATATCCACCGGATTAGAAATCTTCTCTCCATCGAAATCAGCAACGAAAGGATGAGGAGCAGTTGTCACCCATTCATCCCAATGCTTATACATAAGGTCGGTAATTACAAGTCCTGTAGTTTTATCCAAGTCTGGATATTTATCCTTTGTTGAAGGAACAGTTTTAACTTGAGAAATGAAAAGAATCTTCTTTTCGTCCGGAGAGAAAGCGAAACCTTCGATATTTCCGTCATAATTTGAGAGTTGTTTGCGTCCTGTTCCGTCCGGATTCATTTCCCAAACCTGGCTGCTACCACTTTCGGAAGAAAGAAATGCTATTTTCGTTCCATTTTTAAACCATACTGTGTTACCTTCGGAAAAAGGAGTTTTTGTTATCTGAGTATTTTCAGAACCGTCAGCGTTCATAACAAACACTTCTCTGTTTCCTTTATCTTGAGGAACGCTGTAATATCCTACAGTGTAAACCAGCTTCTTTGCATCCGGAGAAACACTTACTCCTCCGATGCGTCCGAATGCCCAAAGAGCTTCCGGAGTCATTCTGCCATCAGTAACATTAATCTCTGAACGGCCGATGAGATCTTTAGTCTCAACAGTCGAATTGGAAGCATCGTTTCCATTACCGGCACACGAGCCTAACAACATGGATGTTGCCATAATCATTGAACCTATAGATTTATTCATATAAAAAAATAAAGCTTTAAACTTGAGTTAACCAATTTTGTTTGCGAAATTACTTTTTTCCATCAATAAAATTGCTTGCCAATTCGTATTTTTAATATCTTTGCCCCTATTAAACTTGAAATAGGTTTCAAAAAACATAAAAAATTATGAATAAAATCTGGTTATTTGGAGCTACATTGTGCATGGTGTTAGCTTTTGGTTCTTGTAAGCCAAAACAGAGCGCTTACAAAGCTGCTTACGAACAAGCAAAAGAAAAAGAGACTACGGCTCCTGTGGAGGAAGAAATTTATGAAGAAGAAGAGGAAGAAGTTGTTGCTCCGGTTTCTAAGCCACGTCCTACAAACACAACGACTCGCTCTGAAAGCATCAAAGCTGCCGAAGGTGAAGATGCAAGCAAATTGAAACGTTATAGTGTTGTTGTAGGCAGCTTCAAAAACAAAACAAATGCATACGCACTTAAGGAACGTATGATTAATGACGGTTACAACGCAGTTCTTGGTGAAAACGAACAGGGTATGTTGAGAGTTATCGTTTCAAGCTACGATAGCAAAATTGACGCTGCTCACAGCCGCGACGAAGTTAAAGCAAAATATGCTCCTAACTTCCAGGATGCTTGGTTGTTGGAAAAGAAATAAATCTCTTAAGTTTCTCAAGTTGCTCAACTTAAAAGTTAACAAGGTTTCAGAGACAAGTTGACAAGGTTAAACAGCTTTTAATTTGAACTTTATAATAATTCTTGTCAACTCGTTTTCTTGTCAACTAGTAACCTGACAGTTGAGTTTGCGAAACTTGAATATAAATAATTAGGCAACATAAACAAAGGGAACTAAAGTCTTTTGGTTATTTAAAATACACCGACAGAGCTTTAGTTCCCTTTTTGCATTTATCAATATTAGTTTATAACTTTGGAGGAAGTTGGGAGTAAAGAAAACACAGAGGCACAAAGTTACAGAGGTAATTATAGAATTATAATCCGGAGTTTCAGTATCTCTGTGTTTAAGTTGACAAGGTAACGAGTTGACAAGGTAGTAACTAATATCTTCTTGACTACTTGACTTCTTGACTTCTTAACTCCTAAAACTAATAAACTCATAAACTTAACATTCTATGTCAGTAAAGAATTATATTGAAAATAACAAAGAGAGATTTCTTGAAGAACTGTTCTCTCTTATTCGTATTCCTTCGATAAGTGCAAAACATGAACACAAGTCTGATATGACTAAGTGTGCCGAAAAGTGGGTTGAATTGCTCCTTTCTTCCGGTGCAGACAAGGCTGAAGTGATGCCTACAGAAGGTAATCCTATAGTTTATGGCGAAAAAATAATTGCTGAAGGCAAACCAACAGTTTTGGTTTATGCCCACTATGATGTTATGCCTGCCGAACCTTTGGAATTATGGAAAAGTAATCCTTTCGAACCGGAAATCAGAGACGGGAAAATATATGCACGCGGTGCTGATGACGACAAAGGTCAGGGCATGATTCAGGTAAAAGGATTTGAAACTGCTCTTAATGAAGGTTTGCTGGATTGCAACGTAAAATTCATATTCGAAGGAGAAGAAGAAATCGGCTCTCCTAGCCTGGAAAGTTTCTGCGAGAAACATAAGGAATTACTCAAGGCTGATATAATTCTGGTTTCGGACACTAGTATGGTAAGTGCAGAAGTTCCATCACTGACAACAGGACTGAGAGGACTTGCTTATTGGGAAATTGAAGTGACTGGTCCGAACAGAGATCTACATTCCGGTCATTTCGGTGGTGCAGTTGCCAATCCTATAAATGTTTTGTGTAAACTGATTGCTGACATTACAGATGGTGATAGCAGAATAACAATTCCAGGATTCTATGATGACGTGGAAGAATTGTCGGCACGCGAACGAGAAATGATTGCAAAAGTTCCTTTCAGCGAAGAAAAATACAAACAAGCTATTGATGTCAATGCTCTGTTTGGAGAAAAAGGCTATTCAACATTGGAACGTAACAGCTGCCGCCCTTCATTTGATGTTTGCGGTATCTGGGGCGGATACACTGGCGAAAGAAGCAAAACGGTGTTGCCGTCAAAGGCTTATGCTAAGGTTTCATGCAGACTTGTGCCACATCAGAACCATGAGAAAATATCAAAAATGTTTGAAGAATATATCGCTAATGTAGCTCCTGATTATGTAAAAGTAAAAGTTACTCCTATGCATGGCGGAGAAGGATATGTTTGTCCTATTGACCTTCCGGCATATCAGGCGGCAGAAAAGGCTGTGGAAGTTGCATTCGGACAAACTCCTCTTGCAGTCCGCAGAGGCGGAAGTATTCCTATTATCTCAACTTTCGAACAGGTTTTGGGTATAAAAACTGTTCTTATGGGATTCGGTCTTGAGCAAAATGCAATTCACTCACCCAATGAAAGTTGCAGGCTGGATATTTTCTACAAAGGTATTGAATCAGTTGCTGAATTTTATCGTATTTTCAAATCATGAATATACTTATAAAAGATGCTCTTTTAGATGGAGCAATAAAAGACATATATATTGAAGGTAAATGGATAAAAAGCATTGGAGAAAATCTGCAGGTAAAAGCTGATAGAGTCATCAATGCTAAAGATAAAGCAATCATTCCAGGATTTATCAACGGACATACGCATTCAGCAATGACATTGTTCCGTGGATATGCCGATGATATGAAGCTTATGCCTTGGTTGGAGAAGAAAATATGGCCAAACGAGGCAAAAATGACACAGGAAGATATATATTGGGGGGCAAAACTCGCATGTCTGGAAATGATAAAAAGCGGGACCACTACATTTTCCGATATGTATTTTAAGGTACGTGGCATAGCTAAAGCTGCTGAAGAAATGGGAATTAGAGCTATTCTCTCTGCTGCATGCTTTGACCATTTTGATGCAGAAACAGCAGAAAAGGCAAAAGTAAACTGCAAAAAGGTTTATAAAACAATTACAGAAGAATGTAATGACAGGATTTATCCTGCAATGGGACCTCATGCTATATATACCGTATCTGGAGAATTATTGAAATGGATAAATAAATTCTCTGAAAATAATTGTATCCCTATACATATTCATTTAGCAGAAACTGAAGAAGAAGTAAATAATTCAATAAAGCAATTCGGCTATTCTCCTGTAAGATATTTATATCATCTTGGTCTGTTATCTCCAAGATTAATCATTGCTCACGGCATTTATGTTGATAATGACGAGATAAGAATGTTGGCAGATCATGGAGTGAAAGTTATACACAATCCGGCGTCAAACATGAAATTGGCTTCCGGAATGGAATTCAAGTTCCATGAAATGAAAAAAGCCGGAATTAAAGTAGGACTTGGAACCGACGGATGTGCTTCATCCAACAATCTGGATATGGTTGAAGCGATGAAACTTGCAGCTTTACTTGGTAAAGTGTGGAGAAAAGACCCGGAAGTTCTTTCTGCTACGGAAGTATTTAAATCTGCTACATCTGTCGGAGCAGAAATTTTCGGACTTAAATGCGGGAAAATAGCAGAAGGTTATCTGGCTGATTTGTCTCTGATAGAATTAAAGTCACCCGTTTTCACTCCGAACTTTAATTTCGTATCAAACCTGGTTTATGCAGCCAATGGCAATAGTGTGGACACAGTTTTGTGTAACGGACAAATCATTATGGAGAACAGAAAGGTTCCGGGAGAAGAAGAAATAATGGGAAAGACTAGTGAATGTGCGTATAATCTAATGAAATAAAATATGCAAATTAATAAAGATTTATATTCTGAAACGGCAGCCTATCTGGCTGCCTGTATCAAAAATATTCCGGACACAGCAATCATTTTAGGTAGCGGTTTAGGTTCCTTGGCTGATGAAATAGAGGATGCAAGAGCTATTCCATATCGTCAGATTCCTAATTTCATGGCATCAACTGCTACTGGCCATAAAGGTAATTTAATACACGGAAGACTTGGAAACAAGAATGTGCTTGCTATGCAAGGACGCTTTCATTATTATGAAGGTTATGCAATGGAACAGGTTACTTTCCCTATAAGAGTAATGAAATTACTGGGAATAAAGAATCTGTTGGTTTCAAATGCGGCTGGTGGTATAAATACATCTTTCAAGATTGGGGATTTGATGATAATTCGTGATCATATAAACATGATGCCTAATCCATTAATCGGACCAAACAATGAAAAGTTCGGACCAAGATTTCCGGATATGACTCGTGCTTATGACCGCGAATTTATTGCTAAGGCTAAAGAAATAGCTAATAAGCATGATATTGTTGTTAAGGAAGGCGTATATGTAGGTCTTACTGGTCCTTCATATGAAACTCCTGCTGAATATGCTTTCTACGGAAAAGCTGGTGGAGATGCCATTGGTATGAGTACCGTTCCTGAAGTAATTGTGGCTCGTCATGCTGGGATCAGAGTTTTCGGTATGTCTGTAATAACCAACGAAGGATATCATTTTGCTGATGACTTTGTAAATGATGCCAACGATGTTATCATACAGGCAGACAAGGCTGCAAAACGAATGACAACGATATTCAAAGATTTGGTTTCATGTATCTAAATTCAATTTCTCCATTTGCTCATCTTCAGACACAATATGATCTTCTCCAAAAAGAATACTTGTTTGAGAAGGAACAATACAAGAAACAAGCCGAACAGGCTGGACTTCTGCACAGAATAAAACAAGGACTTTGCTGGTATCCGATAAGACTTGGACGAAGCTATTACAACTCTTTGAACCAACTGGTTGTAGAAATTGAGCGCACACAGGAAAAAGAAATAGAGCATGTATTCGAACATGGACGGCCTGTATGTTTTTTCACGATGAAAACAGGACAGAAGCTGAACTATTTCAATTTCAGCGCAAATATCAGTTATGTTGAAGGCGACGTAATGATTGTTTCTGTCCCTTCACAACAGTCATTGGCAGAACTGCAGATGTCCACATCAGAAATAGGTGTTCAGCTCTATTTCGATGAGACAAGTTATAAAACTATGTTTGCTGCCATGAAAGAAGTTATGTCGGCAAAGAATAATATAACAGCTCATTTACGTGATGTTATGCTTGGTTCGGAGAAAGCTGAGGAAAGGAAAATATTTCCGGTAAGATTCCCTTGGCTTAACAGTTCGCAAGACTGCGCAGTAAACAAAGTTCTCGCCGCTAAAGATGTAAGTATTGTTCATGGCCCGCCAGGGACAGGAAAGACAACAACCCTGGTTGAAGCTATATATGAAACTTTACACAGGGAAAATCAGGTTTTGGTATGCGCACAAAGTAATACTGCTGTAGATTGGATAGCAGAAAAACTTACAGACAGAGGTGTTCCAGTTTTGAGAATTGGCAATCCTACCAGAGTAAATGATAAAATGCTATCATTCACATATGAAAGAAAATTCGAATCTCATCCAGATTATGCAGAATTGTGGAGCATACGAAAAACGATAAGGGAAATACAATCATCGCTACGCAAAAAAAGCAGAAGCGAAAAAGATACAGACAGAAACAGGTTATCCAGGTTAAGATACAGAGCAACTGAACTTGAAATGAGCATTGAAGCTAGCCTGTTTGACGAAGCAAGAGTTATTGCCTGCACATTAGTAGGTTCGGCAAATAAAGTTCTAACAGGAAAAAGATTCAGTACCCTGTTTATTGACGAGGCTGCTCAGGCTCTTGAGGCAGCATGTTGGATTGCAATAAACAAATCAGACAGAGTTGTTCTTGCGGGCGACCATAAACAGCTCCCTCCTACTGTAAAATGTATTGAAGCAGCTAAAGGCGGATTAGACAAAACTTTGATGGAATATGTTGCAGACCGTAAGCCTGAAGTTGTTTCTTTGCTGAAAATCCAATACAGAATGAATAACGACATTATGGGATTTTCATCACAATGGTTCTATAACGGTGAACTGTTTTCTGCACCGGAAGTCTGTAATCGTGGCATTCTTGATTGGGACACGCCTTTAGTATGGACTGATACTGCAGGATATGATATTGAAGGAGAAGACTTAACCGACAGTTTAAGCCGTATAAACAGAAAAGAAGCAGAACTACTGGTTCTGCAACTACAGGTTTATATGGGAAATATTGGAAAAGAAAGAATCCTGGAAGAGAACATTGACTTTGGAATTATCTCTCCATACAAAGCTCAAGTCTATTATCTTCGAAGTCTGATAAAAAAGAATCCTTTCTTCCGTCCGTTCCGAAAACTAATAACAATTCATACAGTTGATGGTTTTCAGGGACAGGAAAGAGATGTAATAATGATAAGCCTTGTAAGGGCAAATGAAGATGGAAATATTGGTTTTCTTAAAGATTTGAGAAGAATGAATGTTGCTATCACAAGAGCAAGAATGAAACTTATAATTATAGGTGATTCTGAGACATTATCAAAACATAATTTCTACAGAAAGCTTTACCGCTATATCGAGGAGAAAGGGAAAGTAATAAGAATAAAAGAGAAAAACTAATAACTTAAATATTCGGCTTTGTCAAAAGTGTTTCTTATATTTGTAGATAATCGAAAATTGACAGGTTATGAAGTATAAGTTATTAGTTCTTGATGTTGACGGAACTCTTTTGAATGATGCGAAAGAAGTTTCTCCCCATAATATTGCAGCTGTGCGCAAAGCCCAGCAGATGGGAATACAAATTGTATTGGCTTCGGGAAGACCAACAAGCGGCATCTTACCAATTGCCAATAAATTGGAGCTTAATCACTACGGTGGTTACGTGATTTCATATAATGGTGCGCAAATCATCAATATGCAAACAGGAGATGTTATTTTCGAGAAAAGACTCGAGAATGATTTATTGGCATATTTAGACAAGAAAGCGAAAAGAAATGATTTTGCAATCTTCACCTACAAGGGGAATAAATTGTTTACTGAGCAAACTGATAATAGCCACATTATCAATGAAGCTCAGATTAACAATCTTGAAATTGTTAAAATAAATGATTTTGCCAATATTGAATTCCGCCCTTCCAAATGTGTATTAACTAGTGATAATACAGATGAACTTATTTCTTTGGAAAATCATTGGAAAAAACGTCTCGCAGGTATGGCTGATGTTTTCCGCTCTGAAGATTATTTCCTTGAAGTTGTTCCGCCTACAGTTGACAAAGGTAACACCTTGGCTCTGCTAATTCAAGAATTGAAACTATCAACTGATGAGGTTGTTGCAATAGGTGATGGTGTTGCTGATGTCAGTATGCTTCAACTTGCTGGAACAAGTATAGCAATGGGTAATGCACGGGATTCTGTAAAAGCCTGTGCCGATTTCATCACACTAAGTAACGAAGAGAATGGTGTAGCGGCTGCTATAGAAAAGGCATTATTAACGAGTATCAAACCTACTGAAATACCTTTGGAGCAACTTAATGCCAGAGGCAAGCATGCTCTTATGGGAAACCTTGGTATCCAATATACTTATGTATCAGACAACAGAGTTGAAGCAACAATGCCGGTTGACGAAAGAACAAGACAGCCATTCGGTATTTTGCATGGTGGAGCAACCCTAGCCCTCGCAGAAACTGTTGCAGGATTGGGTTCAATGTTAATAGCAAATCCTGACGAAATGGTTGTCGGTATGCAAGTAAGCGGAAACCATATGTCTTCAGCTCATGAGGGAGATACAGTAAGAGCAGTTGGCTCTATTATACATAAAGGTCGCTCTTCTCATGTTTGGGATGTGAACATATATACTTCAACCGACAAACTGGTTTCATCAGTTCGTGTAGTAAACAGCATTTTAAAGAAGAAATGACTAAAACAAATTTAAACACAAAGATTGATAGTCTTATTAATCAAAAGAAGTCTTTTGCTCTGTGGAGAATTCCCGGTGAAACAAGTATTCATTACGCAATACAAACAAAAGAAACACCTTATTTACTTTACGATATTGAATCTTTAAACGGACGGAGCGGTTTTGTCATCGCTCCGTTCAATATTTCCGATGCCCACCCGATTGTATTAATTTCTCCGGAATGCACAGGTTACTTGGAAATAGAAGAAATTTCTGATAATTCTGATTTGCACAGCAACCCTTCCAGTTATTCATTTGTATCAGAAGAAAAAGACATATCAGATTACAATTTGAAATTCAAGAATTTCCTGCAAGAACTTGTTTCAAACAAACAAGAAAAATTAGTCTTGTCCAGAAAAAAAACTGTACAAAGACGAGGTAATATTTCTATTACAACAGCTTTTATTAGAGCCATAAAAAGATACATATATTCATATGTATATATTTGTTATACTCCGCAAACAGGTATTTGGATGGGAAGTACTCCTGAAATATTACTTGCCGGAAGTAAAAACAAATGGCAAACGGTTGCTCTTGCCGGTACACAACGGCTTAAAGATGGAAAACTTCCGGAAATATGGGATGAAAAAAACACTCGGGAACAAGCCTTGGTTGCAACCTATATCAGACAGAAGCTATTATCATTAAACATTCTCACGGAAAGCAAAGGTCCGTTTCCTATCAAAGCAGGAGAATTATCTCACCTTAAAACAGAATTCATATTCAATCTTGATAACGAGAATATAATAGGAAAAGTTCTTAAAGCACTTCACCCAACCCCTGCTGTTTGCGGTCTTCCCAAAGAAACTGCTTATGAATTTATCCTTAAGAAAGAAGGATATGACAGAAGTTACTATTCCGGATTTATCGGTATGTTAAAACCTGGTGAACAGAGTGATTTATATGTGAACCTCCGCTGTATGAATATAAGTTCAGACAAATTTACATTCTATGCCGGAGGCGGATTATTAGCTTCATCTTCTCTGGAGGATGAATGGAATGAAACTGAAGACAAAATGATGACAATGGAGCGGCTGTTTCTTTAATATTTTTTTATCCGATTTGAAAATTGTTGCCAATTTTTCTAATCGGTTCTAAAATGACAAAAATTTAATGTTTAAGATATATTTAATTGATAACAATCTGTAGAAAATAAATTTTATCTATATTTGCATCGTTTTACTATGATTATTTTATATTTAAATAATTCAAGTTTAGCAAGCTCAACTTTCTGTTAACGAGTGGATAAGAAAACAAGTTGACATTGGTTCTTGGGTAATTAAATGCAAAGAAACAGGTATATGGTCTAGTCAACTCGTCTCTGCAGCCTTGTAAACTTTTAAGTTGAGTAACTTGTAAAAACTTAAACAAATAACTAACTAAGGAGTTGTAAATTGAGATAGTTAATCCCAATTCTCAACTCTTTATTTTTGAAAATACAAAAACAATGAAAAACCTTCTTGATTATAACAAGAAAGAAATTTCATTTATAGGGATATAAGCTTTAGCTTTTACCAAATAATGCTTTCTAATATTTTAAGAAGTAATATTATACGAAAAATGTTTTTGTGATGATGACAGACTATTGTTATGTCTTTTTTAAGTTTGATTTTATAACAGTTGCTTAATGACCGATAAAATAAAATGGACAAAAAGAGGTTTGATAACCTTTATGAAAGCTCAATTTGCTTCACAAATTTCAAGTTTGGTTGATTTTAGCACAACAATCATATTAGCGAATATATTCAGTGTATATTATGTTGTAGCTACTTTCAGCGGTGCAATTTGTGGCGGTATTGTCAACTGCATAATCAACTATAAATGGACTTTCAAAGATGGCGGATGTCGTATGGAATTTGTTTTCATCAAATACACACTAGTATGGATAGGAAGTATTTTCCTCAACACCTATGGGACTTATCTTCTTACTGAAACTATAACAGCCAACTCTTGGGTACAAGAAACCTTATCTGGCTTTTTTGATAATCTTTTCATCGTTTGCAAGATGTTCGTTTCGTTAATGGTCGGTTTTTTTTGGAATTATAATTTACAAAGAAGCTTTGTTTACAAAGACAGAGACATTAAAGGTATAATAAAGAAAAGAAAGGGAAAACTAACATAATTCCTAAATTATAAAATCAAAAATACATCTCTATTTTTGCATTTATGATAGTAAATATAAATACATCAAATCACATATAGTTAGTTTGATAATATTACTTTAAATACCATAAAAACATCATATTCTTTATTTTTATCCTAAATAAACATATCTTTGTATTAGGGTAAAGAAAAATGAATATAATACATTATGCAAAACGGAAAAGAAGCAAGAGAATGTGTATTGCAAATAATACACACAAGAATGGCTTTCAAGAAAGCCATGCAACGTGTTCTGAAAAAACACAATACGGGCATTACTTTTGAGATGTTCCAAATATTAAGCTGTCTTTGGCAGGAACAAGGCATCAGCCAACAAACTTTGGCAGAAAGAACAGCAAAAGACAAAGCCAGCCTGACTAGCCTTATGAGCAATATGGAAAAACGCGGTTTCGTTAGACGCGAAGAAAGCAAAATCGACCGAAGAAACAATTGTGTTTACCTTACAGAACTTGGAACTGAACTACAACAAAAGATAAATCCTGCTATTTACGAACTGTATTCTTACATTGAAAATGAAATCGGATTGAACATTATCAAAAAAAGTAATGCCGACTTGAAACGCCTGCACTCAATCCTTGAAAATTTTGAATAATAGTATTCAATCCAAGAAAGAAAATCAGCCAACCAATAAACCTGAATGTAGTAATTGGCTGGCTGATTGCTTGTTAATTTCCCGCACAAACACTAACGTAACATACAAAAGAGTGGCTGGGAATTCCATACGAGAGTTTATATCAATCGTTATCACTTACAGCAACAACTTCAACTTCCACCAAACCATTCTTTGGCAAAGTCTTCACTGCAACTGCTGAACGTGCGGGGAAATCACCGTTGAACTGTGAAGCATAAACTTCATTCATCGCTGCGAAATCAGCCATATCAGCCAAGAACACTGTAGTCTTAACCACATTGTCGATTGTCATTCCTGCTTCAGCCAAGATAGCTTTTACGTTGCGGAATGCCTGTTCTGTCTGACCTTTGATTCCACCTTCAGCAAAATCTCCTGTTTCAGGATTCAATCCCAGCTGTCCTGAAGCGAACAACATATTACCAACTTTTACTGCCTGATTATAAGGGCCGATAGCTGCAGGCGCATTTTTAGTAGCAATTATCTTTTTCATAAGATTTATATAATTTGAGTTTTCTATAAACAAACCGGTTGTCCGGGAAAATATTCAGCCAACCGTATTTCTTTCCATTTTAATTAACTATTTCAACATTCTCTGGCGGACCACTTCGTAAACAAGAATAGATGAAGCAACCGAAACATTAAGCGAACCAATAGTTCCAAACTGAGGAATCTTAACCATTGCATCACATATTCGAAGGTTGTCAATCGACACTCCTGTATCTTCCGCCCCCATAACAATGGCAACAGGACCATCATATTTGATGTTGGTATAATTTTCTGCAGCCTTCTCGCTCGCAGCATAAACTTTAACTCCGCTCTGCTGCAAAAAACGGATTGCTTGATTGATGCTTCTTTCCTTACAAACAGGCAAAACGTGCAATGCTCCTGCCGATGTTTTGACAGCATCAGCATTTACAGTTACACTTCCTTTCGCCGGAATAACAATAGCATCCACTCCAGCACACTCACAAGTCCTGGCAATGGCGCCAAAATTACGAACATCAGTAACACCATCCAAAAGGACAATGAATGGATCCTTTCCCTGTTCATACACGAAAGGTATGATATCTTCCAGCTTCTGGTATGCAACAGCAGATATGAAAGCTATAACACCCTGATGGTTCTTACGCGTATAACGATCCAGTCTTTCCTGCGGAACTCTCTGAACAGGAATCTCTGTACCTTTCAAAACTTCAAACAGCTCCTTGACCAAATCTCCCTGTAACTCGCGCTTTACAAGGATTTTATCTACTTCCTTCCCTGCCTGTATCGCTTCAATAACGGCACGAATGCCAAAAATCATTTCGTTTTCCTTCATCTGTCTATTAAAGATTGATGTTTTCTTCTAATTCATTCAAGATCTAAGGGCAAAAGTACGAATAAAAAGTGACAAACAGAAAAATGACATGAGTAAGATTACCAATTAAAAAAGAGCATTATCCGATAAGCAAATCTTGCGCCTACCATCTTTAAGGACCTTAGCTTTGAAAATAGTTAATTTGAGAGTTGCCGTAGATTAAATTTTTTGGATTAGTTTTTTTGTCCAAATTCGGACTTATCCCTCTTTTTTTTAACCCTGGCTGGGGAAGTCTATAAGAAAAAAGCGGAAGAAAACATATTGACTATCAATACATTAATTTCTTCCGCTTCAAGTGATCAGGCTGGGATTCGAACCCAGGACCCACAGCTTAGAAGGCTGTTGCTCTATCCAACTGAGCTACCCGACCATCCTTCTCAATTGCGATGCAAAGGTAGGTATTATTTTTTACACCTCCAAACTTTACAACAACTTTTTTCTCAAAAAAAATCTTTTTTTTTATTTCCTATGGCAAAATACAATCAACACTTCACTATAAATCATCATATTACACACAAAAAAAATTTGTTGTTTTTGGTTTAAATCTTAATATTGACTCATAATTTAAACCTCAAAAAGATTTACAAATGCTGTTATACATGCCACAAATATGTGACTGAGAAAAACAAAGGTTACATTGAAAAATGAAGAATCACATAAAATTCAAGAGATGCCTCTTGAAAATCAAGACTTTTCAGAGAAAAACTAAAATTTTCAAGAAACATCTCTTTTTATTTATATGTCTTACAATATAGGAATGGTTGAATATTTACAATTAACCCCATATTTATAATTTGTGCAAAACTTTAATAACACTCTTCCCTATCTTTTACATAGGTTCACCAGGATCTTTTCCTGGTACAGGAACTACACCCTCTTGATAGTCAGGTAAATCTCCCATCTTATACTCAGTCGGTCCATAACGGAGATTTGAAGACATTATTTCATCCCAAGTTATTCTTTTTCCTGTATATGCAGCCTCTCTTCCTAATATTGCCACTTGTGTAGAATATGCCAAATCAAAAGCTTGATTTATTTTTTTATTTAAACGTATAGATTCCACTAGGTGTATGTGCTCTTGATTATATGGATTCTTTACAGGCTTTGATTCATAATCATAACTCCATATCTTATTACCATCATAGTCTGTAAAATAAATATTGTTTCCATCATTTAGGAAAGCAATACCTTTTGTTCCAAGAATCTGTTCTGATACATTGCCTTCACAACCATCTATTTGTCTTGCTGTACACAACATTCTCTTATTATTTTCATACGTGTAATCAGCTGCAAAATTATCATATATATCACCTGTAAGACGACGTAACCGACCACCAAATCCTGTTGCAGACTTTGGACGATCACCCATAAACCAAGTTACTATATCAATATTATGAACAGCCTGGTCAAGTATGTGATCTCCACTAAGCCACTTTATATTAAACCAGTTTCTAATACAATATTCCATATCACTCCATTCCGGACGTTTTTTCTTGTTCCACCATGCTCCTTGATCCCAATGACATGTCGTTGATACTACATCACCAATCATTCCATTTTTCACATTAACATAAGCTTCCCAATAGTCCCTTCTATGGCGACGCTGGTTTCCTGTTATCACAGTCAAACCTAATGATTCGGCAACTTTTGCTGCAGCAATTACTATGCGTATTCCGACTGGATCAACTGCACACGGTTTTTCCATAAAAACATGCTTCTTAGCCTCAACTGCAGCTTTAAAATGCTCTGGTCTAAAATGAGTTGGAGTACATAAAAGAACAACATCTATTTCGGGCATAGCCATAACCTTTTTATAAGCATCAAAACCTATAAAACAATTTGAATCCGGAATATCATTGTTATATTTTTCTTTCAGTACTTTCCTGCAAGTTTCTTGTCTGTCTTTAAAAACATCTACCAATGCAACAATTGAAACATTAGGACCTGATTCCAAGAATTGACAAGCTGCGCCTGTTCCTCTATCACCATTTCCAATTAATGCTGCCTTTAATGGCTTTCCATCAGGTGCTTTATCCACAAATGAAAACATTCCCAATTCTTCAGGAGTAAATGAATTCACCCCCTTTTCTGCAACTTTTTCAGAAGCCCCTCCTGCACACGATGTAGTAGTAATACCTAATGGTAATGAAGCTCCTAAGAGCACTGAACTTGAAATAAAATCTCGTCTTTTCATATATATTATTCTAATAATAAAACTCAATAAAAATAGAATATTTCAGCAAACTACCTTATATGTATTTTATTCTCTCACCAAAAGCACCCAATCTTCCCCTTTCCCATCATCTGGAACGGAAAAGCCGACACTATTCGAAGCCTTACAAACACCGGCATCTGTATATTCGCCGGTTCTCGGATTCATCCACCGTACACTAAGTTTACTGCCATTACCAAGCTGCGACATATCACAAACAATATCTCTGCCATCCGGAATATACATCAGAACATATGAATCTCCTCTCATGGCAACAACCTTATTATCCGGATTTTCATTTGGAGAAACAACAATTCCATAGTCAGGACAGCGCTTATCCCAATTTAAGCTCTCCATCAATCTGCGGGCATGAATCATATCTCCGGCACCTTCCAAATCCAAAGAAGTGTACCAATTGCCACGAGCCAATCCCACAGCATCATGTTCCGGTGATTTCATCTGCCATATATCATGACACCCATATGTATGCCCCAAAGCCCCGGAAAACAAATTCCAATATAAAGCCTTTCGCACATCTGCCGCATCAAACCATCCTAAAGAATCAGGTTTCCAGCAAACCGGATGATTCTCATATCTCGGCTCGGCATCCATACACGGCTTCACCGGTTCCATCTCATAGTCCCGTTTTATCATCCTCTCATAAACAGCATAGTTCTGCTGGCAATGTCCCGTCTGAGCCATATTGAAATCCAGCCATTCTTCATTATGGAACCAGTCGGACGACGAATACTCGCCCTGTGGATGGAAAGACATAAGATGATTCTTGTCAACAGATTTTATTCCCTCGGCAAGGGCATTCCATATTGCGAAGTTTTTGCCTCCACCAAAGCGGTCGCCACCGTTTATCCATATAATATTGGGGAAATCCTTATATCTTTCGCCAAGCCATTTCCCATATTCAAATGCATTCTTCTCATTAAATATCTCAGGACCAACACCCCACTGCTTGTCCACCTTATCACCCCACGTAGGCAACATACCAATATATAAACCTTTATCATAGGCAATTCTCACAACTTTGTCCACCCATTCGAAATATTCCGTATTAGGATTCTCCGGAGAATTATCAACCAATGGTTTATTTCCGTTTCTGTCCGGAGTATTCAGTCCGTCAAGCTCAGCTAGAACTACTGCCTGTATCACACTAAATCCCTTAGCTCTTCGATTCTCCAGATATTTCTCAACCTCTTCCTCGTTCAAACGGTGAAAAAGCTCCCATGCCGTATCGCCCAAATAAAAGAACGGTGTACCATCTTCATGCTGAAGATAGCGTCCATTTTCTGAAACCTCTAATTTACCATGAGAAAAATCCACTGAACTGCCTTCCCATAAGTTTTCCTGGGCATTTCCCTGCATTGTAAGCAATACAAACATTGCCAAACACAAAAACTGTTTTTTCATATCATATAAATTTTAACTTTTTATTATCAATAAATCAACAACAAATTTTCATTCGTCAATTTTCTGAGAGCTAAATGTCTGTTTATTTTATTATATAGAATACTTTATGTAAAATATCCTTAAAAATATAATCATTTCCGATATCACGCAGAAACCATTTTTCATGATAACATAAATTCTCACCAGGATTCAATGTTGTAAATTTTCCATGATTCTCCAATTCTATATACAGACCTTTTTCCTGTGCAAAAATTTCGACTTCTCCTTGCATAGGAGGTATATCATCTATAGAAATATCTGGAAACTGCTTGACAAACAACAAGCCATCAGTATAATTAGCCATCCAACCTCCAGAGGCAGATGAAAACAGTTTTTGAGGAGTATCCAACAAGGTGGTATCACATTTATACACCAATATGTTACCATATTTTGTAATTCCTTTCAAACTGGAATTATCAAAATACCCATAATCGTCCAAAGGGAAAAAACTGACACCTCCTTTTATCCTGCAAACATCCCATGCCGCCACTTTCTTAATTTCATCAGAGCAATTATGGATATAATAGTCAATGACTAAAGATGTATCCGAAGTGGAAATATAAAACGCTTTCCTAAAAGAATATCCACTCAACAGATCCACGTCACTTTCAAGATACAAAGTATCTCCTGTCACCAACGGCTTATAAGTTCCTATGTCTAACGTTGGATAAGGAGGCCATCCCCAGTCCTTTTGAGGGGATGGCCACAATGTAGCCCCATAATTTTCTTCATGAACACTTGACGGCAACAACAGTTCCTTTCCATTACACATATAAGAAATTATCCTTCCTCCCTTTTCAGAAGATATAGTAACGCTAATGTCTGAAAATGACATTTCATACCATCCATCACCACTTGTTATGGACGCTATCTGGTCCCTTCTATTTCCACAAGAGAAAAAAGAAAATACACACAAAACAAACATAGTAGCAATTCTGCTCATACTACAATTTTATTTTTCAAACGAAAATTCCAACTCATTAGCCCAATGTTCTTTCCAATCAGGATGGAAAGCTCTACTATTACGCCTTGACACACTCCTCTTTCTGGCAAGCTCCATACAAGTACCACCCGCACCGTCATCATTGACACGATATGAGAATTTTATTTTCTCACCTCTGTCCAGACACTTTTTCACTTCTGGTATTTCAGACCAAGGTATCGCACACTCAGTATATAAAGTGTTGCCGTCCCTACGGGTTACAAGTTTTCCATCTTTTACAGGTCCGTCGTACGGAGATTTCAACTGACGAGGGTAAAAATGTTTGCGTGGCATACCAGGCACCAACATTCTCCATATTTCGAAGCCTCCTCCATAATCTGGAGAAACTGTATTCAAAGCATACTCATAATCCGTACACTTATATCCAACATACCTAGGCATTGTACCTTTGGGATGAGATTCCATTCCATCCTTGCCGATAGGTAACACATTAAACGCTATCAAAATGTTATCCGCAGGTCTGTCCATTGAAGCGTCTGGCAGGACAGGATCTTTTCTGTAGGAAAAACGCCGGACTCCTTCAGGCCATTTCAACTCCACAAAATCATCACGCAATGTCTCCTCATAAACGACATTTTCAGGCAAATTGGAAGGGATGCCATATATTCTGTATCCGGAATTTCCATACACGGAAATCCAGTCGCCCTTAGTATCAAAATCCTTGCCTGCATAAGACGCATAGGATTCATGCAAAGGATTTGTACCTTTGGCATCCAAGAATATTCCTGCCAATTTGACGGAATACCACCAGCCTTCTGCCGTACAACGTATTTCCAGGTTGCCTGACAAATCAAGATTCAGAAATGTTCCGTCCCATAAATTTGAAATTCTATATTGCATTAACTCTTTCCCTGAATCCAAGTCTGTCACAACAACTTTCAAATTATACTGGTCTATTCCCGGAAAATACAATGCAGTTCTATAGACAGTGTCTTTCGGCAATAACAAACGGAAACCGATAGATCGTACTGTCTCGGTATTCTCCAAACAATTCATGACCCTATTATCCGTATTCGGAATCCGTAAAGCATTCCTGTCCTCTTTGTAAGCAGGATATTCCTTTATAACAGACTGCATTGCTGTCTCTTTCTGCATATATGAAATTTCCGGATAAAAAAATTCTTCATCATCAATTGTCTCAAAACGATAAGTACCTTTATTAGGTGTCGAATCTGCAACCTTGGCTGCAAAATAAAAATATTTATCGTCATAAGCAAGATACGCTGTTGACATTCCGCTTGCCTTTTTGTCAAAGTTCTTGAATGGATACCAGGCTGCCTCAGTTAAAGATATGCTGGATTCCGATTCCTTGACGAGCTGGGGCAACACTCCGTCCCAATCATCCAGCTTTCCGTCAATATCAACAGTTTTTCTTGATATGTAATTCACATGCATTTCTTCCCAGTGAACCGCAATCCCGTTGTTCCCTGCATCAAGACACACGCTTAGTGGATACGTATTGTCCGCAGAAACATTTCCTCCGTTTATTTTGACAGTAAAAGTTCTTGTCTCATGTGGTTTCAACGAAATCCTCGATGGATACAAAACATCTAGATCGCCTAACTTCACATCCAACTTTCCGGCAACCGATCTGTTCAACACGTTCGTCACAACAAGCTCCATCTCCGGTTTCAAAGGAACAGGTCTATCCATATCTTTTGCCACAATTTCAACTGGCTGATAACCCTCGATAAACGAATTTTCCAATGCAGACCGAAGTTTTCCAAAAGAGCCTTTGCTTCCGTCCGTCCTCATATAATATCCCTTATACGTCAATGGTATAACGTATTTTCCTTGTTCTGGCAAAATCCTATTGCCGTAAAAATCATATAATATGAATGACGGGTGAGACTTTAATGTAAGTTTACCATTTTTAAGCGGTTCATACTTCTGTATCTGCCCTATTATTTCCCTGCGTTCGTTACCGCCTAATGTTTTTTTCTCCAGCTTCTTTATCAGTTCGAGCCTTTTTTCTGCAACATCCAGTCCTGATACATTTCTGAACAAGACATTGTCGGAGCCGAAAGCTTCCCCTAAATCACCGGTAATCAACACCGTGCCGTCATCAGAGTTACCGTCATAGCCGTCGAAAAGCATAATCCACGGGAGACCGTTCTTAAAAAGCAATTCCTTGAAATCCCTTTCTCCGATAAGGCTTTGCACAGCACCCATGGCAGATGCCGAAGACCAGGAACTATGGATGCTCGGAATGATTTCCTTCCCGTTACCTGTGTATATTTCAACATTAGGTACAGTATTGTGGGGATCACCCGAATACATATAGCCTCCATATATACCCATAGAACGGTCATAACCTGCAGAACGGTTAGCAGCAACCACTAGACCTATACGGTCGTCCGTATTACCTACCCAGCTCTCCGTGTCCCAAATTCTGACGCGCCCCTTATAATATTCCCTGTTGTTCCACTCTGGATACAGTACGGGAGATTCCATCCCCTGGTAATGAATGGAAAGGAAATCGAATATAGGCAAGAAATCCATGGTTCCGTCTGAAAACAATTTATCCCACGCGTTAGAGTTGGAATCACATCCTCCAACCAGCACATCAGCTCCTTCCACCCTTGCGTCCAGCACACCTTCCGCCATTGATTTATAGATTTCTCTATATCTCAGCATGTCGGACTGCCATCCGGATATGGAAATACCTTCCCAAGGTTCGTTCCATAACGAAACAGCAGTGACAGGTCCTTTAGGCCATCCATATTTCAGGCACAACTCCTTCACATATTTCCTAAAATCGTCATCCAAAGACGGTAACCAAACGTAATCTTGTTTCGTCCTCTTATACACACCTGAATCATTTAAAAACGAACGCTGCGTTCCCAGCGGAGTCATAGTGGGACCTTCTCCGAACATAAGCAGGACGGTTATGTTATTGTCCATATATTTCTTCATCTCAGTATCTATCCTCTGCATTTCGCTCTGGTAATTACTGTATGATGTAGGATAATAGCTTATTCCGTATCTTATGGATTGGACACCAACCCTGCTCAGGAAATCAACACCCAAATCGTCCAACGACTGTTTTGGATACTGCATCCTTACAGGTGAAGGCTTCATGCTCCTAACGAACGAAGTGGCAACCCTGCGTCCAAACTTGCCCAAATCGAATATTACCGCATATCCCCCGTAAATATCCGGCACATCAGGATGCAAATCCACATCCTGATAACCGTTAGGTGCTATCCTGACCGGTATATTCAATGTCTGGACATCCTGAATCTTATATATTTCAGGTGTCCATATGTCATTTGGGATACCTCTTGTTCCATATCGGATGACATGCACGGAAGCCTCCACATCTATAACTTCATCAACATTACTGACCAGTTGAAACATGAACCTCACATCTTCACCGGGCCAGAACACATTTGCCGGAGCACCGGAAAACAATGTTCTGACATCATAGTCGTAATGCCGGAGACCGTTTTTTACTCCCATTACCGACTCATATCCGACCCATTCTTCGGGAGATTTCATCTGAGCCACTGAACTCAGTGACACGAGCAATAACATTGCCCAAAATATGACTTTCTTCATCACCTGTCCTCCTTTCATTTATACAACACAACTTCTCCACGGATATTTCCCGTATTGTACCTGACAATAGGTTCCACCCCATTGTCCTTGGCACGCACATCCTCAAAATCCGCCTTAGACACCGAATCCATATAAAATGAAGGACGTACCTCTTCTCCTGTATAGGAAATGTTGAATTTCTCCAACTTCAGGTGTCTGACATTCCTGAAAAAGCAGCCCCACGAAGGCAATTCCCTGTTATCGACATGCGGCTGACTCGGAACAATGTTCCTTGACGAAACATCAGGATTACCTTTATACTCAATGGAAATATCTTTCATCCTGACATTGTAAAAATCACCACCTTGCCAACTTTCAAACGATAACGCAGACAAAAGGATATTTTTAGCCCTGAAATTTTCAACAGACACGCTTCCGCAAGAATTTTCCTGGTTCAAGACAAACATCAGTGGATTATCCACATTTTCAACATTGATGTCTTTGATAACTATATTGTCCAAAAAGCCTGGAGCCTTTTCCCATCCTCCGGGTTGCAGTAATATAGCAGACAGCATGTTGTTACGTCTTCTTTCACCAGATGTCCTGTGAGGGAACACTCCCGGACCCTTGAAACTGCACTTCTCGATTTCAAGGTTCTCAGCTGGCATAATCATCCTTATGCCGTTGCATGAAGAATTTATCCTGCAATTCCTTATGACCATATTGTTCCAATACCCTCCAGCTATGGCATCATCTCCGGTACAGAACTCACAATCCTCTATCAATGTGTTACGGCTTCCGCGTATGTGTATCCCGTCCCATCCTTCTTGTATCAGAATACCGGTAAAGACTGCATCTTCTATTTCATACGCCATAAAAGCATAATTCGCGGCTCTTACGATGCTGATACCTGACAATTCTATCTTTCCGGATTCGGCAAACAAAACAGTATGAGGTCCACGCATGTTCTCTTCACCATGAGGATCGATAACGTGGCTTCCGTCAATTCTACCTTTGCCAGAGATTTTAACGTTCTTCACTCCCACTCCAAGCAAGAGGGCACGATTCCAATTATACTTGTCGGCGTTATCATATTTGCCCATTTCTCGAGTCGGGATGTATGGCTTGTACTGATCCAAATCATCTGTGCCCTTTATTACAGCCCCTGATTCAAGATATAAGGCGACATTGCTTTTCATGACAACAGTGCCAGTCAGGAATGTTCCAGAAGGTACACATACCGTGCCTCCGCCATTTTCCGAGCAATAAGAGACAGCTGCATTCAAAGCCTCTGTATCCAAGGTCACACCGTCTCCACTCGCTCCATAATCCTTGACATCAACTTTCAAATCCCCAGCCTTTGCGGATATGTTCCAAAATGGCATAAGGGAAAACATCACTGATATTATTATCCTGTACAATCGCATAGCATCAAATTTTATATAAATAAACATGGTTTTTCTTCACAGCAACGGAACCGCTCGCAGTAATCTCACCGCCCTGCATATCCCTTACTTTGGCATCTCTCGGCAACTTGTGTTCAAAGTCGTCGAACGCCCACAACACATAGACATTGTCCTTGTTGTACAAGACACCTTTTTCACCTTCCAGAATCTCCCTGCCATACATATATGCTTCAACCTCATTGTATATCCTGAAGAAATCAAAAGTAGGAAACTCGTCATCCCTTCCTTGTATAGGGATAATCTTCTCTTTTTTAATATCCCAATAAATGAACCACATCATCCTGTATGCCAATCCTTTGAACAGCACGTCAACTGGTTCGAGCCCCATCTTCTTTATTTCACGCGCATCGAACTGGGCAATACAATCCGTCCATATATAAAGGCAGTCCAACCTCATCCTTATGCCGGGACCGCTTCTGTGGATTCCGAACACTCCTATGTCCTCACCCGTATAATGGTATCCCATCTCCTGCATGTCCCTTATCATGTCAACATAAGCGTGATACTGCGAGAATATGCCTTTTTCAGGCTCTTTCTCAGGCCTATAGAAACCAAGATTGTCGAGCTGGTCAAGCGTCGCGCCACCTTTCCTCAACGCATCCATGTTCTGCACGTAATGGAACTTGTTGCTAGTAAGGTTAAACGAACTGTCTAGGAATATACCCTTGAGTCCCAAATCCTTTATAAAATGTCCCCAACACTTCATCCAATATGCATATATATCCGGGTCCCTCATATTCAAGGCACAGAAACGCGGTGTATAATGGTCAGCCTCGATAGCATTTGACGCATTCCTTATCCAAGGCATTTTCGCTTTCTGCACTACCTCCATAATGCTGCCTTTGACAGGAAGCCTCTTCAGGCGGTCCGTCTCGTCCTGCCCTCCGTAGCTGAACATCTCCGTCAATGACGATATAGCGGTGTTTCCCCACATCTCAATCCTAGCGTTCCCGGCAGCCGCCTTGTCGCACAATTCCTTCATCTTGTCCTCGCCTACGCAATCCGCTATTTTATAGTCAACATTACAACACATGTTGGAAACGCCATAAACATTCATCGCATTCTGGCATTCGTTGGGTATGAATATAGTCCTGACACCGACACCCGTAAGGGCCGGGACACCTTTGTTTATATATTTGTCCATATCCGGAATCGTCCACTCTTCAATCACACCGTATGTTGAGACCCTTTCTCTCTTTATTCCGGCATCTTCGTGCAAGGTATCATAAACCACTTCCTTGACAGACTCGTAGATATTGGCAAGACCAACCTCGTCAAACTCTCCTGGACACCAAATCACTTCCATTGGAGAAGTCCTGAAATCATAAAGCAAATCTGAACAATGCTCATGAAAATGAGCCATTTCATCCTTGCCTTTCTGCTTCTCGAAATAGGAATTTATATGCTCTACCTTGTTTGCCCAGGTGACAAGTACACCTTTCGGGGAATTGGTGAACGTGAACCCCTGCATTGTCGTCTGTAATGGGAAAAACTGGAATATATTTGGATTTTCTATTCCAGGCAAATACCATTCCGTTGAATAGAAATCATCTTTTGACTTGAACTTCACTTTTGACGGAACTGACCCATTACGCATCCAAAATTCGTTTCTATTCACGTTTCCACCGATTTCCCATGTGCCACGATCCAATATACGGTAAATCGGATATTTGCCGCTATGGTAAACATACTGGTATGAAAAACCTTTCCATTCCTTTCCCGAAATCATACGTGTCACCGGCTTTATGACAAGGGTAACGCGGGTATCCTCTGCTTCCCGCGGACCCTCGGTCCAGTCCTTCAGGTTCCTGCGGTTACGCACAGTATGCAACATCCATTCCATCATCGCATCCCTCACATAATCCACCGAAAAATCCAGTTCAATGCCTTCTTCCGAAACCTTCTCCCTGACGACACGGTAATTAAGGAACCTGACTCCATCCGGGGTGGTTATCTCGACAAACATAGGCCGCCTCGGACTTCTCAAGGCAACTCCATCCACAGAAATATTGCCCAAACCGACAAAACAACCTCCCTCAAACAAAGTTTCCATAGATACGCCGTTGCCAAAAACAGACGATTTCTTTTCAGCGGAATCGCTTAAACTAGAACAAGAAACCAACGACGGAGAAATAAGTAACCCCAACATTCCAGTTGAATGCTTCAAAAAAGTTCTTCTTGTATTTATCATACTATTATTAATTCAATATAACAAAATAAAAATACTCTCTAATTTTAAAAGAAGAAATCTTCACGCTTTACCATCTGTCCAGAAGATTTCCATATTTTCTATAGAGTAATCCTAAATCTAAAAAAACAAATTTTCAACAAAGGCTACAGTTAGCTAAATTTATTAAAGTTAATACAAGCACGTATCCATGTTTTATATTAACAGTCATACCTATCCCCAATACCTCATGTTTCTGTTCTTTTTCCACATTCTCCTATTATCTAATATTCTGCAGGGCACAACTACTTTATAAAAAGAAATTGAGAAGTTCTACTTCCCAATTTCCTATATTATCGTTGTTCATAAAACCGAAGAACAATCAGATAATAAAATATTAAACATAGTAATACATTCTTTTGGATAATCAAGAAGGGAATGTATGTCACACCAAACTATATAAACAATTTTAAGTATAAATCTTACTTGTTTGCCAGAATATAAGAACTCTCATAAATCATAAGATTTACAAATCCTCATACCTAGTATTAATCACATATAAGTAAGTGTCTACCACTTGAATTAATTTGAAGTAACATAATGAAATACTAAGAATTGGAATACATACATATTATGTAGATAACGATAGCACTAATAGCAAAAACATTTAAATAAAGAGAGATTAAAGTGCAATGTAAAACATGCGTATCATCGATCTTAAATAGATTACATCCTTTACTACAAAAATCTCTCTTTAATATCATTTATAGAAAACCTGTAAAGTCTATTTCAATCATTTTCAATATCCATTGCTTTGCTTCATGTTAGGATTGTCTTCCATTTCCTTTTTAGGTATAGGATAATACAAATCCCTATCGTCGTAATGAGGATTACCGGAGCGTGTAGTCTTGTACCATTTCTGTATTTCCTTGTCCATAGTCTTCCAACGGCAAACATCCACTAGGTGTTGCACGCCTTCCGCGCAGAGTTCAAGGAAACGTTCTTCACGTATATCGTCTCGCAACTGAGTTCCAGAAGATTTGATGTCGTGTGAAGAATCGCCATTGTATGCTCTCCTGCGGACACGGTTTACAAATTCCCTGGCATTGACTTCATCGCCTGTAGCCTGGCAAGCCTCGGCATACATCAGATACACGTCGGCAAGACGCATCAGGTAAATATTGATACCGACACAACAGGAAACTTCATATGCGGTATAACTTAACGGGACATACTTCTTGAAGCTCCAGCCCTTTATATTGTCTTCCACATCCTTGTATTTTGCTGTAATGGTAGGATTTCCGTTCATCACTACAGGTGTACCCGGTTCCAATGCCACGATATGCAATCTCGGGTCATTGCCGAAACGCTCGATATTCGCATCATGCAGAAAAATGTTTCCCCATCCTGCCGCTTCCACATTTCCGTCAGGATTAATGAAACACAATGCAGCAAGGAGGGCATGCATTGAACCTTCACCGCCATTCCAGTTTCCCCAACCAGTAGAAGACCTGTCTTTTTCGTTGATTTCCAGCAACGACTCTGAATTATATTTAGTCTGCGTTTCATTGAACATCTTTGAATATTCGTCAAAAGACACCAACTGCTTTCCAGAATTGTCGATAACGTCTTTCAAATATGTCTTCGCGCTTTCATAATCTCCCATGAACAGGTTTGCCTGACCCAAAAAACTTTTGGCAGCAAATTTGCTAGGACGCGGGAAATCAGCCCTGTCACTCCACTGTGCAGGCAGAAGTTTTTCTGCCTCGGACAAATCTGACAGAATCTGGGCATAAACCTCATTGACTGTATTCCTGCCCAAATTCATATCTTCAGTAGTGGTAGCTACTTTTGTGCGGATAGGTATTCCCAGTTTGTCACCATCACCGTTACAAGGAAATCCTTCGCCCCAGAACTGTACCAACTGCAAGTGTCCCCACGCTCTCCAGAACAAAGCTTCCCCTTTCATCTGAGACAAACGGTTCAAATCGTTCTCGGTGAATGAAGACTTGTCTATTTTCTCAGCCTCATCCAATACCATATTAGAACATTGGACGACTTTATAATATCCCCACCACAAAGTACGTACATATTCATTATCGGAAGAGACTTGATTTGTAGCCTGCTGGTTCCAATAAGGATCGGCAGTCCATGCCATATCAGCAGTATGGTCCACTATAAACGAATGCTTTGCCATTACCCTTTTTCCGTAAAGTTCAAAACTATTCACCTCTGCATAGCAGGAAGTGACCAACGACTCCATATCCGACATCGTTTTAGGAAAATAGCTTGGAGACAATGTTGAAGGGTCAGACAAGTCAAGGAAACTGTCCGAGCAGCTGTTGAATGTCATTACAGTTGCTAACAATATTATTATTTTTTTCATAATAAACACTAATTTTACAAAGTTAAACTTAAACCGAACATTACAGACTTATATGCCGGGAATCGTGTAGCCCCGTAAGTAGTCCTTTCCAGATATCCGCCACTCAATTCAGGATCACCCTGAAATTTTGTGAACGTAAGGATGTTGTTGCAGTTCATGAACACCTTCAAATCCTGTACTAAGAATCTGTTGACAAGAGATTTTGGCAACCTGTAACCGAAATGAAGATTCTTAAGTTTCAGATAAGAACCGTCCTCGACGAAATATGTAGAGAAATTCTTGAAATTACCGTTCGGGTCTTCCTTGATTACTCGTGGGTGTGAAGACGAACTATTCTGCGGAGTCCACGCGTCATATATCTTATATGTAGTGTTGTAGTCTCCATAGAAATTACGCTCGTAAGCCTTAGCATCATTGAAAATATCGAAGTCAGCATTTCCTACCCAACCCATAATCAAATCAAAGTTACGCCATGACAGATTGATATTCAGACCATACACCAATTTTGGCCAAGGATTTCCTATGTATTTCTTATCAGCATCAGTTATCTTATTGTCACCATCCAAATCCCTGTACTTGAAGTCGCCTGGAGCTGTTCCTTCAGCCTGATATATACCGTCAGGAGAATTTGCGTTCAGCTTGTTAATTTCGTCCTGTGACTGGAAGATACCGTCCACCACATAACCGTAAAGCTGTCCCATAGGCTGCCCGTTTTCAGTCCTGTATTGGGCTGCATTCCAAGTACAATCACCATAAAAACCTTTATAAATCAAAGGATTTATTTCATCACTCAGTTTAACCACCTTGTTCTTATTTGTTGAAAGGGTGAGAGCCACATCATACCTGAAATCCTTGTAACTGTCACGATACTGGACCATGAAGTCAAATCCCTTGTTGTTGATTTCCCCGATATTAGCCGGGTAGTTCAAATTGAAAGCTCCTGTTGAATTTGGTATTCCAATCCAGTACAACATATCGGAAGTATTCTTGTTGTAATATTCAGCAGAGATATTCAACTTGTTGTTGAACAAGCCCAAATCCAAGCCCAAGTCCGTCTGTGCCACCTCTTCCCACTTGATGGAAGTGTTGGCAACCTTACCATACCAGAATCCTCTCACTACAGTCTCACCATCGTATGAATAATACAGCATATTATTTGTGAAAGAAGGCTCATACAGGAACTGGCCAATTGTGTTGTTACCGATCTTACCCCAGCCGCCTCGCAATTTCAATGCTGAAATCCAATCCACGTTGTCAGAGATAAACGATTCCTTGGCAATGTTCCATCCCAAAGAGAAAGACGGAAAGACACCGAACCTGTTGTCAGGACCAAAATTGTCATAACCGTCCCTGCGGACAGTGGCCTCAAACAGGTATTTACTGTCGTAAGCATAGTTTATTCTAGCAAACTGTGAAATGCTTCGTCCGCGTCCCTTACCTCCATTGACATTTTGCTCGCCCGTACCAAGGCTGATATCCTCAGGATTGCTTACCGGAAAACCTGTCTTCCAACCACCGGCACTCGAGCTCTCGCTCTGCGAAGCCTCATATCCCAACATTCCCTTAATATAATGTTTCTCGGCAAAAGTATGGTCGTAAGTCAACGTATAGAACATCCTCAAGCCATGTCCTGAACCGTAATTCTTGGTGAAACCGTCCTGCTTTGACAGCGAACCCACATTCCATGCCTCCTCAAACTCATTGTTTGCGTAAGAGCTAAAGTCGCCGGACAAATTTGCTTGGAAATTAAGGTTGTCAATGACATTCCAGTCGAATATCAAATTGGCTCTTCCCCAATAGTTCTTGTTGTCATAATGGTGAACTAACTCATCCATAACAGGATTGTTACCTTCATAATATCCTCCGGCAGGTTGCTTTCCCCAACCGCCTCCTGCCACGTTGTCTTTGTCATATATAGTCATAGTCGGTACCTGCCTGTAAGTTATTCCACCAGGCTGCGCAGGATGGTCGTTGCCAAAGCCCATGGAAACTATCTCGGTAACCTTGACCCTCTTGTTGATCTGTGTGCTACTTGCTATACGCAAGCTACCGCCCTCACTCCAGTTGTCAATCTTGAGGCCTTCGTTCTTGTTATATTCAGCAGACATATTGAACGAAGTCTTTTCGTTACCGCCTGTCATCTGTATGAAATAATTCTGCTTAAGGGCATTTCTCCAAATCGCATCATTCCAGTTGGTGTTAGGTAAAGATGACGGATTGTCCCAACCTGAAGCCGGATTCTTGGCAAAACCTGCCGCCAATTTCCTGTCGATGAAATCCGGAGTTTCAAGCATGTCTGGAATATCTATAGGAATGGCTACTCCAACATTGGCTTTCGCATTGATACTAATACGTCCAGCCTTTCCTTTCTTGGTAGTTACAAGGATTACACCACCAGCACCTCTTGCACCATAAATTGAAGTAGACGCGGCATCCTTCAGGATTTCTATGGATTCGATATCATTGAAATTCGGAGCACCGCTTGGGACACCGTCAACAATCCACAACGGATCAGAACCGTTAATTGAAGCTGCACCACGGATGATTATATTTCCGTTTGAGATATGCACACCAGCAACACGTCCCTGAAGCACTTCAGTAACACCTAAATCCAAATCTTTGAATGTATCAGGTTTTACTGACGCAACAGAACCAGTCACATTGGATTTCTTTTGTACGCCATAACCAACAACGACAACTTCATCGAGCTTTTGAGTATCTTCCTTCAATATCACGGAAACATTTGAACCGTCAGCTTTAACTGTCTGCGACAAGAAACCGATATAACTGATTTCAAGCATGGCACCGTTAGATACTTCCAAAGTAAACTTTCCATCAACATCAGTAATAGTACCATTTGAAGTGCCCTTCACACTAACATTTGCTCCTATCACAGGAATACCAGACTCATCAACCACAGTACCAGTTATCCTCTTTGTACCTTGTTGAACAACTGGCAATGACATAGCATCCTTTTTATAGAGAACAATATGTTTATCATTTATTGAATAACCTATATTCTCCCCGGCAAACAATTCGTCAAGAATTTCATTAACCTGACGATTTTTCATATCTATTGATACAACTCGTTTAGTGTTTACAACACTTGAGTTGTATGTAAAATAGAATTCACTCTGCTCCTCTATTTCACGCAAAACATCCCCAACTGTAATATTGTTAACTTCAACTGATATACGGGCAGTCTGAGAATATGCAGTAGAATTTATGGCTGAAACGTGCAGAGTTCCGGCTAACAAAAGCATAAATGTGTTTCTCATAACAAGCAAACATTTTTTCTTACCGGAAGGATTATTATTCCATCCGGAACGTTTTTTCTGGTTTAAATTCATAACTTTGTCCTATTAGTTGTAATTATTATTTGACCTAATTAGATTTTACGGCTAATTTTGTGCGGAGATACTGCCAATATCTCCGCACTCTTTCTCAACCTTTACCTTATTCCTATGCTAACTTTAAATCATCTATGTTTCATAAGCTACTTCTTTTTTATGGTTATAATATTTTCATTAACTGTATAATTCAATTCCTTGGTTGCTTTCAGCAAATTCATAACTTGCTGAATATTCAAATTTTCCTTAAAACGACAAGTAAACAGTTCTTCTGCCAGTTCTGAATCTTCTATTTCTATATTAACGTCGAATTTTCTTTCCAAATCTTTACATATAGCAGATAATGGCTGATTATGAAATACAGTTTCACCTTTTATCCATGATTTCTGTAATTCAGAGTCCACGTTCTTATTTAAAGTAATTCCTGTCTCTGAAGAATAAACCACTTGTTCTGAAGGCTTTAGTGTTATATTATTCTCTCCATCATATGTTGATACTTCAACTTTTCCCTCAGCCAATGTCACTGAAGCATCTTCATCTATATACGATTTAAAATTAAATTTTGTTCCCAGCACTTTTACATCAATCAATTCTCCATCAACAATAAATGGTTTGTTAGGATTGTGGCTTACTTCAAAAAAACCTTCTCCTTCAAGTTTAACCTTTCGTTCATTTTGCGAAAACTGTGATGGATATGTTAATTTAGACTGAGCATTCAGCCAAACTTTTGTTCCGTCTGATAAAATTATTGATACTCTCTGCCCTTTGGGAACTTCTACTGTATTATATTCCAATGATATAATATTACTTTCCTGTGGTAAAAATTTAAACAGACCAAACGAAAACAAGAATGCTAAACAGGCTACTGCACCATAACGCAAAAATCTATTAAGCATTGGAACAATAGATAAATTAGGAGTCTTGTTCTCCTGCTGTTTTTTATTCTCTTTTGTTTTTGACACAAATCTGTTATATGCATCACTTATTATTATTTCATCAGAATATTTCAGCTCATCTTTCAAGCTCCATATTCGTTCCATCTCAAACAGCCATTCTTCATTTCTCTTGTCAGAATATATCCACTGTTCAATAGTTGCTAATTCTTCAGCATTAGCAGTATGTGTAAAATATTTTATTAATAAATGTTCATCCATTTTGTCTTCGTTTTATATAGAAGACAACTGAGAAAAGAAAAGTACGTGGTCAAAATTGATTTTTTTTCTAAAAAATCAAGAATATTTACTATTACATTGTAAATAATAAAACAAACAACAATGATTTTCCCTTCAAATCCTCTCTAAGATGTTTCAAAGCATTGTGAATATGACCTTCAACTGTACGTACTGATATACCCATGACTTCTGCTATCTCTTTCTGGCTTACATCATGAAAGTAAAACAAACGAAATGCCTGGGCACATTTTGGAGGCAGTTTTTCAATGGAAGATTCTATTTCGCGACGTATTTCCTGTTTGTCCAATTTGCTAAATATAGGATTATGGTCTGTATGTTCCTGCCAAAAGCGTAATCTAGCATCAGCTATTCTAACTTTAGATTCATAATCGCCAACAACCTTTTGATGCTTCAAACTATTCAGGCATCTGTTTTGCAGCCAACGAAAAAAATAGGATTCTATATTTGAAGCATCTATTTCTTCCATATTCTCCCAATAAGAAGTGAAAATATCCTGAACCAAATCTTCTGCTTCTGCTTCGTCAACAAACCGACACGCAAAAGACATAAGCTTCGGATAAAAAAACTCAAAGAATTTTCTAAACTCTTTCCTGTCTCCGGATTTTATTTTCACTAAATCATACATTTTCCTAGAGTTTCAAAATAGTTAATGCGAATATATGAAAAAAACAACTAAAAGAATATATCCCACTGTATATTTGATTTTTTACATTTATGACATTATGTCATATTAATTTCACGAGAATCCGTTTTTTCAACACAAATCACAGAAAATTCCAACAGATGGCATTCTCACAGAGTTTAGCCAATACATATTGAAAGCAAAATACACATAATAATAACACAAGAAAACATTCATTGCAATCATTTTACATTAATCATACATTTTGTAAAGCAAAACTTTCTTATCTCCTGCAAAATAACAATTCAAATTTGAGTATAAATTCTGTTGTTCCTGATGAAAAAAACACGTTTTTCAGAGTAGTTAAAACAAAAAATATGGTGTTTATACGAGGAAAAAGCATATGTTAAAAAAATGATTGCAATGTTTTCAGTCAATGATTGCAATCATTCTACTAAATCATTTAGATGACTTGGAAGAATCATTGCAATCATTTTTCGAAATCATTGCAATCATTTTTTTAAACAAACTAAACAAAGGCTTTTTCTGACCGAAATTTGTTCTTTAAAGACTATTTTCAAAGAAAAAACGACGACCTTTACATGCCATTTTGACATACAAAAATTAACACTTTTAAACTATTTCATCCTTAATCACAGATAAGAATTATGCAGATGCTGTAAATAATTAAAATTTAAGAGTTGACAGGCTTTAAGTCTTACATAATTTTAGAAAACAAGAACATACGAATATCTTGAAAAAACCACCAGCCTGTTTTTCAACCAACTATCAGCATGAGAATTAAGCTTGTATCTAAAATCAGGAAAATATAAGAAAAAAGGATAATACTAATGCAAAAACAAACTCATTGCGAGCAGTATCACCTAAAACCTTGTTTAAGGATCTTCCATCTAATCGTGATAAATCAAGCCACGACTTTACAAAAAGGACAAAAAAAGCAGAGAAAAGCAATATGAATATCGTCGAAGCATTCAACAACAATGGGAATATTAGTGCTACAGCTATTATTCCATTCAATAGATAAATATATTTTCCAAATGTCCGGCCAAATATCACAATTGAAGTTCTCTTGCCAACAGCCTTATCCTGAAAATAATCTCTATAATTATTAACAATCAGAATATTGACAGACAAAACTCCTAAAGCTATAGATAACAATAATGACAGCAAACTGAAGTGCAAACATTGAATATAGTAAGTGAAACAAACCGGAACAATACCATAGAACAATAACACGCAAACATCGCCAAGCCCATTATAAGCTAAAGGATAAGGACCTGTGGAATATGCCAACACACAAACCGCAATAGCCAAACCTACAGGAACAAGCTCCCATCCTCCGTAAGGAATAAGCATACAACCGAAAAGACAAGCCAAAACCAATGTGATAACCGTCGCCTTCAACATATCCTTAGGTTTTATCCAACCTTGAGCCACTGCCCTTTCCGGTCCCAAACGGTCTGCGCCATCTGCTCCTTTCTTAAAATCAAAATAATCATTGGCAAAATTACTAGCTATCTGGGCAAACAATGCAACCAGAAAACATAAAACTGCCGGGACGAGCAACAGCATTCCACCATTATCCCTATATGCCAATGCGCATCCCAACAACACTGGGCTTAATGAAGCCGGCAAAGTCTTTGGTCTCGCAGCTTTGAGCCAAAGAGAAACAGAACTAATAAATCTCATTACAATTTTTTTTGCAAAAATAGGAACAAAAAACACAGATAATACCCTTTGTTTTCAAAAAACCTTATATATTTGCCACGTGAAACAAATATTATACATATTCGGTCTGTTGTTCGCTTTATTTTTGTTTTCTCCAGAGAAAGCATTGCAAAATAAAGAGAATGTTTTCTTATGTAATACAGAAACTATTACACAAGAGGACAGTTCTTCTGACATGCAGCACCATATAAGTATACTAAGCAATGACTTGAAAAGCAACAATCTCCTCACTCCACGCAGAGCTTTTCAAATAAGCAGTAACGCAACTTCTCTTCGCGTTCTTGACACATCGACTTATCGTTTAATACAATATTTGAGAATTAAAAATCTTACAAATTTATCAAAGACTCAGGAACAGAGTGCATTCGTACGTTCTGTTATCTGCTCTTCCCTATTTTGCAGTATGGCTCACCACGTTTTTGCCATGCGAAAACTAATCATTTAGGCTAATCTTTTTTTCACTTCCGTAAAGAGAACTTTTTTCTGATAAAAAGTTTCTCAAGCATATATATGCTTTTTGTCAACTTAAATTATACACAAAGCATATATTCATACCCACAATTTTATTAATTATTTTATTTCAGGATACAAATCCACGTGTTTTTGTATACCAGATAATATCGTCTAATTATACAAATGGGTTAGCTATTTGTATGTCTATACTTGTGCAAACAAGAAACATATAAAACAAACAACTCATTAACTTAAAAACTAAAAAAGATTATGGCTACAAAGAATAAAAAAATGACAATTTGGTTTTCAATTTTCATGACAATTGTTGGATGTGTTTTGGCATGCAGTTCTATAATTCCTAATGATTATGCAAAATTACTAGTTGTTTTATTGACATTAGGTGGCGGCATCTATGGTATCATGAAGAGCTTAAGCAACGAAGTTGAATCAGAAGAGATTAATAACTAACAAATAACAAACAATATAAAAACAAATAGTATCATGAAAGTAAATAAAGATTTAGCAGATGCAGTAATGATGATTTCATGCATCATCTTGGTGTTAGCCGGAACAAGTGATTTTGAAAGTAGTTCAATGAAAACTATCTTGATGTCTGTTCTTGGCATTTTAGCTGTAGGTATGGGAGCTGCCCGTATTTATGGTTCAAAACACAACAAGCAACACGAAATTAACTAACCCTTTTATCAAAATAAATGACATAACTTTTATATTCTCGAATTCCCTGGTTGTCGCTTCGGCGTGACCCCGCGGTTATCTGAGATTCATTTTTCTGCCTATTTCAATAAAACTTGCTGTTACTTGGATAGAGTGTTCTACACTCGGCAACAAAGGGACAAGAGATAATTTAAGGCAGTGTGACAATATCACACTGCCTTTTGTATTTAATTTTCAAGTTTGACAAATTGTTAAAATTCATGAGTACAAAAACACAGATATAAATTGACAATACAAAAAACTGCCACTTATTTTCTTCTTTAATACCAGAAAAAATTACCTGCTCATTCTATTTCCACCTTGCAATCATAAAGTTTGGATTGCTAAACTTAAACAAAAAAACTATAACTTTGCAGCATTAAATTTCTATAAAAAATCTATATGAAAAGAATCTTTATTTTACTATTCCTATTAATTTCATTTATTGGACTTAATGCCCAGAACATCCAACTTCATTATGATTTGGGTAGCGCTCTTTACAATAACGACCTTAAAGACCGCCCAGTCGTTACAACTACAGTAGAAATGTTCAAACCTGATTCATGGGGAAGCACATATTTCTTTGTGGATATGGATTATACAAGCAAAGGTATCGCTTCTGCATACTGGGAAATCGCCAGAGAACTTAAATTCTGGCAGCCTCCATTTTCAATCCATGTAGAATATAACGGTGGATTGAACAACATGGCTTCATTCCAGAATGCTTATCTTGGTGGTTTGACATATACATATAATAACAGCTCTTTCACCAAAGGATTCTCTCTTTCAGCTATGTACAAGTATATTCAGAAGCTTGAATCTCCAAACAATTTCCAGCTTACCGGAACTTGGTATCTGCACTTCGGAAAAAACGGAGTATGTACGTTCAGTGGCTTTGCTGATTTCTGGAGAGAAAAAGGAAACAATCCTCACGGCGATTTCATTTTCCTTTCAGAACCTCAATTCTGGTTTAATCTGAATAAATTGCCGAAAGTAAACGACAAGTTTAAATTAAGTGTCGGTACGGAAGTGGAATTAAGCAATAATTTCAGTTTCAGAAACGGATTTTATGCAATACCGACATTGGCAATCAAATGGTCTTTTGATTAATCATATATATAATAAATAGAAAAAGACAGTGTTCCGTTTTTGGAGCACTGTCTTTTTCATATCTGTCAGTCAATTATCTTAATCAGAAAAGTTTTGAAGGATATTCACCGGCATCAACCAAAGCCTGGATTTTGTCAACCACGCCCTGACGGTCAGCTGCATAAGTTACGCCAAACCATTTTGAAGTTGTGTCAAGAACTTTTACTGTAGCTTTGCCTTTTGTAATAAGCTCATTAACCATCAATGGAATGAAATATTCGCACTTCAAGTTGCTGATATTTGCCTTAAGGAAATCTACGAAGTAATCTTCTGAATATTTGAAATAATCTGGAGTGAATCCCCACATATTCATTGAAACAGGAGTGTTTTCTTCCAATACAACCTTCTGACCGTTTTCGTCAACAAACTGAATGTCGCCGTCGATTCTTTCAATTGCTGTACGTTCAACAACGCCTGTCAAATATCCGTCAGCATTAGTTTCGCAAACACCACGAGCCACAGAACCACTTTCACTCAAAGTATTTCCTACACGATAACCAACCATGCAATATTCGTTCTGTTTGCCGGCAACTTCAGAAAGCCATTTTCCCAACACAGCAAAGCTGTCACGACCATAGAAATCATCAGCATTGATAACTGCAAAAGGTTCTTTGATAACATCCTTACCCATCAGAACAGCATGATTTGTTCCCCAAGGCTTTTCACGACCTTCAGGACAAGTGAATCCTTCAGGCAGATTATTCAAATCCTGGAATACAACTTCTACAGGAATATGATTTTCATATTTAGAAATAATCTTTTCACGGAAATCCTGCTCGAAAGATTTACGGATTACGAACACAATTTTGCCAAAACCACCGCGGATTGCATCAAATATTGAATAGTCCATAATAGTTTCACCATTAGGTCCGAGTCCATCTAACTGCTTAAGACCACCATAACGGCTACCCATTCCGGCAGCCAAAACGAACAATGTAGGTTTCATCACTATATATTTTAATGTTTTATTTATAAACTGAGGCAAATGTAAGTATTTGTTATGAATAATATTGCCTTTGGCTTTTGTTTTTTTATTACTTTTGTGCGCAGTTTTTTAGGCAAAAGAAAAAGATGAAAAAAACAAGAAATCTATTATTGCCAATCTTGGCAGCCGGAATGGTTGCTATGGCAAGTTGTACTTCTGCTCCCAAAACAGAAGCAGTTAAGAATCTGGCAATTGACCCAGCAAATCTAGACACAACAGTTGCTCCCGGCACAGACTTTTATCAATATGCCTGCGGAGGATGGATGAAAAATAATCCATTGAAACCGGAATATTCAAGATACGGAACTTTCAACCAGCTTATGGATGAGAACCAGGAACAGCTTCGTATATTGATTGAAGAGCTGAGCTCTCAGCCTCAGGAAGCAGGAAGTGTTTCTCAAAAAATAGCAACGATGTATTCTCTTGCTCTTGACAGCGTTAAATCAAACGAACTTGGATATGACCCAATCAAAGAGCAGTTGAACGATATTATGCATCTTGCCTCAAAAGCAGAAGTTGCAAAAATGATTGCTACGATGCAAAAACAAGGTATGGCTCCTTATTTCGCATTCTTCGTAAGTGCTGACGACAAAAACAGCTCACAGAACATTGCAATGCTTTATCAGGCAGGCCTTGGAATGGGTGATAAAGACTATTATTTGCAGAACGATGACAACATGAAGAGCATCAGAGATGCTTATCATACTTATATCAACCATTTGTTTACAGCTATTGGTTCAAGTCCGGAACAGGCTGAAGCTGCTGTAAATTCTGTAATGAAAATCGAAACAGGAATTGCTGAAGCTTCATACAGCAGAGAAGATTTGAGAGATTCTCAGAAGAATTACAATAAAATTTCTGTTGAAGAACTTAAAAAGCAGAACAAGGCTTTCGATTGGGATGTTTATTTCGAAGCTTTAGGCGTTGCTGACCTGAAAGAAATCGACGTTAAACAGATTGATTACTACAAGGCATTGGACAAATTCCTGAGCAACGCTTCTCTTGACGATCAGAAATACTATCTTGCATTCAACCTTATGGATGCAGCAGCTCCTTATCTGAGCGACAATTTTGTGGATGCAAACTTTGAATTCTATGGCAAAGTGATGTCAGGCCGCCAGGAACAGCAACCAAGATGGAAAAGAGCTATCAATTCTGTAAACGGAACATTGGGCGAAGCTGTCGGTGAAATGTATGTAAAGAAATATTTCCCTGCTTCATCAAAAGAGAAGATGATTACATTAGTAAACAATCTTCAGACAGCATTGGGCGAAAGAATAAATGCTTTGGAATGGATGGGCGATTCAACAAAGATGAAGGCTCAGGAAAAACTGGCTTCATTCACTGTAAAAATCGGATATCCTGACAAATGGAGAGATTATTCTTCTTTGGAAATCAAAGATGACTCATATTGGGCAAATATTTGCCGTGCCAATACTTTCGAATTCGATTTCAATTTGTCTGAAGTAAACAAACCGGTTGACAAATCTCGTTGGCATATGACTCCACAGACTGTAAACGCATATTACAGCCCAAATACAAATGAAATCTGCTTTCCGGCAGCAATTCTTCAGCCTCCATTCTTCAATCCTGAAGCAGACGACGCTGTGAACTATGGTGCTATCGGTGTGGTAATCGGTCACGAAATGACTCACGGATTCGACGACCAGGGAAGAAATTATGATAAGGACGGAAATCTTTCAGACTGGTGGACAGAAGAAGATGCGAAACTGTTTGTTGAACGTGCTGAAGTTTTGGTAAAACAGTATGACGATATAATTGTTGTTGACACAGTTCATGCAAACGGACGTTTCACTCTTGGTGAAAACATCGCAGACCAGGGCGGTTTGCTTATTGCTCACCAGGCTTATATGAACAGCCTTAAAGGTAAAGAAACTCCTGCTCCTATCGAAGGTTTCACACACGAGCAGAGATTCTATCTTGGATATGCAACATTGTGGGGAATGAATATCCGTCCTGAGGAAATTGTAAGAATGACTAAGATTGACCCTCACTCTCTTGGAAAATGGCGCGTAAATGCTGCTTTGAAAAACATTGACAGCTTCTATGAAGCATTCAATATCAAAGAAGGCGATCCAATGTATCTTGTACCGGAAAAGAGAGTAAATATCTGGTAAAATACATTTAATCCTATATAATAAGGAGCAGAGCTGATAGTTGTGATTCGAATCAGCTCTGCTCCTTTTGTTTTAGGCTTTCTAACGTACGAACAGAAAACAAAAAAATGGAATCATAAATAAGCGATAAAGCTTAGTTTTATGATTCCATTTATATTTCAAAATTAAAAGGATTTTCAGTCTCTATTAGCGAAATACTTCATAAACTGAACTCTTTCATACATTGCAGGATTATCAATGTTTGAATAGCTAAGTTTTCCTACAAATTCAGGCAACGACTTGAAATGAGCCTGGCTCATCCATTCCTCCACACAAGTCAGCACTTGGGATATGATTTCAGTTCCATGAGTATAAATTGCACTACACATCTGAACAGCAGAAGCGCCGGCCAACAGGCATTTAATAACATCTTCCCAATCATGAATACCTGTTGATGAAGCAATGCTTATACCTTTTACTTTTCCGCTTGTAATGGCAGTCCAACGTATTGTATCACTCAAATCTGAATGATTGCTGAACACCTGTCCTGAAACAAGCTGCATAGAATTTATATCTATATCCGGCTGATAGAATCGGTTAAACAAAACAACACCGGCAGCGCCATTAGCTTTCAGCACGTTTACCAATGCAGGAATGTTCTCGATATATTTTCCCAACTTTATTATAACAGGAATAGAAACAGTCTCTTTAACTTTACGGAGAATATTCACATATAAAGATTGGACTCCGCCGTCGCAACTTCCTTCCATATCTGTTTCCAGGAAGAATACATTCAATTCCAAGGCATCAGCACCAGCCAGTTCAATCTGCTTAGCAAAATCAATCCACGAATCAGCCTTATAACAGTTGATACTTGCAATAATAGGAATAGAACATAGTTCTTTTGATTTCTTGATAATGTCCAGATAATTGTTAACCTGGTTCATTCTGGCATAAGTCCTGATATAATCTTCAGCTTCAGGATAATCAGAATGTTGAGAGAGCTGGTCACTCTGCATTTCAATCTGCTCTTCAAACAATGATTTGAGAACGATGGCGCCTGCACCGGCTTTTTCATATTCTTTGTTGCGTTCCGGACTAAGAGTCAAACCGGAGCTGCTAACAATGATAGGGTTACGAAGAGTAAGCCCTGCATATTCAGTTTTTAAGTCTATCATGTCTGTATAGTTTTATGCTCTACACAAAAGTAAACATTTATTTTATAATTCAATATTCTCTTTCACCGAAAATATCTGTACCTATACGCACCATAGTGCTACCCTCTTCGACAGCAATATGATAATCATGGCTCATTCCCATCGAAATTGTATTGAACCCTGGATTATCTGCAAAATATTTTTCCTTGAATTCAGCAAATAGAGATTGAAGTTCTTTAAACTCTTTGCGGATTTTCGACTCATCATCGGTGAAAGTGGCCATACCCATTACACCGGAAAACACCACATTTTCAAATTCGCCGAGGTTTTCATCAAGCATCTGGCGGCATTCATCCGGATTAAATCCATGCTTCGAATCTTCTTCTGCCACATGAATTTCGAGCAATACACGGATTTTTCTGTTGTTTTTCTTCGCCTGTTTCTCCACCTCACGCAAGAGTTTGAGCGAATCTATACTCTGGATAGTATGTATGAAAGGAGCGATGTCTTTAACTTTATTGGTTTGCAAAGTTCCAATAAAATGCCACTCTATATCTGCATATCGCAGGAGTTTCTCTTTCATGACAAGCTCCTGTGCACGACTTTCACCAAACACTCTTTGTCCGGCTTTATAAGCTTCATCAATAGCCTCTATTGGATGAAATTTCGACACAGCGACAAGCGTCACTTCCTTTGGAAGCGACGCCTTGATTTGTCTTATATTTTGAGATACACTCATTTCATTTTCTCCTTAAGAATATTATTATGCTTTCTGAGCTTTTTCTTCAGCTAATTTTTTCTGTTCTGCGATTAGTTCTTCACCACTTTTCGGTTCAGAAGGAATTTTGCTTGCATCGAATGGGAAAACATCCATCAGAGCAGTTTCAGCGACAGAAGCTATGACATAATCTGAAAGAGTTCCCTTCATTCCGTCTTCAAGAACAGAAATTGCTTCCTTCAAAGTGCAAGCCTGAGCCAGCATCTGTGCTGCAGTTTTTTTCTCAGCACCGCTTTTTTCGTCAAGCGTAATAAAATATACCTTTATTTTATAGAAACGGTCTCCATTCTCATTAAAGAACAACTCTGATATACGAGCACGCTTAATATCAGTGATGGTGAATTCACCCGTGATAAACGGACGTATTTCCTCTATGATACGGCTTTCTGCTTCTGTAAAAGACAAAGCATCTACCAAATAAGGTTCTGTAACTTTTTTCTGCATTCCGTTTTCAAGCATCTTTTCATAAGACACTTTACATTCAAACCAATTGTGCATCTTTATTCCTCAATTAAATTTTACAACACAAAGAATATGCCCAAAACATATTCCTCTTTCTTATGGCAAAATTAGTTTTTATTCATCAATTAATCAAGAAGAGATTTCAGCTTAATGAGTATTGAAATAATACTTATTATATTTTGTATGGAAAGTCGGAGAAGAAAAAAGCGGAAACCCTTATTTTGGATTTCCGCTTTTCTGAGCCTCTTGTCGGATTCGAACCAACGACCCCGAGATTACAAATCACGTGCTCTGGCCAACTGAGCTAAAGAGGCAGGTGGGCAAGCTTACTACATCGCGCCGCTACAACCAAGTACCCTTGCTACGGTCAAGTCCTGGGGGATTCCGAGGGAGCTTGCCGTGTAGGACTTACCCGACTGCAAAAGTAGATATTATTTTTTATTCCGCAAGGGGTTTTGACAATATTTTATCACACAAATACATAAAATACACAATAACAAGGAATTAAACCTATGTTAATATATGTAAATACGTCATTATTCCTATAATGATATATACTGAAAAATATATACGGATGTAAAATGAAGTAAATACGGACGTATATCTAACTACTTTCATATATATTTTACAGGAATTGCCAGTATAAAAGTCATCTCCAATAATATAAAATATTATCACACAAAAAAAGCTGCATGTCAAAATGAGATTACTCACTTCGGCATGCAGCTCTATCCGTTATAATAATTAATATCCTATATGGTATTCAAATTATAACTGAATCCAACGGATATAAGCAAAGTCCATTCTATGAGGCAAATCCGCATTCTTAGGGAATACACGGAAACCTATGCGTTGTGTTCCTGCTTCTGTTGGAGTTACATTCAATTCAAAGAACAATTTAGAGCCTTCTTCTTTCATCAATTTGAACTCTTCCTTATGGATAATTACAGGAACATGTTTTTCTCTGTCTTCTTCTGTAATAACCATTTCAACCCCAAGCATGCCTTGCAATTCATGACGGTCAATCACAAGATTGAACTTAGCTTCAGTTCCAACAACAGGACCGTTAGCTATGAAATTATCATCGGCTGTAAATGATTCAACCTGGAAGCTATCCCAATGAGAAGCAACTTCTTCTTTCCAAGCAGCTATAGCTTTAGCCTTAGCGAAATTATTTTCAACCAAAGAAGCAGAACGTGTAGCCAACTTGTTATAGAAGCGATCTATATAATCATCAAGCATACGTTTCATTGTATAATCGTATGCAATCTGAGACATTGAGTTCTTGATATACTGAATCCATTCAGGAGAATATCCCTTACTGTTACGAGCATAATATGTAGGAATAATCTCTGTTTCCAACATCTGATAAATTGTAGCAGCATCCAACTGGTCCTGATACTGCTGGTTTTCGTAAGTACGCTTGTCAGTCAATGCCCAACCAGCACCTTCACGATAACCTTCATACCACCAACCGTCAAGTACAGAGAAGTTCAACACACCGTTCATTTCAGCTTTTTCACCAGAAGTTCCTGATGCTTCCAATGGTCTTGTAGGTGTATTCAACCAAACATCAACACCAGCAATCAAGTGACGAGCCAAACGCATATCATAGTTTTCCAAGAAGATAATCTTACCCTGGAATTCAGGACGGCGAGAAATCTCAATAATGTGTTTGATCAAGCCCTGTCCACCACCGTCAGCAGGGTGAGCTTTTCCTGTAAATACAAACTGGATTGGGAACTGCTCGTTGTTGACAATCTTAGCCAAACGATCCAAGTCAGTAAACAACAAGTGCGCACGTTTATATGTAGCAAAACGACGGCCGAAACCAATCATCAATGCATTAGGATTAATCTTTTCCAAGATTGAAACAACCTTAGCCGGATCACCCTGGTTCTTCAACCAAGTTGTTTTATACTCATTCTTGATGTATGAGATAAGTTTATTCTTCAATGTCTGGCGAAGATTCCAGATTTCTTCGTCTGGAACAGTCTGTATTGTTTCCCAATACTTAGCTTCAGATTGATGCTGGAAAAAATCTTTAGCGAATCTTTCCTTGAAGAATTTCTTCCATTCTGTAGAAGCCCATGTTGGCATATGAACACCATTTGTAACATAACCTACATGCAATTCATCAGGGAAATATCCTTTCCAGATAGGAGCAAACATTTTCTGGGAAACCTTACCATGCAACCAGCTCACACCGTTTGCTTCCTGGCAAGTATTCAAAGCAAATGTACTCATACAGAATTTTTCATTTGAACCTGGGTTTTCGCGTCCCATATCAATGAATTCCTGCCAGCTGATACCTAATTTAGCAGGGAATTCACCCATATATCTGCCGAACAAACCTTCATCAAAATAGTCATGACCTGCAGGAACCGGAGTATGAACTGTGTACAAAGAAGAAGCACGAACAACTTCAAGAGCTTCGTTGAATGAAAGACCATCGTTCTGGATATAATCAACCAAACGCTGGGCATTGATCAATGCTGCATGTCCTTCATTACAGTGATAAACCTGTTTCTTGATTCCAAGTTTGTTAAGCAACAAGATACCACCGATACCCAACAGGTATTCCTGTTTCATACGGTTTTCCCAGTCGCCACCGTAAAGCTGGTGAGTGATTGAACGATCCCATTCGCTATTCTGAGGAATGTCTGTATCCATCAAATACAATGGAACACGACCTACCATTACTTTCCATACATACGCATATACTACACGGCCCGGATAAGGAACTTCAAGAACGAAAGGCTCACCATTTGACTGCAGCACCTGAGTCAAAGGCAAAGAACCGAAGTTCTGAGCTTCGTAGTTCGCAATCTGCTGACCGTCCATTGACAATGTCTGAGTGAAATAACCATAACGATACAAGAAACCTACAGCACACAAATCGATATTGCTGTCGCTGGCTTCTTTCAAATAGTCACCTGCCAAAACACCTAAACCACCAGAATAGATCTTCAAAACATTTGTAAGACCATATTCCATACTAAAATAAGCTACAGATGGTTTTGCCACATCCGGCTTAACGCTCATATAGTTTTTGAAGTCAGCATATACACTGTTGACTTCTGCCATCAATTCTTTATCAGAAACAATTTCCTCAACACGACCATAAGAAAGGTTCTGTAGCAACTGCACAGGATTTCCTTCTGTTGATTTCCATAATGCCGGATCAATTTTGCCAAACAATTTGGCTCCTTCGTGATTCCACACCCACCAAAGATTTGTTGCCATTTCTTTTAATGGCTCTAACTGTTTAGGAAGTTTTGACTGAGAATAAACTTCCTTCCAAATTGGTTCGTTTGCGTTATTCGCTTTGATTTTCATATTATGAAGTTTAAAGTAAATTCTACATTATATTAACTTGCCATTATTTTGCTGCAAAGGTAAGACTTTTTGCCAACAAATTCGCTTAACTGTTTCTTTTCTTGGCTTTTTCCAATGCAATATGGAATGCTTCATCATAATATTTGATAAATTTTGTCCATTCTGCCTTTTTCGCCAGATCAAAACAATTAATTTTTATCTTATTCAATGTAACCTTGTTTTCCTCAGCAGCCAGTTCCAGGATTGAATGCTTAATGGCATCGGCAACCTCAAAGTAATTGAAGTCTGTACGATTGACAACAACAACACCTTCCTTTATATTATTTCCTGAGACATGCTGCTTTGCCCACATTCCAAATCCGGCAAGGTTTGTTGTAATCGTCGGTATTCCAAATGCCACACTTTCAAGTGGAGTGTATCCCCAAGGTTCATAATAAGAAGGGTAAACAGTAGCATCCATACCGATAAGCAAATCATAATACGGTTTATTGAAAATACCATCTTTGCCATCCTGGTAACACGGCACGAATATTATCTTAAGTTTTTCATTAGACTGGTTTGTAAAACCGGCATACTGTATGTAATTTAAAACTCGGTCTTCATTCATATGGTGCAGCCAATGAGTGCAGAAAGGCATTTGCATTGGTTCTGTTGTCATTATATCCTTTTCAACAACCTCTTTCAAATCAGCACGTACATCTTTTACCCATGCCGGAACCATAATAAACGCAACAACTTCTCTCTGCAACTGACCGGAAGTCCTGGTTCTGTTCATTGCTTCTATGAACACATCAATACCTTTATTCCGGTATTCATATCTTCCACTGGTAGAAACAAGCAATGCATCAGAATCTATTTTAGTTCCTAAAAGCTTCTCTGCCACATTTATCAAACATTTTCTGGCAGCTTGTCTTTTTTGTTCGTAAAGCTTTCCTTCTGGAACAAAGTTCGGTTCAAAACCATTAGGAGTGACAATATCAGGAGCTTTATCCAACAACTGCTTACACTCAACTGCTGTGATATCGCTTACAGTCGTAAAACAGTCCACATTATGAGCTGCCTGTTTTTCCACAGAATGTTTTGCTTCCATATTAAGCTCAAATGCCATCTGGTCGCCATTGTAACCTTCCATATAAGCATACAAGGCTTTGTTGTTACCGGCAATGGAACGTCCTATGGATGTAGCATGAGTTGTGAACAATGTTGCGATAGCAGGAATATTCTTACGTATATATAAAGCTCCCATAGAAAGCATCCACTCATTGAACAGAGCTACCACATTCTTATTTTCCAAGTGGTAATAATTATAAAAACTTTCTATAACCTTTCCTACAGCATATGCGAATATGCAGGATTCATCGTAATCGCCATAAGCATGCATTGAATCCACATGGAAATCCTGCCACATAGAAAAGAATAATATATCTTTTTCAGGGAAAAACTGTTTGAAATCAACAAGAATGACTGGGGGTTCACCAGGGACAGTCCACCGCCCCACCTTTATTTTCAAATTACCATTCTGTTCTGCATGTTTCTTCCAATCAGCAAATAACTTTTTATCTTCTTTAAAATCTGATGCTTTTGTGTCTTTCCATACATCAGGGCCGATAAATACAACTTTATCCTTAAATGTTTGTTGTAGAGTATGGGCTTTTGTTGAAAGTACAGTATAAATTCCTCCAACTTTATTACATACTTCCCAACTGCTTTCGAAAAGATAATCTGGCGTAGTTTTTGTATTGTCCATAATCATTAGAGTCAGTTATATTTCTTTTTGCAAAGATATTCATTTTTTTTACATTTTCAGACTGTCAGTTTTCTTTTTATATCAACACACACATACCAAACCTTCCACAATTCATTGTTTCAAAAGCAAAAAGGGTTAAGATTATTCCTAATACAGAACATCTTAACCCTTTTATTTATATATCTTACGATATAAAGACTATTACTAAAAGTCCAATATTACACAACTTATTATAAACATCGATTAAATTATAATATACCTTGTGCCATCATCGCCTTTGCAACTTTCATAAATCCTGCGACATTGGCACCCTTGACATAGTTTACATAGCCATCTGGTTGTTTGCCATATTTTACGCACTGCTCATGGATATTTTTCATAATGCTCTGCAATTTCTCATCAACTTCCTCGCTGCTCCAGCTCAATTTCTGGGCATTCTGTGTCATTTCCAAACCTGAAACAGAAACACCGCCGGCATTTGCAGCCTTACCCGGAGCATAAAGTATCTTAGCTTCAAGGAATGCATCAATAGCTTCAGGAGTTGATGGCATGTTAGCACCTTCAGACACTGCAAAACAGCCGTTAGCCAACAAAGTCTTGGCATCGTCGCCGTTCAATTCATTCTGAGTAGCGCTTGGCATAGCAATGTCACATTTCTCACCCCAAGGACGAGCACCCTGAACATACTTAACACCATATTGCTCTGCATATTCTTTGATTCGACCGCGATACAGATTCTTCAACTCCATGATGTAATCCAATTTTTCACGGTCGATACCATCCGGATCATAGATATAACCGTCAGAATCCGACATTGTCACAACTTTAGCGCCAAGGCTGATAAGTTTCTCAACCGTATATTGAGCAACATTTCCAGAACCTGAAACTGTAACAACTTTACCTTTAATATCAATATTTCTGGTCTTAAGCATCTGCAACAGGAAATAAACATTTCCATAACCAGTTGCTTCAGGACGTATAAGAGAACCACCGAATTCGATACCTTTTCCGGTGAATGTTCCAGTGTTCTCACGTGCAAGTTTCTTATACATACCATACATATAAGCAACTTCACGGCCACCAACACCTATATCACCTGCAGGAACATCTGTATCAGGACCAATATGCCTCCACAATTCAAGAACGAATGCCTGGCAGAATCTCATAATTTCAGCATTAGACTTTCCACGAGGGCTGAAATCAGAACCACCTTTACCACCACCCATCGGCAAAGTTGTCAATGAGTTCTTGAAAGTCTGCTCAAAAGCCAGGAATTTCAAAATCGACTGGTTTACTGAAGAGTGGAAACGAATACCACCTTTATACGGGCCAATTGCATTGTTATGCTGGATTCTGTATCCCATATTTGTCTGAATCTGACCTTTATCGTCCATCCATGTCACACGGAAAGAAAAAATTCTATCAGGAATACAAAGTCTTTCAATCAAATTTGATTTTTCAAACTCAGGATGTTCGTTGTAAACTTCTTCAATTGTTCCTAGCACTTCAGATACTGCCTGATGATATTCCGGTTCATTCGGAAATCTTCTTTTCAAATTGTCTAATACTTCAATTGCCTTCATTTTTGTTTTTTCTTTTTTAATCTCAAACCAGCCTCAAAATTTGGTCAGCTTATGCCGATTCAAGAGTAGTACTTGTTTATTATTTAAAATACCTATTCATTTTGCCAGAACCTTTCATAGCTCCGACATCGCAAAGGTAAGCAGAAAATCGAAATATGCAAATACTTGAAAGAAAAAATCAGAAAAATATATCATTTAGTAATATTACAAGGCAATAATTTACAAATTGTCAAACATTATCTTTTCTTCGCATATTCTTATATATAGGAACAAATACGATTATAGCTGAGGCTACAATAGCAAATACAACATCAAAAGTTATTGTCTCAGTGTTTGATATGAGGAAATAGCATAGAAATCCCCATAATAAAGTCAGACACACAGCCTGACTGTTAGAAATTTTTCTTCGTGCCATATTTATATCAATTTGTTTTTATTATTTACGATTCATATTTACCAGTACATTTATAATGTGACAAGTTGACAAAGATAACATCAAAAGCTAATATTCCTTTGTCAACTTGTTTACACAATACGGAACATAAACGATAATTCCATATTGTAAAATAGTACATTTGTAAAAACTCTATTTATCCATAAATAAAGTATGCGACTGTATAAAAGACCACGGCAAGCAACAATGCCAGCACAACAATCCATCCCAACAGTTGCTTTTCAAGCTTTTGCCCCTTGAACAATGGAAGCTTGTCCATAAACTTTTTCAAATCAGATGCCCAACCGACATTTCCTGACGGCAACTCATAACCGGCATTTTTCATTATACGTAATGCTTCAGGCAAATCTTTTTCAAGAATTTCCAGATAAACGCCTCCCACATCCGCATAACCATAAAGAAGGCGGGCAGTCAGTTCATTACGCAAATAGCAATCTACTCCTTCTGATTTCAAAAGCGAAACCAATATTTGCGCATCCGCTGGATACGTAAACTGCGCTATAGCTACCATTTTATCCATAATAATCCAGATTTAGAGTTTGTACAAATTTAGAAAAAAACCGAAAATGCGTCAGAATGTAACGACATTTTCTTTCGGAAGTAATCCGATTTTCTTCCGTATATAATCTACGCTACTTCCGAATGTAAATTCCATAGCTATAGTAAGCAAAAAAGCTCGTTATCTTTCAAACAAAACATGCCTATGTTTTACAGCAAACACTACAGTGTTTTTTTCCGGACTTAACTATGTTTTGACTATGCCTAAATTTACTTTACACTTTTTTGTTACGTTACTAAAAAACTCTACAGATAAAATAAGTCTTACTAAAAGGCTTTACATACTATACCTGCAAAGGTAAAAAAATACAATAAGGTACAAATCTTCTGGTGA
>JAXDRC010000044.1:0-5842 GCA_034091205.1 Parabacteroides sp. | reverse complement strand
TGGGAACAGTTCCCTCCTGACATAAACTGGAAAGGAGCTGAATTAGATACTGCATATATGAAGAAGATGAATTTGGAAATACCATAATTTGATGAGAATAAAAATAGAATGTTAACAAGGTCTCGAGATAACAGCTTAACGCTGTTTCTCACCAAACCATTAGCGAAAACAGTAACCAGTATGATACAGCAAATAGAAAAACTGAAAGAAATAATCAATCAAAACAGTATGGGGCATTTGCCTTTACCTTATCGTATTGATTTGATGAAACAAATAGGCGACATACGGACAGTACAGAAAGTGCTGTGTGAGTGCTGCAAAAAAACCTGTTCCTGCTTTCCAGAAGAATTTGGGGCAGAAAGCCTGTTATACGATGTCTTGTCGGAAATGGACAGTTATCTGTACAAGAATAAAGGAACTGCCGAAAGCATATTGGTCTCAATAGAACGGCTGCGCAATTATGTGGAACAATCCGCAGACAGTCCCGAAGGCATGGCAGGTTGGGCTATCATAGCTTTGGGATATGCAATCCGTTACGATGCAGCTTCCTTATTGGCAATAGAGGATTATGATGGTGAAGATGATGATGCTTTCGACTTTGAAAGCTGGAATGCGGATTTTATATGCTCTATAGCTTGCTCTGGCAGTAATCCTTTCGTGGAAACAGGTGACATAGAGAAACGTAAAGAATACTGGCTGTGGTATGTAAAAATGGTATTGGAAGTTTCTCAAAAACCAAATGTCAAATACCAGTCATTGCCAGTATGCAAAAGTCCAACTCCTTTAATTGATATACCTGTTCGTCGTCAATTAGATTTAGTAAAAACAAATAAAAGAATATCTTTTGATGATATTAGAGATGCTATTTTACTTCAAATACCCTCTGGGATGAAATGGGATTTTATAGATGTTTTATTTGTATCATGTACCAGCAGTATGTTAAATATACGCTTTTCTACTGGGGATAAGATAAAAATTGGGACGATGGCAACCAACAATATATGCAAGGATTTTAGATTGAAACGAAAAGAAATGTATATGTATTATCCAAAGGAAGGCGCTTGGTTTTCTCTAAAAATGGTCTTTACCTCAAATAACTCTTATAATTTGGATTTTAATTATGATAATTGGGATGAAATTCCAAGTTATTTTCAGGAATTAGATTGGATTTTGAGCTTTTACACCAAATTTCCACGAAGTAAAGAATATACACCTCTTTGGCTAAGGAAAATAGTTGGAAGTAAAAAGCTGTACTTAACTTAGTTTCTGTGGGTATATAAAATAATATCGCTAACAACGCAGGATAACGGACAAGCCGTTCCCTGCTGAACCATTATAAACAGTAATGCAAAATATGAAACAGAGAATATACCATATCAGTATCTTTTTACTCTTTTGGTTTTGTGGAGTAGCCTATCCACAAAATCATAAAGCGGATATTTTGCAACAAGACCTTTCTGGCTTGTTTGACAATTCAAGCATGATTGGCATATTAGGAGAAGATTGTAGCCGAATTGACATTCATATTACCGATGTTTGGAAAATGGATAGTAGAGAATATGAGATAAAGGGTGTCAGTCGTACCCGATTGTCCGTAATCTGTCTGTTTAAAGGAAAGGTTTGTATAGATAGCATTTCTTCCTGTTCTCAAATAATAAAAAGTGAATATACGGAAGTGGACGGTTTCATATACGGGCATTACTCGTTTGAGGAATACGGAGATAAACGATATAGCGGTACATTCTCCGGTTCTTTCAAGCAAGGGTATCCATATATTCTGTCTTTGGGGTAATAAAAACGATAAGTGTCTATAATTGATAACAAAATGCTAAAATTGCGAGAGCGAAGTCAAAACTACGGTGTGAAATATGTGTAAATAATCATAAAATGCAATTTTAATATAAGTATATGACTCCTGCTTCAAAATAAAGAAGCTATATTTATAGAGAAACAGACTGAACCATTAAATTGAATGAATAACATGGTGCCTAAGATTTATTATTTGAATGAAGCATCTACTACAGGTATCTGTATATTGCTCGTATTAAAGTTATTGTTTCCCGAAATCATAGCCGGGACTTGGTTTGTGAGTGCGGTCATCATATTGATGGTCATTATTCTTTTTTGTGAAATGAACAGGAAAAAAGAGCAGCGCCCCTTATTGTACACCATGCAGCGAGAGCTTTTCCTAACCTCATTTCTCTGGTTTTATTATTATTATGAGAAAGCGCTGTTTATAGTCGCCATATTGTGCTTCTTCACCGATTCCAACGATTCACCTTTGGTTATGTTTTTGCCTTTCATTCTTGGTATATATATAGGATTGAAGGTTACTGTCTATCTGATTGAATATGAAATACAGAAAGAGAGGAAAAATGATTACCAATAGAGATTCTACCGGGTGTCGGTTATCGAAATATCATACGGTCAATGATTGGGAGCAAAAGCATAAACATGGAGAAAGAAGTATCTCTTTGCGTTCTGCTGAAACCCAAGAAGAATTTAATGCCTTTTATGCCGAGAATAAATCTCTATTGAAGAATATTTGTATCTTGTGGGAGGATGACGAAAGTAATTATGCCGGAATATGCACAGATGGCATAATGAGAGGAAAAATAATGTTTGTCTGTCACGAGTTTTTATTATACCCAATACCTGTTTTCAGAAATATTGAAACATTCCTTAAAGCAGTTGATAGCCAAAGAATATCTGATTTGTTCCCTCCTCAGCAGGAGTTTTTATCTCCTGAAAATAATCCTTTCGATTATCCCTCTATACATAGATCTTACGAAGAACTAAACCAGGATATACTTATAGCAGATAATCTTTGGAAAGAGGCTATTAGCGCAGAAGATGATAATAGAGTTAATCTTCTATTTTCCTTTATACAAATAGCTTCACCAAAACAAATTTCCTATCTTCAAAAGTTCCTTTCCGATGGAGAATTACTGTATTATATTTTATGTGCATACAAATTCTATGGCTATCAAGAAGATCCAGATATTCTGTTACGCATAGGAAAAGAAAACAAACAGTATCGGAAGTTATTGAAGGAATTGGGAGCTTCACCTAAAAAGCTATTATGGGTAGAAAAATGGTGATTTGGAATATACGGCTAACGAAGCATGATAACGCTAGACTGCGTTCCCCACTGAACCATTAGTGACAACAATATAATTATAAATCAATAATATAAATAATAGATATGATTGCGGGTGCGATAAATATTTTACTCATAGCGATTTCTCTATCGCTATTCTTTTTATTAAGAAAGAAAAAGTATAAAGGAGGAAAGAAAATAATAATATTAACAATATGCTTTGTGACAGCTCTGTATATTTTGTTACAAATAATTATGTTGCTATATTTCTTTTTAGGCGATTTTTCTGCGGAAGAATTATGGTAAAAATATAACTAACAACGCAGGATAACGGCAAGCCGTTCCCCTGCAGAACTATTTTCGGTAACGACTAAAGCTATAGAAATGAAATATATACAAATGATAACAATGATGTGTGTGATTTGTGTAACGACAAGTTGTACAACACAAAAGGTTACATATAGAGAAAGGTTTGAAGAAGCAAAAGGATATGCCCTTTATGCTTGTATCGCACACATGAACAAGTTTGTTGATAGTACATCAGTTATCAACAAAGATTATTCCGGCGAATATTTTGTTCAATTAAGCAGTTTATCGCTGGAAGAAATTATCAGAATTAAGGAATATGTGGATAAAGAATGTATGAATTATTGGGGTATATCATACAATCCGGAAGGTAATATGATTGCATATTCATCATGGAAATTCTATAACTCCAAAGACTTGGAAAACTTTATCCATAAGACATTAAGGAAAAATATCGGTAACTACGAAAAATAGCATCTGACGCTGTTCCTTTCTGAATTATTAGCTGTAATAGAAGCATGAAAAAGATTATTTTCTACATATTGTCATTTCTGTTTTGTTTGCCTATACGATCACAACAGCGTTTCTTTGGTGTCATTCAGGATGCGGACGGATATACAAATGTACGTGACTCAAGTGGAACAGTAATAAGCAGACTGTCGGATAACCATGTCTTTTTCGATTGGGATGCAGAAAATGGTCACAAAGAATGGCATAGCATAGAATATGGAACAGAAACCGGCATGACAAGGACATACCCGGATGGAAACACTTATACAGGAGAAATCCATAAAAACCGCATCCGTTATTTGGAAGATATGCCACAGTTGAAGAAACTGCCGGAAAGTACGGATAAATGCCTTATATATGCCAATGACACATTAACCGTAGAAATAGGTTTTCAAGACTTCAACCCTCAAAAGCATACCATTATTAAAGATATAGAAACCAAGTTTGTCCGAAGCATTGACGGTTGTTCTGACTTGATAGGTATAGATAGAAATATTCCCCGCAAGGAATATGCGTCTATTACCATCAAGCATCCTGCCGGAATTTTGAAGTTTCCAACAGCATATATAGCACATCTATATGAGCCGAATCAAGACAATGTTGTCGTGGCTTTGGGAATGGGAAATACGTTGTTCATCAGCACGATGAATAGTGATGGCGCAGGTGGATATTATGCCGTGTGGACAGTAGAAAATAATCTTGTTAAAAGTTTGTTTGTGTTACATGGCTTTTGACTGAAATACAGCTGACAACGAAGGATAACGGTAAGCCGTTCCCCCGCTGGACCATTACTGATAATAGAGGATATGATATGAAACAGTTTCTTTTAATATTGACATCTGTTTTTTCCATAGGATTAATAAGTCGGAAAGATTTAACAGATATATCTCAGAATAATAATTATATTTTCCGTGATACTTTGATAGGATATGTAGACTATGATAATGTTTTAGATAGTATATATATTGAAAAAACTTCTGAATATCAGTATGATGATAATGATGGTATAAAAGAATGTTATGAACAGATAGAAAAAGCAATATTTACTGTTTCATTTGGAAATACTGGAGAAAGACTTGTGTTGGAAGATAAAGAAATCTTTGATTATCCATACTCTGGTTATTCATCTTTGGCTTACAATATTGAAGGAAAAGGCATAATATCAAGACATTCTTATTCATCAAGATTCTCAGATAAAGTTTATGTAGATTCCTATTACAAATATGATGACAAGTTAAATAACTTTTTCAGAATAAAAGAACTTATACGTTTAAGCGAAGGTACAAACATGATTGATTCAATAATGAAAATAGATTCAATTCAACCTTCTTTGGATGGTAAATGTAATAAAATCAGCAACCAGGAATGATAACTCATAAACGGCTTTCCTTTCCAAACCATTAGTAATAAATCGCATAATCAATAAGTACGAAAAGTTTCCTTGTTTTTTTAAGAATTCATATTAGTTGATCACGCTTATTTGAAAAAATGGGATTGTATTCTTCCGTGTCAAGCATAGTATGGTATGACCACCAATTGAATCAGAATTTTACGGCGGACAACACCAAAAATACTTGTCGGAATGTCGCTTTAATGGCTTATTTTGCTATATCAAAATTCTATAAAAACAAGTAAATTAATAACCTTTTGCCGGATATTGCTTGTTTTTGCTAACCTGTAATTTGTGCAAAACCAAACAAAAACTCAAATCTGAACATGTAATTTTTATCATTCCGGAAAATCATTGCAATGATTTCAGGAAATCATTGCGATCGTTCATCCATGTCATTGCAATCATTTACCTGACTCTTCACAATCATTTTTCCAAATCATTGCAATCATTTTTTTAACACACCGTATTTCTCTTCCAAATGTGCCTGTCAACATGGAAAATCAACCCTGAAAACCGTATTTTTTCACCAAAAC
>JAXDRC010000043.1:0-33968 GCA_034091205.1 Parabacteroides sp. | reverse complement strand
ATCAGGACTACCATATTTTTCAATGGCTTGTTTTATGATTGCAACCTGTTCATCTGTCACGTTATCTTTCCCTAATTCTTTCATGGCAGCGACTATAAGTGGAAACAAGTCTGTCTTGTAGGCAAAATTGCGAGGTGCGCTACGCTTGAATATGATTTTACGGTTCCCGATAGCAAGTTCCCTTGCTGTGGCATCTGTCAGATAGACTGCATTCATCGTGACCTGGGTGGAAAGTCCCAATTTGTTCAATGCTGTCAATCCGCTAGGTATAATACGAGCCTTATCCTTTTCCGCTATAGCGTATGCGATATCTTCTATAGAGGGACGAAGTACACCGAACTTATTCCGTGAAGGATATAGATATAGACCTTGAGAAAGACGAATGAGCACACCCTCTTTCTCTAATCGAGAAAGCGCACGAGTAACTAGCCCATCATTATTCAGATGGGCAAAATCGCTCACCATATAAAGCCTGTTTGGTCCGTTTCGGTCTATAATGTTTCGTATTTCCTTCGTCAGTATCGTCTTCATATCCACAATGATTCTAGTAGCAAAGATACGATATTACTCTTGATGCAGTAATAAAATGTCCGAAATTCTTAAAGAAAATCGGACATTATAGAATGTACTAGAAATGCGTACAACAGAACCTATAGTTTCTGCCCGCAAGTTTTATGATTTAGTTATATGGTTGAATAATAGGAAGATGATGTAATTTGATGACGAATTTTGACAAAAGGCACTTCTTCGAAAAATTAAGCAACGGGTATTGATAGCCCAACAACGGAGTTTTGGTTATATGTTTTGGAGGGTGTAAGGAATGTCTAGCTTGGGTGTTGCTAACGGAAAGTAGTCTGCGGATATGTGACCAGCTGAGATTTTGCACATGTTTGTGCAAAATCTCTAAATTGTTGAACTCTAGATAAAATTTTCTATAATATGCTAGATTGCGTTTCCCGTAACCTATTCCATATTCGGCAGAAAGCTTAATCGCTAGAGCAGGGATAAGTTGTTGTCCGTATGTTGCTTTACTTTGTCTTTATCAAGTTTCACTTTTATTATATGTTTAACAAAAGTAGGCAATTAGCCTTACTCTATTATTCATTTGCTGTTTATAAAGTTAATACTTAAATCTAAAATATCTTTGCGAATATCAGAACTTAGGAAAAATATATCTCCAGATTCTTCAAATTTCTGAATATCTTTATTATTATCCATCCAATTTATCATAGGAGTATATTGGCTACTAGCCATAATTCGGACTAAACAAAAATATGAGGAATTAAGGGAAGAAGATTCATTATCCATATCCAATACTTTTTCAACAGATTCTTTTCTTTCAACTATTTCTTTTGCCAATAACAATTTTGCATCGGCAGATAACTGCTCAAGGAAAGTTGTTTGTGATAATAAAAGTTGTAGAGAGTTGTTGTAAAACGTATGCGAAACTTTTGTTGGTTGCATTCTGTTGTATCTTTCAACTAAACAAGAAGCTGCGTCTGGGCGTTTCGTCAATTCCGAATAAATATTCCAATCAAGTAAAACGTTGTTTAAAGATTGTTGTATTGACGAATTACTGCTAAACCCAATAAGATCTTTAAATTTTGGATGTTCCCACATTGCTTGAATTACGGCTTGTGTCGTTTGATTTTTTAATACGTTATCAGGTACGTGACAAGCCAAATCCATTTCTTCCCCGTTTTTTAATTCTTTCCATGAAGGCATTCCCGGTAAGCACGGATAATTATAAGAACCTTCAGGACGTGGCATGTTCATAGCATCTAATGCCTCTGCCACATAATAGGAGTATTCTTCATTATCTAATTCTGGAAAAGAATTGAAATGATTATCTTCATTATTACAAGAAAAGAATAGAGGTAATAATGCTATAAGAAAATAAAACTTCATTCTCATAATTTTGAATTTTGATAAGATGTTAAATAATTATGCGTTAATTGGGATAAGAAGACAAAAGTGAATAAACTCTCTTTCGTATGAACAGATTCAAATATTGCTATCCGTTGGGGCAAAATTCAATTTTGCGCAAATTAAAAAAAAGTATTATTGTGCAATGATATATTGGAAAATATTGTAATAAATAATGTTAAATATCCTGTTTGAGACAAAGGAAGTTATATTTCCGTCAATTTATAAACATTCCCATATTGTATGTGAACCGTTTAAATTCCGATTTGTAATCCGCATTATAATAGGTAAGGATTGCAAATCCAATGAAACAGAGTAAATATTTCTTGTAATTCTTCCTTACATATAGTTTCTGCCCGCAAGTTTCACAATTTAGTTATATGTTTGAATAATAGGGAGATGAGGTGAATTGATGACGAATTTTAACAAAAGTATAATTTTCTATTTTTCTCACCAAACAATATTTTTGAGGTTTAGCATACGATAGTTAGATATAAAAAACTCAAAGACCTCCCGGGCTTCGCACTTCTATGGGAAGCCCGGGAGGTCTATAATACTAGCAAAACTTATGTAATACATTTTAGTTTCACTAATAGGCGTTTGTTACGAGTTATTGATAATCTTCGCCTGTAGTCCAAGCTTCAGGATCATTATACACAGATTTTAAGTGATTTATCCAAATTTGTCGTATTGAAGCATAATCACCTAAACCTTTTATTGTACATTTTTCTGCACCTCCATTATGACTTTCTGCGTTATCAATCTTGAATCCCATATTTAGGAGTTTCAATCTCCAGCATGCATCAGCTTGAGGTGTTGCTGCGCTGAAATCATCTCCTTCTTCAATACCCCATAAATCATTGTGTGCATGGTCTCCGGCAATTGACATAAATGGAGCTAAAGAAATAGTTATATCTTCTGGTTTTAAATTATTGTTTTCACAATACTTTGTCAATTTTGAATATACACATTCCGGATTTGCATCACCTTCTTCAGGCCAGAAAAGACTTTCACCATAATCAACAGTACCAATAAATACATTTTTATTGTCTGTTAGTTTTTGTAATTCTGTTTCTGTCTCAGAATATTTGCTGTTTGCATTATAATTTGTATCCGGGTTTCCGTGACCCATCAATAATAAGATATTATTTTTGCTTGAGAGTTTTTCTTTGTAAGCATCAAATAATATTGATGCAATTTGTTTAGCGTCATTTTCATCATAAATAAGACATGTACCTTTGGCTACCTTTACTTTAGGAAAATCCTCAATCATGAATTTCTTTTTTACGTCTGTATTCATGAGGCTTAAATATTCCTCACCAGGAATAATATGCAATGACTGAACAGCTACTTTTTCATAACCGGCTTTACCTAAAGCGTTAAGCCACAAGTCCGGTTGGAATCTTGCGATACCGGTTGCTGCTTCTACACGGTTGACACATGTTCTGGATGTAAACGAAAGATAAACATCAGCATCTGGAAAAGCCTCTTCAAAATCCCTTATTGTTTCATCATAAGTTTTTATAGACTCTTCAAATGTGCTACCGAATGTACACAACAATATTGCAGTGTCTTTAGTTTTTTGTACTTTGACTTGTTCCTCAGCAGGATTAGTTGTGTTGTTTGGATCATCTTCATTACTGCAACCGACAAATGTTGCGCCGGCAAAACTGAATGCAGTTGCCATTAACCAATACTTTAAATTTTTCATTTTAATGAATTTTTAGTTAGAAAATTATTTAATCGTTCTTGAATTTCACAATTACAGAGGCATATAATGTCCTTCCTGGCGATGTTGTTCCTCTGTGTCGTCCGAACGGAGTTCTGTCAACATAGTTGAATATATTGTCAATACCTCCGTTTACGGTCAAATCCCAATGTCTGTTTCTTAGTATATTGTGTGACGTATTCAATCTCCATAGTTGATAACCTTTTGCATTACCATCTGTTATGTAATATTTGGTTGATTGATAACGTCCGAAAAGGCTTATACTCAACTTGTATTTTTTCCATTTATGATTCCATGAGAACTTGCAGTTTGCATTATGAAATGATGTACCATTGATAGGAGTGTAGAGCATATAATTGGGATCATCAGGATCGTCTGTATATTGCGCCTTTGCATTTGCATAACTATATCCTCCTCCTATAGAAACGGATTCCACAGGTTTGTAATCAATAGAAATATCTGCACCAAAAGAACGTGCTTTCGACAAATTTTTATATTGCATGGTTGCTTGTATTTCGTCAAAACTGTCTTCTGCACTTGTCTCTACTTCTGTTAGTGCAATCATATTGCTGATTCTGTTGTAATATCCGGTCATAGACAACTGTACCTTGTCTATATTGTATTCCAAACCTAATGAAACATAATTTGATGTTTGAGGCTTTAGTTCGGTATTTCCTTTATAATGCTTCAGAGGACCGCCTCCAATTTGAGTTATGTAATCATCATATAATTCTTTGAGAGTGGGAGCTTTGAAACCCAATGAGTATGTAGCTCTCAAGTTCCAATTTCCTAATTTGTACATAGATGATACTTTAGGCGTAAGCTTTTCTCCAAATTCTTTATGGAAAACCCATCGCACTCCGGCTGTTATGTTTAGATTGTCAGTTATATTCCATTCATCTTGTACATATTGTGAAGTCGTATAAACAGAAGCTTTGCCTTCGGCAACTCTGTGAGGAGCTTTCAGATAATCATACTGATGCTCAATACCGGCGCTCAGAATATTGTTATCAGTAAGGTGGAACACTCCTTTTAAAAGCACAAGAACCCTGCGTTGTGATGTTTGCAGAACTCTATCTCCCGGATATCTTATGATTCTGTCTCCAGTTTCCTCATCAAAGAAATCGGTTGTTTCCATAAAATTGTAGTCATAAAAGTAATTGTACTTTCCATAACTCATATCCAGACTGATAAAATCTTTGCTGTTAATTTTGTATTTCCCTCCTATTGCCGCATCTGCATTTTGATAAAACTGGTCGTATGAATAATACTTGAATGGTCCGCGAAGACGGAAATTCTTTTTCTGATAAAATGAAGCTTCAGCATAAAGTGATAGCCGAGAGTTTACATCATAAGTCAGGTTTTCGCTTATAGTAAAATTATAAGAACGATTAACTGTTTTAGTTACAGTTCCTTCCATAACCTCATGATGATCCCATTCTTTTGAGGTATTTCTCCATCCATCAGTATATTTTGCGTAAACAGAAGTTGTACTATTAAGTTTTCCATGACTAAACCCTATAACCTCACTCTGTTGGAAATCACCAAAATATCCAACTCTGCTATTATTTGTTACACTGAATTTGTCTTTGTTCTTACGTGTTATGATATTTATAACACCAGCAATAGCATCAGAACCATAAAGAGAGGAAGCTGCTCCTTTAACGATTTCTATACGTTCTATATTCGCTGGATTAATTATATTAAGATCATTTTGCCCTCCGACGTCTCCATTGATTTTTTTCCCATTTATGAGTATAAGTATATAGTCATTTGTTAATCCGTTCATTTGTATACCACTACCCATGTCGCTGGAATTGAAAGTAATAGAGGTATTTAGACCTTCAAGTATTTCTTGCAAACTTCTTCCTTGATATTGTTCTAATAATTTCCCGGATATTACCTCTGTTTGCACAGGCATATCTTTTATATAATGTTCAGTGCCCGTCCCGGTTATTACAACTTCGTCCACATTTACTGAAACTTCATTGTTTTGTGGCACAAGAATATTTTGGGCATTAATAGTTTTTTTAATGCCGATGAATAAAGCTAAAAAAATGAGTAATCGCATATTGTGTTTTATTTTTTTTCAAAATAAAACATCAAGTTTCGCTCAGCTAAATATGTCTTAATATGTATTATTAAGAAAATAAATACAAGAAAGATGACACATACTTCTGTTCCTGGAAGCTTGGTGTTTATTGGTTTTGATTTAGCAGGTATTCTGGCTTTCCCCTGATTGAAAACCTTCCCATTCCTTTTATTGGAACAGTGGCTCAGAACTTCCAATCAACTTTTATGGGGATTACAGCTGCAGGTACAGCTCCGGTCTTACACCGGATTCCCTTGCGTCAGCTATGTGATAGCTTGACTTCTAAATCACTTGCAAAGGTATGTTTTTTTTGAATAAAAAATAAAATTAATACATAAAAAATTAAACTGTTGTAATAATATTCTTTTTGCTATAGTTTATATTGTTGATTTTTAGCGAAATGTTTACATTGGCTTTGTCAGCTTTAACTCGTTATATAATTTGCTACCATCAATTGGACTTCACACCTCCACCACCTCATAAACATTCCCATACCTCGTATGAACCCTTTTAATCCCAATCTGAGATAACGAACGGCTGAAAGCCCTTAGTGTAATGCCACGCATTGCCGCAGGATTGCGTTTGCGCAGTCGGCGGAAAATTTCAGCAGACGAAAGAAGTTCGCCGGAACCGGAATTTTCGGCAGGGCGGAAACCGGAGAAAAATAACTCTTCCTCGACATTCTGTTTGTAGAAAGCAAGGTTGGACTGCTGAATTTCTGCTTCTTCATCCGTTGTAAACCACGTGCGCTCGCCTGAAAGGATTTCTGTTTTCAGTTGAGCGTATAGTTGATTGTAATCTATTGGAGAAATATCTATTTTGTTCTCAATCTCAACGCAAAGGAAACGGCGGCTGCCTGTGGTGTCGGTCAGCAAATCCTTTCTGTTTGATGTTCCGATAAATGAAGCAATGCGGGGCAGAGGTCTGAAGTTTTTCTGATAAGCCTTTCTTATGTTAAGCTCAGACATTTGCATCAGATTTTTCAGAAGCGGATGCTTTCCCTCAGGAATTTTGTCAAATTCATCAATATTAATCAGACCGAAAAGAGCAAGTTTCTGCTCTATTGCGCCGGTAGCGTTTAAATCCACACTGTCAGTATAATAGGCACGCAATTCTTCCGGTATTATCATTTTGCAGAATGTGGATTTATGCATTCCTTGTTTTCGGCTGACCAGAATAGGAGCCACGCTGTTAGCGTGATTCTTATCAGTCTGCATCCAGCAGGCAGCCATGCCAAGCATCCAGCGGTGAAAACCTTTGATCCAATACGGTTTGTCGGATACTCTTTTGGCAAGTTCCGCAATGCGGTCGTTTCCGTCCCACTCTGGAAGATTTTCCATATATGAAGTGAACGGATGATAATCCTTTGTCTTGTTGGAGTTGACAAATCTTGCCACGTCACGGTCCCAACATTCTATTCCTGCCTGTTGCGCAGACTGGCAGAAACTGTTAAGGTCGCGTTGCGTCACTGGCTTGAACTTTTCACCCTTGTCTGTCAACTTTCTGAACTCAGTAGTTTCACTGAGCTGGTTGAAACGAAACTCGTAGTTCCCTTGCAAAAAATCCTCTAAAGATTTGAGCATCACAGCTGTTTTTGAGTGTATGGCATTGGACTGTTCTATCCTGCATATCTCAAAATCATTGGCTTTGATAGGGTAGGACTTGGTTTGTTTCAAAACTTTCTTAATAACGTCAATCAATAATTTAAGGTATTCCATATTTATAAATTTATGTGTTTTAAGTATTTGTTCTATTTCTTAAGTTTAGCAAGTGTTATAAGTTATGGAGTTACAGGAGTTAAAAAAGGAGTTATTGAAGTTAAAGGCCAATTCTATTTGTATCTAAAATCTATCGGCTCTTAACTTCTTTGTGTTACGGAGCAGAGCATTTGCTTTCTGTAACTTCTTATAACTTCCACCTAAATTAACGAAGAACCACTTCTATAAGCTGTTCTCAGATAAAATTGATGTATGAAAATAATATTGAGCACCTCTCACTGATGCGAAAGTAATATTCTAACCTACCGATTTCCAAATATTTGAGCAGGAAAATCGTCTAATATTTTTATCTACATAACTATTGTATAAATACTATTTTTTCCTAAATTTGCTCCTAATAATTAGTTTCGCCACAGATGTGATTTAATTAGGTCACAGATGTGGCGAAATTAAGTCACAGCTGTGGCGAGATTAGGTCACAATTGTGGTTAAGATAGTTTTTGTAAACATGTAGAATAAATACTTAAGTTTCGCAAGCTCAACTTACAGAAAACAAGTTGACAAGAAAACAAGTTGACAAGAGTTTTTTAGATGATAAATTGTAAAGTTACAGGTGTTTTAACCTTGTCAACTCGTTAACTCGTATCTTGTCAACTAACAATCATCTTGCGAAACCTAATAAAAACTTTTAAGCCTTATGTCTGTAAATTATGATTTTTACACCAATCCGAAACCGTCGGATAGTAAGAAAGCTACCCGCTATCATGCGAGAGTTGTTCCGAAAGGAACTGTCAACAGTGAATCTTTGGCAGAGGAAATACAAAACCGTTGCAGTCTGACCAAGTCTGATGTAGCAGCTGCTTTGGTAGCACTTGCCGATATAACAGCCGAAAAACTTGCCAGAGGATATTCTGTCCAGCTCGACGGAATCGGCTCTTTCCATATGACATTGAAATGTCCGGCAGTCCGTTCCAGCAAAGAAATTCGTTCGGAATCTATTGAATTCAAATCCCTGGCTTTCCGGCCGAGCTTGAAAATAAGGAATAAACTGAAAACTGTCACTCTGGTAAAGAAAAAAGACAATCTGCATTCCAAGAGCTATACAAATGAGGAAATTGATGCATTGCTGGCAAAATATTTCAGAAAATACGAAACGATTACCCGCATCCAATTCCAGCAACTGTGCAAGCTGACGTGTTCCACTGCGATAAGGCAGTTAAGGCGTCTGCGTGAGGAAAAGAAAATTGTAAATATTGCTTCATCAAAGCATCCGTTATACAGGTGTGGAATGGGCGAGGTGTGAAATCACGTGGAATCACAATATTTTGCTGGGAATTAAAAGGATTGGTGTGTGGTGAAACTTGAGGTTGGAAACTTACGGTATATAAAAAAGAATCCCGGTCTTATCAGGACCGGGATTCGAATTAAAGTTCTGGTTTTTTGTTTTTGAGTTTTAATTTTAGTTTAGCATATAAAATAAAGGGAGTTGTTTCGTCTTAATTATGCCATGCCTTTAAGCATTCCGTAGAAATATAAAGGTTTAAGCACATATACTTTTAATAACCATGCAGCCCATTGCTCTTTCGACATGTCGAGCATTGAGAACGGGAACGAAATCTGAGGCTCTTTTTTGTAGTCGAATTCGCATAACAGAACATGACCATAGTCTGTAACGATAGGGCATGCAGCATAGCCATTATATTTTTCAACAGGTTCTTTACCTTCCATCAATGAAATCAGATTCTTCGCAGCGATAGGAACCTGAACTCTTGCGGCTGCAGATGTTTTGCTGGTTGGCAAACCTGCAACATCTCCAAGAGAAATTATATTCGGGTATTTCTGGTGAACCAAAGTTTCTTTGTCTACCATAACCCATCCACCGTCGGCCAATTTGCTTTCTGAGAATCCAAGTCCAGCTTCCTTTACAAAGTCCGGAGCAGACATTGGCGGAGTGAAATGCAAGAAATCATAATCTTCAACAGATGTTGTAACTGTCTTTTCATCTCCATTCTTTATGATGGTTTCAAAATGAACCTGCTTTGCTGCTGTGTCAATTCCTTTCAATCTTGTGTTGAGAGTTATTGGAATATTTCTTTCATTGTATATTTCCAATAATCTTGGAGTGAAGAATTTGACATCATAAAGAGCTTTTTCGGCACTGAAATATTTCAATTCCAAAGAATCTCTTGTTCCTTGTTTGCGTGAGTAATGCTCAGTGAGCAAACAAATCTTTTTAGGAGCTCCGCCACATTTGTGTTTGGTGTAGGTGTCAGTGTAAATACCACGACCGCCTTTTTTAGCAAATTCACTCATTGCCTTCCATGTTTTCTGAGCTCCTTCAAAATCATAGATACAATGTGCGTTGCCTGTACCAAGCTGTTCGTATGACATTCCTTCCACCTGATTCCAGTTTATTTGCAGTCCTGGTGTAAGGACAAGGAAATCATATGCTATTTTCCCGTTAGACTTGGTTTCTATTTGATTCCAGACAGGGTCAACGGAAACAACGGAATCTTTAACCCATTTGATGCCGGAAGGAATGCAATCCTCTTGCTTTTTCCAAACTTCATCCGGTTCGTAAACACCTGAAGCTATCAGTGTAAATCCCGGCTGATAGAATTGTCTGTCACTTGGATCTATTAATGTAATGTCCGGATTGGAAAGCCATTTTTTCAGTCTTGCAGCCATAGCAATTCCGGCAGCGCCTCCACCAACTATTACAATCTTTCCTTTCGCATTGCTTGAAAAGGCATTAGCTTTTTCTGTATTTGCGAGTGATAACAAACCGCTTGCTGCCAATATCTGAAAGAAATGGCGGCGTGAAATTCCATCTTTTCTCAGATGTTCCAATACGTCTTCAATTCCGTGTTTATCCATGTTTTTTCCTGTCGTGATTTAAAGATTACAATGCAAATCAAATATTATTAATTTTATTAGTCAATAAAATAGCTACAACATATATTGCGCAAGTGAAAATATTATTAATGATGTATGCTATATTACTTTCTCATTTGTTTTTCTTGTTAGTATAATATATTTATATATAGTGATTTACTGATGATAATTTTCTAGAAATATAAATTTGGAAAAGTATGTTTGAAATATGAAAAGTGTATGTTGATTCCTAGAATTTCATCAAGAAATCAACAAGGTTTGTTTCGTTATCCAGTTCTAATCTTTTTCTTAATCTGTATCTTCTCAGTTCGATAGCTCTAACTGAAACATTCATAAGCGAAGCTATTTCTTTTGTGGAGAGATTCATCTTCAACAAACAGCATACTCTTAAGTCTCCGGTTGTAATATCCGGGAAACGAGTTTTCAATCTGTCAAGGAAATTCTGGTGTGCGCTGTTGAAATAAGATTCGAAAAGAAGCCAGTCTGCCTGGTTTTCCAAAGCATCTTCCATGAGAGCATGTAGTTTGTTGTACATTTTATTAGGGTATCTGTCACCAAGAAGTTCTTTCTGTTTTTCGAATTCATCAAGTATGGCTTGTGTTGCCTGGTTGCGTTTGACTAAAGCTGAAGTCTGCAAAGTAAGTTCGTTGTTCTTATTTTGCAATTCTTTTTCCAGCATTTCATTTTTAAGTTGTTCCAGTTTATGCTCTTCCTGTTGTCTTTCCTTTTCCTTTTGGGCAATTTCTTCTTTATTAAGATTTCTCAAATGGTAGCGTAAGGCTGATTGTATAATAAACCATAAGATGAATATATATATAATATATGCCCATATAGTATTATACCAAGGTGGTCTTACCTCGATAATCATAGAGATTTCAGGGAAAGGACCTTTAGTGACGTATTTCCTTATTTTCAGTTCATAAGTTCCTTCCGGCAATTGCAGGAATGATATTTTTCCATCATTTTGCCATTTTGACCATCCTGCAGAAACTCCTTCGAGTTTATAACTAAACTGATGGTTGGGTGTGAATATTGTAGTTTCAACAAAAATGTTGAGTTCCTGGAAATCATATGGAAGAGATATGAAATTCGTGTCTGGTTGTAGTTGATGAATCCCTTTTCTGTCAGCATAATTCACTTGACTGAAAGATGGCATGGTCAGACTTATAGAATTTGATATTATTTTCCTTGAATCAAGTAGGAAGGTTCCTTGCATTGTTGATACAGCGCAGAGGGAATCGTTCAACGAAATAATTTGTTGGCCGCGTGTTGCCAGATTAAGATTATAATTGTCAAACAAGAACCGGCATTTTAATATCGTCTTATTGCTTTCATCGAAATCTATCAGTCCGGCTTCGTTATTGTTTATAATCCAATATAAATCTTCTGAGGCATTGTAGATAGCTTGAGGATTATGCAGGATTGTTTCAGATTCTGATTGTTTGAATGTGAAATCATTTATTCTGTTATTCTCATTTCCTACGGTTTGAAGAAGTTCTGTTGTATCTTCATTTTCAGCAGGAACGAAAACATCGTTAGGTTTTAATGTCCTTTTAAAATGTCCGCGGTTCGTTTTGATTATCAGAATCTCATCTTTGAGTTTAGCTTGTTGCAACTGACCGATAACACTTCTGCGTCCGAGCATAAAAAGAGGCGGATTTATGTCTATTTGTGTGATACCGTTATCAAGAGCTAGCCAAATAAGGTTTTCATCCTGAACACAGATATCCCTTACCACATTGTCTTGCAACTGGTTTTGTGTTGAAATATGATAAATAATTTTGTTTTCACTGTTTGTAATATATAGTCCGTCAGTTTCAGTCCCGATGAAATTGAGATTCTTTGATGTTGCCAACACGCTTGTTCTACAGTCTTTAATTTCTTTTGGAATATTGACCTCTCTGTATGTTTTGTTGAATATTGTGTCAGGATATTTCCCTTCATGTGGAGTGAAATTCATTTCTCCGAATTCATCTTTAGTCCAGAATCCGTCTGTAGTTTCACCTCCTGTATAAATTTTGTTATCCTTATAACTTATTTTGTATATGGCGCTGTTGTCTGGCATTTTGTAGAGTTTCCAACTATTACCGTTAAAAGCAAGAAGACCGGAATTGTTTGCCACATATAAAATACCATCAGGAGAGACTGCCAATCCCCAATTCTGGCAACTGGCATTATATTCGTTTATGGTGTAGTTTTGTATAAAAACGGACATGTTTTCCTCACCCTTAATAAAGAAATTATTAATGGTAAGAAAATTGATAAACACAGCACAGAATATTTTACACCAAAAACGCATTAGAATAAAGATAAAAATAGCGACAGGCTTTTATTAACCTGTCGCTACAGATTTATATTGCAAAGATAAACAAAGGCAAGTGCAGAGCAAAATAAAAAACTTGTTTTTGATTTGACTCTTTCTGGTCAACTTGTCTCTGAATCCTCGTCAACTTTCTTATTTATATTCCTGCCAGCTCTTGATTTGGATATCTTCTATCTTCATTTCACAGAATGCATTGATAAAGGCACTAGCCAATCTTGCATTTGTAATCAATGGAATGTTATGGTCGATAGCAGCACGGCGAATCTTGTAACCGTTAGTCAATTCGCGTTTTGAATGATCTTTCGGGATATTTACAACAAGTTCGAATACATGGTTGCTGAACATATCCATAATATTCAAATCACCGTTTTCGTCCGGCCAGCAAACTGCAGTTGCTTTGATTCCGTTGTCATTAAGGAATTTTGCAGTTCCGGCAGTAGCATAAATTGTGTAACCTTTGCTGTCAAGAACACGGCATGGTTCCAACAAATCAACTTTGCTCTTGGCAGCTCCAGAAGAGACAAGGATGTTTTTCTTAGGAATCTTGTTGCCTACAGCAATCATTGATGAAAGCAATGCTTCGTTGAAGTCATCTCCGATACATCCAACTTCACCTGTTGAACTCATGTCAACACCCAAAACTGGGTCTGCATTGTGAAGACGGGCAAATGAGAACTGTGAAGCTTTTACACCAATCCAGTCAATATCAAATGCGCTCTTATCCGGTTTTGTATATTCTGCATCAAGCATAATGCGTGTCGCAGTTTCAATGAAGTTACGTTTCAATACTTTTGAAACGAATGGGAAACTACGTGAAGCACGCAAGTTACATTCGATTACTTTCACGAAGTTGTTCTTAGCCAGGAACTGGATGTTGAACGGACCGCTGATGTTAAGTTCTTTTGCAATAGTTTTTGCAATCTTCTTGATACGGCGCGCAGTTTCGAAGTAAATCTTCTGAGCTGGGAATACCAAAGTAGCGTCACCTGAGTGAACACCGGCAAACTCAACATGTTCAGAAATTGCATACTCAACAACTTCACCGTTCTTAGCTACAGCATCAAATTCAATTTCCTTTGTTCCTTGCATAAATTCAGAAACAACAACCGGGAATTCTTTTGACACTTTAGCTGCCAGACCAAGGAATTCAATCATTTCTTCTTTAGTGTGGCAAACATTCATTGCTGCACCTGAAAGAACGTAAGATGGACGGATCAATACAGGGAAACCAACTTTTTCAATGAATGCGTCGATTTCTTCCATACTAGTCAACTCTGCCCAACGTGGCTGGTCAATGCCAAGTGAGTCAAGCATTGCAGAGAACTTGTGACGGTTTTCTGCACGGTCAATTGACAATGGAGATGTACCAAGAATTGGAACCTGCTGACGGTGAAGCTTCATTGCCAAGTTGTTTGGAATCTGTCCACCAACGGAAACTACAACACCCTTAGGCATTTCCAGGTCGATAACGTCTAATACACGTTCGTATGACAATTCATCGAAATACAATCTGTCGCACATATCATAGTCTGTAGATACGGTTTCAGGATTGTAGTTAATCATGATTGCTTTATATCCTAGTTTTCTTGCTGTCTGAGCTGTATTTACAGAACACCAGTCAAACTCAACAGATGAACCGATGCGATATGCTCCTGAACCAAGGATGATGACGTTCTTTTCTGTGTGATAATAAGGAATATCATGTTCGCTACCATCATATGTCAAATACAGGTAGTTAGTCAATTCCGGATGTTCAGAAGCTACGGTGTTAATACGTTTAACGCTTGGTAATACACCTAATTTCTTACGCAATGAACGTACACGGATATTTTCCTTTTCCATATTGCCTTGAGGATTTTCTACATAACGGGCAATCTGGAAGTCAGAGAAACCTAAGCGTTTAGCTTCTCTTAATACATCTTCAGGAAGATCTTCAATCTTAGAATAAAGGCTCAATACTTTTGTATAATCAACAATGTTCTTAAGTTTGTTCAAGAACCACTGGTTGATTTTTGAAAGTTCATGAATCCTTTCTACTGTATAACCGCTTTCCAAAGCTTTGGCAACAGCAAAGATTCTCAAGTCTGTAGGATTAGCCAATTCATAATCCAAATCTTCAAATTCAAGGTCGTTGTTTCCAACGAAACCATGCATACCCTGACCAATCATACGAAGGCCTTTCTGCATGATTTCTTCGAAGCTCTTACCGATTGACATGATTTCACCGACAGACTTCATGCTTGAGCCGATTTTACGGTCAACACCAGCAAATTTAGTCAAGTCCCAACGAGGAATCTTAACAATCATATAGTCAACTTCCGGAGCTTTGTATGCTGAATTAGGAGTTCCCATTTCTCCAATTTCGTCCAATCCGTAGCCTAATGCCAATTTAGCAGCAACAAAAGCCAAAGGATAACCGGATGCTTTTGAAGCCAAAGCAGAAGAACGACTCAAACGAGCATTAACTTCGATAACTCGATAGTCGTTTGTATCTGAGTTAAACGCATACTGTATATTACATTCACCAACGATACCCAAGTGGCGGATTGTCTGGATTGACAAATCCTGAAGCATTTTAAGCTCTGCGTCTGTTAAAGAACAGGTTGGAGCAACAACGATACTTTCACCAGTGTGAACACCAAGTGGATCGACATTTTCCATGCTTACAACTGTGAAGCAATGGTCGTTTTTGTCGCGGATAACTTCGAATTCGATTTCTTTCCAACCTTTCAAAGATTCTTCAACAAGAATCTGTGGAGCGTATGCGAAAGCACTTTCTGCCAATTCACGTAATTCTGCTTCGTCTTTACATATACCACTACCCATACCGCCAAGAGCATAAGCTGAACGGATCATAACCGGGAAACCGATTCTATGAGCTGCAGCAACAGCATCATCCATATTCTCAACAGCCTGGCTTACCGGAGTCTTTACTTCGATTTCGTTAAGTTTCTTAACAAACAAGTCGCGGTCTTCTGTGTACATGATTGCTTCAACAGAAGTTCCTAAAACCTTAACGCCATATTTAGCCAAAGTACCGCTTGTGTATAGTTCAGTACCACAGTTAAGCGCAGTCTGACCACCGAAAGCCAGCAAGATACCATCAGGTTGTTCCTTCTTGATAACTTCTTCCACGAAATACGGAGTGATAGGCAAGAAATAAACTTTGTCTGCCACTCCTTCTGACGTTTGGATTGTAGCGATGTTCGGGTTTAGCAACACTGTGCTGATACCTTCTTCTTTCAGAGCTTTCAAAGCCTGAGAACCAGAATAGTCAAATTCTCCTGCCTGTCCGATTTTCAAAGCACCGGAACCAAGAACAATCACTTTTTTAATACCGCTTCTAGACATAGTAATTTGAATGTTTTGTTTATGTATATTTATATTACAATATTATCTTTGTAGGAAACACAAAAAAAATGCGCTAGTAAAAATAACTAACGCATTTAATATTACCTAATAAATATCGTGAAAATAGAAAATAAATACCCCATCTCCGACTTCTGACCGGCAGAAATAGATAGTTCGTACGTGTAATGTTTTCTATTCATGTATATCCCTGATAAATTTGTGCAAAGATAATGCTTTTTATGCAAACCTCAAAGCTTAAACCTTGAAGTTTTTTTATTTGTAATGAGCTTTATTCTTTCATTGCCTCATCAAGCTTCTTTGCAGCTTCTTCTATATTTTTGCTCAAATTTTTTATTCCGGCTTTCGCTTTCATTGCGGCATATGCTGTCTGGCATTTTGCAACTTCCTTTTTTTCATCAAATGATAGTTCTTCTGCAAATTCCTTGTATGTTTCTTTTGTTAATTTGTCGAGCTTTTTATCAGCTTTTTCCCAATCTTTTTCTGTATAATTGGCACAGTCGCTTTTTACGTCTTCGATGAACTCGTTCAGACTGCTAATATATGATTCTTTTGTTTGGCAAGATGAAAGAAATGCCGCCACAAGTGAAATTAATAAAATCTTTCTCATAACAAGTTTGAAAATTTAGTTCATAGGCAAATATAATGTTTTGTGTTGTTGTTTTCTTTGGTTTTCTGTTTTTAATACATTTATTCACTATATTTGCACCTATTTGAATAAGGTTTATTTGTTTATCTTTAAAATGAAAGTAAACCGGAATTGTTATGATAATTTTTTTACCAGTTTATTTGTTAATTCAGGGTAATAATTTTGAGAAACAATAAATTATAAACTATATAAATAACAATGGAAACAGTAGTAAGTGGAATCCGTCCGACCGGTAATCTCCATTTGGGAAATTACTTTGGCGCAGTAAAGAGTTTTTTGCAAATGCAAAATGAATACAATTGCTTTTTCTTTATTGCTGACTGGCACTCTCTGACAACACATCCGCATCCGGATAATATTCGAAATAGCGTTAAAACTATTTTATCTGAATATTTGGCTTGTGGTATCGACCCCGAGAAGGCTACAATATATATTCAGAGTGATGTTCCTGAGGTTGTTGAGCTATATCTTTATCTCAATATGAACGCTTACCTAGGAGAATTGGAGCGTGTTACTTCGTTTAAAGAGAAAGTGCGCAAACAGCCGGATAATGTTAATGCCGGTTTGCTTACTTACCCGACATTGATGGCTTCGGATATTATTATTCATAAAGCTGTTAAAGTTCCGGTAGGAAAGGACCAGGAGCAGAATATGGAAATGGCTCGTAAGTTTGCCCGCCGTTTCAATCAGATTTATGGTGTAGATTATTTCGTTGAACCTGCATCATTCCACTTGGGTGACAAATCTGTTAAAGTTCCGGGATTGGATGGTTCAGGTAAGATGGGTAAGAGCGAAGGTAATGCAATCTATCTTATCGACGACGAAAAGACTATAAAGAAAAAGGTTATGAAAGCTGTCACTGATTCAGGTCCAACTGAACCTAACAGTGTAAAGCCGGAACCAATCGCCAACTTGTTTACAATGATGGAAATCGTATCATCAAAGGATACATATGATTTCTTCAACGAAAAGTACAACAATTGTGAAATTCGCTACGGCGATATGAAGAAACAGTTGGCTGAAGATATCAACAATTTCTGCGCTCCTATTCGTGAAAAAATACTTGATATCAGAAACAACGAAGAACTTCTTGCTAAAGTTGCACGTATGGGTGCAGAAAGAGCTCGTGAAAGCGCAGCTAAAACTTTGAACGAAGTTCGTCAGATTATCGGTTTCCGTCCGTATTGATTTGAGTTTTTAAGTTTGTAAGTTTTTAAGTTTGTGAGTTTGTTTGAGTTTCGCAAGCTTAATTTTAGATAACAAGTTGACGAGTTGACAAGAAGACAAGTTAACAAGGTTTTTAGATGATAAATTTAAAGTTGCAGGTGTTTTTGACCTTGTTAACTTGTCTCTGAAGCCTTGTTAACTTTTTCTATTTTATCTTCCTCCTCCTATTCCAAATTTGATATTGTCGTTTCCTATTCCGAAATTAGGATAGAAAATATATTGTCTTTCAAATTGATTGTTGAAAGTATTTCTTTGGAAGTTCACGCCAATACCGAAACCTGCATTGTCGCCAACCTTGAATTCTACAGCTCCTCCTATATTAGTCTGATTCAGCAATGGATTCATCTGCAGAAATGGGTCTTTGCCATTATTGTTGGAGTAAGAATATTGTCCCCATGTCCGTAGTGCGAGCCAGTCATTCACTTCGTATCTTGTGTTTATATTGATTCCTCCAATAAATCCGGGAGAACTTACATAAGGGCTGTAATATCTTCCTGCAAAAATACCTCCACTGATGGTCAGTCTTTCGTTTGTCCAAGCAATAGCAGTTTCTGCTGTTGTTAATCCGCCGATTGCAGGCCAGGAAATCTGCCTTCCGTTCACCATAAATGCGCCGTTTACTCCAACCGGATAGATAGCATATTCATCGAAATCCAAAGCCATAGGCGAAACTCTTCTCAACATAGGTGTATATACGTTGAAGAAAGGTTTATACGCTTCCGAAAGAACATTCATATCCATTGGTCTTTCCGCAAACATGGGTAAATATGGAGATGTGAAATTCTTCTGTTCCAAACTAATCTTTTCCATCATAACATTTGATGGTGTATAAGTCTTATAAGAAGCTTCAGGAATATAGATTTCTCCCGGCTCGCTAAACTTCGGAACAGCAGTCAGTTTTCCCTCCTTGTTTACTATAAATTTGAGAGAACGCTTTTGGCTTTGCTGAGCTCCAGCAAAAGCGCACACCATAAAAGTGGATATTAGGAGGATTGTTTTCATGAATAAATTTGTTTACTTAAGTTTCGCATGTATTATAAAGTTATGGAGTTACAGGAGTTAAAAAAGGAGTTACAGGAGTTAAAAGCCAATACTATTTATATCTAAAATCTATCCTGACCTTGTCAACTTGTCCCCTCGTCAACTTGTTATCTCATACTTATCTCTTAACCTTTGGCTTATACATATTCTCCGCAGTCAGTCCGCATTCTTCTTTCATTTTCAGACTGTATCCTAAATCACTGACATTTGGAGTTACATTGTTTGAGCCGAAAGTGAATTTTACGCCGGCTTCTTTTGCCTTCATGATAATTTTCTTGCTCGGGATTTTATAAAGTTCGTTTATTTCCAGAGCTTTTCCGTTTTTAACCAAAGCTGCAACAAATTTGTCGATACGAGCGTCTGTCCAGAACTGGTCGTAACGGTCGTTCATATGTTCCGGCAGGAAAGTCGGATTTACGAAGATGTCAATAGGCTCTTCCATGACTGCGCAACTTTTCTCCACAATCAAATCCATATATTTTTCTTCGTTTTCAATCCATACTTCGTCGTTAATCCAAAGGCGAGTACGGCGGTTTTTATTGTCGAAGAATGTAAGAGCGTCGCTGAATATATAGTCGAATTCGCCTCGAGCTTTTTCTGAAAAAAGTGTAAGCCACTCACGTCCTTCAGCCTGCATGGCAAGGATGAAAGGCTGTGTACGCATAGTGTCGATGAAATTATAGATGTCCTGGTCTGTAGTTACCGGGAATTTAAGTCCGCAGTTAGGAGCGATGGCATAATTTATACCAGTCTGTCGTGATTGCTGGGCTGCTCTTTCTTTTGTAAGACCACCTTTCAGATGAACATGATAATCCAATACAGGGAAATCTTCCTGATGTAACTTGATAATCGGGTCTTTCTGCTCGTCAAGGGCAACAACCGGGAAATCCGCATCAGCCTGGTTTTCCGGCAAAGAAGTTACCTTCATTGATTTGAATTGTATTTTTCCCTCTCCATTACTTACAACGGCAAGAGTTCCGTTTGAAACGCGTGCATTCTCATTTGGTGAGATACGATATGGTTGTGCCGGTTCAACATATTCCACAACCGGATTGTCATCGATATAAACGGCTATATTCTGTCCGTTAACGTGAAGACGCATTTTGAACCATTCATTATCGCGTGCAAAACTCTTTGTTAGGTTGCGCACAGACAAAAGGCTGCCTGTCATTCGCCACCACTGCTGGTCGTTGCGGTCGTTGTTTATGGCAATTTTATATCCTTTTGATAGAGTGTTGTCCGTATGGAACTGGATATAGCCTTTGCCGTTGTCCACAGTCTGTAGTTCCATTTCCAACTCGAAATTCTTGTAATTGCCCGAAGCAAGAATCATTTTTGAGTTTTTGGAAACTGATACAACACCATCTTTAACTTCAACATTTCCTTCCCAGTTCCAGTTCTTGTCAGTGGAACTTCCAAGCAATTCTCCTTCCGGCGATGACGAGCAAGCTGCCAAAAGAGCAAATGCCACCAGGCATAAAGCTTGTTTGATAACACAATAGGTCTTTTTCATATTATTCAAGATATTAAGTTGTAAAAATTAATGTCACTTCAAAAAATTCTTGTCAACTCGTTAGCTGAAAGTTGAGCCCAACGAGACTATAACAATTTACTGTAACAATCGTTGATGACAATTTCAGCTTTTTGATAAATCGAATATATTTTATCTAAATCCAGAGATTTGTTTCCCCATTCATTCTGGCATGACTGGAACATATCATAGACTTTTCCCCTGAAAGGCTCGATTATTTGCAGAGAACCGTTGCCATTGTCGTTCCAGAACGATTCCCAATGTATATATTTCTGTCCATTGCCTTTGTGTATAGGATAAGCCTTATTTTTTACTTCTGTGGAATAGTAACACAGAGGAGCAGTTTTATATTTCTCGTCATACGAAACCATTTTAGGAAGATTTTCTCCCATTTTTACGAACAAAGGAACGGCAATAGCAGCAGGAGGATAGCCAAGCTCAGTCCACATTGTTGTGAGTTCCGGATTCATACCTTCTTTAACGCCTTGTATTACGATTGAAGCCGTGCTTTCGTGCCGAGGAATAAAATCTTGCTCAACAGCCCAGCCCGAGGTAAGTTTGTTAGGGCTCTGTTCCGGATTCTTCAAATCTATTTTCATCATGCTATGATAGAAAGATGCAGAAGCGTCAGAGAATATATTCTTCGGTGTAAATCCTTTCTCTTTCATATCATTGAAAATCTTCTTTGCGCTTTCGTATCTTACAAAGCCGTAACCTTCGTCCTTGCGGCCTTCGAACGAGAAGTTAGTATAAATCATATAGCCTTCCGGAGCCAGACTGCTGTCGTTTACGTCTTTCTTGTAATAACGAGTATTGTTTGTTTCATAATAAGCAGCACCGCCGTGAGCATCAATCACGCCGAAATTTGCTTCTACACGCATAGGGCGGGAGAGTGTGTCCAGAAAATTTTCAAAATCTCCGGCTGTTTTGCAAATCTCAAGTGCGCGTTTCATAACTTTTCCTTCGTGGTCCATTACTTCCACATCATCGTCCTTGAGATTGTATGAAGCAGTGTTCATTATTGAGAAACCGCATTCGTTTGTGCCCATCCATATATCACCATCGTTATTGCTGTTGGTCAGCCCGATGAAATTATATTTCTCACCTTTTTCAAATACAATATGATTGTAATCCACACTGGTGTCGCGGTGCTTCCACATCAGCGGTCTTCCGTCAGGAGTTGCTTTGCCTGTTATAATTATTGAGGTGCATGCTTCCGAATTGATGCAGGAGCACGCAATGCCAATGGCGAAACTTATGCTTGTAATGACACGTTTCATGGTATTCGCTTATTTAAATATGGATAAGTCTTGCTTGTTGTTTTTATGAGCGGAAAGTTAATACTTTTTTATGGAAAAGAGATAATGAAATATCTATTTTGGATAAATAGAAAATAAAAAAAGCAATCATCAATTTGATGATTGCTTCTCGAATGTGGGCGTTGACGGATTCGAACCGCCGACCCTCTGCTTGTAAGGCAGATGCTCTGAACCAGCTGAGCTAAACGCCCGATTAATTAGGATTTCTTTTTTGAAAGTGGGCGTTGACGGATTCGAACCGCCGACCCTCTGCTTGTAAGGCAGATGCTCTGAACCAGCTGAGCTAAACGCCCGATTAATCGGATTTCTTTTTGAAAAGTGGGCGTTGACGGATTCGAACCGCCGACCCTCTGCTTGTAAGGCAGATGCTCTGAACCAGCTGAGCTAAACGCCCTTTTCAAACTTCATTAAGTTTTGTTCGCCTTATCTCTTTAAGACGGTGCAAAGGTACGGCTTTTTTTTATATCTCCAAATTTTTAGCGAACTTTTTTTGATAAAAAAATGAATTTTGGATTCTGTGAAAAAAGTGAAAAAATCTATATTATTGTTGTATAAGTGTTTATGTTTTCATCGTATTTCTATGCCTTGACCCCCTTTTTTCATAATATATGAAATTTTTGTTTCACAATATATGGAAAAAATATTCCATCAGCATTGAATTTTTTACTGTAGGAAAAGGGGAGTATATTTTCTTTTAAAAAAACAAGAAAAAAACACAAATACTGACGGTTTTAGATAAATAAATACAATAAAAGCATTAACTTTGCCGTCGCTTATATATTAATGTAAGTTTGTTAGTTTATTAGTTTTTGAGTTTTTAGCTGATTTAAAGACATGAACTTATAAACTTGCAAACTCAAAAACTGAAAAACTAAATACTTATATATGTTACTATCAACACTTACAGCCATTTCGCCGGTTGATGGGCGATATAGAAACAAGGCCGAAAATCTGGCCGGATATTTTTCAGAATTAGCTCTGATAAAGTATAGAGTACGAGTAGAAATAGAGTATTTGATTACCTTGTCTGAATATCTTCCACAGTTGGCAGATATGAATACGGAAGAAGTCAAAGTCGGACTTCGTGCCGTTTATCAGAATTTTTCAGAAGAAGACGCTTTGCGCGTTAAAGACATCGAAAAAGTAACTAACCACGATGTCAAAGCAGTAGAATATTTTATCAAAGAGAAAACAGACCATTTCTTGGCAGAAAAATTCCATGAATTTATCCATTTCGGACTGACTTCTCAGGATATCAACAATACTTCAGTTCCTTTGTCAATTAAAGAAGCTTTGGAAAATGTTTATTATCCGGGATTGCAAGAAGTGATTGATACGTTGGAAGGCTATGCAAACGACTGGATGAATATTCCAATGTTGGCAAAAACTCACGGACAGCCAGCTTCTCCTACACGTTTGGGCAAGGAAGTTATGGTATTTGTTTACCGATTAAAACAGCAGTTGGCTTTGCTTAAGGCAACTCCAATCTCTGCTAAGTTCGGTGGAGCAACAGGTAATTTCAATGCGCACCATGTGGCATATCCAGAGAACGATTGGAAAGCATTCGGAAATCATTTCGTGAATGATGTGCTTGGTTTGCAGCGTGAGCAGTGGACTACTCAGATTTCCAACTATGATAATTTGGCTGCTATCTTCGACGGTTTGAAACGCATCAATACAATCCTGATTGACTTGAACCGCGATTTCTGGCAGTATATCTCAATGGAATATTTCAAGCAGAAAATTAAAGCTGGTGAAGTTGGTTCGTCAGCTATGCCTCATAAAGTAAATCCTATCGACTTCGAAAATGCTGAAGGTAATTTGGGTATGGCAAATGCTATTTTGGAGCATTTGGCTACAAAATTGCCTGTATCTCGTTTGCAGCGTGACTTGACAGACTCTACAGTGTTGCGTAACGTAGGTGTTCCGATGGCTCACATCGAAATTGCCTTTAAGAGCATGCTGAAAGGTTTAGGCAAGTTGTTGCTTAACGAAAAAGCCCTATATGCAGACCTCGACAATTGTTGGGCTGTTGTGGCTGAGGGTATCCAGACGATTTTGCGTCGTGAAGGTTATCCGAAACCATACGAAGCATTGAAGGCTTTGACACGCACAAACGAAGGTATTACACAGCAGTCTATCAGTGATTTTATTGATACATTGCAGGTGAGTGATGCTGTGAAAGCAGAATTGAAGGCGATAACACCACATAATTATACGGGAATGTAAAGTGAATTTTTGAATCGGAAATCGGGAATTGAATAATTTGAGAAAACCGTAATAATACAAAATTAACTAGGACTTTCCAATTCCCGGTTTTTCGTTCTTTGAATTTACAGCAGGTAACCGTGAGGTTATTATTATTAATTTTTTATTCAATCTAAAACAATGAGTACAGAAGAAAGAGACGAAGCACAACAGCGTCCAAGAAAAGCGATGCCGGGTATCAGAAGAGAAAATTCAGAGCAGGAAGGTGAAAGAAAATCTTATAATCAGGGATATAACCGGCCTGAAGGAAATTATGAAAGAAGAAGTTTTAACCGTCCGGCTCAGGGAGGTTACAACCGTCAGTATGGCGAATATGGTGACCGCCAGAACAATCGCCAGGGTGGTTATGGTTATAACAACGGTGGTTACAATAACAACAACCGCCAGCGTAATAACTATGGCAACAATATGAATGGTGGCTATAACAATAACCGCCAGTCTTACGGAAACCGTTCATTCAACAACAACGGTGGATACAATAATGGTGGCTACAACAACAACCGTCAGTCTTTCAATAATAACAATTATGATGAAAGACCGGGAAGAGCTTATTCCGCTACTCCTGAAGGTGATGTAGTAAGTGCTGATAATACTAATGTAAAGAAAAGAAGACCTCGTGTAGGAGATTCTCGCGTATCATATAATAATAATGATATGCGTGGAAACAATATGCGTCAGTCACGTCCATACGGAAACAACAATGGTTATGGCAATAACGGCTATGGTAACAACCGTGGCGGTTATGGTAATAACGGTGGTGGTTATGGCCGTAACAATGGCGGAAACATGAGGGGCGGAAACAATAATAACCGTCGTCCGAACAATAACGGACGCCGTACTGCCGACTATAATCCAAATGCTAAGTATAATTTCCAGAAACAGCTTAAGTATAAGGAAGTGTTGGCTGATCCAAACGAACCAATCCGTTTGAACAAGTTCTTGTCAAATGCCGGTGTTTGCTCTCGTCGTGAGGCTGATGAGTTCATCCAGAAAGGAGCTGTCAAAGTTAATGGAGAAGTGGTAACTGAATTGGGTACAAAGATTACACGTTCTGACGTTGTGTTGTTCAATGAAAAAGAAGTACATATCGAAAGCAAAGTGTATATCGTTTTGAACAAACCGAAGAACTGTGTTACAACTTCTGACGATCCACAGGAAAGACTTACTGTTATGGATTTGGTTAAGAATGCTTGTTCGGAACGTATCTATCCGGTTGGTCGTCTTGACCGTAATACAACAGGTGTTCTTTTGCTTACTAATGATGGTGATTTGGCTTCAAAGTTGACTCACCCTTCATTCAAGAAGAAAAAGATTTATCACGTTTGGTTGGATAAGAATGTGTCTGTTGAAGATATGGAGAAAATCGCTAACGGTCTTGAATTGGAAGACGGTGAAATCCATGCAGACGCAATCAGCTATGCAAGCGAAACAGACAAGACTCAGGTTGGTATAGAAATACATTCAGGACGTAACCGTATCGTACGTCGTATTTTCGAATCTCTGGGCTATCATGTTGTTAAGCTTGACCGTGTTTACTTTGCAGGTTTGACTAAGAAGAACCTTGCTCGCGGTAAATGGCGCTATTTGAATGAAAAGGAAGTGAACGCCTTGAGAATGGGTGCATTTGAATAAAAAAACTTATTAAATTGAAATGTGAAAGTTGAAAATTGAAGCTGAGATTTCTCTCGTTTGATTTTCAACTTTCAGTTTTCAGTTTACAATTTTCAGAAATAATATGGAATTAGTAAAAAGAACAAAAATTGTAGATTTGCTAAAAAGCGAAGCTTATGGCTCTACAGTTAATGTCAAAGGCTGGGTGCGTACTCGTCGTGGCAGCAAACAGGTTAGTTTTATTGCATTGAACGATGGTTCTACAATTAATAATATTCAGATTGTTGTTGATGTAGAAAAGTTGGGTGAAGATTTCCTTAAACCTATAACAACCGGAGCTAGTATCAGTGTAAACGGTGTTTTGGTTCAGTCGCAGGGAAAAGGACAGAACGTAGAAATTCAGGCAACTGAAATTGAAATCTACGGAACTGCTGATCCTAACACATATCCTCTTCAGAAGAAAGGACACTCTATGGAGTTCTTGCGCGAAATTGCTCACTTGCGTCCTCGTACAAACACATTCGGTGCAATTTTCCGCATTCGTCACAATATGGCTTATGCTATTCACAAGTTCTTCCACGATAGAGGTTTCTTCTATTTCCATACTCCGATTATCACTGCTTCAGACTGTGAAGGAGCGGGACAGATGTTCCAGGTGACAACAATGAACCTTTATGACATGAAGAAGGACGAAAACGGTTCTATCATATATGACGGTGATTTCTTCGGCAAACAGGCAAGCCTTACTGTTTCAGGTCAGTTGGAAGGTGAGCTGGCTGCTACTTCATTAGGTCAGATTTATACATTTGGTCCTACTTTCCGCGCTGAAAACTCAAACACTCCACGCCACTTGGCTGAGTTCTGGATGATTGAGCCGGAAGTTGCCTTCAATGATATCAACGACAATATGGAGCTGGCTGAAGAATTTATCAAATATTGCGTTCAGTGGGCTTTGGATAACTGTATGGATGATATCAAATTCTTGAACGATATGTTCGATAAAGGTTTGATCGAACGTCTTCAGGGCGTATTGAAAGATTCGTTCGTTAGATTGACTTACACTGAAGGTGTCAAGATTTTGGAAGAAGCTGCAGCAAATGGCAAACAGTTCGAATTCCCAGTATATTGGGGTGTTGACCTGGCTTCTGAGCACGAACGTTATTTGGTTGAAGACCACTTCAAGAAACCAGTGATCCTTACTGACTATCCGAAAGAAATCAAGGCATTCTATATGAAACAGAATGAGGATGGAAAGACAGTACGTGCTATGGACGTTTTGTTCCCGAAAATCGGTGAAATCATCGGTGGTTCTGAACGTGAAGAAAATTATGACAAATTGCTTGCTCGTATCGAAGAATTAGGAATACCTATGAAAGATATGTGGTGGTATTTGGATACTCGCCGTTTCGGTACTGTGCCTCACTCAGGTTTTGGTCTTGGTTTCGAACGTCTTCTTTTGTTCGTGACCGGCATGGCTAATATCCGTGATGTGATTCCGTTCCCTCGTACTCCGAAAAACGCAGAGTTCTAATCCGTATTAAGGAACATTATTATAATAACAAAGAGACATAGAAAATACAGGGTTTATTAGTGTTTGGTTATTTACCTTGTATTTTCTGTGTCTCTGTTTTTTATATCTAATCAATGAAAATCCTTATATAGTTTATTTTTATCAGCTAAAACAATAAAAAAAGAATACGAAATTGTTGCATGTTCAAAATAATTAGTATTTTTGTCAAGAATAAATGCTAATTCTTTTATTTAATAAATAAAACATATTTATGGAAATTAAAAAATCACCGAAAGCGGATCTGGAAAAGACCAAAACCCTGGGTGTACTTATGGGTATGGTTGTCGGTTTGGCTGTTCTTTTCGTTGGTTTCGAATGGGGAACACGCGACATTCAGGTTGCAACTGCTGACGAAGGCGTAGCAGACATTATCGCTGAAGAGGAAATTGAAATTACGAGACCGGAAAACACACCTCCACCTCCACCTCCACCTCCAGCACCAGTTGTAACTGAAGTGTTGAATGTTGTAGATGACGATGTTGAGTTGGAACAGCAGGAAATCGTAACTTCAGAAGATAGCCAGACAGAAGCTCAGACTCAGACTTTTGTGGCTCCAGTAGTTGAAGAAGAAGAGGAAGAATCTGCACAGCAGATCTTTACAGTCGTAGAAGAAATGCCTGACTTCCCTGATGGAGGTTTGCAGGGTTTGTTGAAATTCTTGGCTAAGAATATCAAATATCCTGTAATTGCTCAGGAAAATGGTATCCAGGGTCGTGTAGTTTGTGCATTCGTTGTTAACAAAGACGGTTCAATCGTTGACATTGAAGTGTTGCGTGGTGTTGACCCATCTTTGGACAAAGAAGCTGTACGCGTGTTGGGTACAATGCCTAAGTGGAAACCAGGTAAACAGCGTGGTAAACCAGTACGTGTAAAATATACAGTACCGGTAATGTTCCGTCTGCAATAATATTACAGAAAGTATAAATATAAAAAGGCTGCTGCATAAAGGCAGCCTTTTTTGTTATAATAAGTTTTAGCTATGTATACATTTAATGAAATTCTGGAAAAGATAGAACACGAAGTTAGGAATCTGGAATTCGTGTATCCTCCAAAAAGTCTTTATGAACCTGTAGAATATATATTGTCGTTAGGCGGAAAACGCATCAGACCTGCATTGGTTCTTATGGCATATAATATATATAAAGAAGATGTAGAGCAGGCGATACGTCCTGCGCTTGGATTGGAAGTATTTCATAATTTTACTTTGCTGCATGATGATTTGATGGATCAGGCAGACAAACGTCGTAACAAACCAACAGTGCATAAAGTTTGGAATGCTAATACAGCTATTTTGTCCGGTGACGCAATGCTTATAGCCGCTTATAAACTGATGGCTGAAACACCCGGAACTTATTTGAAAGAAGTTTTGGATTTGTTCACTCAAACTGCAGCTGAGATATGTGGAGGACAACAATATGACATGGAGTTTGAAACTAGGGATGACGTCAGGGAAGAAGAATATATCGAAATGATTCGTTTGAAGACCGCAGTTTTGCTTGCTTGCAGTTTGAAAGTTGGTGCGATACTTGCTGGCGCTCCAAAAGAAGATGCTGAAAATTTGTACCAGTTCGGTATAAATATAGGATTGTCTTTCCAGTTGCAGGATGACCTGTTGGATGTATATGGAGATACTGAAACATTCGGTAAAAACATAGGCGGTGATATCTTGTGTGATAAAAAGACTTTCTTGCTAATTAATGCTTTCCGTTTGGCCGATGAGAAACAGTTGGCAGAGTTAAGCAAATGGATTGGAGCTAAATCCTGCAAACCGGAAGAGAAGATTGCTGCTGTTACTGCTATATACAATGAAATAGGCTTGAAGAAGCTTTCTGAAGACAAAATGCAAGAGTATTATAATTTGGCAATGAATAATCTTTCAGCTCTTAAAGTTGAATCAAGTAAATTGGATGTGTTGAAAGGTGTGGTTTCACGCCTGATGTTTCGAAAGTCTTGATGTATGAAGATAATAGATACTCATAATCATATATACCTTGAGGATTTTGATCCTGAGCAGGATAGCCTTTTGAAACAGGCAGAAGAGTCCGGAATATGCGCACTGTTGCTGCCAAATGTTGATACAACAACTGTTGAACGGATGCATAATATTTGTGACCGTTATCCGGAATATCTGTTTCCGATGATGGGGCTTCACCCGACAAGTGTAGATTCAGATTATGCAAAAGCATTATCTGCAACTGAAAAATGGCTTGCGAAGAGAAAGTATTGTGCAATTGGTGAAATTGGCATAGATTTGTATTGGGATAAGACTTACTTGAAAGAACAGAAGTTAGTTTTTGAAGAGCAGCTTCGTTGGAGTAAAGATTTGGATTTGCCTGTTGCGATTCATACCAGAGAGGCTTTCCCTGAGGTTTTTGACTGCATATATAAAGTCGGTGCGGAAAATCTTTATGGGGTCTTCCATAGTTTTACTGGTAATTCCGAGGATTTGGAGGAAGTAAAAAAACTGGAAAATTTTAAAATAGGAATAAACGGTGTTGTTACTTTCAAAAACTCTAAATTGTCAGAAACTTTAAAATCTGTTTCGTTAAATAGGATATTGTTGGAAACGGATGCTCCATATTTGGCACCTGTTCCTTATCGTGGAAAGCGTAATGACCCCGTCTATATATGGAAAACGGTTGAAAAGATAGCACAAATTTTTGATATACCTCTCGAAAAAGTATCTGAAATAACGAAAGTGAACACAGAACACTTGTTTAAGAGTGTTAAATTTCCGATATAATTCGATAAAATTAAAATAGTGCGAAATTTCTTGCTAAGATATGATGGATATATCAATCAAAAAATATAGATTTGTGCACTGAAATGATTGCAATTGGGAATTTTTTCGTATTTTGCAGCCGTTTTGAAGAGGAGTAGCGTCTGGAGAGATGCTCGAGTGGTTGAAGAGGCACGCCTGGAAAGCGTGTATACGCCTAAAGCGTATCGCGGGTTCGAATCCCGCTCTCTCCGCGTTTTTGTATGATATAACCGTGAATAATTAGAAAATTAATAACAAAAAATAAAAACAAAAAAGAGAATTATTAATCTTAAAATTAAACACACAATGAAAAAGTATTTTGCAAAAGCATTTTTGGGCTTGTGCGCCCTTGGTACTTCTGCTGTAGCGTTCGCTCAGGAAGCAGAACAAGCTGTTGTTGAAGGTGGTATGCACCAGGCGTTGAAAACTAAATTTATCGAAGGTGGTGCTGACTTCATGAGCTTGGTAGCTATCGCATTGATTTTCGGTTTGGCATTCTGCTTGGAAAGAATCATCTATTTGAACTTGGCAGAAACTAACTCTGACAAATTGTTAAAAGGTATTGAAGAAGCTTTGGAAAGAGGCGATGTCGAAGGAGCTAAAGCTGTAGCTCGTGATACTCGCGGTCCTATCGCTTCTATCGCATATCAGGGCTTGATGAGAATGGATCAGGGTATTGATGTGGTTGAAAAATCAATCGTTTCTTATGGTGGTGTACAGGGCGGTTTGTTGGAAAAGAACTTGTCTTGGATTACATTGTTTATCGCTATGGCTCCATCTTTGGGATTCTTGGGTACTGTAGTTGGTATGATCATGGCGTTCGATAAAATCGAACAGGTTGGTGATATTTCTCCAACAGTCGTTGCAGGTGGTATGAAAGTGGCTTTGATTACAACAGTAGGTGGTTTGGTTGTAGCATTGATCCTTCAGATTTTCTATAACTATTTGTTGAGCAAATTGGAAGCTATCTTGAATAAAATGGAAGACGCTTCAATCTCTTTGTTAGACTTGGTTATCAAATACAACCTGAAATTCAAAAAATAATTTGACCTATGGCAGTAACTAAAATAAGAAAAATATCCAGCTGGACACTGTTGATTTCTTCAATCATCAGTATCGTTGCACTGGTTATGTTCTATACAGGAGGAGTCGTAGACCCTGCTGCTGAAATGAAAGAGCCAATCTATACTGGTCTCTTGTTGAATTGGACATATGTGTTGTTCGGTGTAACAATTGCTTGTACTGTATTATTTGCAGTATGGCAGTTCATGACTCTTTTGAAGTCAGATGCTAAATCTGCTATGTTGTCTTTAGGTGTTTTGGTATTGTTTGTTGCGATGTTGTTTATTACATATGCAATGGGTGATGCAACTCCAATGACAGGTTTGAATGCAGACTCTCAGAAATACAATACTGAAATGTGGTTGAAGACTACAGATATGTGGTTGTATTCAACTTATATTCTTTTGGTATTGATTATTATTGTAGCATTCTTGGGTACAATCAAGAGAATTTTGAATAAGTAAGAAATTTGTTAAAACAGGAAAGAAATGGGTAAGAAAAGAAAGACACCGGGTATCAATGGTTCTTCATCTGCCGATATTGCTTTCATGTTGCTTATCTTCTTCCTTATTACAACATCAATGGATACAGATAAAGGTTTGGCAAGACGTTTGCCTCCTCCTGTACCTAAAGACCAGAAGAATGATACAGATGTTGACATCAAGAAAAGAAACCTGTTGCCTATTTTGGTAAGTAGTACAAACCAGGTTCTATGCGGTGACCAGGTTACTGATGTTAAGCAACTGAAAGATAAGGTTAAGGAATTCATTGAAAATCCATACAATGATGAACACAAACCTGAAAAAGTAGAAGTAGATGTTCCATACTTCGGAAAAATGATGGTAACTAAGAATCATGTAATTTCTTTGATGAATGACCGTGGTACTTCTTATCAGGCATACATCGACGTGCAGAATGAATTGGCAGCTGCTTATAGAGAATTGCGTGACGATGTTTCAAAGAAGAAGTTTGGAAAAGCATTCATGGATTTGGATGAAGATCAACAGAAAGCTGTTCAGATGATTTATCCACAGAAAGTCTCTGAAGCTGAACCTAAAAATTATGGAGGAAAGTAATAATGGGAAAGTTTAGTAAAGCGGGTGGACGTGAAATGCCTGAATTGAATACCTCATCATTACCTGACCTTGTGTTCGCTTTCTTGTTCTTCATCATGATGGTAACATCTATGCGTGAAGTAACATTGAAAGTACAGTTCAAGGCTCCTCAGGCTACAGAGCTTCAGAAACTGGAGAAAAAATCATTGGTTACTTTCATTTATGTTGGTCAGCCAACTCCGGATTTGAGGGCTAAGATGGGTTCTGAAACTCGTATTCAGTTGAATGATAATTTTGCTGAGGTTTCAGAAATTCAGGATTATATCGCTCAGGAAAAATCAAGTATGAAAGAAGCGGATCAGCCTTTCATGACTGTATCTATCAAAGCTGATAAAGATACAAAAATGGGTATCATCACAGATATCAAGCAGGCTCTTCGTGAAGCATACGCTTTGAAGATTAGCTATTCAGCTGCTCAACGCATCGACTAATAGTTTTGTCTTTATAATATTCCCCACATTCTAACCATAGGATGTGGGGTTTTTTGCTTTAGGCACATATATATTATTAATTCAAGTTTCGTAAGCTCAACTTTCAGGAGTTAAAGGAGTTATATGGAGTTACGGCTATGCTGGAAGTTAAAAGCCGATTGATTTTAGATACAAATAGTATTGGCCTTTAACTTCTATAACTCCTTTTTTAACTCCTGTAACTCCATAACTTATAACACTTGCGAAACTTAAGTTATTAACCTGCTTTGTCGATTATTGATCGAATCTGTTTTTATATTGATATTTTGTGGAGTGTGTTTATATTAGCTTACAATACTAAATTATTTTTTTATTATTGGAGTCATTTTCTGTAAAACTCACTATATTTGTATCAAATTGTAAGAATTAACGTATTACGGACAAATATTATATTTATGGCACATCATCAATTGGATGAATTAGACGAAAAGATCTTGAAACTTATAGTTGGAAATGCTCGTATGCCATTTTTGGAAGTAGCAAGGGAGTGTAATGTATCAGGAGCAGCGATTCATCAACGAATACAAAAACTAACGAACTTGGGCGTTATTAAGGGGTCAGAGTTCATTGTTGACAACACAAAAGTTGGATATGAAACCTGTGCATATATGGGCTTGTATCTTAAGTCTCCGGGACAGTTTACTGACGTAATTGAAGCTTTGAAAGAAATACCGGAGGTAGTCGAATGCCACTATACTACCGGACAGTATGATTTATTTATTAAGATTTATGCAAAAAGCAATCAGCATTTGTTGAGTATAATTCATAATAAATTACAGCCGTTGGGCTTGGCAAGAACTGAGACCTTGATTTCTTTTAAAGAAGCTTTCAAGCGACAGCTTCCTATAGATATTGATACAGATGATTAAAAACCTCAAGTTTCGCAGTGCTATAACTTCTGTAAGTTGTGCTCTGCGAAACTTGAATAACATATTATAATTATCCGGACTGTAGGTTCGGACCTGCAGTGAAATACATCTATATATATTTGTGCATACATCTATATATATACTGAAATACTTCTATATATATTTTTGAGTTTTACAAGTTGCTTAACTCATCATAAGAGATAATGATGTATCTGCGCAAGTTTGTAAATTGTATTTTTATCTCAACTTCAGTTATTTTCTCAGTAATATATATACAGGAACTTGGTTCTTCGTCAATTTAGGTGAATGAAAAAGCTAAAAGTTTCAATTTTAATAAAGAAAAAGACGCTCTTCCAAACATCATCCTTTTCAAGGTTTTTATTTTATTTACAGTACCTTCCATTATCCCATTATTCCAAGGTA
>JAXDRC010000042.1:0-29998 GCA_034091205.1 Parabacteroides sp. | reverse complement strand
TACACCCAAATATACACCCAATTATTGAGATAGCAAAAGACATTTAGAAACATTTACTTTTACTCTATATTGTAATTTACACTTGATTATCAGTCGTTTGCAGTTTTATGATATTCTGTGAAAGTATAAGTTCGAGAGCCTCTCTCTCCGCAGAAATCCAATCAAAGTTTGATTGAGTGTTTCTAGCAAACGGGGTGTAGCGCAGTCCGGTTAGCGCACCTGCTTTGGGAGCAGGGGGTCCCAGGTTCGAATCCTGGTACCCCGACAGTAATAGAAATATATAAAGCGTCATAATCATTTGATTATGACGCTTTTTTGTATAAATATTGTGTCTGATTACGTTATTCTATTTGTCTATTAAATCTATTCCTTCAAATAGTTCTACTATTGATAATTTAATTAAGAGTTCACAATTATCCATATATTTCCAAATAATTTGAGTCTATCGAAACTTTATATATTTTTGCCCCAATTTATATCTACACTGTTTTATGAAAAAGAAAAATTTATTACTGTTAGCATTATTGTTAGGTTCAGCATCAAGTATGAACGCACAAAAAGGAAAAGTGAAACTTGATTTTGCCGGTGGTTTTGAGATGGCAGAAAAAGAGAAAGGTGAAGTGAATGGAATGAACGGCTTTAATGTTAATGCTGATTTCAAGTATTATGTGAATAACAGACTTTATACATTGGGAACTGTTTTTACCTCTAAAGTTTCGGGAACTGAGAATGGCTTGTACACAATTAATAGTGAGCAGAGCTTTGAAGGTTATACATATAATAAAATGACAAACACAATGGTTGGTCTTGGTTTGGGTTATGATATTATCCAATCAGGCAGACATACGTTATATGCTCAGGCAGCGTTTGGTCTTGCCTCCGAATATAGCGAATGGCAGATTAGGGAAGACCAAGACAACAATCCTGATAATGGATATATAATTCACAGTTTTGACAGTTCAAATGAGGTTGATTGGGGATTGATAGGAAAAGTCGGATATAATTATCAGCTTACAAAATTACTATCAGTTGGTGCTTCTTATCAGGTCAACTATTTATGTGGATATGCTTCACATGGAATTCAGGCAGGATTACAACTTTCATTCTGATTTTACACATCAATTGTAAAATCATTTTACACTAACTGTAAAGAAACTTTACAGTTTAAAATATCTCAGATTTTGTAAATGCTTGAGATATAATATTATCGGTGTTGTGGCACGGTAATGGCTATAATATAGGTGTAAACATAACAGAAAATGAAAATAAGATTTATACCTATATTATTAACTGTTCTGTGTTCGACACCGAATATTTTTGCTGTCAGCAATGGCAGCAGCAACGATACGATTGCTGTAATGACATTGCACGACTGTATGGAATATGCCGTAAAATATTCCACAAAAAACGAAATACAGAAACTTGATAATTCAGATAAACGCATCGAACGCCGTGATGCTATACTGAAAGCATTCACTCCATCCGTTTCAGCAGGAACTTATGCCTACACTAATTTCGGACGTGCTGTTGACCCGGAAACGAATACTTATATCAATTCAACTTCTTTCAATAACGGATATTCAATCAATGCCAGTCTGACATTATTCGACGGATTCTCAGCCATCGACAATATAAAGATTTCACAGACTGCAGTAAAGATGGGAATTTCCGAGGAAGAAAAACTTCGCAACGAATTGTGCCTTGCCGTGATGGAAGCATATTGCAATGTACTTTTCCATTCCGAAATGACAGAAGTTCTTACTGAACAGGTTGAGATTGCCAAAACCAATCTTAATCTTATAAATAAGCAGTATGAACTCGGACAGAAAAGTTATCCCGATGTTGCGCAGACAGAAGCCGACCTTGCCGACAAGGAATACTTGCTTGTAAATTCCGTGAACAGTCGCGATGACGCTCTTCTAACTCTTAAGTCCATAATGTTATGGCCAATAGAAAAGGAGTTGCGCCCGGATATGTCGATGTTGGAGAATGACAATTATTCCATATTGTTCGATAATGAGTCCGAAGATGAAATCATAAATTATGCCCTTGCAACACAACCTTCAGTTCTCATAGCCGAAGGAAGTTTGAAAAAGGCAAAATATGCCTTGCATACCGCAAAATGGCAGTTCCTTCCATCTTTGTCACTTAGCGGCGGCTGGTCCACAAGTTTCTACAGCTATCCCGGAAGAGCCGATTCACAGACACCATCTTTCTGGTCGCAATGGAAAAACAACTCCGGACAATATATTCAATTGAATTTGTCTATTCCGATATATGACCGCCTGTCGCGTTTTTCCAATCTTTCCAAGAAAAGGAATGACTATCGCCGTGCCGAGGCTCAGTATCGTCAGACGTTGCAGGATGTTGAATCGGAAGTATCGCGAGCATTGCAGGATAAAAGAGGCGCTATAAAAGCATTGGTTCATGCCGAGAAAAAATCCGACGCTCAAAAGGAAACATTTCTTCTTCATGAGAAGAAAATGAAACAAGGGCTTATATCTCCGGTGGAATATCAGACAATCTCAAATTCATATCTGAATTCATGTGCCGAGAAACTTGATGCCCGCCTGAAGTTGTTCCTTAAAAATAGTGTGGTTAATTATTATAAGGGGATTGGTTATTTGGAGCAGAACTCAAGGAGAGAAGGAGTTAAAGGAAGGAATATTTATTGAAGGAGTTAGAGGAAGTTAGAAAGGAGTTAAAAAGGAGTTAGAGGCCGATACTATTTAGTGTCTAATATCTATTGCCCTCTAACTTCCTCCTAACTTCTTCTTAACTCCCTTCTTAACTCCCTTTAAAAATTTCCTTGTCAACTCGTCAACTCGTCAACTTGTTACCTCGTCAACTCAAAAACTCAAAAACTTAAAAACTCAAAAACTCAAAACGTATGGATAAAAAAATAGAACCCAAAAAAGGAATGGCATTACTCTTAAGCAAGAAAGCATTACCATATTGGAGTGCCTTGCTGGTCGTTGCCTTTGTATTATATTTGATTCTCCGTGATAATGTTTCAACACTGAGAATCGACAATGAAGCACTTTCGATATCAGAAGTCGTTTCCGGTGATTTCAACGACTATATAAGGGTGAACGGACAAGTGCAACCAATGACAACCGTGCAAATCAGTTCGCTTGAAACCGGTGTTGTAAAGGAAATATATATGGAAGAAGGAGCAAAGGTAAAGACAGGAGACAAGATTCTCCGTCTGGCAAACGAGAATCTCGATATGCAGATTCTCAACTCCGAAGCCGATTTGGCGGAGAAAGAAAATTTGCTCCGAAATACAATGATTTCCATGGAGCAGCAACGTCTTAGCGTAAATCAGGATATGCTGCAGTTTGAAATGGAAGTCAAGCGTTCACGCAGATTATATCTTTCCCAAAAAGCTCTTTACGAGGAGAATCTGATAGCAAAAGAAGATTTCCTGAAGGCTGAGGAAGATTATCAATTGGCTGAAGGTCGCCTGGAACTGGTTCGTGAGCGCTCCGTTCAGGACAGCCTTTACCGTAGTGTGCAGGTCAAGCAGATGCAGGAGAGCCTGGACAATATGCGCCTGAATATGCAGATGATTCGCAAGAGGAAAGACAATCTTATCATATCGGCTCCTATAGACGGAGAGATTGGTTTGCTGGATGTTGTACTTGGCGAGTCTGTTTCTTCCGGAGGAAAAATAGCACAGATAAACAATCTGGACAGTTATAAAATTGAAGCACAGATTGACGAGCATTATATCGACAGAGTTTCACCCGGACTGGAAGCCGATTTCGAACGTCAGGATGAATCATATCGTGCAGTTATCCGTAAAGTTTATCCGGAAGTGAGAGACGGAAAGTTCAAGGCGGATTTCAAGTTCATTGGCGGACAGCCGGAGAATATCCGTACAGGACAGACTTATTATCTTAATCTGCAACTCGGACAATCCAAAGAAGCTGTTCTTGTTCCCCGCGGCACATTCTATCAGAAAACCGGAGGAAGATGGATTTATGTTCTCACAGCCGATGGCAGCAAGGCTTATAAAAGAGAAATAAAAATAGGACGGCAGAATCCTCAATATTATGAAGTGCTCGACGGACTGCAACCTGGAGAACAGGTTATTACTTCGGGATATGATAATTTCGGGGATAATGAGTGTTTGGTGATAAGGTGAGAGAAATTGAGAATTGAAAATTAAAAATTAAAAATTGAAATTGCTGTATTTTTTAGGAGTCAAGAAGTCAAGGAGTCAAGAAATTAAGTAGAAATAACTTATTTCCTGTAGCCTCGTCAACTTGTCCTCTTGTCAACTAATAAACTCAAAAACTCAAAAACTTAAAAACTCAAAAATATGATTAAAGTTAATAACCTAAGCAAAATCTTCCGTACAGAAGAAATCGAAACAACAGCATTGAATAACGTATCATTCGAAATAAAAGAAGGTGAGTTTGTAGCAATAATGGGACCATCTGGCTGTGGCAAGTCAACATTGCTCAATATTCTAGGTCTTTTGGACAATCCTTCAGTGGGCAGCTATCAGCTGTTGGGACAGGAAGTGGCTAATCTTAAGGAACGCGAACGCACCAAGTTCAGAAAAGGAAATCTCGGCTTCGTTTTCCAGAGCTTCAACCTGATTGACGAGTTGAATGTGTTCGAAAACGTGGAGCTTCCGTTGAAATATCTCAACATCAGTGCTTCTGAACGAAAACAACGTGTCACAGCTATGCTAAAGCGTATGAACATAAGCCATCGTGCGCAGCATTTCCCGCAGCAGCTTTCCGGAGGTCAGCAGCAGAGGGTTGCGATTGCCCGTGCCGTAGTTTCCAATCCAAAGCTGGTTCTTGCTGATGAGCCTACCGGAAACCTTGATTCCAAGAACGGAAAGGAAGTTATGGACTTGCTCACTGAGCTGAACCAGGAAGGAACAACAATCGTGATGGTGACTCACTCACAGAAAGACGCTTCAATGGCGCAGCGCACAATAAACCTGTTCGACGGACGTATAGTCGGTGACGTCAGAAACGAACTCTAAAAATCAAACAACCATGAACAAGAAAAATTGGATACTTAAAATATTCTCACTTGGAGTAGGCCTTGCAATAGGATGCATTCTTATTGCCAAAGTTTGCTTCGAGTCCACATACGATAACTTCTATAAGGATATAGAACGGATTTATCTGATAAAGACGGGATATTCCAATCAGGGAGATACTGGAGAATCTTTTCAGGTGAGTGGGGCAGTTGCACCTGGATTCAAACAATATGTTCCAGGTGTTGAATATTCAACACGCACTACATTTTTGTTTGCAAGTGAAAGATTCTATACTGCGGACAAGAATCCTGTTTCCGGAGTTCTGGCTATTGCCGATACTTCATTCTTTCATGTGTTTAACCGTGAGATATTGGCAGGCGATGCTGTAAAGGTTTTGTCTCAACCAATGATGCTGATGGTTAGCCGTTCTTTTGCTGAAAAGCTTGGTGGTGTTGACAAGGCTGTCGGACAAGTTCTTTATAATGAAGATGGCCCTCAATTGAAATTTACAATTGGTGGTGTATATGAGGATTTCCCGGAAAACGGAAGCCTGGACTATGACATGCTTCTGTCTATGGTTTCATATGGCAAATGGAGTCGTGAGAACTGGTTGGGTAATGACCGTTATCGTGGATATGTGAAATTGGAGGAAGGTGTTGATCCGTCATCTCTCTCTGCTTCAATTCGATTGATGCAGGAAGAAAATCAGCCTATAGAAGAAATGGAAAAGAATGGCAGTAAAATATGGTATTTCCTGACTCCGGTAAATAAACTTCACACCTCAGAGCCGCAGGTGCGAAACATGGTAATCATACTTTCGATAGTATCGTTGGTGTTGATACTTATATCGCTGATGAATTATATACTTATTACCATATCCGAGATGGTGAAGCGTTCCAAGGAAATGGGTATCCACAGGTGTTATGGCGCGGAAACATGGGATATATATATGTTATTGTTCAGGGAAACATCTGTAGTGATGGTTATATCTCTTATTTTGGCATCAGCATTGATATTTGCTGCAAGTCCGGTTATCAAGGATTTGCTTGGTGCCGAACTTACATCGCTCTTTATTCCTGAGACCATTTATGTTCTAGTTGCGGTAATAGTAGTTTTACTTATTGTTTCTACTGTTATTCCCGGCTATTTGTACGCAAAAGTTCCGGTCAGTGTAGCTTTCCGTAGTTATAGTGAGAACAAGAGACATTGGAAACTTACATTGTTGTGGGTTCAGTTTGTGATAAACATATTCCTTATTTGTTTTATGTTCGTCATTATTGCACAATATGACAAGGCTCTCAATGATAAACCCGGATATGACTACGAGAATGTATTGTTCTACAGTGTTCGAGGTGTTGAAAAACAGAATATAGAAAGGAGTATAGCTATACTGAAATCTAATCCGGATATTATAGATATTGAAAGATGTTATGATTTACCTTTTGATTATAGTTCAGGTAATGATGTTTATTTACCGGGAGATGACAGGGAACTTTTCAACATCGCTGACCAGTATTTCGGAACAAAAGGTTTCTTTGAGTTTTTCAATATACCAATATTGGAAGGACGTGTTCCTGAAACAGAACAGGAAGTTGCCGTAAGCCGTAAGTTTGTAGAAAGAATGCAAGAGTTTGTTGATTGGAAGGACGGAGCTTTAGGTAAAAGCATTTATGTTTCTGAACATTCCGATTCAACCGCTATGAATCAAGGAGTGCTCACTATCGCCTGCGTTTACGAGGACTATCGTATCGGTTTGCTTACACGAAATGATGAGCGTCCGAGTATCAGGTTTACTGGCGATTCTGAAATTAATGCATCCTATATGCCGTATATACTTATAAAAGTGAAGAAATTATCTCCCGAAATTATCAGCCGTATAGAGAAGGAAGTGCAGAAAGAAATCCCGGAAAAGGATATGGAGATACATTCTTATAAACAAGTTATGCAAAGCATGTATGACGACAATCGTAAGATGAAAGACACAATCTTTGCAGGTTGCTTATTCTCCCTTTTGATAGCCTTCTTTGGTCTGGTCGGTTATGTGCGTGACGAATCGCAGCGTCGCAGCAAGGAAATAGCCATCAGAAAGATAAGCGGAGCCACTTCGTCCGAGATTCTGTTAATATTCGTAGGTGAAATGTCCAAATGGATATTGCTTGCCGCCATTGTAGGAAACCTTTCGGCTTATTATGTATCAGGATTATGGCTCGAACAGTTCTCCGAAAAGATAAGTATTTCAGTATTGTATTTCCTTGCAGCCGATGTTATCGTGGCTATCATAATCCTTGCGACAGTTGTCGTTTCAAGCCTGCAGATTATGAATGCTAATCCTGTGGAGTCATTGAAGAGTGAGTGAGAAAAAATATGAGTCTATAAACAAATAACAAATATTTAATATAAATTTTTATTATGGTACGATATTACAAAATAGTTTTACTGATATTCCTTTTATTTACAAGTGTCACAACTTTTTCCCAAAATATAAAAGGAAAAATAATTGATGCAAACACACAAGAAGCATTATCGTTCGCAAATGTGGCTGTCATGAGTGCCCGGGATTCTTCCATAATAACAGGCACAGTGTCTGATGAAGAAGGCAGATTTTCAGTGGCAATTCCTGATGGAAAACTTTTTGCCCGTATATCTTTGATAGGTTATGAAACATACATATCAGACATTACTGCTAATGATATGGGTATAATAAAACTCAATCCTTCAAAAGAAATGCTTTCTGAAGTTGTCGTGACCGGAAATGCGAAAATGTTCCGTATGAGCAATGAAGGAATCACGGCTGATGTGCAGAACACTCCGTTGAAGGATATAGGAACATTGTCGGACATAGTCGGACAGATGCCGTTCGTATCAAAGAGCGACAATTCCTTTACAGTATTGGGAAAAGGCTCTCCAATATTTTATATAAACAACAGGCTTGTTAGAGATAATGGCGAGCTGCAAAGAATCCAGTCTAACGAAATAAAGAAAGTTACTGTTATCACTAATCCGGGAGCTGAATACGACGCTACTGTAAATTCTGTTATAAAAATTGAAACTTACCGACCTGTCGGTGAAGGCTTCAGCGCTGATTTATGGACTTACAACCGTTATAACTCCGAATGGTACACAATGGACCGTGCTTCTTTCAATTACAGGACAGGTAAGTTGGATATTTTCGCCGAAATGTTTTATGCCAATATGTCTTTCCCTAAAGAGCGTTTTTGGCAATTTGAACTTTTTACGGATCAAGGAACACGCTCTGTTGTTTCAAGGCGTACTGACAGCGATATGGTTAAATTCTATACTCCTAAGGGCGGATTCAATTATACGATTAATGAGGATCATTCTTTCGGTGTGCAATATGAATATTCAAATGCCTATGGAAATTCTCATGATTATTCTATAGATACAGAATCATCCTTAAACGGAAAGGCAGATGACCCTGTTCATACTCGATTTTCAGGAAATGATAACAGTTTTAGCCACTATGTAAATGCTTATTATAACGGTCAACTGGCTGACTGGCTGAATATGAAATTGGATATGGATTACAAAACCTCAGACGGAAATCGCAAAGATGCTTCGGACAATACACTAATTGACCAAACACAGGAAAAATTGCGGACTTCTGAGGATAAGAATTATGATTTGTATGCCGCAAAGCTCACATTAAAAACACCGTTGTGGGAAGGAAACCTGACTTATGGAGCGGAAGGTTCATACACAAGAAACGAACAGAATTATTCTGTAACCGAAAATGACGGTATACAGGGAATACAGCCCAATTCCAACCTTGTGAAACAGAATCTTTATTCGGGATTTGCCTCATTCAACCGTTCTTTCGGCAAGTTATCCGGTGAAGTAGGTCTTCGTTATGAAAATGTAAACATGGAGTATTTTGAGAATGGCAAATTGGTTGAGGAACAAAGTCGCCGTCATCAGCGTTTGTTCCCTTCGTTCCGACTGAGTTATGAGCATAACAAGGATTTGCGTATGGAGTTGGCATATAGAAATACCGTTTCTCGTCCTTCATATCATAGCCTTAGAAGTTCAATTGGTTATATGGGCCCATATCAATATGCTGCAGGTAACCCGTATTTGCAACCTGCTTATACTAACAGCTTGACTTATACATTAGGTTGGAAGCAGTTCTCGCTTATGGGAGTTTACAAAAGGACTACAGATTATATAGCCGAATTTCCGGAATTGTATATGCAAAACTCATTTTTGGGTAAAATGATAAATATAGATAAAGCAGATTTCCTTACTGTTGCATTGAATTACAATTCGGCTTTTGGAATATGGCGTCCCAACTATGATATATCGGTCGATAAGAATTTTGTGACTTACGGAAATCCCGGTATTACTTACAACAAACCAACTTTCAATTTCAATCTCCGTAACGGATTCAGTATAAAAGGTTGGAATTTTGGAGTTGATATAAGCGGAAGAACAAAAGGCAATAGCAGTTATTATCTGACATATGGTACAAAATTTTCTTGGCGTACTAATATATATATAAATACCTCATTCTTTGATAATAAACTGTTAGTCGGATTAGAGGGAATCGATATATTCAATACCATAAGTGATGCTTACCTAGGAAACTTCAATGGATTGAATACATATATGGATGACAATATGTACCGCCGTACTCTTACATTTTCTCTGACTTATCGCTTCAATGCTTCTCCGAAACGTTATAAGGGAAGCAACGCGAGTGATGAGATGTACAGATTATAAAAAAAATACTTGTATATCTTTGGCTCCGGAATGTAATATAGTATAACTTTTAATTCCAGAAATTATGGAAACATTCAACAACATAAAAACATTATTACGCAAATATCCTGTGCCTGTCACATTGAATATGTTCGGGCTGGTGATGGCATTCACAGCCTTCATAATAATTATGGCACATGTGCAATATGAGCGGAACTTCGACAAGTTCCATCCCGGAGCCGACTGTATTTTCAAGGTTGAAATGCCTGAGAATCCTTATTTCCGCTCCGTACTTCCTCCGGGATTTGCCGATGCGGTGATAAATTCGTCATCCCATGTTGAGGCTGGCACGCTGTCCTGTCCTTTCGTCGGTGAAACATATCTTACGGTGACAGGCTCCGGCGGCGAGCTTGAAGGTTTCAAGCAAGAGGTTAATCTCGTAAGCCCCGATTTCTTTGATGTGTTTGGTGTTGAGGTGACGGAAGGAAGTCGCGACGCGCTTGCCAAACCTGATAATGTCGCTATTCCGGAAAGCCTTGCCGAAAAGATGTTTGGCAATGATTCTCCTGTTGGCAAACTTGTCAGTCTGAAATCCAAATCGGACTATTTTCTGCCTATGACTGAAGTGTATGTCGGAGCTGTATATAAGGATTTTCCCGGAAACACGCAGCTCAACAACGACATTCTTGTTCCAGTTCCGCAATCGTTGATGCAAGGTTTCGGAAACTCCAATTTCGTATGTTACCTGAGGCTGGATAATCCTGATAACGCATCGCTTGTGGCGGACGAGTTCAACCGTAATTTCGATTTCTCACGCTACACGTATCTTAACCCCGTTGCTCTTGTTCCGTTGCAGGACGTATATTTCATGGACGGCGAGGCGGATGCGTATGTGTTCAAGACGGGAAGCCGGATGCAGAGCAATATGATGATTGTAATTGCTGTGTTGATTGTATTCATAGGCTTGTTCAATTTCATCAATTTCTATATTTCACTGATGCCATTGCGCCTTCGTGGAATCAACACCCGCAAAATACTTGGTGCCGAAGTGTGGACGTTGCGCCTTGAACAAGCCCTTGAGACTGCTTGCCTTGTTGGTTTTGCAAGTGTGTTTGCCGTTGGTCTTAGTGTTCCCGTTTCCTCATGGTTTGCCGAATCGGATATCATACAGGAGCCGGTTACTATGTCTGCTTACGGCAGCCTGTGTGCGGCAAGCGTGTGCGGCGCCTTCCTGCTGGGAATGCTTGCCGGAATATATCCGGGCTATTTTGTCACATCTTTCCCGATGTCTTTGCTGCTTAAAGGAAATTACGGATTGACGCCTTCGGGCAAGAAAATCAAGAACGTGCTGCTTACGCTGCAATACACCATATCATCGGCATTGATGATATTCATCGTCTTTATATTCCTTCAAAATCATTTGATGATGCGCGCGAACACAAACTTCGACCAGGACCAGCTTGCCGTGATAAATCTCACAAGGGAAATGGCAGTGGAGCGTGGCTCGTGGCTTCGTGAGGCTTTGCGCCAATATCCCGAAGTTGAGGATGTCGCTTTTGCCAGCGGTTATATCGGCGGGCAGGATTCATACACCACCGGAGCTATGGAATGGCGTGGGGAAGAGGCAAAGACTTTCTTTATCAACTGTTCACCCAATTTCTTCAAAGTGATGGGTATTGATATTATTGACGGTCGCAACTTTACCGGCGACACGGACAACGGTGCCATAATCAATTCCTATCTTCGTGATAACTATGGTGTGGAAGTCGGGACAGTTATCAGTGGTGAGACAGACGTGGTGGGCGTTTGTGAGGAGATAGCTTTCACTTCGGTCCGTGAAGAAAAGGTTCCTGTCGTCTTTTCCGTATGGCCTGTCGAATCCGGACGTATGCCATTCGTATATGTCCGCTTGAAGAAAGGATTCGACGCTGTTACTGCAGTGTCGCATATCCGCAAGGAAGTGGCAGCAATGGATGCAGCTTATCCTGTGGATGTCAAGTTCTACGACCAATTGCTCGATGCGCTTTATAAAAAGGAAATACGTTTCGGCAAAACAATATTGTGCTTCTCTGTGCTTGCAGTAGCACTGTCGTTGATCGGTGTTTTTGCAATGGTTATTTTCGACATTTATTATAAAAGGAAAGAGATTGCTTTGCGGAAAGTTTTCGGAGCCGGATTCGCGGATATAATAGGCTGGGGAATAAAACCATATTTTGTTTTTGTCAGTGTCGCTTTCATAGTAGCCGCCCCGATTTCGTGGATGATTACTTCCGACTGGTTGGAGAACTTTGTAAACCGCGTTCAGCTAAGTCCGTTGGTGTTTGTCCTCATATTTCTTGCCATGCAAGCTGTCACTTCGTTGCTTATTTATATTATTTACGCGACTGTGGCTAAAGAAGCTCCTTCTGACAGTTTGTCTGCTGAGTGATAAATATTGGAAGTATTGATTTATATATTTATATTGAAATGAAAAAGGCTATATTGATTTTACTGTTATCGGGACTTTTTGATATAGGTGCTAAAGCTGATTTCAAACAAGTAATATCTGTTGATAAGAAAGTTAGTGAATTTAAAGACACGATTGATCTATCATCTCCTTTAGGTGCATTTACTGCATCAGCTTATATGCAAATAAAAGGAAATGATTCTGTTTGTTTTGATAAAATATTTACTTTTCGTTTTTGCCCATTAGGGAAGGTTTATAGAAATCGAGAGGTAAAACCAGAAGAAAGAACAGAAATTCTAAGTAGAGAAGTAAAACAAGTAATTTATTATAATGATTATATAGCTGGGGTAATTTCGTCTTTTGGCGCTTGGGGAGATGAATATAAATATTTACTTGTCGGTCTGGTATTTGAAAATGGCAGATGGGTAAATGCAGGAGAACAACCTGTAAAGTCTATTAAAGAAGGTCAGTTATGGCTAAAAGAAAGATTAGCTCCATCTTTAGAAAAGTACGCTCAATATTCTTCACGTATTGCTACTGTGTCAACAGATACAGTAAGTTTTATTAATTATATCAAGTCTAATGGTCAGAAACCGGAAGTTTTTCTTTTAGATGTATTGAAGAAACATAAGATAGTTCTTTATGGAGAACATCATTTTTATAAACCTTCTTGGGACTTGATGAAACGGCTAGTTCAGTCTCCTGAATTTCCGGAGGTAGCAGGAACAGTATTTTTAGAGATGAAAAAAGGAAATCAAGAACGTATAAATAAATTCTTTAACACAGAAACATTAGACAGGGATTTATTATTGGATATTTTGGGCGGTGATTATCAGTATGGATGGAATGATAAAGGAATGTATGAGTTTTTGATAACTATATGGAATGTGAATCATCATTTATCACCAGAAAAGAAAATACGTGTTATTTTTCCTGATTTTGGTATGTCTTGGTTGGATATTAAAACTGAAGAAGACTTGAATCGTTGGGAAAGGTATTCATTTCAAGATAGGGATACATGCATGGCTGATGTAACAGAGAAAATAATTAGAGAGAATAAAGATACACGAGGAAATTTATTCATTGTTGGCAGTAACCATGCATGTAAACATGCTAATGGCGTACCAAGTTTGGGAAATCTTCTGAAAAAGAGATTTTCAGATGAGGAAGTATATTCCGTCTTACTACATAAAGTATGGGGTGATAATGCTGGTAATGTTTATGGAAAAATGAGAAAAGGTTTGTTTGATTATGTTTTTAACTTAAATGGGAATAAGCCTGTCGCCTTTGCTTTATCAAATTCTCCTTTCGGTAGTGAGCCTTGTGATTTTACATTGGAATATCAAGGTGTTCCTATTGATGGAACTTTTGAGGATAATTTTGATGCTTATGTTTTTCTTCAACCTTTGGAAAAAGATAAAGAGGGTTATTATTTAGTTGAAGAAATGTACACGGATTTATTTATCAATGAAATAAAGCGTCGTTGTAAATTATCAGGAGATAAATATCCTTATAGAGGTTTATTATTGGATGATTTAACTAAAGAGTGGAGAATTAATCAATTAAATAGTATAAAGGATAAAAAAAAGTATCCAATGTTTGAATAATTTTCAGACGACCTTGTTAACTCTATCTCATCACTCTTTGACTTTATGGTATTATATTTGAATATGCAAATAGTACTGCTAAATAAGATAAAGTAAATTTAGTTATAGTAAGGGTATAATGTTTCATTAGAATCATCACATAAATAAATGAGAAATATGCTAAAGACATGTTAGAACCATCTAATCCAAAATATCGGCTCACCTAGGTGGGTTAATCAGCTCACCTAGGTGGATTGATTGGCTCACCTAGGTGAATTGATTAACCCACCTAGGTGGTTCGATAAAAACATTTAGATAAAAGGATAAAAAGATTAAATTGATTAAGGGTAATGATTGTTATCTAAAAATCTTTATTTTTGAAATAATTTCTTGCCAACTTTTATATTAAAGTTGAGATTGCGAAGATTAAATATAAGGAGAAGAGATAAACATATAATGATGAACAAAGGAAAGATACTGGTAGTTGATGATAATACAGGAATTCGTTCTGCACTGTCGGTTTTGCTGCCCAAGCATTTCGACAAGGTGGAGCTGTTGTCGTCGCCAAAAGATATTCATGCGATGATGCGCGGATTTTCTCCCGACGTTATTTTGCTGGATATGAATTTTGATACTGACACCAATACGGGGAATGAAGGGCTGTTCTGGCTATCGGAAATAAAGAAAGTGAATCCGGCTGTGGAAGTTGTGCTTTTCACAGCTTATGCCGATATAGCACTTGCCGTGGAGGGAATGAAGCGCGGAGCCTTCGATTTCGTTGTGAAACCGTGGGACAATGAAAAACTCGTATCAATCCTCGCATCAGCGTGTGGTAATAAATCAACCTCTAAAAAAGGAAAGGTTGCGGATGAGGAGGCAACTCAGACTGTAACCATGCACTGGGGAAATAGCGAAAAGATACTTTCCATACACCGGACTGTTGGCAAAATAGCGCCTACTGATGCCAGTATATTGATTACAGGCGAGAACGGAACCGGAAAGGATGTACTTGCCGCAGAAATTCACCGTCTTTCGGATCGTGCGGCAAAACCGATGGTTTGCGTTGATGCCGGTGCTATCACTGAAACATTGTTCGAAAGCGAGCTTTTCGGACATGTGAAAGGTGCATTCACCGATGCCCATACGGACCGCGTGGGAAAAATAGAGCAGGCAGCCGGAAGCACTCTTTTCCTGGATGAGATAGGAAATATTCCTCTGTCGTTGCAGGCAAAACTGTTGCGTGTGCTTCAGAACAGGACTGTCAGCAAGGTTGGTAGCTCGCGCTCGGTGCCTGTGGACATTCGACTAATCTGTGCAACTAACCGTAATCTGGAAGAAATGGTGCGTAATGGAGAATTTCGTGAAGACCTTTTCTATCGTATTAACACGATACATATTCCGATGCCTCCGCTTCGTGAGCGGACAGACGAGATAATTCCTCTTGCCGGAATATTCATGAAACGCTATGCCGACAAATATCGCCGCAATTTATGCTGTATATCTCCCGAAGCTGAACAGATGCTGCTGCATCACACTTGGAACGGAAATATACGTGAGCTTCAGAATGTGATAGAGAAAGCCGTTATCATGTCCGAAACTTCCGAACTCTTGCCCAAAGACCTTGGCATTTCATCACAATCTGCCGTTTCGTTACAAAATCCCGAAAACGAAACACTTGAAATGGTTGAGGAAAGAACAATACGTCAGGCAATGGAACGTTGCAACGGAAACCTTACGCATGTGGCTAAACTCCTGAACATAAGCCGCCCGACGCTTTATACCAAACTTAAGAAATATAATATATGATTTCCACCGGATATGTTATATTGATTGTTGCGGCAACTGTTGTCTTATCTGTTGTATTTTCCGGAGTATATTATCATAACAAGATACTTGGGAAAATAACATATATGCTTGATGCTCTGGAGGACAAGGAACTTAATTTCCGTTTCGACGAGAGTCATCTTCATAACCGCCGCCTTCATAAAACGCTTAACAGAATACGCGTCATTTTCGAAAAAGAAAAAGAGGAGATTGCCGAGCATGAGAAATATTATGCGCGTATGCTCGACCAGGTGACAACAGGAATAGTTGTGGTTGACCGTGAAGCGAAACGCGAAGGCAGGGTAATATATTGCAATGCTTCTGCGCTTGCGATGCTTGGCGTTGCCACATTCAGCCAGACAAGGCAATTGGGAAATATCAGTCCGGAGTTGGAGAATTGTTTCCGTTTGTCCGGTCCGGCGCTGAATGATATGCGCGTTTCCATATATAATGAAAAAGGAAAGACTACTCTTTCCGTAACAAACACCGAAACTTCGTTACAAGGAAAGAGCGTGAGTATTTTTGCCCTTAATGATATAACCAATGAAATGGCACATAACGAGGAACTATCTTGGAACAGACTTATCCGTGTCCTTACCCACGAGATAATGAATACCATCACGCCTATATCTTCGCTCAGCCACACATTGTCCGTTGAGCTTGAGGAAACATCGCCAGATGCTCCGGTGAACCGGAAAGAGTTGAAGCTCGGGCTAGACACCATCTCTGATTCGTCCAAAGGTTTGATAAAATTTGTTGATACTTATCGTTCGCTCACCCGTATATCTGCTCCGCAGAAAAAGGCTTTTTTCCTGAGAGATTTGGTTGAAAGAGTAAGGAAGCTTTCGCATGAGCAGCTTTTGTCGTCAAATGCGGATTTCGCTTATAAGGAAATGTCGGACGATATTCTGCTTTATGCTGATGAAGACCAGTTATCACAGGTATTCATAAATCTTGTGCGTAATGCATTGCAAGCAGGAGCAACTTCAATTGTTATTCAGTCTGAAATAGACTTTGCCGGTTCAACTGTAGTTACGGTTTCAAACAACGGCAAACCTATAGGAAAAGACAAGCACGATGAGATTTTTGTTCCGTTTTATACAACCAAACAGGACGGAACTGGCATTGGTTTGAGCATTTCCCGCCAGATTATGCGTATGCATAATGGTTCTATTTCCTTGCAGGAAAGTAATGAGGAAAGAACTTCGTTTTTGCTTTGTTTCAGGTGAGGAAAGGATTTTGGAGATGAGAAGACAAGTTGACTGGAAATATATTGTATTTGCTTAAGTTTTACAAGTAGGATAAGTTATGGAATTAATCCCCTTGTCTCCATGTCTCTGAAACCTTGTCACCTTGAATATTCTTCTTCTGATTAATTTACGGCCCAGTCGCTAATCGTACCCGTTTCAGAAGAGAAAGACGCGCCAATCCTATAAACCTTGCGCTTGTCGGCTATATATTCACGAATATATCCTTTTTCCTCTATCTGTTGAAGAGCTTCATCAGCCGTACCGTCAAGTTTGAATTCAAAGATATAAACATAGTCCGATGTTTCCACTATGCAATCCACACGTCCTTGACTTTGGACTTTTTCCACATAAACTGTATATACACTTACCAAGCGCATGATGAGATAGAAAGTATATTGGAAATATCTCTCACGCTCCACTTCGTTTTCCTTGCGGCGCATAGTGTAAGGAATACCGGCGAGGAAAGAAGTGAACAGTTCACGCGCATGTTCCACATCGCCTTTGCGCAGAGAGATAACCAGGCTTCTTATCCAGCTTCCTGTCTCTTCAGAAGGTTGCAGATATGATGAGGCTACCATTGTAAGAAAACCTCCCTTTACTTCATTATTCGGAAAATCAAGAAGGAAGGTGTTGAAATCACGGTCGTATGCCTTTATTGTAAGATATCCGCTTTGGTAAATCATAGGCAAAGGACGTTCCTCATCAGCTTTATAGTCGATAAACTCAGCCGGTGTGTAATATTTTCCTGTAAATTCATTCATTCTTTCACGCGAATGATTGAGAAGGCGAATCAGATATGTTGGAGTTCCTGTACTGAACCAATAATCATTGATATGTTTGGAGTCAAGAGCATTCAACAGACTGAAAGGGTTATAAATATCTGTCAGTTTATCACTGAAATGATATCCGTCATACTGTTTCTTCAGCAGTTTATACATTTCCTCCGGTGTACACTGATATTCAACTGCCATTTGCGATACCGGTTCAGTAAAATATTTATAGATTTCCTCTTGAGTTATACCACATAGTGCTTCGTAGCGGACATCCATACTTATATCTTTCGGCTGGTTGAATCCGCTGAATACACTTACCTGGGAGAATTTGGTTACACCGGTCAGCAGTACGAACTGCAAATGTTTGTCCGCTCCTTTAAATACAGAATAAAAAGCTTTCAGAATATTACGATGTTTGTCTTCCAGATAGGTGTCTACATCCAGCACATCCAGCATCGGTTTGTCGTATTCATCTACAAGAACCACGGCACGGCGGCCTGTTTGGAGGTGGGCGGCTTCGAGAATCTTTATAAAACGGTCTCCAAGACCTAATTCGTTTGTGCGTACAGGCAAATTATATTTCTGTTCCCATTCGGCAAGATAAAAGTTAAGTTTCTTTTCCAATTCTCCAGGGTTTGTGAAATTAGTCGCATTGAAATCCACATGGAATACGGGATAAACATTCCATTCTGTTTCCATTTTGTCAATGGCAAGACCTTGAAACAGCTCTTTATGTCCTAAATAATAGTTTTCCAAAGTAGAAACAAGGAGACTTTTCCCGAAACGTCGCGGACGGCTGAGAAAATAAATACTGCCATTATGCGTAAGGTCATAAATAATATCCGTTTTATCAATATATATATAACCTTCTTGTATAATGTGCTCAAAACTCTGAATACCAATTGGGAATTTCATAAATTGCTTCTTTTAGTACCTAAAGCAAAGGTAAATAAAAAAACAGACTTTTACATTTGGTTAATAGTAAAGATTGATTGTTTTTAGGAAATATATTTGCTTTTCCATCCCATTATCAGGAAACAGAAACAACTAGTCGTAATAATTGCAAACAGACAGAATCAAACTTACTCCTTTATAATTTGCCTTATTGATTTTTCTCTTTATCTTTGTGAGAAATGAAATGAAACATTACAAAATGAAACGTTATTTGTGCTTTTCTTTGGTGATAATGACTGTGTTAGCTATATGTCTAACAGGTTGTAACCTTACTTCGGATGTCAAAAAGACAGAGGATGTGAAGATTGATTCTATACAGGTAGAGAAGATTTATCATTTGCTGGACAATCCGGACAATCCGAATTGTAATCTGGTGATTGATTTTAATTATCCGGTAGAATGTTCGGATAAGACAATCCTCCCTGTTCTGCAAAAACAATTTGTCGCAGCGTATTTTGGTGATGATTATGAAGGATTGGCACCTCAGGAAGCTGTGAACAAGTATGTGGAAGATTATATTACCGGATATAAGGAACTGGAAGAGGATTTCAAAAAGGATATTGAAGAGAATGAAACACCAGGTTCTTGGTATTCTTATTATGAAATGTCGCAGAACGAAATAGTGTATAACGAAGGTGGTTTGCTTTCTTTTACTGTAAGTTTTGAAAATTATACCGGTGGCGCTCATGGCTCTCACAGTTGTACCAACTTTACATTGAACACAAAAGATGGCAAACGGATTACTGAAGAGGATTTGTTTGTTGAGGATTATCAGGATTCTTTGGCTAAACTGCTTATAGATGAGATTACCAAAAAGAATAATTTGAAGGATCCTAAAGCTCTGGAAGATATAGGTTATTTCAGTGTGGATGAAATTTTTCCTAACAATAATTTCTATATTGATGCTACAGGCATAACTTATACTTTCAATGAATATGAGATTGCAGCCTATGCTTTGGGACAGACCGAAGTACATCTGTCGTTCGAACAGATTATGCCGCTTCTGAAAGAAGGTAGTCCGGTGGCTGGAATGATTAAATAAAGGTTTGGTTGTCTGAAATCTTGTTGACAATTTAATATACATAATAGAAAATGAACGAGAATAATAATATTGAAAATCCGATAGTGGCACAGCAACTCGCTTTGTTGAATTCTTATTTCCCGGAATTGACGGAAAAGCAGAAAGAACAATTTGCAGCATTGTATGAGTTGTATGCTGACTGGAACTCTAAAATAAATGTGATTTCAAGAAAGGACATAGACAATCTGTATATGCATCATGTTCTTCATTCTTTGGGAATTGCTAAGATGTTGCATTTTAAAGATGGTTCTTCTGTTATGGATTTGGGAACTGGTGGAGGTTTTCCTGGTGTTCCATTGGCTATTCTGTTCCCGGAAGTGAAATTCCACTTGGTGGACAGTATTGGTAAGAAGATAAAAGTAGGACAGGCCGTTGCTGATGCAATAGGATTGCAGAATATATCTTTCCGTCATTGCAGAGGAGAGGAAGAAAAGGGAATGTTCGACTTTGTTGTGAGCCGTGCAGTAATGCCTTTGGCTGACTTGGTAAAGATTATACGAAAAAATATCAGAAAGGAACAGATAAATGCATTGCCTAACGGACTTATCTGTTTGAAAGGTGGAGAGTTGGAGCACGAAGTCCTGCCGTTCAAGAATCAGGCGATGACAATAAAACTTGCTGATTATTTCAAGGAAGAGTTTTTTGAAACCAAGAAAGTTGTTTATGTTCCGCTATGATTAAGATTGAAAGATTTGAAGTGAATTATTTCTCGGAAAATACATATATATTGTATGACGAGACTAAAGAAGCGGTGATTATTGACTGTGGCTGTCTGAGAGATGCCGAGAAACAGCGTGTAAGCCGCTTTATAGAGCAGAATAATCTTGTTTTGAAACGTAATCTTTGCACTCATTTGCATCTGGATCATATATTTGGTAATGAATATATATATTCTACATATGGAATTAGTCCTGAAGCTAATGAGGCAGATGAGGTTGTATTGCCTTCGGCAGAGGAGCAGAGCCGTGCATTCGGACTTCCTGTGGCAGTGAAAGGCGTTCCGCTGAAAGGATATCTTAAGGATGGAGACAAGATTGTTTTCGGGAATTCGGAACTGGAAGTTATAGCTTTGCCGGGGCATACTCCCGGAGGCATAGCATTCTATTCAGCAGCTGATAATTTTGTGATTGTTGGTGACTCTTTGTTTGCCGGAAGTATTGGCAGAACCGACTTATGGGGAGGAAATCAGAATACACTGGTTTCGTCGTTGAGAAAAAGGATAATGACTTTGCCCGACAATACCAAAGTTCTTCCGGGACACGGACCGGCAACCACAGTTAAGAATGAAAAAGAATTTAATCCTTATATTTAATATTAAGACTATGGACACAAATAAATTTGTTAACCGCCACATCGGGATTTCTCCCGAAGATGTTCCGGTTATGTTGGAAACCATTGGTGTGAACTCTTTGGATGAGTTGATTGACCAGACAATACCGTCTAATATCCGTTTGCAGCATCCGCTTAATTTGCCGGAGCCGATGACGGAGAGGGAGTTTGCAGAACATATCAATGAACTGGCTTCGAAGAATGAAGTTTTTACTTCCTATATAGGAATGGGATGGTATGATACAGTATGCCCGGCTCCTATACAGAGAAATGTGTTTGAGAATCCGGTTTGGTACACATCATACACTCCTTATCAGGCTGAAGTGTCGCAAGGACGACTTGAAGCCTTGCTTAACTTCCAGACTATGATATGTGACCTGACAGGACTGCCTTTGTCAAACTGCTCATTGCTTGACGAGGCAACTGCTGCTGCCGAAGCTGCAACTATGTTCTTCGGCGCACGTTCCCGTAATCAGGTGAAAGCTGGTGCAGATATTTTATTTGTGGACGATAAGGTTTATGAATCCACATTGGCTGTTATCAAGACCAGAGCTATTCCTCAGGGAATAAAACTGCAGGTTGGTGATTACAGAAAATTGGAATGGAATGATAAGATTTTCGGTGCTATTGTGCAGTATCCGAATGCTGATGGTTCTATTGAAGATTATCGTGACTTTGTTGCAAAGGCTCAGGAAAATGGAACAAAGGTTGCTGTTGCTGCTGATTTGATGAGCCTTGTGTTGCTGACACCTCCGGGAGAATGGGGTGCTGATGTTGTGTTCGGTACAAGCCAGCGCTTCGGTATTCCTATGTTCTACGGCGGACCGTCTGCTGCTTATTTTGCAACAAAGGATGAATATAAGAGAAATATACCGGGCCGAATTATCGGTATTTCAAAAGATGCCTATGGACACCCGGCATACAGACTTGCTTTGCAGACTCGTGAGCAGCATATCAAACGTGAGAAAGCTACTTCAAATATCTGTACTGCTCAGGCTTTGCTTGCTACAATGGCAGGTTTCTATGCTGTTTACCATGGTGCTGAAGGTTTGAAGAATATTGCCGGACGTATTCATTCTTATGCCGGATTCCTGGCTAAGGAACTTGAATCACTCGGCTATAAACAATTGAATAAGGATTATTTTGATACATTGAAACTGGAACTTCCTGCTAATGTGTCAATAAGCGCTTTACGTGAAATAGCATTGGAGTGCAAGGTTAACCTTCGTTATTTCGACAGCGGACTTGTTGGTGTCAGCCTTGACGAAACAACTCAGACTACTGACCTTGGCGTGTTGCTTTATATTTTCTCCGGTGCGGCTGGAAAAGATTATATGCTTAAGGATTCTGTTCCTGAAGCTGTTTATTTCGATGATAAATTCCGTCGTACTTCATCTTTCTTACAGCAGGATACATTCAAGAAATATCATACAGAAACAGAGTTGATGCGTTATATCACTCGTCTTGGACGTCGTGATGTGTCTCTTGCTCATTCTATGATTTCATTGGGCTCTTGTACTATGAAGCTGAATCCTGCTTCTTCAATGCTTCCTTTAAGCCTGGCTCAATTCCAGAACATTCATCCTTATGCTCCGGAAGAACAGGTTGAAGGATATACTGAACTGATTGAAAATCTGTCATCATATCTTTGCGAGATTACAGGATTCAAAGGTTGTACATTGCAACCTAACTCCGGCGCGGCTGGTGAATATACAGGACTTAGAGTTATCCGTGCTTATTTGGAAAGTATCGGTCAGGGACACAGAAACATCGTTCTTCTTCCGGCTTCAGCTCATGGAACTAATCCGGCAAGTGCTATTCAGTGTGGCTTTACAACTGTTACAGTCAAATGTGATGACAAGGGTAATATCGACCTTGAAGATTTCAGAGCTAAAGCAGAAGCTAACAAGGAAAATCTGGCTGCCAGCATGATTACTTATCCTTCAACTCATGGTATTTTTGAGGCAGATATCAAGGAAATGTGCGAAATTGTTCATGCTTGCGGCGGACAGCTTTATATGGACGGCGCTAATATGAATGCTCAGGTTGGTCTGACAAATCCTGGAACTATCGGAGCTGATGTTTGCCACTTGAATCTCCACAAGACATTCGCTTCGCCTCACGGTGGCGGCGGTCCTGGTGTTGGTCCGATTTGCGTTGCCGAACACTTGGTTCCGTTCCTTCCTCAGCATCCTGTTCTTTGGGGCAGTGACCAGAATACGGTTTCTGCAGCTCCTTATGGCAGTGCCGGTATTCTTCCTATTACTTATGCTTATATCCGCTTGCTTGGCACTGAAGGATTGGAGATGGCAACCAAAACTGCTATCTTGAATGCTAATTATCTTGCAGCTAAGTTTAAGGATACATATGGCATTGTCTATACAGGAACAACAGGAAGAGTAGGTCATGAGTTGATTCTTGAATGCCGCACAGTTAAGGAACGTTCCGGTATTGATGAAGGCGATATCGCAAAACGATTGATGGATTTCGGTTATCATGCTCCGACACTTTCTTTCCCTGTTCACGGAACTTTGATGGTTGAACCGACAGAGAGTGAAAGCAAGGCTGAATTGGATCGCTTTGTTGAGGTGATGGAATGTATTTGGAATGAAATCAAGGAAGTGGAAGAAGGCAAAGCCGATGCTCAGGATAATGTATTGAAGAATGCTCCTCATCCTGAATATGAAGTGATGGCTGACGAATGGAAACATTCATATCCGAGAAGCAAGGCTGCGTTCCCGCTTGACTGGTTGCATGATTGCAAGTTCTGGATTAACGTGGCTCGTGTAGATAATGCATATGGCGACAGAAATCTGATTCCTACTATTTGTTCATGTGATTTGTAAAATAATAATTGCTATATTTGCCTTCCGATAAAAACATATGATTTGAAGAAGGTTTGTATTGAAATATAGTTTTCAAATTCAGACACAGAGAATACGGAGTTTTATTTATTGATAAATAAATATCTCCGTGTACTCTGTGTTTTTGTGTTTGAAGGAATTTAAATTAAGCATAATACATAAATAATAAATTATATATGAAGAAAATCTTTATCGCACTTTCTGCAGTGCTTTTGGGAATCACTGCATGTACAGAACAGAAATCTGAAAAAATCAGAGTTTACGGTTGGCAGGGCGAAGGAGCCAAAGCTACCGAAGCTAGTATCAAGGCTGATTTTGAAAAATGGAAATCTCACGGTTTGGACGGTATTTGCTATAACGTAGGTTTCAATCTTGAGAAACAGCAGCGCGCAGCTAAGTTGGCACATGAATGCGGACTTGAATATCATGCATGGATTCCAACAATGTTGAAAGGTGACGCAGACTCAACTTGGTATGCAGTCAACCGTAAAGGTGAATCAGCATATAATGTGCAGGCTTATGTTCCATATTATAAATGTATGTGTCCGAACAATGATGATGTTATAAACTATCTGGTTGGAGAATACACAAAAGTGGCAGAAGTTCCGGAAGTTGATTATATCCATCTTGACTACATACGTTATGTGGATGTGATTCTTGCCCGCGGACTGTGGGACAAATACGGATTGGTGATGAACGAGGAATATCCGACAGCCGATTATTGTTATTGCGACAAATGCGTTGCTGATTTCAAAGCACAGACAGGAATCGACATCAAATCTGTTGAAGATCCTTCAAAATGCGAGGAATGGAAAACTTTCCGTTATAATGTTATAACAAATCTGGTCAATAAAATTGCGGAATCAGTTCATGCAAAAGGCAAGAAAGTAAGTGCTGCAGTTTTCCCGGGTCCGAAGTCATACGCTATGAAGCTTGTGCGTCAGGAGTGGAACAAATGGAATATCGATGCATTTTTCCCAATGAATTATAATGATTTCTATTTGGAACCAGCTTCATGGGTTGGAAAGGTTACAAAGGAAGAAGTAGAATCAGTCAATGGTGAAAAGCCTGTTTACAGCGGTTTGTTTATTTGCCGAGACTGGAAAAACAAGGCAAATATCAAAGACCCGGAAGGACACGGACTTATTCCAAGCGAGATAGGCGAAGCTGTTCGTGGTTCAATGGAAGCTGGTGCTGCCGGTGTTTGTCTGTTTGTGCCTGGCAATATGACTGACGAGCATTGGGCTGAATTTGATAAAGCTATTTGGAAAAAATGAGTTTTAGAGACGAGTTGACAAGGCTATAGAGACGAGTTGACGAGGTTTTAGGGATGAAAAGGCAAGGTTAATACTTATTTCTTAGCACTTAATTCTCTAAGAATTCTTGTCAACTTGTTTTTTTTATCAATTCGTTAAATGGGTTTAGTTTACAAAACTAAATTAATACTATTGTCGAAAAGAGTTACTTCTCATAAAATTTATTTTAAGACACTATTTTCCTGTATCAATAACTATGTTCAATAACATATAATTTTACTATCAAAAAGTAAGTAAAATATAGCCTTGGTTTAGGGTAAACATGTATATTTGCAAACAGAATGTTATCCTTTAAATATATTGCGTATGAAAACTGAAGCTATATTGGCTGCTTTGGAAGCTAAGCATCCGGGTGAAAAAGAGTATTTGCAAGCAGTAAAAGAAGTGCTTATTTCAATTGAAGAGGTGTATAACCAGCATCCTGAATTTGAAAAGGCAAAAATCATAGAAAGACTCGTTGAACCGGAAAGAATTTTTACATTCCGTGTTCCATGGGTTGACGATAAAGGCGAAATCCAGGTGAACCTTGGTTATCGTGTTCAGTTCAATAATGCAATCGGCCCGTATAAAGGCGGTATACGTTTCCATCCTTCAGTAAATTTGTCTATCCTTAAGTTCTTGGGCTTTGAGCAGACATTCAAGAATGCACTTACAACATTGCCTATGGGCGGTGCAAAAGGTGGTTCAGACTTTGCTCCACGCGGAAAGAGCGACGCTGAAATCATGCGTTTCTGCCAGGCGTTTATCCTTGAATTATGGCGTAATATAGGTCCTGACACTGATGTTCCTGCCGGTGATATAGGCGTTGGTGGCCGTGAAGTTGGTTATATGTATGGTATGTACAAGAAACTGGCTCGTGAAAACACAGGAACATTCACTGGTAAAGGTATGGAATTTGGTGGTTCAATACTTCGTCCTGAAGCAACTGGTTTCGGAGCTTTGTATTTTGTTCACCAGATGTTGGAAACTCACGGAATTGATATCAAAGGTAAGACTGTGGCTATTTCCGGTTTTGGTAATGTGGCTTGGGGTGCAGCTCTTAAGGCTACAGAACTAGGAGCTAAAGTTGTTACTATTTCAGGTCCTGATGGTTATGTATATGATCCTGATGGTATTTCTGGAGAAAAGATAGATTATATGCTTGAACTTCGTAGTTCCGGTAATGATATTGTTGCTCCTTATGCGGACGAATATCCTGGTGCAACATTCTATCCTGGCAAGAAACCTTGGGAACAGAAAGTTGATATTGCTCTTCCTTGTGCAACTCAGAATGAGCTTGATGCAAACGACGCTCGTCAGCTTATCGACAACAAGACTCTTTGTGTAGCTGAAGTATCAAATATGGGATGTACTGCAGAAGCTGTAGATTTGTTCTTGGAAAACAAAGTATTGTTCGCTCCTGGTAAAGCGGTGAATGCCGGTGGTGTTGCAACTTCTGGCTTGGAAATGACTCAGAACGCAATGCATATTTCTTGGACAGCTGCTGAGGTTGACGCTAAGTTGCATCAGATTATGAGTGATATCCATGATCAGTGTGTAGCTCACGGAAAAGACGGCGAGTATATCAATTATGTTAAAGGTGCCAATATTGCCGGTTTTATGAAAGTGGCTAGAGCAATGATGGCTCAAGGAATCGTTTAATTTGCGAATCGACCTGGAAGCAGGATAGCAAGTATAGAGTACATATTCTTGTCAACTTGTTTTCTTGTCAACAGATAACTTATATAAGGCTGTATCGGATTTATTTTCCGGTACAGCTTTTATTTTATAACGAGTTGACGAGGTTTCAGAGACGAGTTGACGAGGCTTTTTGATAATTAGGATATATAAGAAACAGCTGTTTTTCTCTTGTATGCTTGTCTCTGAGGTCTTGTCAACTTTAAACTTGAGCATGCAAAACTTAAATAAATGTCCTTTCAAATATCGTTTTTACTTTAAAAATGTTACTTTTGTGGAGTGTTGAAATGAAATATGATTAACTAAACATAATAAAGAAATGGCAAAATCAATAAAAGAAGAAGCACTTCGCTACCATTCTGAGGGAAAACCCGGAAAAATCGAAGTGGTGCCAACTAAGCCTTATAGTACACAAGCAGACTTATCATTGGCTTATTCTCCGGGTGTAGCTGAGCCTTGCCTGGAAATTGAAAAAGATTCTCACAGTGCATACGATTATACTGCTAAGGGAAACCTTGTAGCTGTTATCTCAAACGGAACAGCAGTTCTGGGATTAGGTGATATAGGTCCTTTGGCAGGAAAGCCTGTTATGGAAGGAAAAGGTTTGCTTTTCAAGATTTTTGCAGGTATTGACGTGTTTGACATTGAAGTTGACCAGAAAGATCCTCAGAAATTCATCGAAACAGTAAAGGCTATCGCTCCTACATTTGGCGGTATTAACCTTGAGGATATCAAAGCTCCGGAATGTTTTGAAATTGAAACAAGACTTAAGGAAGAACTTGATATTCCTGTAATGCACGACGACCAGCATGGAACTGCAATTATTTCAGGCGCAGGTTTGATAAATGCTCTTGAGATTGCAGGCAAGAAAATTGAAGATGTCAAGATTGTGGTCAACGGTGCCGGTGCAGCTTCTATCTCATGTACTAAATTGTATGTGATGCTTGGCGCACGCAAGGAGAACATTGTAATGTGCGACAGTAAAGGTGTAATCTCAACTCATCGTACAGACTTGAACGCTGCTAAGCGTGAGTTTGCTACAGACCGAGATATAAAGACACTTCAGGAAGCAGTTGAGGGCGCTGATGTGTTCCTTGGTTTGTCTGTTGCCAATGTTCTTACACAAGATATGGTAAGAAGCATGAATGAAAACCCAATTGTTTTTGCTTTGGCAAATCCTAATCCGGAAATATCTTATGCTGACGCTATGGCTTCTCGTGATGATATTATTTTCGCAACAGGACGTTCTGACTATCCTAATCAGATAAACAACGTGCTCGGATTCCCGTATATTTTCCGTGGTGCGTTGGATACACACGCTAAAGCTATCAATGAGGAAATGAAACTTGCAGCAGTGTATGCAATTGCCAAATTGGCTAAAGAGCCTGTTCCAGATGTAGTCAATGCAGCTTACAAATTGAAGAGAACTACATTCGGACGTGATTATATTTTGCCTAAAGCTCTTGACCCACGTTTGCTGACTAGAGTTTCATGCGCGGTAGCAAAAGCTGCTATGGAATCTGGCGTGGCAAGAAAAGATATTACAGACTGGGATGCATACGCAAATCATTTGCGTGAAATGATGGGATATGACAACAAGCTTTTGCGCTCTTTCACAGAAATGGCTAAGGCTAATCCTAAACGTGTGGTATTTGCCGAAGCTAACCATATCAATATGCTCAAGGCTGCTGTTGAGGCTAAGGCTGAAGGCATTTGTCATCCTATTCTTCTTGGAAACTGGGATTATCTTCAGAAACTTGCAGCTGAGGAAAATCTAAGTCTTGAAGGCATTGAAATCATCAATATGCGTTCAGACGGAGAAACTGAGCGCCGTCAGCGTTATGCTTATCTTCTTGCGCAGAAGAAAGCACGCCAGGGTGTTACATATTCTGAAGCTTATGAGAATATGTTCGACCGCAACACTTTCGGTATGATGATGGTTGAAACAGGCGATGCCGATGCATTTATCACAGGTGTTTATAGCCGTTATTCTGAAGTGAGCCGTATAGCAGAAGAGGTAATCGGAATACGTCCGACATATAAGCACTTTGGAGCTATGCATATTATAACAGGAAAGAAAGGAACATTCTTCCTTGCAGATACATTGATTAATCGCCATCCAACAACAGAAGTGTTGATTGATATAGCACGTCTGACACATGACGCTGTGAAGTTCTTTGCTCACGAACCGGTTATGGCAATGTTGTCATATTCTAATTTCGGCGCAGACAAGGAAGGCAGTCCTTTGACTGTTCATAATGCAATCAAATATTTGCATGAAACATATCCGGAAATGGATGTGGACGGAGAAATGCAGGTTGGTTTTGCATTGGATAAGAAATTGCGTGATAAAACATATCCGTTCAACAAGCTGGCAGGAAAAGATGTGAATACTTTGGTGTTCCCGAATTTGAGCTCTGCAAACAGTGCTTACAAACTTTTGTTGGAAATGGGTGTTGCCGAAAGTATCGGTCCTATTCAGATGGGATTGAACAAACCTATACACTTTACAGATGTTGAAAGCTCAACACGTGATATCTTGAATCTTACTACTGTTGCTGTTGTTGATGCTATTGTTCAGGAGCAGATTGAAAAAGGTAAATAATCAAATTTTGTAAGTTGCTCAGCTTTCAGTTGTTAAGTTGACGAGGCTTCAGAGATAAGTTTACGATGTGTAAAAACATTTTTTTCATTCTTTATTATCTGAAAACTATTGTCAACTAATTAACTGAAAGTTGAGCCAAACGAAACTTGAGTTATATTACCCTTCAAAAATATATCCGACCCCATTCCAAAATACGTCCGTATATATTTTTCCGTGGGGCAATATATATTCTTTTGCGGGTTCGGACCTACAAAAAATATCTTCGGAACTTTTGGAAAACACTTCTGCATATATTCCGGCTTTTTTCCGATGTAGAATCTTTCAGTAAGAAAACATAGTTCTACTGAAAAAAGGATACTACCTTTTCAAAAAAAGCTCGTTATGTTTTTCCAAATACATAGTTATGTTTTTCCAGAAACACTGCGAACTTTGGTTCTTCGTCAATTTAGGTGGAGATTTCGCAGCATTTTAAAGACATAATTCTTTGAAACAAAAAGAGATTCACTAGATTTTTTGTAGTGTTGTTTCTATGAAAGATATTACAAGGAATCAAATAACCATTAAATATT
>JAXDRC010000041.1:0-52429 GCA_034091205.1 Parabacteroides sp. | reverse complement strand
AGGTCAGGCTATCGACAAAAGACGCAACGAGCTTGGATTGAGTAAATCTGAGCTTGGGCGCAAAATAGGTGTACCGCAGCAGCACATAAACCGCATACTGGAAAGGGAGACAATGGAAACGAGCAGGCTTATTAAAGTCAGCGAAGCATTGGACTTCAATTTCTTTTCCCTTTTCTGTCCGAGACAGCATCATATATCGGCACACCTTGCAGCCGTTGCATTGGACGGTAATGCAAACAACCTGATAGGTGATGCAGAACTGGCCGTGCAGTTATCCAGCGAAAAGAAAGAAACTGAGAACCTGAGGGAAACAATCAAGCTTCTGAAAGAGCAGATAGAGAGTCTGAACTCACAGATTTTACGTCTTGATTCAAACCTGAAGGATAAGGATATAATTATTGAACTATTAAAAGAAAGGAGAAAAGACATGTAATTTTAAAAGAATGGTAATGGCCATTTGCATGTAGTAGAATAAGACTTTACCATTAACGGTGTTCACCATTTATAAAAATAATATAGTAGCCATAGCTTGATTCTTAGAAGAGAAAGTCTTGATACTAACAGATTGTTTTCTAATTGTTTACTCTCTATCTGTAAATAAAAGAAAATCAATATAGTATTAAAGAGGCGCAAGCGGCCATAGAAGAAACTATCTAATCCTATTGGATAGTAGTAAAATACAGTAAATTAGGCTGATATGTAGTGTGATAGCTATATATCAGCCTTTTATTATGTTTTCATTTATCATTAAAAAATGCACGGTTTATTATTGGAAAATATAAAGTCACTTGACCCACTATTAAAAAAGTCTTCTGACTCACCTTATTTCTACTTTGTTTTTGTACTTTAAAAAGCATTTCGTTTTCTATTCTGATTTTACGCAATACACTCAAACGGATACATCCCAATATGTTAAGATGCGGGTATAGAACTGGAACACCTCTCAAAAAAGTACGAACAGCATCTGCTTCATTTTTTCTGTGCAGAAATCGGAAAAAATATCCGAAGAAAATTTTCGTAGGTTCGAATCCATGAGAAAATATATACGGCCCCACACGAAAATATATACGGACCGAAATTGGTATAGGTCCGGATGGTTGTGGAGAATTGATTATTCCTCCTGAAAGCATGGTTCTCGTCTGTTCCGGATCAGATGTGTTTCTAGCAAAATGTCAAACTATCATTCTGTCATTCCAACCCTTATGAGAATCCGATATTTCGGGACAAAATACAGAAAACGGAAATCGTTGGCACTCTCGCGGAGTTAAGGAAATACAAAGTGGCAGGAATAGCGGGAATTTGCTTTCATAAAAGAAATTTCATTGCAATGGCTTCAGAAAATAAAGTAAAAATGTAAGAAACACGGAGAAGAAGCCTGACAAAATAACACTTAAAAAATGAACGTGGATTTTGAGCGTTTTGGCGAAAAAATACGGTTTTCAGGGTTGATTTTCCATGTTGACAGGCACATTTGGAAGACAAATACGGTGTGTTAAAAAAATGATTGCAATGATTTGGAAAAATGATTGTGAAGAGTCAGGTAAATGATTGCAATGACATGGATGAACGATCGCAATGATTTCCCGAAATCATTGCAATGATTTTCCGGAATGATAAAAATTACATGTCCAGATTTGAGTTTTAGCCTGTTTTTATACAAATTGCAGGTTAGCAAAAACAAGCAATATCCGGAAAAAAGTTATAAATTGGGTTGTTTTTGTGGAATTTTGATATGTGGTGGGGCAGGTGATTTTGTATTTTTCATCATAAATCCTGCACTATTACGAGACAACTGTAATTGTACAATTTTTGAGATTAACGAACAGTTAAATTATATTCAAAACTTTTGACTCAGTATCAATCGGATGGTACTTGATGCAGATGTTGGCAGGCGTTCTGATGCAGAAAATAAAAAATGGTGTTGCTCAAAAAGAAATATGAAAATAATCCCAATGTGATTCTCTGTGATAGCTTACAGTCAATAGGATATTGGTTTTTTACTGCATTTCAGGAGTTCGATTTAAGACTGTTTCCGAAATATGATGATCCTGAAGTCCTGAAAACCGGTAATTTTTATGTCCGGCTTTGCCAACCACTGGCATTCCTTGTCGTCTCTGTGCTTTTTCTTGTTGATGACTGGAATATTGCAGATGCTTTAAATACAACTATTGACGGTATGGAAATGATGTGCCTTTTTTTTCGGGGGTGTCAAATAAATCAGTATGTAAATTCCCCTTAATTATTCTGGACATGTAATACGATATTTCACCTCCTCCATTGGGCAAAATAAACTTTATATTTGAATATTTTTGTGGAATTTGGGATATTGACAATTCGCATGCGGAGCGTGTTATTTCATTAAATAGCACTGCTTTACTTTTATTGAGATTTTTATCTCCTTCCATTGTGTAAGGATGTAAAAATACTGTGGTCGCTTTCTTATTTAATAGACATTATATAGATTAAATTGTTATATAACTCATTTTGTGACTGATTCTGAAGTTGTGTAATCCAAAAGCAATAAGAATCACCATATCTTCGAAACCGAATTTATGGCATCTGAATCGTTCTTTGACAATACGGCATTTTTTCATACCACCTATTGCATGCTCCACTTTAATCCTGATTCCGGAAATCCGCTTGTTCTCTTGTTTTTCAACAGTAGTAAGCTCTTTTCCTTTAGGTTTCTTCTTGGGCATGCATATTTCCACTCCATCCGGCCTGTGTCCGATGAAACCTGTATCTTGCCAGAGTCTAATACCTTTGGGGAGTAGAAGAGGTTCTTCATCACAAATCTTTTTGTCATGGACATTACCTTCGTATGTGGAACTCAGCCATACAATCCTAAAATTCTTGGTACATAACAGGTTATTCTTTATGCTATGAGTTTTTTTACCGCTATAACATGCAAACTTCCTGTCTTCATCCAAAGGGCGATGAAAAACATTTTGTCCTGAATCAGAGGTAACACACTGGTCTTCCTGTTGTAAGATATACGTTGACGCACTTTTCCTTCCAAGGTAAAGTGCGTCAACGTATATCCTAAATCTCAAAATATTCCTTGTATCTGTCATACAAATGTCCGGCTTGCAAATATGCAGATTGCGGACTCATGAAATGGGAAAATTCGAAAGTGATAGCTTTCTTGTATCCGGCACGCTTGGCAGCCTCAAGTTTCATCCTAAGCTTGTCGAATTTGATAGGAAAGAACTTAATCGGCATATCACGGTCGAAAGTCTCGGCATTAGTCCAGCATTCCATTCCGTATTTGTCCGCAAGTTTCTTGTTCACTTCAAAGAAAGCGTCCAGCTCGTCATAGTCGATATGTCCGTCCTGGAAAGCACAAGCATCAACAACATCGTGAATGCCGTCGAAAATCTCGTTCCATTCTTTCTCATGCTCCTGCACGGAAACGGCGTCAGCCTTAGTCAGTTTTCCTTCGCTTGCCATCACTGCCTTTTTTCCGTCAATCCACGGAGAGATGAAAGTAGGCAAACCGCCGGAAACATCCTTGCATTGTTTTCCCATCTGGTGGAAAGCATCAATCGCGCCTTTAGTGGCACGGCTTATTTCACCGCTTATATACCATCCTCCGAAGCTTTTGTGTTTCGAACCATAGTTTTCCCAAACTTCATCAATGACAAATTTGTTGTCTTCGATTTCGTATGACAAATCACCGGTGTCCCAATAATGTCCGGAATCATATAATCCGAAATAGAATTTCATATTATACTTGTCGGCAAGTCTGAGATACATGTCCAGCAAATCCATCGAAGGCATATAACAACCTTTGCTAATAAGATATTTTGAGGGATAAGTTATGAATTTGCGATAGCCGGAACGAATCATAATCACTGTGTCGATGCCGATTGCCTTCATATATTGGAAATCTTTGTCCCATTCAGCCTCGCCCCAGTTCTGGTGAGGAATATCGTGCGAAATCTCGTCCAGGAAAGTTCCTGTAATCTGCAATCCCGCCTTTTTAGGCACAATCAGGCGATTTTCTATTTGTCCGGAAATGCTCTTTTCTTCTGGCTGATTGCAGCCCAGCAAACCGGGAGCAGTAAGAGCGGCAGCTCCGGTCATAAGTGATTGTTTGAAGAATTTTCTTCGGTTTGTGTTTTCCATATATATATTATGATTAGGTGACGAGATACAAGTTGACAAGTTGACTAGGATTGGAAATTATTTCCTTGTCAACTTGTATCTCGTCAACTTGTCAACTGATTATTATTCTTTGTAATCGGCAATCACCTTCACCACAACTTTTCTTATCAGTCCTTGGCCAACACCCGGAGCATGTCCGTCTTCAGGGAAGAAAATAGCGAATTCACCTGGATAAATCTTGAAGAAAGTTGTAGGCTTGTCAACGAAGAAAGTGATGTCCTTGCTCTCGTCGTATGGCGAGGAAACTTCCATAAGTTCGTTTCCTGATTTCCATCCGATTTCCTCAACACCAAGAATCGGAAACTGAATGTCGATATATTTATTATGAGTTTCGATTGCGGCACCTGTTTTGTCCTTGCTATTTATATGCTGGATACTTGCCGTAATGTTTTTTCCATCGATTTCGTAAGTTCCGTCTTTCATTGTGCTGAAGTCAGTGTTAAGGATATATTCGAATGCCTTGTTGAATAAAGGATGTAAATTCTTAATGCGTTCAGCGTTTTTCAGAGATTCAAGAATCATTTTGTTTTAATTATATTGTTATACATGTTTTGTTTAAGTTTCGCGAGTTGCACATTTTAAAGTTTACAAGGCATCAGAGACAAGTTGACAAGTTCAAATTCTTGCCTTTATGTTCTTTTGCCAACTTGTTGCTTAGTTAACTCGTCAACTCCTTTTCTAAATACATTGCAAATATCGTTCTAATCTTTGATAAAAGCTTCCCAAATTAATCTATTTATTGTTATAGCTTGTTTAAAAGGAGAGGAGAATAAGTTGTAATCTGAAAGCTGGCTTGTGAAACTTGTATCAGATAAAATAGAAGAGATAATTAATCAATTCAGATTTCTTTTATATCTTTGCACTTTGTAAAAGAAAATAGTTCTGTTGTGCTGTATGGCAAATGATTTGCACTACAAAATGATAACTGGCAGGACTGAGAAATGAACAATTCAATACAAAATATTAAAATATGGCAAAAGAGCTGAAAGAACTGACACCGAGAAGTGTAAACTACTCGCAGTGGTATCAGGATTTGGTAATTAAAGCGGATTTGGCAGAAAACTCAGCAGTTCGCGGATGTATGGTTATCAAACCTTATGGATACGCTATTTGGGAAAAGATGCAGCGTATCCTGGATGATAAATTCAAGGAAACTGGTCATGTTAATGCTTATTTTCCTCTTTTGATTCCGAAATCTTTCCTTAGCCGTGAGGCAGAACACGTTGAAGGTTTCGCTAAAGAATGTGCTGTAGTAACTCACTATCGCTTGAAGACTAATAGCGAAGGTGACGGCGTTGTTGTTGACCCGGCTGCTAAATTGGAGGAAGAATTGATTATCCGTCCTACATCAGAAACTATTATTTGGAATACATATCGCAATTGGATTCAGTCATATCGTGACCTTCCTATCTTATGCAACCAGTGGGCAAATGTTATGCGCTGGGAAATGCGTACTCGTTTGTTCTTGCGTACAGCAGAATTCTTGTGGCAGGAAGGACACACAGCTCACGCAACTCGTGAAGAAGCTGAAATCGAAGCAAAGAAAATGCAGGATGTATATGCTGACTTTGCTGAAAACTATATGGCTGTGCCTGTTATCAAAGGTGTGAAGACTGCAAGTGAAAGATTTGCAGGTGCTTTGGATACATATACTATCGAAGCAATGATGCAGGACGGAAAAGCTCTGCAGGCTGGTACTTCTCACTTCCTTGGTCAGAACTTCGGTAAGGCTTTCGATGTGACTTTCATAGACAAAGAAGGAAAGACTGATTATGCTTGGGCTACTTCTTGGGGTGTTTCTACTCGCCTTATCGGTGCTCTTATCATGTCACACTCTGACGACAATGGTTTGGTGTTGCCTCCTCATTTGGCTCCAATCCAGGTTGTTATTATTCCTATCTATCGCAGCGAAGAACAGTTGAACCAGATTCGTGAGAAAGTTGACGTTATCGTAGCTAACTTGAAGAAACTTGGTATTTCTGTTAAGTTCGACGATGCTGACAACCGTAAACCAGGATGGAAATTCGCTAACTATGAATTGAAAGGTGTTCCTGTTCGTCTTGCTATGGGTGGACGTGACTTGGAAAACAATACAATCGAAGTTATGCGCCGTGACACTCTTGAAAAAGAAACTGTAACTTGCGACGGTATCGAAACTTATGTTCAGAATTTGTTGGAAGAAATCCAGAACAATATTTTCCAGAAGGCATTGAAGAACCGCGAACAGCGTACTATCACTGTTGATACTTATGATGAATTCAAGGAAAAAATCGAACAGGGCTACTTCATCATGGCTCACTGGGATGGAACTCCTGAAACTGAAGAACAGGTTAAGAACGACACTAAGGCTACAATCCGTTGTATTCCTTTGGATGGCGACACTACTCCTGGTAAGTGTATGGTGACTGGCAAACCTTCAGCACGCCGTGTGTTGTTTGCTAAGGCTTATTAATTTGGAGGACTCAAGGGGGCGAGAAATCAAACAGGAGATTTGATTAACTCATATTCTTGTCTATTTTGTCCCTTGGTCAATTATAACAGGGATACCAATAAATATCTTAAAATAGCATATGAAGATGACAATCTGTATCATCTCATATGCTATTTTTGTAATTGGTTAATTCTATCTTAAAGAATTATCCGCTTGCTTGGTACTGATATTTTGGGAAAAGTTGAATGTTTATTGGAAAAATATAAAGATGCTTGACTATTATATCTTATTGTCGGCGCATAAATACCACCGGAAAAACGTGCCTTATGTAGCGGTAATTGCTCGTCTGTAGTTAAGCAATGACCAATTTGTTCCCAGTTAACCAAATCTTTACTATGGAAAATTGGAACACCAGGGAAATACTCAAATGAGCTGTTTACCAAATAATAATCATTGTTCACTCTGCAAATAGATGGATCCGGATAGAATCCCGGTAAAATAGGGTTGTTGAATTTACTTTGTGATGAAGCTCCACACACCGAGCATATCATCATTACACCAATAGCCAGATTCTTCATAAAAATAATTGATTAAGTCTTTTACAGCGGTAAATATATGAAAAATATATTATTTACACTTATTACATTCGTATAAAAGGTTAACCTAATAAAAAAGACAAGCCGACCAAGATTTCTCCCGTCGGCTTGTCTATCTTATATTGTAGTTAATTTATTATTTAGGAATATCTTTATCCGTTCATTGAAGCCAGGAATTCCTTGTTGTCGATAGTTTGTTCCATACGCTGTTTTACAAACTCCATAGCTTCCACTGAATTCATATCTGCAAGATATTTACGTAGAATCCACATTCTGTTCAATGTAGTTTCGTCCTGAAGCAAGTCGTCACGGCGTGTACTTGAAGCAGTGATATCAACTGCTGGATAAATACGTTTGTTTGAAAGCTTGCGGTCAAGCTGCAATTCCATATTACCAGTTCCTTTGAACTCTTCAAAGATGACTTCATCCATTTTTGAACCAGTTTCTGTCAATGCAGTTGCAAGGATAGTTAAGCTACCGCCGTTTTCGATATTACGTGCAGCACCGAAGAAGCGTTTAGGTTTTTGAAGAGCATTGGCATCAACACCACCGGAAAGAACTTTTCCCGAAGCAGGCTGAACTGTATTATATGCTCTTGCAAGGCGAGTAATGGAGTCAAGCAAGATAACCACATCATGTCCACATTCAACCAGACGTTTTGCCTTATTCAGTACAATCTCTGCGATTTTTACGTGTCTTTCAGCCGGCTCGTCAAATGTTGAGGCGATAACTTCAGCATCAACGCTTCTTGCCATATCGGTAACTTCTTCCGGACGTTCGTCAATAAGAAGGATTATCATATAAACTTCCGGATGATTAGCTGCTATTGCATTTGCAATATCTTTCAACAATACTGTTTTACCAGTTTTAGGAGGAGCAACAATCAAACCACGCTGTCCTTTTCCGATAGGAGAGAACAAATCAACAACTCTCACAGCAATATTATCATAAACTTTCGGTGAGCGTCTGTCTGTCAATTGGAATTTCTCGTCCGGGAACAAAGGAGTAAGATGGTCGAAAGGAACACGGTCTCTAACTTCTTCAGGTGAACGGCCGTTTATCTTATCGACTTTTACTAGAGGGAAATATTTTTCACCTTCCTTTGGAGGACGGATTGCACCTTCAACAACATCTCCGGTTTTCAAGCCGAACAACTTGATTTGTGATTGCGAAACATAAATGTCATCCGGAGAAGTCAGATAGTTATAGTCCGATGAGCGGAGGAATCCATATCCATCCTGCATCATCTCCAAAACTCCTGAGCCTGTCAGTATACCATCAAATTCATAAGCCTTTTCCTGGGTCTGGGCATTATTATTCTGGCGATTGTTCTGTCTGTTGTTATTGTTGCTATTCTGTCTGTTATTGTTTTGGGCAGAAGTATTATGGGATTCAGAACCATTGTTATTGTTGTTCTGATTATTATTGTTTTGCTGTACGGCTTTGTTTTCTTGTTTCGGTGCGGCAGCAAATGGGAAAATCTGGTCAAGGACTGATTTTGCGTCCCTATGTCTGAATACAATTCTTTTAGGTTCTTCATTATTACCTGAAGGTATTATTTCAGTAGAGACATTTTGTAAGTTTTCTTTGTTATTCTCCTTGTTTTCTGTATTGTCAGTAACAGTCTCAAGAGTATTGTTGTCAACGCTATCTAGGTTTGCATTTGCATTATTATTTGAGCTGTTGCTTTCATTATTTTCGGAAACTTTCAGTTCTGATACAGGATTGTTGTTATTGTCAACTTCTTTTGCCTGGGTATCAGTTTTTCCTTTCTTATCAGTTCTTGTTTTTCTTTTTTTCTCAGTAGCTGCTTTTACTTGAGGCAAGTTTTCAGTTGCCTTTTCAGCATTGGTTTTGCTCACAGTTTCAGTTTGAGCAACTTCTTCAGCAACAGTAGTAGGTTTTTCTTCTTTAACTGTTTTCTTTGCTCTTACTTTCTTTTCTGTTTTCTTGACCTCTTTTTCCTTTGATTTTTCTGCCTGTATTCCTGCATAAGAAATTGCTTGCTCGTCAAGGATTTTATATATCAATTCATCCTTTTTAAAAGAGCGGACTTTCTTGATTCCCAATTCCTCTGCAATTGTTTGCAGTTCTGGAAGAAGTTTTTCATTTAGTTCGAGAATGTTATATTTTTGCATATTGCGGAAAGTAAAATAAATAAATGTAGTTACATAGACATACCTAAAGTTTTCGCATAAAACTTTATTGTATGAAAAAAGCTATAAAATATTTTGTATTTAATTATGAAAATTCTTTGAATAAAACCGATTGCTGAAACACTAATAAGAATGTACATTAGCTTCAGATCTGCGGAGTAAATCTGTGCAAATATAATAATATTTTCTTATATCCATAAAAATCATATTGGATTTTTATGCAAAATATGGAATATAGTTAATGTTTTTCGAGCAATTTTACACTCAGGATACTTCTTGTCTTTTCTGTTATTCTAAACCTGTTGTCGGCTCTTTCTCCGATTACCCATAAGATATCCTCGCCCGAAACCAGCAGCCAAATATTGTCTTTTTGTATTCGGTTTAATTTCTTATCGCTGAAATAATCACTAAGTTTCTTTTTCCCTTTCATGCCAAATGGGACGAACCAGTCTCCATGATTCCAGTGTCTGATGTTAAGTTCCGAACCAATTTTGTCAAGGTCAAAATATGCCATGGATTTGTCCTTCACGATTTCAAAATTCGCAATACTTTCAACAGTTTCAAAGCTGAATTCCATATTTATCGGAGCATTGATTGTGACAATTCCTTTTCCCTGTTCCAGATTTACCGGATATATTGTTTCAGTCTCGCTTTCACCTTTATTTTCATTCAGTTGCAAATATCCGCTTGCAGTTACAAGAGTCCAGTTTTTTGATTGGAAACATTTGCCGGGTTCCTTTTCAAGGCAAGAACAAATATTTGAGCATATTATCCTTGAGAAACCGAAAGGCTGCAACAATTCAAATATGATAGTCTCATAAGCCGGATATTTCATTATAATATTAGTATCAAGTCTGAGGTTGTCTTTATCCCAAGCTTTCTCTCTGGCCTCTTCAACAACATTCATATATAAGGCTTCGGCAGCCGACAGATTTTCTGCAGTACGCGCAATGTTCTGTTTTGCCGCGGGATTAATTTTCTCCAGCATAGGCATTATGTTGAGACGGATAAAATTCCTTGCATATTCGTCTGATAAATTTGAGCTGTCAGTTATATAATCCAGAGATTCCTTTTTCAGCCATTGTAAAATCTCCTCACGGCTGCATGACAATAGCGGACGGATTATATTGTTGTTCTTCGGCAACATTCCTCTCATTCCTCTTATTCCGCTTCCTCTGACAATATTCAGCAGGAGAGTCTCGGCATTGTCATCTCTGTGGTGAGCCACGGCAATTGCCTGAGCTTTCAGCTCTTTTCTCTGTGCTTCAAACCATTCATATCTTAATTCCCTTGCAGCCATCTCGATGGATAGATGCTTTTCTTTTGCGAATTCCACAGTGTCAAAATCAATTTTCACAAAAGGAACATTGAGCTTTTCTGCCGTTTCTCTCGCAAAGTCTTCGTCTCTCATTGATTCGTCGCCTCTTAGGTGGAAGTTACAATGCAAGGCTATGCAATTATATCCCAGCTTCGACAATACCGAAAGAAGCGCAACAGAATCGGCTCCGCCACTCAACCCGACAAGAACCGGCGCATTACTGTAGTCAAGAAGTTTGTGCTTGTTTATGTAAAGACGAATGTTGTTCAGCATATATCAGTCATAATAAAAAACACAAAGAGACAGATTTGTGTTTGGTCGAAATCTGAATCTTTGTGTTTTGCGTATTCAGTATGAAAATAATAATTATTCTACACCTGCAAGTTCCGGGTCAATCATGATTCTACCGCAATATTCGCAAACGATAACTTTTTTGCGAAGCTTGATGTCGAGCTGTTTCTGAGGCGGAATCTTGTTGAAGCATCCACCGCAAGCGTCGCGCTGGATGTAAACAACAGCCAAACCGTTTCTTGCACCCTTACGGATACGTTTGAATGCAGTAAGCAAGCGAGGCTCAATCATTGATTCCAAAGATTTAGCCTTTTCGCGCAAGTTTTCTTCAGTCTGTTTTGTTTCAGAAATAATCTGTTCCAATTCGCCTTTTTTCTGGGCCAAATCAGCTTTTCTGCCTTCCATGCGCTCTTTCAGCTGCACTATATCGTTCTTTTTAGTTTCGATGGCATTGTTGAATTCTCTGATTTTTTTCTCTGCAAATTCAATTTCCAAGCCCTGGAACTCGATTTCTTTTGACAAGTTGTCGAATTCTCTGTTGTTGCGCACGTTGTCCAACTGTGCTTTGTATTTTTCAATCAGTCCGGTAGATTCTGTGATTTTATTTTTTTGTTCACTCACTGAAACTTCATAATCCTTTATGTCGGCCTGATAGTTCTGAAGACGAGTTTCCAGACCGGCGATTTCGTCTTCCAAATCCTGAACCTCCAAAGGAAGTTCGCCACGAAGCGTTCTGATTTTATCTATTTCAGAAACTGTTTTCTGAAGCTGATAAAGTGTAGATAGCTTTTCCTCAACCGTATATTCTCTTTCAGCTGAATGTTTCTCTGTAGCCATTCTATAAATATTTTACTGGGTTTGAATTAACATTAGAAAAATATAGGGCAAAGGTAGGGAATTTTTTCGAAATAATAGAATAAAAGATATCTTTTGTACAAACTTCCGATTCATAATGCCCTATTACTGCAAGTAAAATTTGCCCGTCAACATCGAAAAAGTCATTATACTTGGCTTCTCCTGTAATGAAAATGTCGGCTCCATAGTTTATGGCGTCTTTTATCAGAAACGCACCGCTGCCACCGCATATTGCCACTTCGCGGATAGGTTTTCCCGTCAGTGCCGAATGTTTTACACATCCTACATGAAACAAATCCTTTATTCTTTGCAGGAATGGTAACTCTTCTTCCTCCTCAGGCAATTCGCCCACTATGCCGGAGCCCACTTGTTCCCACGTGTTGTCCAACTGATAGAAATCATAAGCTGGTTCTTCATAAGGATGAACTGCAAGCAAGGCTCTCAGCACTGCTCCTTTGCGGAATGCCGGAAGTATTGTTTCGATTCTAACTTCCGTTTCCGAATGCAATTCGCCTATTTCGCCGCAATATGGATTGCAGTTTTCACCCGCCTTGAAAGTTCCCTTACCGACAACATTGAAGCTGCACGAATCATAATTGCCGATGCATCCGGCTCCGGCGTTGAACAATGCCGACCTTACTGACTCAGCCTGGCTTTGCGGCACAAATGTTACCAGCTTCAGCAGTGAGTCTTTTAATGGACTTAACACACGTATGTTCTGCAAACCAATGAGCTCTGCCAGCTTGAAATTAACTCCGCCAAAAGCATTGTCCATATTTGTATGTGCAGAATAAACCACAATGTCATATTTGCAAGCCTTCATTATACATCTTTCTATATACGTTTTTCCCGTAAGTGATTTGAAAGGCTTGAAAGCCAAAGGATGATGCGAGATGATTAAATTGCAGTTTTCCTCAATAGCTTCGTCGATGACTTCTTCCGTAACGTCGAGACATAGCAATGCTCCGGTTGCTTCCTGATTGACATCACCGATTTGCACTCCTGCGTTGTCAAAACCTTCCTGCAGCGGGAGCGGAGCATAAATCTCAAGTTCCTTTATTATATCTTTTATTTTATACATATGGAAAGTTATCTGTGATTTTATTTATCTACAAAAATAGTTTTTTCTGTCAAAAAAAGAAACAAAACATTCTTTAATCAGGCACATCTCTGTCGGTTATGCTATATACTGTCATAAATTAATAAGTATATGCTCAAAATTCTTTTTATAAAAGAAGTTTATCTGAGTTCACTCTTATAGGAGTTATAAGGAGTTACAGGAAGTTGAAGCTTCGCAGGAAGTTAAAAGCCAATAGATTTCAGGGACAAACAGTATTGGCCTTTAACTCCTATTACTCCTTTTAACTCCTATAACTCCATAAATTATGCAACATAAATATAAATGATTTCGAACAGTTACTTATGTTATAAGGCTGCTAAAGTCTTGAATATATTTTACAAAGTACTGACGTATTCTTAAAACTAAGCTTTAGTTTTTAAAAACTAAGATTTAATTTGTAAAAACTGAGACTGAGATTTTAAAAACTAAGCCTTAGTTTTAAGAAAAATTCTATACCTATAAATTCTGGATAAGTATATTTCTTGCTTTATACTAAAGTTTTGCAAGCTCAATTTCCAGTTTATGAGTTGACAAGAAGACGAGTTGACAATAGTTTTTGCAAAACTCAAATTACATATAATATAAGTACAAATCAAAAACTTAAAATCACCGTAATATCCTTTGATGTTTTTTCCATAAATTTGCCGGACTTTTTTATAAGTAGAATATATGGCAAAAAGAAAAACTAATAACAGAACACGAAAATCATCTGCTGCATCGGGCAAAGGTTATATCAGGAAATTTGGCAAATGGCTTTTTCTGTCAGTATTTGTCGTTTCATGCTTTGTGGCATCACATTATATATATGATTATCTGAATGATGTTGAATGGGAGAAACTGGCTCCGAGTGATACGAAGGAAATAGTTGAAAATAAGGTCAAAGACATCAAGGATGAAGTAAGCGGCAAAGCAGAGGATATTTTGTCTGATATAAAGGAAACGGACATCAAACTTCCGTCTTCTTCCGTGTCGAAATCAACAGAAAAAACAAAGAGTCAGGAAAAGAAGGATGAGAAAACTGTAGAAACGAAAAAGGCGATTAATTCAGCGAAGGCCGAACGTCTGTCAGGATTGGAAATACCTTCTTTGATTACGAAGAAAACCGAACAGGTAATAAAGCACGAAGGATACACCGTTTCTTATAATTCAGATTATCGCATAGCCAATTGGGTCGCATATGAACTGACAAAGAGTGAGGCTAAAAGCACAAGATATTCGCGCTCCAACAAGTTTGTTCCGGACCCGGATGTTAAAGGCGCAACAGCAATGAACGAAGATTATTCCAGAACCGGATTTGACAAAGGCCATCTGGCTCCGGCCGGTGATATGAAATGGTCGGCAAAGGCTATGCGTGAATCTTTCTATTTCAGTAATATTTGTCCGCAGGTTCCCGGACTTAATCGTGGAATATGGCGTGAGCTCGAAGAGCAATGCAGGCTGTGGGCTTCGGACAATGGTGTTCTGTATGTTGCCACCGGACCAGTAATAAGCGGAGAGATGCGCAGACTTGGAAAACACCGCGTTGGCGTTCCGGCAAAGTTCTATAAAGTTCTTTGCACTATAGTAAATGGCAAATATGAGGCTACAGGTTTTTTGTTCGACAACAAGGACTATGACAAGGATGCAGTTCTGAAGTCATTTATGGTTCCGGTTGATAAGGTAGAAGAAATCACCGGTATTGACTTTTTCCCGAAATTGCCTGATGGAGTGGAGAAGGAGATAGAGTCCAGAGTTAATTTCAAAGCCTGGTCATATTAGTCTCTCATGTTTTGCAAGTTCAATTTTCAGCGACGAGCTGACAGGGAAACAATTTGACAGTAAACACAAATCAATAATCAAAATTTAATAAAGGTAGATGAATAGCTTAAAAGGTTTTTTCTATGGAATAATGACGTCTGTAACATTTGGCCTTATTCCTTTGTTTACTTTGCCGTTGATGGCAAAAGGTATGCACTTCGAGTCAATTCTGTTTTATCGTTTTATAATTGCAACCATAGCCTTAGGATGTATGATGAAAATAAAAGGAGAGTCGTTTGCCGTCGAGAAGAAAGACATTCCGTACTTTCTGCTTTTGGGATTGTTTTACACAGGCTCAGCAATGTTTCTCTTTTGGGGATATGATTTTATGGGTGCAGGAATTGCAACAACATTGCATTTCACTTATCCTGTGTTTGTCACTCTGATAATGCTGTTGTTCTTCAGAGAAAAAACATCGTGGATAACAATTCTGGCAATATTGATGGCAATAGCCGGAGTGGCACGTTTGTCGATAAGCGGAGAAGTTGAGATGAATATTACGGGTCTTGTTATCGTTCTGCTTTCTGCTGTTGCCTATGCATTATATATCGTTACAGTAAATAAATCCAGAGTTTGTACGATGAACGGACGCAAGCTCGCATTTTATGTATTTATTGTAAGTACGGTTCTTTTTGGAATCAGGGCAAATACGCATTTAGGTCTTCAGGCAGTTCCGGACACTATGTCTTTGATTAATCTTATTTTGCTGGCAATTGTCCCGACAGTTATTTCCAATATAACTTTGGTTCTTGCTGTGCATAACATCGGAGGAACTCTGACTTCCGTTCTTGGTGCAATGGAACCGCTTACGGCAGTATGCGTCGGCGTTCTAGTCTTCGGAGAAGCTTTCACAGCAAACGAAGCTTTCGGAATGTTGCTCATAATAACTGCGGTGACTTTAATAATACTTTCCGGAACTATTAAAAAGGCGCTTTCTGTTTTGTTTAGAGGAGTGCGGTCGAAGTTTATGTAAGTATATTAATGTTATTAGGGAGTTGGTTTAATTGCTCAACTCCCTAATATTTTATCAATACTGACTTGCTTTTATTTTCTGTTTTCCAGATATTGTTTGTCGGATTATTCTTTAATTAGGGTAAAACAGTCAATATCTGGAGCCCAAGTCAGTCGGCTGCCCATTCTTATTGTGTTATATCCTGGTTGAAGTTCCACTGCAAGCTCCACAGTCTGTACGCCCTTTGAGCGGTCTGTATTTAGATTGCTGAAAGACGTACGCGTTCCGTTTACTGTTATTTCCAGCTTGCGGTCAGCAATTTCTCTTTCTCCGATTTCCGCAGGAATATAATATATGGTCATTTTATATTTCCCTCCATTTTCACTGAAGACTTTATTCCATTCAGCATAATTGTCTTTATCTCCTCCAAGGTTACAAACAGCCATTTTCCCGGAAGCAGCATCGAATGGAATATATTTTATACCGCGTTTACGCTTGCCCAAAGCGTTATATAGATTCAGATAAGCATGTTCGGCCTCATATATTTTACGTTCGATACGTCTTTGACCTTCTAATCTCATTATTTTTACACCATGAGGTTTGACATCAAAGCTTATTACGTCATTTGTAGGGTTTTCATCTTTATGTTTTATTAAATCTCGAATCTTTGTTTCTCCTTCAAGTTCAAGAATATCCAGAGGAACGTTGAAATGGCAAATTTCATCTGAAGGATTGTAAAAAGCTACAGCACGTATGTTTCCCCTTTCTTTCTCTATGTCTTTTACCAGAACATAGCCTTCTCCTTCGTGCTGAACAACATATGCCTGTTGTCCTAAAGGGTCTTGGTTTAATGCAATTAGTTCTTTGTTGGTAAGAAGTTTTAATGAGGATTCTGGAATATTAGTTAAGTCGCATCCTATAAGCATAGGTGAGCTCATAATACACCACATGCTAAAATGAGTTTCTTCCTCTTCCGGTTTCAAACCTCTGCCTATTTCCAACATGTCCATGTCGTTGTAATGACCTTCTCCGGCATAAGCAGACAGATACATGTTCATTGACAGGATTTGTTTAATAGACCACCAGCTTGGAGTTATATCAGAACTTATTCTCCATGATCTTGCCAGATTCTTTACCCAAGTTCCGGGATATGCCCAACGACATATATTTATAGAAATATTTTTGGTACTTACGTCGCGGATGGCATTGACAATTTCTGTATATCTTTTTTCTTCATCCAGTTCCAGTTGTTGCCCTGCGCCACAATAATCTATTTTTATAAAATCAAAACCCCATTGGTTGAAATATAAATCTGCATCTTGGCGCTCATATCCATAAAGTCCTACGCCAATACCATTTTTATCTGCATCCCAAAGTGAACCACAAGTGTTTGCTCCGGCTTCAGAATATATTCCGGCTTTCAGCCCTTTGGAATGGATATAATCTGCCACTATTTTCATTCCGTTTGGGAAACGCTCCGGGTGAGAGTGTAGTATTCCTCTATCATCCCTGTGTCCGAAAAATCCGTCATCAATATTTATATAGCTATATCCGACATCTTTCAAACCTAAAGAAACCATAGCATCTGCTTGTTTCTTTATGAGATCTTCATTTATGTTTACACGATATGTGTTCCATGAACTCCATCCCATGATTGGTGGTTCTACATAATTAGTTTGTGCGTTTGTGTGTACATTTAAACCAACTGCAACTAAAGCGGATATTAAAATTTTAGTATTTATATTTCCCATATAGATTATAATTTTTGAAATTATATTATAACTTGTTATTGTGTATTATAATGTAAGAGATGTGTTTAGTTGGAAGAAACTAAAGCTAAAATATATTAAGTTAAGTGTTTGGTAAAACATTGAGTCGAACCTTTATGATTTAAGTCCGACTCAATAATTCACCAGGATAAATTAGAAAATAATGTTTGAAACGTCTTATCATAATTATTTCTGATACAAATATCTCTTGATGCTCCGTTTGGGAGTTTTCTCAAATTCCTTTTCCATAATTCTGAAAGATGAAACTTTGCAGTAGCGAGGTATTTCATTATTCAAAGAATAAATATTTTCCTGCATAATCTTTTCGATATTTGGATTTGCGTTGGAACTTGTTTTCTGTATGGCTTCATAGTCCGGATATATCAGTGCAACGAGCTTTTCGTTTTCGGAAATGACAAGAGATTCGACAATGAAGTCTTTGTTGTTGAGTTTGTCCTCTATTTCTTCTGGATAAATGTTCTGTCCGTTCGGACCAAGAATCATGGTCTTGCAACGTCCTTTGATATAGAGGACGTTGTTTTTGTCGAGCATGCCGAGGTCTCCAGTTCTCATCCATCCGTTGTCCAGCATGACTGCTTTAGTAGCCTCTTCGTTCTTGTAATATCCAAGCATTGTGTTCATTCCTTTTACAAGGATTTCTCCGACTTTGGTGTTTGGATTTGGGTTTGCAATTTTAGCTTGCATCCTGTCCACTATTTTTCCAACTGAGCCAGGTTTGAACACATCCCATTGGGAATAAGAAATCAGCGGACCGCATTCGGTCATTCCATATCCGACAGTGTATCTGAATTTTATTTCACGAAGGAAATTTTCTACATCTTTGTTTATGGCAGCACCTCCGATAACAATTTCTTCAAATTCACCACCGAAGAATGTATTTATTTTTTCGCATATCTTCTTTCTTATGATATTATTTACAACTGGAAGTGAAAGAAGGAGCTTCATATGAGGTTTTTCGATTATTGGGAAAATATTTCCTTTGACCATTTTTTCAATAATCAACGGCACGGCAAGTATAAGGCGTGGCTTGATGTCTTTCAAAGCCTGTTGTATGATTGCCGGACTAGGCAGTTTGGTAAGGAAAAATATATGGCAACCTTTATTGATGGAATTCAGCACTTCAAAAGCAAGTCCATACATATGCGCCATTGGGAGCATACATAGTATATTGTCGCCGGGATTTATGAATTCCAGATTATCTTCAGCGAACTTGGTGTTGCTCCATAGGCTGCGGAACGGAATCATTACTCCTTTGGAGAGGCTTGTGGTTCCCGAAGTATAGTTGAGTACGGCCAAATCTTCATTATCTTCTATATGATAGGACACATCTTCCGGACTGAATGACGGGAATTTCTCTGCAAAGAGTTTTTCCAGGTTATCGTATGCGCTATGCGCTTCATTGCAGGCTTTCAGCAAAGTGAAATCGTCGAGCTGCATGATAAGTTCCACATTGGGGATTAGCTCTGTGTCCAACGATGCATAGTTGGCTGCAGAAATCATAAGAGCCTTTGCCTCGGAATGATTGATAATATTATGTATGATATCAGGTGTGAAATCATGAAGTATGGGAACAGCTACAGCTCCATAGGTGAGAGTCCCAAAGAATGTTATAGCCCAACGGGAAGAGTTTCTGCCAACTATGGCCACTTTGTCTCCTTTGTTGATTCCGGCTGATTTGAGTATTATATGAAATTCTTCAATATGTCGTGCAAAATCTTTATATGAATAAGTCAGGCCTTTGTAGTCGGTGAGTGCTTCCAATTCCCAATGGGCGCGCACGCTTTTTTCAATGAGTCCTAAAAATTGCTGTTCTCTCATATTATATAGTTTTTAATATGTGAAACTTCTTTTTATATAAACATAAAAATGTTGTGAATTGTTTTAACAAATTTAGTGAAGATTGGGAATATAAACGAACGTTTTGTATTTGAAAAAACATCTGTGTTGAACAACATACTTTTTTATTGATGTAAAAACTACATTTTTGTTTGAAAAATAATTCTCTATTTGATATTTTTGCGATGATTAAAAAGTTAAAGTTGCATTCGATCTGTGTATCCTAATGAATGCACATCCGAAATATAAATATCATATCATGGAAACGAAAACCGCACAACGTGCGCCACAAAGCGCTTGTAATTTTGAGCCATCCGCAAATGTATGCGGAATGAATGATAGAATCAAACGTTTGAGAAAAGAATCATTTGATGCTCAACCTTCATTATCTATCGAGCGCGCATTGATAGAAACAGAGTTCTATAAGGAGAACTATGGCAAGTATCCTATCCCTATCCTGCGAGCAAAGAATTTTTATGAAATATGCCGCTTGAAGACAATCTATATCGGTGATGATGAACTTATTGTTGGTGAAAGAGGTCCGCGTCCGAAAGCTGTGCCTACTTTCCCTGAATTGACATGTCACAGTGTGGAAGACCTTCATGTGCTGAATACTCGCGAATTACAGAGATATACTATCTCTCAGGAAGATATTGACAGATATGAACGTGAAGTTATTCCTTATTGGAAAGGGCGTACACAGCGTGAACGTATTTTCGGACACGTTCCCCAGGAATGGAAGGCCGCATATGAAGCCGGACTATTTACTGAGTTTATGGAACAGCGAGCTCCGGGCCATACTGCTATGGATGGAAAGATGTATCATACGGGGTTGCTTGATTTGAAGAAACGTATTGCTTATGAGCTTGACAAACTTGACTTCATGAATGATCCGGAAGCTACAGACAAGCAGGAAGAATTGCAGGCAATGTCCATTTCTTGTGATGCTGCTATCTTGTTTGCTGAGCGTCATGCTGACATGGCAGAGAAAATGGCTCAGGAATGCAGTGACCCAATACGTCGTGAAGAGCTTTTGAAGATAGCTGAAGTTTGCCGTTGGGTTCCTGCACATGCTCCGCGTAACTATTGGGAAGCTATTCAGATGTATTGGTTTGTTCATCTTGGTACAATTACCGAGCTTAATGGATGGGATGCTATGAATCCCGGACACTTCGATCAGCATTTGGCGCCTTTCTATGAAAAGGGAATTGCTGACGGAACTCTTACACGTGATAAGGCTAAGGAGTTGATGTCATGCTTCTTTATTAAAGTAAATAACCATACTGCACCTCCAAAGGTGGGAATTACTGCCAAGGAAAGTGGTACATATAATGACTTTACAAATTTGAATATCGGCGGTGTGAAAGCTGACGGTTCTGACGGAACAAGCGAAGTGTCATACATAATGCTTGAAGTTCTTGAAGAATTGCACCTTTTGCAGCCGGGTTGCTCAATCCATATCAGCTCCGTTACTCCGGATAAGTTCCTTCATGCAGGCTGTAAGGTAATCAGACAGGGACATGGTTATCCGTCTGTTTTCAATCCTGACGTTTATGTTCAGGAACTGCTGCGCCAGGGAAAATCTCTTAAGGATGCAAGAGAAGGCGGATGCAGCGGTTGTATTGAAGTTGGTGCTTTCGGTAAGGAGGCTTATCTTCTGACAGGATATTTGAATGTTCCAAAGATTCTGGAAGTTACGCTTAACAATGGTATGGATCCGGTTACAAATACTAAAGTTGGTATTGAAACCGGTGATCCACGTAATTTCAAGTCTTATGATGAATTGTATGATGCATTCCTGAAACAGCTGCATTTCATCATTGACCAGAAAGTGCGTGTAAGCAACTATATCGACAGAATGTTCGCAAAATATGCTCCGGCGACATTCCTTTCATTGTTCATTGATGACTGTATTGCCCGTGGTAAAGACTATTATGATTGTGGTCCGAGATATAATTCTACCTATATCCAATGTACAGGCCTGGGAACAACAACAGACTGCTTGTCTGTGTTGAAAAAGCATGTATTTGAAGATAAGAAAATTGAGATGTCTGCATTGCTTGATGCTGTTGCAAAGAACTGGGAAGGTGAGGAGAAATTGCGCCAGTTTATAATGAACAGAACACCGTTCTTTGGAAATGATGATCCTTATGCTGATTCAATCGCAGTGAAGGTTTATGACGATTTGGTTGACGCAATTGATGGCAAACCGAATACAAAGGGAAGCTGTTTCCGATTGAATATGCTTTCAACAACTTGCCATGTTTATTTCGGCCTTGTGCTTGGTGCCAGCGTGAACGGACGATTTGCAAAGAGATCCATATCTGATGGAACATCTCCATCGCAGGGAGCGGATACTCACGGACCAACTGCTGTGATTAAATCGTTGGGCAAACTTGACCAGATCAAGAGTGGTGGTACGCTGCTTAACTTACGTTTCTTGCCTAGCTTGCTGAAGAAAGATAGTGACATTGCAAAGTTGGCTAATCTTATCAGAAGTTATTTTGCAATGGGCGGACACCATGTCCAGTTCAATATTGTTGACACTCAGACTCTGTATGCTGCTCAGGAAAGACCTGAAGACTATAAAGACCTTTTGGTGAGAATGGCAGGATATAGTGACTATTTCAACGATATGAATGCTGATTTGCAGGGCGAAATAATTTCACGTACAGAAAATGAATCTTTCTAAATAAAAGGATTTGGCAATGAGCCTGATTTTTGATATAAAGCGGTATTGCATCAATGACGGTCCCGGAATCAGGGTTACTATCTTTATGAAAGGTTGTCCGCTGCATTGTGTATGGTGTCATAATCCGGAAGGTATAGCTAATCATAAGGAGAAGCTTTATACAAAGAAGAAATGTATTGGTTGTCAGTCGTGTGTTGAGGTTTGCCCTCAGCACGCGCTGAAGTTGACTCGTGACGGGATTGTTACTGACAAGTCATTGTGCATTCTTTGTGGCAAATGTGTTGAAGAATGTCCAACGCTGGCTATGGAAATGTCCGGAACTGAATATTCTTTGGATTATCTTACAGAGCAGATGCGTAAGGAGATTCCGGTGATTGAGGGTTCTGGTGGCGGTGTTACATTCTGTGGCGGCGAGCCGCTTATGCATCCGGAAATGCTTCTTGCTCTTTTGGACCGTGCTGCAGGACTTGGGCTTCATCGTGCTGTTGATACGACTCTTTTTGCCCGTCCGGAGCTGGTGAAACAGGTGATGAGCAATTGTGAGTTGTTTCTGGTGGACTTGAAACTGATGGATTCGGAGAAACACCGTTTCTATTGCAAAGTTCCTAATGAACTTATTCTTTCAAATATCCGTATGGTATCGGAGGCAGGTCATCCGTTCTTTATCCGTACTCCGCTGATTGAAGGTGTGAATGCCGACGAAGAGAATATCACTAAATCTGCTGATTTCCTGGCTTCGCTTCCTAATCCGCCGGAAGTGATAAATTTGCTTCCATATCACGATATAGGAAAGAATAAACATGAGAAATTGGGAACAGTTTATAATCCCGACAATATTCCTATGAGTGCTCCTATGGAAGAATGGCAGCGTCATTGTCTGGATATATTCAAGGACAGAGGATTGAATGCCGAAATTGGAGGTTAATAAACTTCCGGTAAATTTGCCTGACTTAAATTATTTGATATTTATAGCACGGAGATATTATATTTGTATCCCCGTGTTTTTTATTTTAGCAGGATTAAGAAGTTGCTTTATGGAGAAAAATGAGATTTATATAAAGAATATGGTTTGCCGAAGATGTATAATCATTGTTTCGAATCTTTTCATGGAAAATGGTATAATTCCATTGAATGTTGATTTGGGAACAGTTACGCTTGCTGAACCGTTGGAGGAAGAAAAATTCAAGTCAATCAGGCATCAACTGGAGGAATATGGTTTTGAAGTTATTGATGACAAGCGTATGCGGTTGATGGAACAAATCCGAGTAGGTGTGATTGAATATATCCGCAATCCTGAATATTCTGAAAATATGAATCTTTCTGATTATTTGCAGGAGAAATGCCATAGGGAATATAGTGCACTTAGCAAATTGTTTACGGAAATGAAAGGTGTCAGTATTGAGCGATATTGCATTGCTCAGAAAATAGAGCTTGTAAAGGAATTGCTTGTGTATGATGAATTGTCGGTAAGCGAGATTGCGGACAAACTGCATTATTCCAGTGTGGCTCATCTGAGTGCACAGTTCAAATCTATTACCGGACTTTCTCCGACCAAATTCAAGCTTGCAAAGGAAAGGAAACTGAAACCACTTGACGAGATATAAATCATATCCATAAATATATAACAGCCCTGTTTCTGTATGATAATATCTTTGTCAGCAAAAAAGAATGATATGGACAAAGGTAAAATAAGGAAAGAGACGTTTCCAGTGCTGGGTATGAGTTGTGCTTCCTGCGCAGCACGTGTTAACAAAGCTCTTAGTAATCAGTGTGGTGTGTATGAGGCTAATGTGAATTATGCATCGTCTTCGGTGCAAGTAATATACAATCCTGATGAATGTTCTGCTTCAAGCCTTAAGCTTGCTGTTCAGAAAGCAGGATATGATTTGCTGACGGAAACAGAAGAAGATAGAGATTCTGCAGATTCAAGATATGAAAATGAATATCGGAAATTGAGAAGGCAGACGATTTTTGCCATAATATTTACCATTCCTGTCATATTTATAAGTATGTTTTTCATTGACATAGATTACATGAAATATGTCGTATGGACTTTGTCCACCATTGTTTTGTTCTGTTTCGGACACCGTTTTTATGTTAATGCCTGGAAACAATTCAAGCATATGTCGGCAAATATGGACACGTTGGTGGCAACCAGTACTGCTATAGCTTATACCTTCAGTTTATTCAATCTCTTCTTCCCAGAATTTTGGGAGGAAAGAGGCATTGAGCCTCACTTATATTTCGAATCAGCAAGTGCCATTATAAGCTTCATTCTTCTTGGACGATTATTGGAGGCAAGGGCAAAGAGAAAGACCTCAAAGTCCATAAGGAAACTTATTGGTATGCAACCTAAGGCAGTAACAATTCAGACTGATGAAGGTGAAAGATTTGTTCCGGTGGAAAAAGCTCAGGTTGGAGATGTTATTGTTGTGAAGCCGGGAGAGAGAATTGCCGTTGACGGGATTGTGGTTGGCGGTGAATCATATGTTGATGAAAGTATGCTTACCGGTGAGCCGATTCCTTCGTTAAGAAAGAACGGAGATAAAGTATTTGCTGGTTCAATCAATCAAAATAGTGTGCTCCGTTTTGAAGCGGAGAAGACAGGGCAGGACACTATGTTGGCCCAGATTATCCAAATGGTGCAGGATGCTCAGGGAAGCAAAGCTCCGGTTCAGCAAATGGTGGATAAAATAGCAGGAGTATTTGTCCCGGTGATTATTGGATTGTCAATACTTGTGTTTACCTTTTGGTGCATACTGGCTCAGTCCGGAGGTTTTGAACATGGAATACTAGCCATGGTTACAGTGCTTATTATTGCTTGTCCTTGCGCATTGGGGCTTGCCACTCCAACGGCTTTAATCGTAGGAATAGGGAAAGGGGCTGAAGCCGGTATTCTGGTCAAAGATGCAACAAGCCTGGAAGTTGCCCGCAAGGTGGACTCTATTATATTTGACAAGACTGGAACTATTACAGAAGGACATCCTGTTGTTACCGATGAATTTTGGATTGAAACTTCTCCGGAGGCTCATACTGCATTCTACAGCCTCGAACTTCAGTCTGAGCATCCTTTGGCGAAAGCTGTTGTGTCATATATGAAAGAACAGAAGTATGATGCGGAATCAACTGTCGTTGGATTCGAGAATGTTCCCGGTAAAGGAGTGACTGGTTCTGTTCAGGGAAGAACTTATTATGTAGGAAACACGGAATTGCTTCGCTCTAATGATGTAAATATTGACACAGTTCTAAAATCAAAAACAGAAGAATGGGAGAATGAAGCCAAAACAATTGTATGGCTTTCTGATACCACAAAAGCTATTGCTGCTTTTGCTCTAACAGACAGAATTAAAGAAACTTCAGCATATGCAGTTGATTTGCTCAGAAATATGAATATTGACGTATATATGTTGACTGGCGACAATGAAGCTTCTGCAAAATATATAGCTGGAAAAGCAGGAATCACAAATTATAAGGCAAACGTTTTTCCTGGAGATAAAGCTGCGTTTGTCAAAGAATTGCAGAAGAAAGGACATACCGTTGCAATGGTTGGCGACGGAATAAATGATAGTGCGGCATTGGCTCAGGCTGACCTCAGCATTGCAATGGGAAAAGGAAGTGACATTGCTGTAGATACTTCGATGATAACAATTTTATCGTCTAACCTTACTAAGATTGCAGAAGCTATTCGTCTCTCACAATTTACAGTGCGAACAATACACCAGAATCTGTTTTGGGCATTTATCTATAATCTGGTTGCCATTCCTGTGGCCGCAGGTGTATTGTTCCCGTTCAATGGATTTTTATTGAACCCGATGATTGGCGGCGCTGCTATGGCATTTAGCAGTCTGAGTGTGGTGTCGAACAGTCTTCGTTTGATGAGAAAGAAAATAGAAATTTCAGAACCAATAAATAAGAATAATATGAAATACGAATTTAAAATTGAAGGAATGATGTGCAATCACTGTCGCACACATGTGGAAAAGGCATTGAACAGTATTGAAGGTGCGAGAGCTGTGGTGACATTAAATCCACCAGTTGCAGTTATCGAGAGCGAACACGAATTGAATATTGCCGATTTACAAAAGGTGATTTCTGAGAAGGCAGGAGATTATAAGATTTATTGAGAAAAATGCCACCATAGAAGCTAATTGTAAGCATTCTATGGTGGCATTATTATAGATATATCAAATCATCATTTACAATATTCCTACTATTTTTTCCAGCCATTGTTTATCTGTCTCATCGAAAGAATTTAGAATGTCACTGTCTATATCCAGAACTGCATATACTGAATCGTTTTTCCTTAAAGGAACAACAATTTCAGAACGGGAAGCAGAATTGCAGGCTATATGGCCCGGAAATTTATCTACATCCGGAACTATAAGAGTTCTGTCTTCGCTCCACGCCGTTCCACAAACACCACGTCCTGGTTTTATGCGCGTGCAGGCAATTGGGCCTTGGAACGGACCAAGCACAAGCTGATTGTCACGGACTATATAGAAACCGACCCAAAAGAAATCGAAAGTCTGTTTTAGAGCTGCTGCCATATTTGCCATATTGGCAATCATATCTGTTTCATTTCCAATGAGAGATTGCATCTGTGGAAATAGCATTTTGTATTGTTCTTCTTTGCTGCCTGAGCTTCTTATTGTCAATTCTTCAGCCATATTAAAAAGCTTTTATTTATATCTTGACAAAGGTACAAATAAAAAGTGATAAACAAACAGAAAATTCTCCGAAGAACTTTTTCGTAGGTTCGAACCTATGTTTTAATATATACGGACCCACGCGAAAATATATACGGCCCTAAATTGGCGTGGGTTCGGATGGTTGGAGAACATGTTAACGCCTTCCAACTTAATTACTCCACTTACAAACATGTTTTTCGTCTTTCCCGGAATTTGATGTGTTTATATTAAAATATCAAATTATCATTCTATTATTTCAACTCTTATGAGAATCCGATATTTCGGGGTAAAATACAGGAAATGGAAATCGTTGGCATTCTCGCGGAGTTAAGGAAATACAAAGTGACAGGAATAGCGGGAATTTGCTTTCTTAAAATAAATTTCATTGCGATGATTATCAGAAAATAGAATAAAAATGTAAGAAATACGAAGAAGAAGTCTGACAAAATAACACTTAAAAAACGAACGTGGATTTTGGGCGTTTTGATGAAAAATATTGTTTTTAGGGTTGATTATTCATTTTTACAGGCTAATTTGGAAGATAAATCCGGTGTGTTTTGGGTATATCCATTGGCTGAGTTGAATATTCCCAAAACAAAGGCAAGGATCGGCAAAAGAGGTTCATCTCTCTTGATTTTGTAAAAGACGGACTTTATTCGTACTTTTGTAATGCAAAAATTATATTATATGAAAGTTTGTATTGCCGAAAAACCTAGTGTGGCGAGGGAAATTGCTGAAGTGCTTGGTGCGACCAAGAAAATGAAAGGATATATTGAAGGGAACGGATACCAGGTGACCTGGACTTTCGGGCATTTATGCACTCTTAAGGAACCTCATGACTATGCTCAGGAATGGAAACGATGGACTTTGTCTTCTCTCCCGATGATTCCTCCTCGCTTCGGTATCAAGCTGATAAGTAATCCTACTTATGAAGAACAGTTTGCCACGATTGAAAGCCTTATCAAGGATGCGGAGATGGTGATAAACTGCGGTGATGCCGGCCAGGAAGGTGAACTCATACAAAGATGGGTGATGCAAAAGGCGGGATGCAAATGTCCGGTTTACAGATTGTGGATTTCATCACTGACCGAAGAGGCTATCCGTGAAGGTTTCCAGCAACTGAAAGAGCAGAGCGACTTCACCAAACTGTATGAGGCAGGACTTTCAAGGGCTATTGGCGACTGGCTTCTGGGAATGAATGCAACCAGACTTTATACTTTGCGCTACGGTCAGAACAAGCAGGTATTGTCCATCGGAAGGGTGCAGACTCCTACGCTTGCTCTGATTGTGAACCGACAGGCTGAAATTGATAATTTCGTTCCCGAACCTTATTGGGAATTGAAAACAGTGTATAGAGACACTACTTTTTCTGCTACTAAAGGAAAATTTACAAAGAAAGAGGAAGGTGAAGCTTTTCTTGAAACTGTTTCCAACTCGGATTTTACCGTAATGGATGTCAGCGAAAAGAAAGGGAAAGAATATGCTCCCCGACTTTTCGACCTTACTTCGCTGCAGGTGGAATGCAACAAAAAATTCGCATTCACAGCAGACGACACGCTGAAGCTGATTCAATCGCTGTATGAAAAGAAGGTAACTACTTATCCGCGTGTGGACACTACTTTCCTGAGTGATGATATATATCCGAAAGTACCAAAAACTTTGAGTGGTCTTGTGGATTATACGGCTCTTACAGCTCCGCTTCAGGGCATAAAACTTCCGAAATCGAAAAGGGTTTTCGACAATTCGAAGGTGACCGATCACCATGCCATAATTCCTACGGGTGTGCCGGCAAGAAATCTCACAGACCAGGAAAGGAAGGTTTACGACCTTGTGGTACGACGTTTCATTGCGGCATTTTATCCGGATTGCGACATAGCAACTACAACGGTGCTCGGAAAAGTGGAAGATATAGAATTCAAAGTGACCGGGAAACAAATACTAAAGCCAGGATGGAGAGTTGTTTTCGGCACAGAGCAGAAAGACTCGGATACAGAATCTGCCGACGAAGAAAAGGTTCTTCCGGCATTTACCGTTGGAGAATACGGACCTCACAATCCTGTGCTGGGCGAAAAATGGACCCAACCGCCAAAGCCATATACCGAAGCTACATTGCTGAGGGCTATGGAAACGGCAGGAAAGCTGGTGGACAACGATGAGCTGCGGGATGCTCTGAAAGAAAACGGAATCGGACGTCCTTCAACCAGGGCGGCTATAATCGAAACTCTTTTCAAACGTAATTATATAAGGAAAGAGAGAAAGAATTTGTTTCCGACTTCGACAGGAAAAGAGCTTATCGGAACAATCAATGAAGAATTGCTAAAAAGTGCCGAGCTGACAGGTTTGTGGGAAAAGAAACTCCGACAAATCGAGAAAGGCACTTATGAAGCGAAGACATTCCTGGACGAATTGAAGGAAATGGTAAACCAGGTGGTGATAAATGTTCTTTCCGACAATTCCGGACGTTCCATAACTATCGAGGATGTAAAAGAGGAGAAAAAAGAAAACAAGAAAGAGGCAAAGAAAAAAGGCTCAGCCTCTGACAGTGATAATGTTGAAAAGAAGCCTCGCAAGCCAAGGGCTAAAAAGGAGAAACCTCTGCTCTGCCCTGTCTGCGGCAAAGGTTCCATTTTAAGAGGGAAAACGGCATACGGTTGCTCGGAATATAAGAACGGATGTAATTTCCGCATGAATTATGACACTTATGGCGAAGGCTTGAGTGATGCGGAATTGGCAAAGATTATTAAGAACATCAGAGTTGACAAGGGAACAAATTGACAAGGGAACTCGGTGTTGGAGATTTTCAATTCAAAAAATATAAATTATGTCACAAGAATATTTTCCTCTCGTAAACGAAGAGGGCAAAACAATAGGGAAAGCTACACGCAAGGAATGTCACAGCGGAAGCAAGATGCTGCATCCGGTGGTGCATCTGCACATTTTCAACGACAACGGAGATTTGTATCTTCAGAAACGTTCAATGCGTAAGGACATACAACCGGGGAAATGGGACACTGCCGTTGGCGGGCATATTGATTATGGAGAAAGTGTGGAAGAAGCATTGCGCCGGGAAGTGCGTGAGGAGCTTGGTGTTACGGACTTCTCTCCTGTCATGATTACTTCATACATATTTGAATCTGCTATTGAGAAGGAACTGGTGAATACATTCCGCACGGTGTATAACGGCCCATTCAACCCTGATCCGGAAGAACTGGACGGCGGCAGATTCTGGGCTATAGACGAAATATTGGAATCAATCGGAAAAGGTATTTTCACTCCTAACTTTGAGAACGAGTTTCAGTCAATAGTTCTTCCGGCTATAAGGAAATAAATTCTGCCTTTTTTTCAGTTGTCTGCCGCTAAGCATTAACGGCGAAAGACAAATTACGACTTTTTGTCATATCTCCATATCCTAATAACTAGAAATGGAGATATGGCATTTTTTTTGTATGATATGTTTCCGGTTATTCGTAACAACATATAGCAGACAAAAAGGAACCGGACGGTTAAATATAAAAAACTCCGTGTTCACACTGTCTCAGTGTTGGAAAACTAAAAAACTCAAAAACATAAAAACTCAAAACATATGAATAAGTCAGGTAACATTGGGGTAACAAGTGAAAACATATTCCCTATTATCAAGAAATTCTTATACAGCGATCACGAAATTTTCCTTCGTGAATTGGTTTCAAACGCAGTTGACGCAACACAGAAACTTAAGACATTGTCTTCTGTAGGCGAATTCAAAGGCGAATTGGGTGATTTGACAGTAAGAGTAAAATTCGACGAAAACACTATTACTATTTCCGACCGTGGTATTGGTATGACTGCCGAGGAAATTGACAAATATATCAACCAGATTGCATTCTCTGGAGCAGAAGAATTCGTGAAGAAATACAAGAACGATGCCGCTTCAATTATCGGTCACTTTGGTCTTGGTTTCTATTCTTCATTCATGGTTTCAAAGAAGGTTGAAATCGTTACAAAATCATACAAGGAAGGTGCAGTTGCAATGAAGTGGAGCTGCGACGGTTCTCCTGAATATACAATGGAAGAAACTGAAAAGGCAGACCGTGGTACTGATATCATCCTTTATATCGATGACGAAAACAAGGACTTCCTAAGCAAAGAAAAACTTAGCGGACTGTTGACTAAATATTGCCGTTTCTTGCCTGTTGCAATTGCTTTCGGTAAAAAGCAGGAATGGAAAGACGGTAAATATGTTGATACAGACGAAGACAATATCATCAACGATACAACTCCGGCTTGGGTGCGCAAACCTTCGGAACTGAAAGAAGAAGACTATAAGAAGTTCTATCAGGATTTGTATCCAATCTCTGAAGAACCTTTGTTCTGGATTCACCTGAATGTTGACTATCCGTTCAATCTGACCGGTATTCTTTATTTCCCAAGAATAAAGAGCAACATTGACTTGCACCGCAACAAGATACAGTTGTATTGCAACCAGGTTTTCGTTACTGATTCTGTTGAAGGTATCGTTCCAGAATTCCTTACTTTGCTTCACGGTGTGATTGATTCTCCGGATATTCCATTGAATGTTTCACGTTCATATTTGCAGAGCGACCAGAATGTCAAGAAAATCTCAAGCCACATTACAAAGAAAGTAGCAGACAGATTGGAAGAGATTTTCAAAGCTGACCGCAAGCAGTTCGAAGAAAAATGGGATTATCTGAAACTGTTCATCCAATATGGTATGCTTACAGAAGAGAAATTCTATGACAGAGCTGCAAAATTTGCTTTGGTGAAAGATGTTGAAGACAAGTATTTCACATTCGAAGAATACAAGACTCTTATTAAAGACAACCAGACTGACAAGGATGGAAATCTGATATATCTGTACACAACTAACAAGGACGAACAATACAGCTATATTCAGGCTGCTAAAGACAAAGGTTATAGCGTGCTTCTGATGAACGGACAGCTGGATGTTCACGTAATCGGACAGTTGGAACAGAAATGGGAAAAGAGCCGTTTCGTCCGCGTGGACAGCGATATCATCGACAAGCTTATCGCTAAGGAAAACGTGGCAGAAGTGGAACTTGCCGACGAACAGAAGAACGCTTTGCAGGAAATATTCAAGAGCCAAATGCCTAAGTTGGAAAAGACTGAATTTATGGTAACTCTTGAAGCTTTGGGAGAAAACGCAAATCCTGTGGTTCTTACTCAGAGCGAATATATGCGCCGTATGAGAGAAATGTCTGCTATGCAACCGGGTATGTCGTTCTACGGAGAAATGCCGGACAGCTACAACTTGGTTGTAAACACTCAGCATCCTTTGGTTAAGGAAATCCTTGCAGGTGAAGAAACTGCTTGTTCAGAAAAACTTCAGCCTATACTTGCTGACTTGAAAGGCTGGAAAGCTCGTCAGTCTGACTTGCGTGAAGCTCAGAGCAAGAAGAAGGAAGAAGAAATCACTGAAGCTGAAAAAGAAGATGTGACTAACACAAACAAGAAAATCGCTGAACTGCGTGTTGAATGCAACAAGATTATCGCTGAATATGCTGCAGGAAACAACAAAGTAAGCCAGCTTATCGACCTTGCTTTGCTTAGCAACGGTATGCTGAAAGGCGAAGCTTTGAGCAACTTCATCAGAAGAAGCGTTCAGCTTATCGGATAATGAATAAAATATATAATCCGGAATAGACATCAACGCTGCGACTCCGCAAACACTGATTCTGTGTTTTGGTTTCGCAGCGTTCTTTTTTATAATTAAATTTGCATAGACATAACATTAAAAACAAATCATATGAGCATAAAGGAAGTTCCGGTTCTGTTGCTGACCGGATATTTAGGAAGCGGAAAAACAACGCTTGTTAACAGAATCCTTACCAATAAAAAAGGTATAAAATTTGCCGTAATCGTAAATGATATCGGCGAAGTGAATATTGATGCCGAACTTATCCAGAAAGGTGGAGTAGTTGGTCAGAAGGAAGAAAATCTGGTTGCCCTGCAAAACGGATGTATCTGCTGTACGCTTAAGACTGATTTGATTGAGCAGCTTTTTGAGCTTATGAAAACGGAAAGATTCGATTATATCGTAATCGAGGCGAGCGGTATTTGCGAGCCGGAACCAATCGCGCAGACTATCTGCTCAATCCCTAAACTTGGCGGCGCTTACACAAAATACGGCATTTGCAGACTCGACAATATTGTGACCGTTGTGGACGCTTTGCGTATGCAGAGCGAATTCTCTTGCGCAGAAAAGCTTACTGACAGAAATCCAAATGAAGACGACATTGAAAATCTGATTATACAGCAGATTGAGTTCTGCAACACTATTGTACTCAACAAAGTTTCTGAGGTGAGCGGCGATGAATTGCAAAGGATAAAGAATATTATCCGTGCCTTGCAACCTGCGGCAAGAATCCTGGAATGTGATTATGCAGAAATAGAGCTTGACAACATCATAAACACAAGATTGTTCAACTTCGAGCGCGTGGCAACTTCAGCAGGATGGATAAAAGAAATAGAAAAACAGATTCCGGAAGAAGATGAAGAAGATGAAGAATTTGATGAACACGAGCATCATCACGAACATGATCATGAACATCACCATCATCATGACGATGAGAACTGTCCGCACTGCAACTGCCATCATCACCATCATCATCACGGCGAAGGAGAAGCTGAAGAATATGGCATAAGCACTTTCGTATATTACCGCCGTCAGCCTCTCGACCTTAATAAGTTCGACAGATTTATTGCCACAAAATGGCCTGCTAGCGTAATCCGTGCAAAAGGTATATGCTATTTCAAGAATAATCCGGAAATGTCGTTCCTGTTCGAACAGGCAGGAATTCAGAAATCCCTGTCACAAGCCGGACTCTGGTATGCAACTTATCCGGAAGAAGAAATCAAGGCTCTCATGATGCGTGAACCTGGTTTGCTGCGTGACTGGGATGATGAATATGGCGACCGAATGCAGAAAATAGTATTTATCGGTCAGAATATGGATAAGGAAGGAATTATCAGGGAGTTAGATAATTGTTTGGGATAAGAGACATGTTGACAAGGATATAGAACTCTATATCATTGTCAACAATCAATACTAGTCAAAGGGAAGATATAAATATATTAACTCTCTATTATAAAGTTTCAGATGTACTTTTATAATTAAAATTGATTCTGTAAAATTATAAACAAAACTGACTCTATAGATAATAATATTTCGAAATAGTATTAGTGCTTTGAAATCAACTGACCACATTCACCAACCTCAAAATCTACTCTGAATTTTTATTAAATAATTCTATCCTAACTATATACAGCCTCTCTAATAATATTCTAATCCTTCCTAAACCAAATCTAACCATAATTGTAATATGACAGATAAAGGAGTGACATATTTTTGCTGCAAAATAAACAAAAAGTGAATAAATGAGGAGAATGATTTGTTTTGCATTAGTGATTTGTTGCCCTTTGTTGCAGGCTCAAAACGATAACTGTGTGGAGATGAGCATTACTGAAGCTGAGAATATTTTTATGATGAATAATTTTCAGTTGCTTGCTGAGCACTATGAAATAGACAAGGCTGATGCAGCCATTGTGCAATCGAAATTGTTTGATAATCCTGTGGTGTCGTTTGAACAGAATGTTTACAACAGATTGAATGGGAAATATTTTGATTTTGGGTCTAAAGGTCAGTCGGCTGTTGAGATTGAACAGTTGATATATATTGCGGGCCAAAGAAGCAATAAAATTAAATTGGAGAAATATAATAGGAAAAGAAATGAATATTTGTTTGAGGAGTCTGTCCGGATACTGAAAAATGAATTAAAACTGAAATTTGTTTCGCTATATTACAGACTAAAGGAAATTGATATTTATGATTCAGAAATAAAGTCGTTACAGAATTTACTGACAAGAATAAAGCAGGAGGAAGAGAAAGGGAATATTTCATTATTGGAAAGAACGAGGATTGAAGCTTATTTGCTGTCGTTGGAAAGTGAAAGAAATGATGTGGCGAATGATATTGTCTCTCTTCGTGGAAATGTGAAGCTGCTGATTGGCGGTAAATGTGCCAGTGAAATTAGTCCGGTAATAAATGAAAGTTTATTGAATGATTTTGATATGGGAAGTGTTCCTTATTCGGAATTAGAGGGATTTGTTATGGAGCGTCCTGATATGAAATTGGCTAAAGTGAATATTCAATCTGCTGAAACAGAGATTGAGCTTCAACGTTCATTGTCGTTTCCGGAAGTTAGGATCAAAGGGGTTTATGACAAAGCGGGAAATTTCATCAATGATTATTTTGCAGTTGGAATAAATCTGACACTGCCGGTATTTAACAGAAACCAGGGAAATATCAGAATTGCGAAACATAGTTTGGCTCAGAACAGGATAATGGAAGAGCATTCGTATATGAATGCTATGAATGAATTGTGTAATTCATATAAAAGGCTGGAAAATGCTGTGGATTTATATGATAAGACGGATAAGGATATTGAACTCAATATGGAGAAGCTGACAAAAGGATTAAATGAAAGTTTGATTGCTAAGAATATTAGCATTATTGAATTCATTGATTTCTATGAGGCATATAAGAATACTAGCCTGAATACTTATAAAATACGAAAGGATGTTTTTATGGCTATGGAAGATATAAATTATATTACTAATCATAATGTTTTCAGATATTGATATGAAGAAGTTTTGTTTATTAATGACCTGTGTTATAGCAAATTTACTATTTATGGCTTGTAGCCGTAACGATAATAAAACCAATGATATATGTATAAATAAGGCTAATGAAACTTTGCATTTGGATACAGTAAGAAATATTCCTCTGAAAAGGGAAATTCTTTTGAACGGCAAGGTTGATTTTGATATGGAAAATATGACTCCAGTGTTTCCTATGATCAGTGGAATGGTAAAGGAGGTTTATGGCGAAACGGGCGATTATGTTGGAAAAGGAGAGAGGCTTGCTCTGATTGAAAGTGAGGATATAGCTTCGATAGTGAAGGAAATGAAAACGGCAGAACATAAGTTGAAACTTACTGAAAGGAATTATAAAGCTGCTGAAGATATGCTGCGTGGTGGCTTGTCGTCCGAAAGAGAGGTTTTGAATTACAGACAGGAGTTGACTGAAGCTGAAGAGGAATTGAATCGTCTGAATAAATTGAAAGCTATTTATCCGATTGATGAAAATGGATTGTATATACTATGCTCTCCTGTTTCAGGATTTATTACGGAAAGGAATATAAACAGGAATTATCTGATTCGTCCGGACAGTGACAAGGAGTTGTTTACTATTGCCGGATTGGACGAGGTGTGGATAATTGCCGATGTTTATGAGAGAGACATTAATAAAATAAGGGAAAAGCAGAGTGTGAGGATAACGACTCTTGCTTATCCGGAAATTGAATTTAAAGGTGAAATTGATAAGGTGTATCATATATTGAACAGTGAAAGTAAGACAATGAATGTCCGGATTAAATTGAGCAATAAAGATTATTTGTTGAAGCCGGGAATGTTTGCGAATGTATATGTATGTAGGGATAATGAAAGTCATTTGTTTCCAACTGTTCCATATAATGCAGTTATATTTGAAAATGGCAGGCAATATGTGGTTATAAAAGATAATGAAGGCAAACTTTCGAAGAAAGAGGTGAAGGTTTACAAACAGGATAATGAGTACTGCTATATTGAAGACGGGCTGAAGGCAGGAGATGTGATTGTTGGTAAAAATGCATTGTTGGTTTATTCAAGTTTGGAAAAATGATTGATAATATTATAACATTTTCGCTGAAGAACAAATTCTTTGTTTTTTTCTGTACGTTGCTGGCTGTAATTGTCGGAATTATATGTTACAAAAATACACCGGTTGATGCTTTTCCTGATGTGACAAATACTAAAGTTACGGTAATCACACAATGGCCGGGACGAAGTGCTGAAGAGGTTGAGAAATTCATTACTATTCCAATTGAAATAGCAATGAATTCGGTTCAGAAGAAAACGGATATCAGAAGTACAACTCTTTTCGGTCTGTCGGTTATAAATATAATGTTTGAGGATGATGTCGATGATTTCTTTGCACGTCAGCAGGTGTTCAATCTTTTGAATGATGCAGATTTGCCGGATGGCGTTTCTCCGGAAGTTCAGCCGCTGTATGGACCGACTGGCGAGATTTTCAGATACACGCTCAGAAGTAACAACCACACGGTGCGCGAGCTGAAAACTCTTCAGGATTGGGTGATTGACCGTCGATTACGTGCTGTTTCTGGAGTGGCGGATATTGTGAGCTTCGGTGGCGAAGTGAAAACATTTGAAATCAGCGTTAATCCTAATCAGTTGATGAGCTATGGAGTTACAACTCTGGAGCTTTATGATGCCGTGTCAAAAAGTAATCTTAATGTTGGCGGTGATGTGATTACGAAAAGTTCTCAAGCCTATGTGGTGCGTGGTATTGGTCTTATCAACAATGTCAAGGAGATTGAGAATATTGTAGTTAAGAATATAAATGGCACGCCGATTCTGGTTAAGCATTTGGCGACGGTGAGCGAATCGTCGTTGCCACGACTTGGACAAGTGGGCAGAATGGATGAGAATGATGTGGTTGAAGGTATTGTGATTATGAGAAAAGGAGAGAATCCCGAGAGCGTAATCAATTCGTTGAAAGAGACAATCAGTGAGATAGAGAAAGTGTTGCCGGAAGGAGTAGAAATCGTGCCTTTTTATGACAGAGAGGATTTAGTGAAACTGGCAATAAACACTGTATCGAAGAATCTTGCCGAAGGTATCATATTTGTGGTGTTTATTATTCTGATTTTTATGGCAGACTGGAGAACAACGGTTATTGTTTCGGTTGTGATTCCGCTGGCTTTGCTATTTGCCTTTATATGTTTGCGATTGAAAGGAATGAGCGCAAATCTGTTGTCGATGGGAGCAATAGACTTCGGTATAATTGTAGATGGAGCCGTAGTGATGGTGGAAGGAATTTTTGTTGTGCTTGACAGAAAAGCTAAAGAGATTGGGATGCCGGCATTCAATGTTATGAGCAAAATGGGATTAATAAGGAAAACAGCGAAAAGGCAGGCGAAATCAATATTCTTCTCGAAACTGATTATCATAACGGCTCTGATTCCTATATTTTCATTTCAGAAGGTCGAAGGGAAGATGTTCAGCCCTTTGGCTTATACTCTGGGATTTGCCTTGCTTGGTGCATTGGTGTTTACTCTGACGCTGATTCCGGTTCTTTCGTCATTACTGCTGAGAAAGAATGTTAAGGAAAAGCATAATCCGTTTTTGGAATTTGTAAATAAGGCTGCGTCTGATATTTTCGCAACGTGTCATAGAGCTAAAAAAAGGACTGTTGTTTTAGCGACGATTGTAGCTGCATCCGGGCTTTGGTGTTTTTCTTTTCTGGGAACAGAGTTTTTGCCGCAGCTGAATGAAGGCTCAATTTATATCCGTGCTACTTTGCCACAAAGTATTTCTCTCCAAGAATCTGTAAAGCTTGCCGACGAAATGAGACATAAACTGTCGGAATATCCTGAAGTTAGGAAAGTTCTTTCGCAAACAGGACGACCGAATGACGGAACTGATGCAACAGGATTCTATAACGTTGAATTCCACGTTGATATTTATCCGGAAAAAGAATGGGAAAGCAAGATGACAAAGCATCAGCTGATAGAAAAGATGCAGGAAGACCTGAAAACTTATCCCGGTGTTGATTTCAATTTCTCTCAGCCGATAACTGACAATGTTGAAGAAGCTGCCAGCGGTGTGAAAGGTTCAATTGCAGTTAAGGTGTTCGGAAAAGATTTGTATGAGTCGGAAAAGAAAGCAGTTGAAGTTTACAATGTACTGAAGACGGTCGAAGGTATCGAGGATTTGGGTGTAATCAGAAATATTGGCCAGCCTGAGTTAAGAATAGAATTGAATGAGTCTAATCTTGCAAGATATGGTGTCGCCAAAGAAGATGTGCAATCTATCATTGAAATGGCGATAGGCGGGAAAAGCGCATCGTTATTGTATGAAGATGAAAGGAAATTCAATATTATGGTGCGATATGCAGAGAATTTCAGGAAAAGTGAGAATGAAATATCCAAGATTCTTGTCCCGGCAAAGGACGGTTCAATGATTCCTATAAAGGAACTTGCCGATATTACGATGATAACCGGACCGCTGATTATTTACAGAGATAATCATAACAGATTCTGCGCGGTGAAGTTTTCTGTACGTGGACGAGATATGGGAAGCGCGGTGAAAGAAGCGCAGGAGAAGGTGCAGGAATCTGTAGATTTGCCGGAAGGATATACTCTGAAATGGACTGGTGATTTTGAAAACCAGCAGCGTGCAACAAAAAGGTTGGCTCAGGTTGTTCCCATAAGTATTGCTATTATATTTGTAATATTATTCGTGTTGTTCGGTAATTCACGCGATGCAGGGCTTGTGTTGCTGAATGTTCCGTATGCTGCCGTTGGCGGAATTATTGCATTGCTGATTACGGGATTCAATTTCTCTATTTCGGCAGGAATCGGCTTTATTGCATTATTTGGTATTTGTATTCAGAATGGAGTGTTGCTTGTAGCTGATATAAAAAGTAATCTGAAATGTGGGTTAAATCTGGAAAATGCAGTAGTTAGGAGTGTGGGAGAAAGAGTCCGCTCTGTGTTGATGACGGCAATGATGGCTACAATAGGACTGATGCCGGCGGCATTGAGCACCGGAATTGGTTCAGAGAGCCAGAGACCGCTGGCGATAGTAATTATCGGTGGTCTGGTCAGTGCTACATTCTTTACTCTGTTTGTCTTTCCGCTGATAGTTGAATATATTTATGCTCGAGTATTATTCGACAAACAAGGGAAATTGAAGCAGAGAAAATTATAGTATTTGTAAATTAGAGGAAAGATTATATATATGTGTAAAATATTGATTGTTGAAGATGAAGTAAATATTGCCTCATTTATCAAACGTGGTTTGCAAGAATGTGGATATGAAGTTACTGCAGCATATGATGGGGAAGAAGCATGGCAACTTATCAAGCAGGAAAGATATGATTTGTTTATGCTCGACATAATAATGCCTAAAATAGACGGATTGCAATTGTGCAGGATGATTCGCCAGAATTTGGGCTATTCTATTCCTATATTGATGGTCACTGCTTTGGGCACGACGGATGATATTGTCAGCGGACTAGATGCCGGTGCGGACGACTATATCAGCAAGCCTTTCAGCTTTGCGGAGCTTCAGGCTAGGATTAGGGCTTTGCTCAGAAGGAGAGAAGGTGCGAAAGTAAACCAAGTTCTTCAGTGCGGAGATTTGACATTGGATCAGGTTTCGAGAAGGGCAACAAGAAACGGGGAAACTATAGATTTGACAGTGAAAGAATACAGGCTTCTTGAGTATTTCATGAATAATCAGGGAATCGCACTCAGCCGTTTACAGTTGCTTAGAGAAGTATGGGACAAGAATTTTGACACAAACACTAATATTGTAGACGTTTATGTGAATTATTTGCGAGCTAAAATCGACAAGAACCATGACAAGAAGTTGATTCGGACAGTTGTAGGACTTGGTTATATGATGGAAGGATGAAGACGGGAAATAAAATAGCTTGGGTCTATACTTTACTGACAATGGGACTTGTTATGGCTGTCGCCTTAATATTCTTTCTTATAACTGCTCATTCAATAGATAAGGTTTATGATTCATATCTTACGGAACGGGCAATAGTGACTGCTGAGAAATATTGGGAGCGCGACGAGCTTGATGAGTCTGACTACAAGCAAGTTCAGAAGAGATATGAGCAGAGTTTGCCCACAGCGAAGGAGTTTATATTAAATGCTGATTCAACAGATAAAGCCCGCTTTAGACTTTCAGACTTTTTGTCGGATGAAGAAATAGATGAACTGTATAAATCACATATTCTGCATTTTAGCGGTAAAGAATATCAGAGAGGTGTTGCACTGTATTACCCGGACAATGAAGGTAATTTTATTGTTGTAATACAGTCGAATAATAAGTATGGAGCAGATATTGTATCATTTATGGGATGGTTCCTGCTTGGCGCTTTTGTAGTTGCATTTATATTGGTGTATTGTGTAGGAAAGCTTTATGCCATAAGGCTAGTGAACAGGATAGATGAAGCGTACCAAAGTGAGAAATCATTTATAAGAAATGCATCTCACGAATTGAATAATCCGTTAACTGCTATTTTGGGTGAATGCGAGATAACTCTCCTGAAAGAAAGGAAAGCAGCGGAATATCAGTCCTCACTTATGCGGATAGAAAGCGAGACACGGAGAATAATAATGCTGATGAAACATCTTCTTTTTCTGTCGCATGGAGACAAAGAAATTATGAAGAGCATTGTGGAACCGATAAATATCAATCAATTTGTCAGACAGTTCGAGAATGATAAGGTGAAAATAATTGATGATGGAAAAGGTTTTATATTGAATGCAAATCCTAATTTGCTGAAGATTGCTATAAGCAATATCGTCAATAATGCTTGTAAATATTCAGGGGAAAACAATGTTTCTTTGAGCGTTGAAGATAGAAGCATAATAATCGAGGATAAAGGCATTGGTATTCCGAAAGATGAGTTGAAGAATATTACTCAACCATTTTATAGAGCGAAGAATGTCAGATCATTCGAAGGAAATGGTATTGGGCTCGCTTTGTCCATAAAGATAATAAAATGCTATGGAGGGAAAGTCATTATAAATTCGAGAGAAAGGATTGGAACAAGAGTTGAGATTATCTTTTGATAATCATATTCAAACCAGAAATCCTAGTCTGTTTTCAAATAAATTAAGCGTATAGTTATATCAATGATCAGATAATAACTACACGCTTAATTATTATAGTAATATTGTGTCAGACATCATTTATTTTCAGAATATTATATGAAATCTTATTATCATAAACATCGCTTCCGTCGATTTTCTTTACGTAATTGACAAATCTTACTGTTATTGGAAGAATAATTATTTCATAAAGAGATTTCAGTGAAGCTTGGATTAATATCATTGCTAAAAGCTCATTAGCAGGTATTAATCCTGCAAAAGCAATCGGAAAGAATATTATAGAATCGGCAGTTTCACCAACTAATGTTGATAAGACTGCTCTAATGGAAAAATATTTTCCTTTATGGTATAGCTTTAACTTGCTCATCACAAAAGCATTTAGAAATGAGCCGATTAGAAAGGCAAGTAAACTGGCAAATGCAATTCGGGGTGCCAAACCAAACACAAAATTGAAAGCTTCTTCACCTTCCCAAAATGGAGCAGACGGAAGATTTATTGCTAAATTACCAAATGCAATCACAAGGAAATTAGATATAAAACCACTCCAGATTATAAGTCTGGCTTTTCTAAATCCCCATACTTCTGAAATACAATCATTTATAATATATGATATGGGGAAGACTATTAGACCAGCAGTTGCAGTAATACCTGCAATCTGAATTACTTTTGTTTCCAAAAGGTTGGCAGCAACCAAACATACATTAAATAATATACCTAATAACATATAAGGTATACTAACTAAATTCTTTTGCATAAATTCTTGTTTTTAATGAGGTTAATCAAGCACTCCTATAAAAAAGCAGTATTTTTTATTACTAGATACTAGAAATGAAAAATACTGCAAAAGTAGAAAATAAACCAACTATAATCAAGAAAGTCCTTATGAGCTAAATAGAGAGGAAGAATAATCCTTTTTATTTCCCCTATTTAACATAATGGGAATTATGGGGATTATGCCTGGTTTAATATATTCGCCAATTCGCTCGGCTTTAAATTTCTTCTGATGATAATACCTTTATCATCAATCAAAAGATTCTTAACTTGCTTGTTGACAGAATACTCTTTTAGAATGTCCGGATAAATAAATGTTTGATTCCAATACTGTTGTGACTTATCTAAATTGTCAGCTTTAATAGTAGCGTCGTAAACAGATTTATTTGCATCCATTGAAATTGAATAAATCTTAAGCTTATTGGAACCAATTACATTTGCTTCTTTACAGAACAAAATATTACTCAATCTAGATTCTGCATCGTATGCAGCCCAAAAATTAACGAAAGTAAAACGGCCTTCTGAATTTGCAAACTTAATATTACTATTGCCTTCTTTTTCTTTTACTATTAGTTCTGGAGCTAAATCTCCCGGATTAATACCTTCTGTAAAATTACCATCCTTAGAACCTGCTGCTACCTCTAATAGTACAAGTGAAGCAATAAATACATAAGTCTTAAACTTCATATTTATATATTTTAGTTTCACATAATCAAATGAATATTGATTCTATTCATTTGAGCCCTGATTTTCAGGTTTAGAAAAGTCTATGCTAACAGCACTGACTGATCCAATTGCCCGCAAAGATACTGCAAACCCAACTTTGCCTACAAGTGCTATAACAATTTTATAGTTAAAAATCAAGCTTTTTTATGTATTTAATAGCATATATTTGATATATCTCAAGTGTTTTACAGCATATAATTTACATGTTTTAACTTATGTATTGCTATTAACGACAGATTTGATAGTTTCTTTTCACTACCTTTGTAAAACTAAATATGACTTCAATTATATGACGGAAAATAATGAATTAATACTATTAAATATTCATGGGAATGATCGTCCAGGAGTTACAGCAGCTCTAACTGAAATTCTGGCAAAAAACAACGCTATGATATTGGATATCGGTCAGGCTGATATCCACAACAACCTTTCCTTGGGAATTCTTTTCCAATGTAAAGGCAACAATTCTGGCAATTTGCTAAAAGAGCTATTATTAAAGAGCTATGAACTAGACGTAAATATAAGATTTAAGCCTATTTTGGAAGATGAGTATAGCGAATGGGTTAGTATGCAAGGCAAAAACAGATATATTGTAACTATCTTAGCCAGAAAGTTAACAGCTAAGCAAATAGCAGGTGTAAGCCGTGTCATTGCCCATCAGGATATGAATATTGATGATATAAAGCGACTTACCGGCCGAATTCCCTTGAATGAAAATGAAAGAACACCAAAGGCAAGTGTAGAATTTTCAGTAAGAGGAACTCCTAAGAACAAGGAGAAAATGAAAGCCGATTTTATGAAACTATCTTCTGATTTACAAATGGATATATCTTTCCAAGAAGATAGTATGTATCGTCGTATGCGACGTCTGATTTGCTTTGATATGGATTCAACTCTTATTGAAACTGAAGTCATAGATGAATTAGCTGTCAGAGCCGGCGTTGGAGATGAAGTAAAGGCTATTACTGAGGCTGCAATGCGTGGAGAAATAGATTTTACGGAAAGTTTCAAGCGCAGATGTGCTTTGTTAAAAGGTCTGGATGTATCTGTGATGCAGGAAATAGCAGAGAATTTGCCTATTACAGAAGGGGTTGACAGACTTATGAAAATTCTGAAACAAGTTGGTTTTAAAATTGCTATTCTTTCCGGTGGTTTTACTTATTTCGGCAATTATCTGAAACAAAGATATGCTATTGACTATGTTTATGCCAATGAACTTGAAGTCGTTGATGGAAAACTTACAGGAAGACATATTGGCGACATTGTTGATGGAAAGCGCAAGGCTGAATTGCTGAGATTAATTGCTCAAGTGGAGAATGTTGATATTCGCCAGACTGTTGCCGTTGGTGATGGCGCTAACGATTTGCCAATGATTAGCATTGCTGGTCTTGGTATAGCATTCCACGCTAAGCCTAAAGTAAAAGCTACTGCAGAACAGTCTATTTCCACAATAGGTCTAGACGGTATTTTATATTTCCTTGGTTACAAGGATTCGTATATGGAAGAAAAAATTTGATTGTTTCATTAAATATATATAGTTATGGTAAAACACATTGTAATGTTCAAGCTTAAGGAGTTTGATTCTAATGAAGAAAAGAAAGAAGTTCTGAATAATATTAAAACAAGTCTGGAAGCGTTGATTGATAAAATTGATGTTTTGAAGAAAATCGAAGTAAACTTCAATTGCAATCCTGCTGAAACTTGGGATCTTATCCTTACAACAGAATTGGCAACTCTTGAAGATGTTGCTACTTATGCAAATCATCCGGAACATGTATTTGTGGCAAAAAATATAATCGGCCCTGTGAAAGTTGACCGTGCTTGTGTAGATTATGAATATTAATCATTCACAAATGAAAGACTTTGATATCGAAGAGCGTGCTGACAGAGCTGTTCATAATTTTATGTCTGGTTACAATTGTGCCCAATCTGTTTTTTTGGCATATGCAGACCTGTTTGATATAGATATAGATACAGCAAAGAAGATGTCAGTTTCTTTTGGAGGCGGAATGGGAAGAATGCGTGAAGTATGCGGAACAATGAGTGCAATGGCTATGCTTACCGGATTCAAATATCCGGTCGAAAATCCGGCAGACCAAGAAGCTAGAAAGCGTAACTATGCTATGGTTCAAAAAGTAGCATCCTTGTTTAAGGAAAAGCATAACACTATAATTTGCCGTGAATTGCTTAACTCAAAAGATGCTGCAGAAACCGACCCTACTCCATCGCCAAGAACGGCAGAATATTATAAAAGACGTCCGTGCTGCAGGTATGTAGAAACAGCAGCATTGATTGCTGGCAAAATGCTTAAGAATGAATTAGATTGATGGTTTACGCCATCAATCTAATTTGTTTTATATAGTTCAGCTTCTTTATCTTGGCAAAAAGCTGGCTGTATGAAGACAGAGACTTAACGTTTACTCTGTAAGTAATTACTGCTTCGTCTGTGTCATAGAGTGCTTCAAGCGAAACACTGACAATAAAAGCTCCTTCTTTCTCTATTATTTCCCTGATAATTTTCAAATCCGGATTTGAAACCGAACATCTAATACTCAAAACTTTGTTTACTCCATTCAGATAGACATGCTTCTCAAAATATTCTAAAGTAATCAAAGCAAAAAGCGTCAGAAGAGTTGTTATTGCCGCCGGTAAAAACATTCCTGCTCCAACAGCAAGACCGATAACTGCCGTAACCCAAATGCATGCTGCCGTGGTCAACCCGTGAACACTGCCATGACTTTGGATAATGGCTCCAGCACCGAGAAATCCTATTCCGGAAAGAACCTGTGCTGCTATTCGGCCAGGATCGCCGTTCAAAAAATTAGGATAAGTTTGAGGAATCCATATTGAAACTAACATGGCAGCTGTTGAGCCTAGGCAAATCAAAGTAAAAGTCCTCATTCCGGCTTCACGACGTCGGAGCTGTCTCTCCACTCCTATTAATGCACCTAAGGCAAAACTTATAATCAACCTTAATAATGAAGAAGCGAAAGTGACTTCCGTAGATTTTAATATTTCGTTTAATGTTTCAATCATAATGATATTTTTTGTTGCTTCCCATAATAACAAAAAAATTACTTGAAAGCAAGGAATTAATTTTTTTTATCCTTTGCCTTAAACTGCAAATTAAGGCTGTTTTTCGTATCTGGATAAAGGGAAGTCAAAAAAAATCGAGTCTCAGGAAGTTTAGAAATATCATAAAGATATAGATATAAATATATAACCTGAATATTTTATAGAATATTATCTTATAATAAAGCAATATGAAAGAAAGTAATGATTAATAGCTGTTATTGTGATATTTAATATACACACAAATAAACACGCAAAAATGTTTTTAGGGCAAATTTAAGGTTATATAAACCAATATTGAAGTATTATATGAGAAACGAAAGGAAATAAAATAAAAAAACAGATAATTGAGATCACAAAGGCATAATATTTAGAATCCCAATTATCTGTAATATAAGAAAAGGATGTATTAAATATTCAAAGCGCCAGTAAGTTCAGTCACCGATTTGAATCCATGTCTGTCGCAATAATCATTCAATCCATCTATTACTTTGATAGAAATTGTCGGATCAACAAAATTATATGTTCCGATTTGGATTGCCGATGCACCTGCAAGCATAAATTCAACTGCATCTTTCCAGCTTGAAATTCCGCCCAATCCGATAATTGGAATTTGAATAGCTTTTGAAGTTTGCCAAACCATTCTCAATGCAACTGGCTTTACGCATGGACCGGAAAGTCCGCCTGTAATTGTTGAAAGAATTGGTTTTCTTTTTTCAGCATCAATTGCCATTCCCATCATTGTATTAATCATTGAAACTGCATCAGCACCTTCAGCTTCGACTGCTCTGGCAATTTCAGTGATATCAGTTACATTTGGAGAAAGCTTAACAATTAAAGTTTTTGGATATGCCTTTCTGACTGCTTTCACAACTTCAGCAGCACCGGATGCAGTAACACCAAATGCCATTCCACCCTGTTTCACATTAGGGCATGATATATTCAATTCAATTGCCGGAATCTTTTCCATTTCTGCGATTTTCTCAGCGCATTCAACATAAGTTTCGATTGACGAACCACTCACGTTCACAATCATATTTGTGTCGATATCCTTTATCTGAGGATATATATTTTCTGCGAAATAATTTGCGCCCTTATTCTGCAATCCAACTGCATTAAGCATTCCTGAAGGGGTTTCAGCCATTCGTGGATACAAGTTTCCTTCACGTGGTTGAATTGTTGTTCCTTTTACGAAAATTCCACCTAATCTTGATATATCAATCAAATCTGAAAATTCAATTCCATATCCGAAAGTTCCTGATGCAGTCATTACCGGATTCTTCAACTGCAATCCACCTATATTTACTTTTAATTCAGCCATGACAATTTTTCTATATTAAATACTGGACCTTCTGTACAAACACAAACATGATGATCATCTTTAGTCTTCTCAACGCAGCACAAGCATGCTCCCAATCCGCAAGCCATTGTATTTTCCAATGAAACTTCGCAGTCGATTTTTTCTGAAGAAGCATATTTTGCAACAGCCACCATCATTGGCTTAGGACCACATGTATATATTTTATCAAATTTGATTTTGCTCAACACAGAATGATTTGTTACATATCCTTTTTCACCCAATGAAGCGTCTTCAGTTGTTACATATACATCGCCTATTGATTCAAACAAATCCAATTGCAACAAATCATCTTTTGATCTTGCTCCCAAAAGGAAAGTTGGTTCAAATCCTGCTTCCATTAGATATTTGCCCAAATATAACATTGGAGCAGTTCCGACACCACCGCCAATTAATAACAATTTTTTAGATTCATTACCTTTTTCAGGAATTGTGAATCCATTTCCAAGAGGCAATAATATATTGATTAAATCACCAACGCGAGCTTCTGCCAATTTTCTTGTTCCATCACCAACCAATTGAATCAATAACCATAATTCATTCTTTTCTTTGTCGATGAAATTGATTGAAATCGGACGACGCAAAAAAGTTGAAGGCGAATTATCCACACGAACTTCCACAAACTGTCCAGGATTCATTTCTGGCAATACTGATTCTGATGTCAATTTTAATAGACAGTAATTTTTATGAAGACGCTCATTTGCGGTAACCTTCATATCTAATAGAAACTTTTTCATATATTATTTTGTATAATAAATAATGTACTCAGAAACATATATATGCAAAGATACGTTTTTTCACGTACTTTTCAGATGTTTTTAATCACTTCTTTTCAAGCGTATATGTATCGAAAGTGTTATCCGTATAGAATACCATTATTTTTGAAATCGTTTTTGCAGGCTTTTCCACTGTTACAACTCTCTCTTTTTCTTGATGTACCAATGATGAAGCAATGCTATCGGCAAATGCAACATTGGAATCGGTTGGAACAGTTGTATTTTCAGCCGGTTCTGCCGGTTGGGCACTCTTTGTCATAGGTCCATTTCCAAAAAGAAGCCAATCAGTGCTTACTGATGGAAATCTTCTGAGAATTTTAAGTAAAACATCCAAACTAGGATTGTTTCTTCCGGAAATTATATGGGACATAGCGGCTCGCTGTATGCCGATTTCAGCAGCAAACTGTGCCTGGCTGTATCCTTCAGTTTCCATTACTTTCAAAATGCGCTCCTTCATATATTAGGTGTTTTATATATCAATTACAAGTATGCCATTATGGCATAAATCGGTCCTTTTCAAGTAGATTTTTTGCTATATACAAAGTTATACAAAGATTTTAATTAAGCAAATATTATGTTATAATAATATACATCATAAATGTATACATTATTGTTTACATTCGAATACAGAACATTTGTAAACTTTGATTTTTTCTGTTATAATTCACTTTAGATAAATCGGATATAAAACTAGGTCGCAATAGATTAATAAATACATATTTATAGCCTATTTATAGACTTGTATACATTATGCGCATTATCCATGGATTTGTTTTTAGTAAACTTTCAACAAAACTGTATAATTCACTGAACGTATGCGTATTATAACCAATAAATATATTTATGTTACTATATACTTTGGTATACTTTTGTTTATGTATACAACGGTGATTTTAGTGCTGTTTCCCTGTATGTATGTGTATATAATTGTATTTTTTAAGGTGAAAATATAATCTTGTATACTACTGATTAATCGAATTTTTTTACATTAATATACTTCTGGTATAAACTACATTTCACACAATATTAATATGTCATTTTGGCATACATGATTTATATATATGGCTATATTATCTTTATGCACTTGCCTGATTTCTTCTATAAACTTTATCGGCTGTGTTATACTTTTCGGGAATGAATTATATGAGTAATTATAGGGATGCGAAAATTCAAGCAATATTTTCCAAGCAAAAAACATGAAAATACTACTAGAAGTAAATTGTAATAAATACGGAAGAAAATTTAATTATGTACGGAAGGAAATAAAATTACATCCGAACCCAGCGGCGACTGGATCCGGATGTAATTTAAGAGGAATTTTTATAGCAAGGTTTTTATCTTTGTCACTCTATTATTATAGATGAAGAATCTTATACACCAGCATTCTCAATATATCGCCATCTTCTTCTCCTGTGGTTCCAAATCCTTTTGAAAGAGCATCAGCCTCGCGAATTTCATTAATAATATTGAATGCTTTCATTGCTGAATAATTCTTTATTCCTGTAATATATTCTTTTGCTCCATATGAATTTCTCAATCCCAAAAGAGTCATTATCGCTTGTTCACTCCGGTCTTTTGAATAATAGCATATAAGCAAATTTGAGAAATAATTATATAAAACTGAAAGAGTGACCTGGATTGGATTCATTTTCGAATTCTTGCCAAAGTAATCAATTATTTCATTAGATTTCAGAATTTCCTTATTTGCCAAGGCTCTAATCAATTCGAAATTATTATACTCTTTACTGATGCCGATATTCTCTTCAATCAATTCTGGTGTTATTCTTTGCACCCCGCTATTCTGCAAAATTATCGTCAGTTTGTCGAGTTCTTTATCGAGTTTGCTCAAATCATTTCCGATATAGTCGCATAGCATTTGAGTTGATTTAGCATCAATTCCCAATTTTCTACTTTGAACAAATCCCAATACAACCGACTGCAATTTATAGTCTGGTATTTTTTTCGATTCAAACACCTTTCCTATTTTATTCGCAATTTGATAAAGAGATTTTCTTTTGTCAATTGATTTGTATTTATAATTTAATACAAGAATTGTCGATTTAAGAGGATTCTTCAAATAATCGGAAAGCAAATCAATATTCCTTATTACTTGAGCTTCCCTTACAACTATCAATTGATATTCGGACATCATCGGATATCGTCTGGCTGCATTTATTATTTTGATTGCATCGCAATCTGCTCCATAGAATATCATCTGATTGAAATCCTTTTCGCTTTCTGTCAGAACTTCATCAATCAGTAAATCCGTCAATTTATCAATAAAATAAGGCTCTTCGCCCATCAGCAAATATATAGGATAATAATTCCTTGATTTGATGCTTTTATATAATTCTTCAAATGACGATGTTTCTTCTTTTTTTGCCATAAGCATTTACCAGCTAAATCTTATATGTTGAATAGTTTTATTTTCATTTATGATTTGTAATAAGGATTCAATACCTAGTTTGACATGCTCATTAACGAATAGTTTGGTTATCTTTTTGTCAGACTCTTCTGTCTTTATTCCATCTTCTTCCATTGGTTTGTCGGAAATCATCAATAAAGCCCCGGTTGGAATTTTGTTGGCAAAACCGGCGGTCAATAATGTTGCTGTTTCCATATCGATTCCGCTTGCATGAGTTTGAATCAAATATTCTTTGAAGTCATTATCATATTCCCAAACTCTTCTGTTTGTTGTGTAAACTGTTCCTGTCCAATAATCTTTTCCATTATCTCGGATTGCTGAAGAAATTGCTCTCAACATATAAAATGCCGGCAATGAAGGAACTTCTGGCGGAAGATATTCATCCGAGGTGCCTTCGCCTCTGATTGCTGCAATTGGCAATAAATAATCACCAAGTTTGATTGATTTCTTCAGTCCTCCGCATTTGCCGAGAAACAGAACTGCTTTGGGTTTAATTGCCGAAAGCAAATCCATAATTGTGGCGGCATTGGCGCTTCCCATTCCAAAATTTATAATAGTAATTCCTTCTGCCGAAGCATTAGGCATTGCACTTTTCAGTCCGAGAACTTCAACATTGAAAAATTCGGCAAAAATTTCCACATACTTTGTGAAATTCGTCAGAAGAATATACGGAGTAAAATCTTCCAGTTTTCGTTCCGTATATCTTGGCAGCCAGTTTTCAACAATTTCTTGTTTTGTTTTCATAAGATAGAAATTTTTCAAGTTGAACAAACTTACACAATTTTACTCTAATAATCTAGCTTTTCCGTATCTTTACATTCATATAATGTGTAATAATTATGAATAATTTGAATCTGCCTGCCTTCCAATATAAAATCAAGCACATAGAAAATAAGGCGTATATATATGATATTTTGAGGAAAAAGTTTATCCAAATTACGCCTGAAGAATGGGTAAGACAACATTTCGTAAACTACCTGATAGGCTATTTAAGTTATCCGAAGCAATTAATTGCCAATGAAGTTTCCATTCGCCTGAACTCCACAAGCAAGCGCTGCGACACAGTGATCTACTCTAAAACATTGCAGCCGCAAGTGATAATCGAGTATAAATCTCCGGAGATAGACTTGTCGCAAGCAGTATTTGACCAGGCTCTGCGTTATAATATGGTTTTACGGGTTAAATATATCATCTTGAGCAATGGAATAAAGCATATTTGCTGCAAAATAGATTATGACAACAACAAATATATTTTTCTGTCTGATATTCCAAAATATGAGGATTTATAAAATAAAAACAGCTGCGCTATGCTTCGATGTAAACATAACGCAGCTGTCTCATGGAAAAAAAATTTTTATTCTGAAAGCATTACCAGAGGTTTATACTTTCCTATATTCATAGTTTTAATAGTGTCATTCAAAAGATTTGCTTTTTCCATTTTTATCTCAGAATCTATAGGCAACAACATTGTATTTTCTGAATTCTTTGTGTCAAAGAACAAAGAATAACAAAACAAAATACCGAAAAATGATAGAATCAATCCTTTCATACTAGTTTCTTTTATGATTTCTTTTATTTATTAGATGTAGTATGTTGATTAAATGCTGCATGAAAGTTCTATTTTTTTGTAAATAAAAGGTTCTTCGTCAATTTCGGTGGAGATTCTTTTAGTTCGTAACAAAATAAAAGTATGATATAATATTGTATATCAGTTAATTATTTCTTAAAAAAATTGCAAGTGTGGAATTTTATTAGTATCTTAATATGGTGAAAAACAAAAGATTACCAACATAATTACCACACTTGCATGAGCAAAGATATAAAAGAAAAATCATACATCAA
>JAXDRC010000040.1:0-52550 GCA_034091205.1 Parabacteroides sp. | reverse complement strand
TGGCTTTACCGACATGCTACACTCCCCATCGTCTTTCGTTGAATGGATAAGTCGGCTGGTGATAGGTTATTATTTCAAAGAACACGAACCTAATAGCTTGCCAAAGCTATATTTATTATATGCCCTTACGGGCGCACCTGGAGCTGATCTTGTGCATTTGACTCCCACGCATCCATAAACGGACTGAGGTAGTTCTCCAGTTCCGAATATGATGTCAGTATCGGAAATATCTGAGCGTATGGACGGTTCAGAAATTCTATGGCATGAGGGAAAGTACAATACCTGCCGTTGTCATAAATCTTCAAATACCAGATTATAGCTGCAAGCAGAATTATTGGCGACTCAACAAAGAAATCTCCCTGCTTCTGAATCCAGCTTCGGTTAAGGTTCAACATGATGGTATAGGCAGATTCGTATGCATCAGATATGTCAGTCATGAAGTTGGGATTAATAGGGTTACACCGATGGCTTCTTCTTGGATCATCAAAGTTGATTACATAAAATGTTGGTTTCACCTCGTAACGGTCAACATATTTAAGAAGATGATTATAAGCTATTTCCGACAAATCCGGAAACTTATAATCGTATATATACATAGCAAAAGACTTCTCAATCTGCTGTTTGATGAAGTTGTTTACCACTGCATACGACTTTCCTGAACCGGGTGTACCCAATACTATGGTTGCTCGGAAAGGATTCACGACATTAATCCAACCATTGTTCCATTTCTTCTGATAGTAGAAACGTGTCGGAAGATTTACTTAATATTCGTTTTCCATCAGTCTTGTTTCCTGCATGAAACTTTCATTCTCGACATTGAAGACATCATCCATAAGGTTATTTTTCAGCAGTCTGCTCATCCATGTTCCACCCATGAGCAAACATATATAACCGATAGCAAGAGAACTGATATAAAGTATTGCCCCTACTTTTGGAATAGCTAAAAGCATCCAGTTAAGCAAGAAAGAGATGAAACCCACAACTAGAAGTATTATAATGTTTCTCCATGTAATTTTCTCGTCCTTCACGCCACGTGTACCCAGACATGACAAGCCTAAGAACAAAACAGCAAAGAGTTTGGTCCATAGCAATGAAGAGAAGAGTCCAGTATTCTTCTGAAAGTTCATCAGTATTCTATCCACGACTTCTATAGTAATATTCCATTCACGGAATGATTCATAGCAGAACCAATAACAGTGTATCAATACAAACAATATGGATATGGCACGCATAAAGTCAATAACCTTTGCCAATCCTCTCAAATCATCTTCCTGTGACATAACTTTATTTTTTTCGTTTTAATTTACCTGAATATAATCTTCTCATTTTGCGCTGGAACGCAAGTTCCCTGTAATCAATACCGTGCGATGCGCCATCAAGCAGTGAACCGGTCATTTCAGCAATCAAATCATCACCTGGTGTATCTGATTCTATAATCTGATCAACCTGCGCATCCTGAGGTAAAGCAGTAAGGAACGGATTGTCTCCATTTCCATTGAAATATTCGTTGAATACTGATGCTGCATATCCTTTTCCAAGTCGTGAGCCATTGGCTACAATACCGTTTTCATGGTCAATAAAGGTAATACCATAGATTCTTCCGGCATTATTTTCACGAAACACCACATCTATACCTTCAGCTTTAAGCATTTGAACAAACTCCTTTCTATCAGGATTCATCATCATAGCTTTACGTACCTTGTTTCTTAAATCCGGCTGTACCTTCTTAAATTCTTTCTTTGAACGTGTAATATGATTATGGATAGCATTATATCCATACTTGCGGCCAAGTTTTGCAGCATCTATAGGAACAGTGAGTTTTCTGCCTTCTGAATTTGTAACAGAATACACCATACCATTATATTGTTTTCCGTTATGCTCCTTCTTTACTTCCTCTGCCATTATGTTGTAGGCAGAAAGCACAGCATTCAATTCTCCAACAGACTGGAAACTGTATTTCTTCAATATAACAGAAACAGTCCCGGTAATCTGCCTCCTAATATCTCCTTTGTCTATATCTGCCTTTTGCAGATGCTCCCTATCTGGAATATTCTGTTTTTTACAAGTATTCAGATTCCATTTCCTTTCAATCTCTTTACGGACCTTATCGCTTCGTCTGAACTCGTGGCTGTCATTTATCTTCCGTCCATTTGAATCTACGCGAAGAGAAACTATGTGTATATGTTCCCGTTCAATATCACTATGCTTGAAAACGATAAAAGGCTGACTGCCGTATCCCATCTTCTCCATATAATATGCGGCAATATCACGTAAATCTTCATCACTCAGTTTGTCGTCCGGATGCGGATTCAGAGAAGCATGAAATACGGTTTTCTTTGTCCTCATGGATGAAGGAAGCAACTTTTGCATATCCTCAAGGGCACGGTTCATATCGGTGTTGCCATTATTGTCAACACTCATACCTGAGACGAGCAAAACTTTTGCCTCTCCAGCTTCCACTTTATGGAAGTTATAACCAAGTGCCCCTCCAAGGTTTGATGTAGAACTTATTTTTGCAACCATTTGCTTCTAATCTCTTCTGCAAGACTTATCGAAGTTTCAAGAAGCCCTTGCAACTCTGCTGTATTATCATTCAGTTTCTCCAATAATGTATGTGCCACTTTAGCAGAATGATAGCTGTTTATGGCCCGTACACTCTGATTATATAACAGTCCGATTTTTCGGATCTGCGCGTTCACTTCTGTCAGCCTGTTGTAAAAATCCACAGTGGATTTATCGGTTGTAATCACTTTGAATGTATGCGAAAACAGGCGTGCACGAATAAAATCTGACTTGGTTCTGGCACCGGAACGTTCATACAGACTGATAAAATCGGCATTCTCTTTTTCATTCAACCTTACATAATATCTGTAAGATGGTGTAGCGGATTCCTTATGCATAATCATTGTTTTTAGTATTCAACTTGCGACTTTGGGGCAAGTATCTTCCCCTTTTCAGGGGCAAGAGTTTTTGGCGGACAAATTTCGGTTTGTCGGACAAAAACACATCTTGCCAAAGGTTATAAAAAACAGAGATAGTATTCCTTTCAGTCATACTCTGCTTCGCTACAAAGTTAGTCTGTTTATTATCAACAGCTTCCATTGAAGCTGTACGCAATTTTCCACAATATTACCCGGTATTCTCCAAGGTGCGCCAGCCTGTGTTTTTTAGATGTTTATTTGCAGTTGTAAGTATCTGCACGCACTGAACAAATGCATAAAATTATGCACATACACACATTTGCAGATGTGTAGAAACATACATACTTACACACTTATGCAGATATGCACAAATATATAAATGTGGATATACATACAAATGGAAATACAGATATGAATATGTTACCAACAATATAAATATTTACAGATATGAAAACAGAAACAAATGCAACTACACACATACGTGTAGGATTCGGCTCCCAGAAAGGGGGCATCGGGAAAAGTACCATTGCCGAAGTGCTTGCAAGCTTTCTCTACTATGAGAAGAATATCAAACTGCTGATAATGGACTGTGACTATGCACAACACAGTTTCTACAGACTTAGAGAAAGGGATAAAAAAGCTGTTGAGGAAAGTACGGCTCTGCAGGAGAAATTGAAGGCATACATCAGGAAAACAGGAAAGCGTTCATACCGTGTATTGAAAGCCAAACCTCAGGAAGCCATAAAGGTAGCAGAAGAATACATAGCAGAGCACCTGGAAGAGGAAATTTCTGTTGTAATCTATGATTTGCCGGGACGTTCAGACAGTTCCGACCTTCTTTCACTTGCCCTTGAAATGGACTATATCATTTCACCGATAGAAGCAGACCTTCAGTCAATAGCTTCGTGCATGGCATACGCCATTACAATCCGTGATATGGGTGTAATGTTGAGTGGAAGCAGGATAAAGCAGATATTCATGATGTGGAATAAGGTGGACCGGAGAGTCAATACGAGGATAATGGAAAGCTATGACAAGGAAATCGAGGAATACGGACTTGGACTGCTCAAAACCCGCTTGCCAAGATCTGTAAAGTTCAGCCGTGAATTGTCTATGAATACCGGAGGTGTATTCCGTTCCACCTATATGGCTCCCGAAAAAGACCAGCTTGCCGGAAGTAATATTGAAGAACTTGCCAATGAATTAATAGAAATCTTATCACTTAAAGCATATGAACAATAACAAAGGAATTTTAGAAGCCAGAATAAAACAAATGGCCGAAGGAAATTATAAGGAAATGGAAAAGGAGTTTTCTCTTGATGACTTTGATCCAAAACCTGCCGAGACAACAACACAGGAGGAAACTGAACCAACTGAAAACAAGAAACCTGAAAAGCTGACAACCAACAAGAAAAAGCCTGTAGAAAGAAATGATCCGTCTGACATGGAAGAATACAGGAACAGATTCCTGGTAAGCCGCCCCTTCGACAAAAGAACATCTTTTCCGCTAAACCGTGTAACGCTGGATATACTGAAAGACATATTACATGACACAAACAGTCGTGTAAGCCTTTCATCCTTCGTAGAGAATATTCTGCTTGACCATCTGAACAACTACCGTTCACTAATCAATGATGCCACAGCCAAGAATATAAGAAAACATACCATACCAAATATGTAAACAATTATGGATGCAATATTGACATTAATACTTTCCATTGTGCTTATGGGAACAGCTGCTATTTTTCTGTGGTTATTCTTGCACACCGGAAAGAAAGAAAATGAAAATACGGATTCTATTCGTGAGAAGAAACCTCCCCAAAAAGAAGGAAACACCTCTTCCGTTATAGGCAGGACAAAAACAGATATTACCCAATATTCTACAGTTTTACCCAATAATCCTGCTCCCGCAAAAGATGTAGATAATAGCGATAATTTTACGGGCGAGGAAAACGAGTTCTTTCCTGATATTGACGAAGTTGACGATGAAGAAGTTGAGCTGGAAGAACTTTTCGAAGTTACAAAAGATGATATCCGACTTAATGGAACAGAACTGATTAGTAAGGAAATATCCTTGCTTAAAAAAGTAGGTAGCAATGATTCTATTGAGGAAGAGGAAAAGGCAGAAGTTTCTGAAACCATATCAAAACTACAAGGCAGTGATTTCCTGAAACTGCTGAAAGAGAATGAAGCAAAAGCAGAGAAGAGAAACCAGGAACTTATGCGTATGATAGAAGAGGAAGAACTCAAATCCCCCAAGCCGGCACGTAAAAAGAAAAACAAGCCGGAAGAGATTTCACTGGAAGATTTTTTATGAACCTTTTAAACGGTATTTGTATGAAGAATAAAATGATTATTACACTGCTCATAGCATGTATGCTTGTCCAGCAGACAAGAGCTCAAGGTAATGGACTTGCCGGAATACAAGAAGCAACACAGATGATTACATCTTATTTTGATCCGGCTACCAAACTTATCTATGCCATTGGTGCAGTTGTAGGACTGATTGGAGGTGTAAAGGTGTATAACAAGTTCAGTTCAGGTAATCCGGACACATCAAAGACTGCGGCATCATGGTTCGGTGCATGTATCTTCCTGATTGTGGCTGCAACCATATTACGTTCATTCTTCCTGTAATTATGGCCGGATGGGAAATAAACAAGGGAATCGGGAGGTCAGTGGAATTCAAGGGACTGAAAGCACAATACCTTTTCATCTTTGCTGGAGGACTGCTGGCTGTATTTTTGGTTACAGTCATACTTTACCTCTGTAATGTGGACCAGGTTCTCTGTCTTGTCATGGGAGTATTGGGTGCCACAGTTGTTGTGTGGCAAACTTTCTCCATGAACAGCAAATACGGTGAACACGGACTTATGAAAAGAGGTGCTGTCCGTGGCCATCCCAGATACCTTATTAACCGTAAGACGGTGTTTCATATATTCCTAAACAACAGACGATATGAGAAACATTAGCAAAATGTCCACACTTGAACAGAAGTTTCCGCTTTTAGCCATAGAGAACGGATGTATCATTTCAAAGGATGCCGATATTACGGTAGCCTTTGAAATGGAACTTCCTGAACTTTTTACCATCACCTCTGATGAATATGAGGCAATGCACTCCACATGGTACAAGTCTATAAAAGTGCTGCCAAATTATACTATTGTACACAAACAGGACTGGTTTATCATGGAAAGGTATGAATCGGAACTGCAAAAGGAGGATATTTCATTTCTTGGCAGAGCCTATGAAAAGCATTTTAATGAAAGACCTTTTCTGAATCATTCGGTATATCTCTTCATCACAAAAACCAACAAACAGAAGATGATGCAGCAGAGTAATTTCTCTACTCTATGCAGGGGAAACATTCTGCCAAAAGAAATTACAGACAAAGAAGGAGTCAATGCTTTTCTTGAAGCGGTAGATCAGTTTGAAAGAATAATGAACTCATCCGGATTCTTCACTCTCAAACGGTTCGATGCTGATGAAATAGCCGGGACAAGTGAGAAACCGGGACTCCTGGACAGATACTTTTCACTTTCAGAAAGCAACCATGCTTCTTTGGAAGATATACTTCTGGGGGCTGATGAAGTACGTATCGGTGACAAGATTCTTTGTCTGCATACTTTATCTGATACGGACGACCTTCCGGCTCATGTAGTAACTGACTACAGACATGAAAGACTTTCTACTGATAGAAGTGATTGCAGACTATCTTTTGCTGCTCCCGTTGGATTATTGCTTTCATGCGACCATATATACAACCAGTATATTTTTATAGATGACAGTGCTGAAAACCTGAAGAAGTTTGAACGTCAGGCCAGAAATATGCACTCCCTTTCAAGATACAGCCGTGCCAATCAGATAAACAAGGAATGGTTGGAAGAATATATGAATACTGCACATTCAAAAGGACTGACTTCCATACGTGCACATTTCAATGTACTGGCATGGAGTGACGACCGTGAACAGCTGAAGCATATTAAGAATGATGTCGGTTCTGCCTTGGCCATGATGGAATGTAAACCGCGCCATAATACCATCGATACGGCAACTCTCTATTGGGCTGCCATGCCGGGTAATGCTGCGGACTTCCCAGCAGAGGAAAGTTTCTATACTTTCATTGAACCTGCACTATGTTTCTTTACTGCTGAAACGAACTACAAGGATTCACTTTCACCATTTGGTATCAAGATGGCTGACCGTATGTCCGGAAAGCCTTTGCATCTTGACATTTCAGACCTTCCCATGAAGAAAGGAATAACAACCAACAGAAACAAGTTTATCCTGGGACCGTCAGGAAGCGGAAAGAGTTTCTTTACCAATCATATGATAAGACAATACTATGAGCAGGGAACACATGTTTTGTTGGTAGATACAGGAAACTCTTATCAAGGACTCTGTTCACTTATACAGAACAACACAAAAGGGAATGACGGTATTTACTTTACTTATACGGAAGAGAATCCAATTTCCTTCAATCCCTTTTATACAGACGACAAGGTTTTCGATATTGAAAAGGAAGAAAGTATATGTGCACTGATTCTGACATTATGGAAGGGTGAAGACAAGTATATAGAAAAGACCGAATCCAATGAACTCGGAACAGCCATACATAATTATATAAGGATGATACAGAAAGACGAGAAACTGATTCCGTGTTTCAACACCTTCTATGAATATCTGCGTGACGTATATCGGGTAGAATTACAAAGCAGAGATATAAAGGTATCAAAAGATGATTTCAATATAGACAATCTGCTGACTACACTCACTCCATATTATCGTGGCGGAAGATATGACTTCCTGTTGAACTCACAACAGAATATTGACCTTCTTAGCAAGAGATTCATTGTCTTTGAAATTGATGCCATAAAGGACAATAAAGACCTTTTCCCGGTTGTGACCATCATTATCATGGAAAGCTTCATCAACAAGATGCGCCGGTTGAAAGGTATCAGAAAGATGATTCTCATAGAAGAAGCATGGAAGGCTATCGCTTCAGCTAATATGGCCTATTATATAAAATATCTTTACAAAACAGTAAGAAAGTTCTTTGGTGAAGCCATCGTTGTCACTCAGGAAGTGGACGACATCATTCAGAGTCCTATCGTCAAGGAAAGTATCATCAACAACTCCGACTGCAAGATTCTGCTTGACCAGCGAAAGTACATGAACAAGTTCGACATCATCCAGAATATTCTTGGACTTACGGAAAAGGAACGTTCACAGATTCTTTCCATCAATCAGGATTTAGATCCGAAAAGAAAATACAAGGAAGTATGGATAGGACTTGGCGGAACACAATCTGCCGTATATGCCACAGAAGTTAGTATGGAAGAGAACCTGGCTTATACAACAGAGGAAAGAGAGAAGATGGAAGTAATGGACAAAGTAGAACAACTGAACGGTGATATAGAAACGGCTATCCGTCAGCTTGCCGAACAGAAACGTGAGATAATCAGGAAAGAAGAATCAAGTCAAACTTAATACAATGGAATTATGAAATCAAGACTTATCATCATGGCTTTGACTTTATTGTTATCAGGACATGAAGTTTATGCACAATGGGTCGTTACAGATCCTACCAATTTTGCCGGAAACATAGCCAATACCGTCAAAGAGATTGCCACTGCATCCAAAACGGTAAACAATACACTGAACAATTTCCGTGAAGTGGAGAAAATTTACAGACAAGGCAAAGAATATTATGATGCCTTGCAAAAAGTAAAGACTCTTGTATCGGATGCATATAAGGTAAAAGAGACTATCCTAATGGTATCTGATATATCCGGGATTTATGTCAACTCATACAAGAAAATGTTAAGTGACAAGAACTTTACTCCAAAGGAGCTGGATGCCATAGCCTTCGGTTATGCCAGGTTACTTGAAGAAAGCAGCGAGTGTCTGAAAGAACTTAAAGATGTGGTGAACGTGACCTCACTTTCCATGACAGACAAGGAAAGAATGGATGTGATAGACCGTGTATATCGTGATGTGAAAGAATATAAGGGACTTGTAAACTATTATACAAACAAGAACATTTCCGTAAGCTATTTGAGGGCCTTGAAAGCCGGAGATACAGAAAGAGTACTATCACTATATGGTACTGCATCGGAAAGATATTGGTAAAACTAACCTGACTTTACTATGGATGTAAGTAATCTTCACGAGATTCTGAGAGATCTCTATAATGAAATGATGCCACTTTGCGCTGATATGGCTGGAGTGGCAAAAGGGCTTGCCGGACTTGGTGCTCTTTTCTATATAGCCATGCGGATATGGTCAAGCCTGGCACGTGCAGAACCGATAGACGTATTCCCTTTGCTTAGACCGTTTGCACTGGGACTCTGTATTCTTTTCTTTCCGACTATTGTACTTGGAACAATCAACGGACTGTTATCGCCTATAGCTCAGGGATGCCATTCCATTGTTGAATCACAAACTTTCGACCTGCAGAAATATAAGGAAGAACGTGACAAGTTGGAATATGAGGCACTGATGCGTAACCCTGAAACTGCATACTTAGTATCCAATGAAGAATTTGACAGAAAGCTTGATGACCTTGGCTGGTCTCCTTCGGATTTGGCTACTATGACCGGTATGTATTATGACAGGGCTATGTACAACACCAAAAGAGCAATATCGGACGGATTCCGTTCCTTGCTTGAAATGATATTTGAAGCTGCCGGACTAATCATTGATACGATACGAACATTCTTTCTGGTCGTACTATCAATACTTGGACCAATAGTATTTGCCTTTGCCACATGGGACGGATTACAAGGTTCATTGGCAATATGGTTCAGCAGATACATTTCAGTATATCTGTGGCTCCCGGTTTCGGATATTTTTTCGGCAATGCTTACCAAAATACAGATTCTTATGATGCAACAGGATATTGAAGCGCTAAGTGATCCGACATTCGTACCCGACCTGAACAATACGGTGTATATCGTATTTCTGCTTATTGGAATCATTGGATTCTTTACCGTTCCAACCGTATCCGGATGGATTGTCGAAGCCGGTGGCGGTGTTGGTAACTATGGTAAGAATATCAACGATACATCAAAAGGTGCAGGCAAAGGTGCGATATCAGGTGGCAAAGGTGTTGCTGCAGCATCAGGTGCAGCCGTTGGAAACATAGCCGGAAGAATAAAAGGAACACTTATAAAGTAATGATACAATATAAATATTTCTGATTATGGAATTTAAGTCATTGAAAAATATCGAGACTTCATTCAAGCATATAAGACTCTATGTTATGGTATTTGCAGGACTTTGTCTGCTGATTTCCGCCATTGCCATATTTGCCTCCTTCTCATTTGCAAGGGAACAGAGAAAGAAGATATATGTACTTGATAACGGTAAATCGCTTATACTGGCATTGGCACAGGATGCAGCAGCCAACCGTCCGGTTGAAGCAAGAGAACACGTAAGAAGGTTTCATGAATTGTTCTTTACACTGGCTCCGGACAAAGATGCCATAGAAAGCAATATGAAACGTGCCTTTATGCTAACCGACAAGACTTCTTATGATTATTACAAGGATTTGGCTGAGAAAGGATATTACAATAGAATCATTTCCGGAAATATCCATCAGCGCATAGAGATAGATTCTATAAGCTGCAATTTTGATTCACATCCTTACAAAGTAGTAACATTTGCCAAACAGTACATCGTCAGAAGTAGCAACACTACTATAAGATCATTGGTAACTGAATGTAATCTTGTCAACTCTGTACGTTCAGACAACAATCCTCAGGGATTTACCATTGAGAAGTTCGTAGTATTGGAAAACCGGGATTTACAAACCATAAACAAATAAAAGCATGGGAAATATACTAAAAGGCATTAAGGAAACTATAAAAGAAAGGTGTGAAGCTCTTTCTCCCAAACAGAGAAAACGTGTGCTTATAATCATGTGTCTGCTTTATTTTCTTGCATCGCTATGGATGATAATGGGCTTTTTTATAAAGGACAGACAAAATGAGCAACAAGACTTCATGGAAATGTTTGACGGCTCAATATCTGAAGATACTCTTGACATGCCTGAACTTATGAATAACAATAACCAACCATTAAACAAGCAAGATTATGAGCAGTGACAAAAGCAAAGGAACTGACCTTATAAAAAAGGAGAAGGCAAAGAAAGCTCTTGTCTTCGGAGGTCTTGGTATCCTCTTTCTGGCTTCAATGTATCTGATATTCGCGCCAACAGACGCAGATAAGGAAAAGGAAGCGTTACAGTCCGGACTGAACGTAAATATACCTCAGGCTACGGATAACAAGCTGACGGACGATAAGCAAAAGGCATACGAATTCAGTTCTGATGAAAAGAAAAATAAAGACAGAGAAAGAGCTATCGGGACATTAGCTGAAATGTATAGTTCTGACAACACAAATGAACCTGATACAGAAAACAGCAATAACAGTAATACAACTGTAAATAACAATAATGAAAGTAGCAGCCATATAGACCGTTCCGTACGTGAGTACCAGGCAGCTTCACAAGCTGTTTCCAATTTCTATGAGAATGATTATGACTACGAAAAGGAACAGATGCGCGAGGAACTGGAGTATCTCCGTCAAGAACTAAAAGATATGGAGGAAAGCCAATCAGAGGAAGAAAAGCAGTTGGAACTACTTGAAAAATCCTATCAGATGGCTTCAAAGTATCTGCCAACGAATATGAATACACAGACTTCTGTCAGCGATACGACCAATAAAAGCCATATAAGTTCGACATTCAATGGCCAATCAATGGAGGTGCTTCCGGCTTCAAAACCGGTTGTGTCTTCATTGATTCAACCAATGACAGACGAAGAATTTACAGAGGAATACTCCAAGGAAAGGAATATGTCATTTATCACACCTACAGCTAATACAGACAATTTACAGAAAAATACAATAGCCTGTAAAGTGGATAGAACTACCACAATCAGAGACAATGAGACTCTACAGCTCAGATTGCTTGAATCGGTACGTATCGGTGAAAACATCATTCCAAGAAATGCACTCCTTACAGCAAAAAGCAAACTGTCCGGTAACAGAATGATGCTTTATGTTACAACTATAGAACTAGGAGAAAATATCTATCCGGTGAAACTGACTGCATACGACATGGACGGTCTGGAAGGGGTATTCATTCCCGGATCTGACGAAATGGATGCATTGAAGAAAGTAGGTGCAAACGTAGGTGGCTCAGTTGGAACAAGCTTTACATTCTCATCATCGGCAAAAGACCAGATAATATCTGATGCTGCAAGAGGACTGATGCAGGGAACTTCCAACTACCTGGTCAAGAAAATCAGAACAATCAAGGTAACATTCAAAAGCGGGCACAGACTTATGCTAATGCCTACCAAGTAAAATAATAAAATCAGAAGACATGAAAAAAGGATTATTAATTGCGGCTATATGTGTCGCATTCGGTTTGCAAACAATATCAGCACAGGATACAGAAGTAAAATCACATGGTGACTTGTTCCAGGGAATGAGCAGAACCATACCTCAGGGACGTGTGGTACTCCCATACGGACTTGAAGTAACTTTTGAAAAGACTGTTCATCTAATTTTTCCGGCTCCCATAAGATATGTGGATTTAGGCTCGTCAAACATTATTGCCGGACAAGCTGATGATGCAGAAAATGTACTTCGAGTAAAAGCTGCAGTACGTGACTTTGAAACAGAATGCAATCTCTCCGTTATCTGTGATGATGGCAGTTTCTACTCATATAATGTAAGATATGCGGAAGAACCTGAAAAACTGAGTATAGAAATGAAGGATTTTCTTTATCCGGGAAACAACAATCTGCCTGTTAATAAAGCTGATATCTATTTCAAGGAATTAGGCAATGAATCTCCCGTACTTGTGAAACTTATAATGAAAACCATATACCAGAACGACAAGAGAGAATTCAAACATATTGGCGCAAAACAGTTTGGTATGCAATTCTTACTGAACGGACTTTACACCCATAATGGACTTCTATATTTCCATACCGAAATAAAGAACAGAACCGATATGCCTTATAACGTGGACTTCATTACGTTTAAGGTAGTGGATAAAAAGGTTGCCAAACGTACAGCTATTCAGGAAAGAATACTCCAACCATTAAGGGCATACAATCAGATTACCTGGATAAAAGGTCATAGGGAAGAAAGGAGCATTTTTGCACTCGAGCAATTCACACTACCAGAAGACAAGCGTTTGGAGGTTACTCTCTATGAAAGAAACGGTGGTCGCACAATGACGTTCTATATGGAGAACGAAGATTTGATAAGAGCAAAAAACATTGACAACCTTAAACTGAAATTATGATGAAAAGGATACTTGTTATTATAATTGCTATTGTCGGTTTAAGCATACCGACAATGGCACAACGATTATTACCTCACCAAAAGGGAATTGAGTTTTATGGTGGTGTACCTTTACAGAAGCATAATACATTTGGAGACGGTAATTTCAATGCCGGACTTAATTTTACAAGGTATATCCGTAACTATCACTATTATCATTTCGGACTAAATTATCTTCAGCAGAACTATCACTATAATGAACTGAAAGTGCCGGTACGTGATTATACTGGTGAAGGTGGATTTATGTTTCACCTGATTTCAAGTCCGGGAAAAAGTTTCCTCGTTTATGGTGGACCATGTCTTTTACTCGGTTATGAAGAAGTAAATGACAGCAAGAAATGGCTGCCTGATGGTGCATACCTTGAAGCAAGAAACAGATTTGTTTATGGTGCTGGTACTCAATTGTCTATGGAAGAATTCATTACGGATAATGTCGTGGTTCTTGCTAAAGCCAAAGGAACATTCCTTTTCGGAACAGATCTGGATTTATTCAGACCTTCAGTATTGATAGGAATCCGTATTATCATGTAGTATCAGTCATACAAAATAAGAATCAATATAATAGCACATTATGAAAACTATAAAACATATACAGTCACTTCTTGTGATAATAATTGCCTGCATGACATTTGGTTCATGCAGCAATGAACTTGATGTCACAAAATCATTTCCGTTTAATGTAGAAACTATGCCTGTTCCTAAGGAACTCAGTCAAGGGGAAACGATTGAAATCCGCTGCAGCTTAACCTGTCCGGCTGACTATTCTGGAACTCAATATACAATCAGATATTTTCAGTATGATGGTGACGGTATACTCCGTATGGGAAAAGATGGTGAACCATTTATTCCCAATGACAGATACCCAGTGGAAAAAGGGGAGTTCCGTTTATATTATACCTCTCAATCTACAGAACAGCAAAGTCTTGAGATTGTTTTTGAGGATAATATGGGACATTCTCAGGTAGTGGAGTTTGATTTTAATGATGCTGGGGAATAAATAATACCTCATAAGGGCCTATTAATAAAATCCCTTATGAGGCTTTGTTATAAACAAAACTTACATATCCATTTTTTCGTTACACCGATGTGTAAATAAATATTACAAACGTTTACATTGATTATATCCAATATGTCCTATGAATGCTAAAAATCCAGATAAACAAGCAAATTTGAGTGATTTCTTGACAACTTTTTTATTTATCTCACCCTCCTTATATATGTTATAACCTAGTGAAACAATACCAGTTATAAAAAATGCTGTAATTCCTGTTGGTAATGCCTGTCTAGCATCAAACATAAGACTCTCTTTAGTTGCAAATCGAGATACCCTGTCTGCTTTAGAATAAGTAATACAACTTGCAATGACTCTTTTAGAGGTGCCAACTGGTACTGTACCTTCAGATTCCATTTCCAAAAGTATCCTCTTTAACTCTTGTTCAATCTCAGGATTTACATATAGGATTTGATTTGGGTATCCATCTCTTTCAGCTATTTTTAATGCCGCTTTCCTTGCACTTTTACAGCATTTATATTGGATGCTATATGAGTTTCCATTTCTATCTGTAATTATAGCATCAGGACCACCCTTTTCATAAGTTTTTCCTATTCTAGAATTAACTTTATAACCAGCTTTTTTGAATGCATTATTATTTAAGTCTTCAAAAGAATACCCATGTCCTGTTCTATGTGAACAACTATCGTCGGTATCATTATAATGATCAACATTTAAATCGCTATTATTACTACAAGCTACTATACTACTTGCCAAGCCTCCAGAAACTAATGGCACAGCATATTCCTTACTTTTAAGGTAATAATATTCTTCACCAGATATTTCAGACAATACCCCTCCAGAAAGTTTATAATACCTCCCTATAATTAACTTATCAATATCAGAAGGATTTATACCTTCGTTTATAAGTTCATCACGAATGATGCTCTTATTCTCTGTTGTTAAATGTATTAATTTAATTCTCATACGATTATTTTTTTATTATAGCGACAAAGATACAACTTTCCCGCAAAAAACAAAAGGAAAAAGTCATTTTTTTACTTTTTGCTGCAATAACGAATATATGCCAATAATTAGAATATAAACAAAATAATTTGATATTTCCCATATTATGGAATAATATTTTTATATTGAATTCTATTTGTATTATATTTGCAGAAACTTTAAAATAGATGAAAATGGGACATAAAAATATTTTAGAATTCCTTCCAAAATTCAGAGAACTATTTTCTCTTACCCAGAATGATATAGCAAACGAAATTAATGAGATTTTCTCTTTAAGTGAAGAAAAATCATGCACTCAATCATACATTAATAAAATAGAAAAAGGAGCCAATATAACTAATCCTAAAATTGAAGCATACCTAATAAACAAATTATACTATATTGATCTAGACAACTATAAGGATATCCGTGATTTCGCACAGAATGTATCCAAAAATTTAGAAGGTTCCACATCTTTCTCACTATCCTTTTTACTGAGTTTAAAAAGCAAAACTGATATTGTAAACTATCTCATCAATGAAACAGAGAATAATAATTCAATAGATACCAACAGTTCTACTTGTAAAGCTTTTCTTAATTTATTAAAAGAGTCCATTTATGATATAAACACCATTGATGTAAAAGAAAGGATTAATCCCACAAAAAACTTATCAGAATCAGTTGATATAATATGTAATGGTGATAAAATATTAAATATAAACAATCTTGCTTATTTTGTTTTATTCATTGCCTATTTTCATATACATTATCTTGTTACTAATAACAAAAAGAAATCTTTTTACAAATTTCAAATGGGAGATATAGGAATCACAGATATTGATGCAATGTATAACTACAGCATGAAAGGAAGTGCTCTCCCGCTATTATTTGAAAAGGTAACATTATTGCACGATTGGAATAATAAGACTAGAGCCACTAAAGGTAAATTATGTACAACAATCAACCTAAGATTAAGATTTTTCAATGTAATATTTAATGAATTTCAGGATTATCATAGCTTTATCCCTAAACTTTTAAAAGCCAGTTCTGAAGATGTAAATGATGAGAAACTACTATTATTAGCAAACTGTTTAGAAGATGTATATTATTCAATTGAAAGTAACAAGGAGTTAAGCTATGAAAATATTGAAAATTTATTGACACAACTAGAAAATAATAACTATTCATATAGCAATATAATACCATACATATTCTATATATACCAGAATTTATTACAATACAATCCTAATATAAATACAATAAATTTGATTGAATCGAACTTTAAAGAGAAAAAATGGTTTTCAGAAATACCATTTATTAATTCTGATAAGTTATCAGAAGAAATAATAAAAGAAATATCATACATCAAGGAATGCATCAATAAGAATGATGAGAATATTTTAGATCTAATGTCTAGAGTATATTATTTAAGAAAAACCTACAATAATCTAGAACACATTTTATCAGAATAGCTCTCAATTTTTCTATCTATTTATACTCTTCTGAATAGGATTTTTGCTACTTTTTGTGCCGCCTAAAGCTCACTGTAAAAAGTAGTGGGCGGAATTTCCGCCCACATTCATTCTATTAATTTGAGATATTTAAGAGGTCCGAACTCATCGGATTTTCTTCCCCATGCCCAATCGTATTCATACATATCATCTCCCCACTGCTGTGGGGAGTCAAATACAACTTTTACGTTCACTGAATATTTACAATCTTCAATTTTCGTGATGATACCTTTAACCATCATACCAGTGAACATGCATTCACACCTTTTTCCGATTATACTCTGATTTATTTCTGTAGTTTTCATATCTCATATATCCGTTAAGCGACCAGACATTTCTGTATCATTCCCATATTCTGATTTACCAAGTTGATGATTTGCTCATGGTATTCGGTATTCTTATTACATACACCTCGACTTTGTACGACCTTTAAAGTTTTCAATGAAACCTCAATTGTTTCAATACGTTTTCCTTCAATGGTAGCCGATAGTATCAAAGAGTTTTCTTTCAGATAGTAGGAATTTGAAAATACGCAATGGTGCATTATCTCGGCTTCCTCAATAAAATCATGAACACTGCTCAAAACCTGTACTTGAATCATGCCGTCTGTAAATGAGATACCGAAGAACTTACCCTTTTGCTCTTTATATATCCTTTCATTCTCAATAGCTTGAGCCTTTTTACGTTCATTATCTTCCCGTCTGATTTCATCATTCCTTCTTTTGACCAACTTGTCATGTTCGGAAACAATATCTTTCGGACAAACGTATTTGGAATTGTGAATGTCCATTCCAAAGTGTTTCAGTAGTCTGATATAATCACACCATTCAGATGGATTGGTGATTTCATAGCCATTACGGATACAGATTTTTAAGGCTGCCCAATATTCATTTATACCAGCATTTGAACGAATGAAATGACGGAACATTTCTATCTGACCGACTTTAAGTAATGTTTCCATCTTGTTATCAGATAGGATTGCCTTGAAAAAAGCATTGGAGGGTATATTGTAGAACTTTCCCTTGAAGCCATTTCGTCTGATTTTCTTCATAATTCTGATATGTGGATAGGTGCATTGTGGAGTAATACCGTATGCAAAGTGGTTACTATTTGACCTCAGTTCCATGCTGCTGTGTTCATTCCACAAATCATAATACATAGAGGACATACACCGCAAACGTGCTATAATTTCACCTCTACCATTAGGAGCAATCCACTGCTGCACTATTTCATTGATTTCATATTTCGCTTGATAGCCAACCTTTCTATTGGCTCTGACAATAAAGAAACGGATTACCTGATAACCTTTACAGGTTGTTATAACAGAGAAATATTCTATAGCCTTAAACACTCTCTGACGGGTTTTCATTACCTTCAATTTGCTTCCACAATGAGGACAAGTACATTCCGCATGGTCTGAGGAAGGGATATTTTCACCCTTCCAAGAATGCCCACAATCGGTACAAGTTACAATTCCCTTACTCGTCATACGAGCAATATGGCTGAAACAATGCTTGTATGCGTATGCCTTTTGTTTCTCTGATATGCTTTTCAGTCTTTTTGATAATGTAACAATTTCAGACTGGATACGTGTTTTCGGCTTCATAATCAAAAATCAAATAATGAGGGTTGAACATTGGTTGTCTGAGTTGCAGATGATTTCTGTTTTGCTCTGCTCTGTAACTTGTTGAGTTCCATTTGCTGATATTGCTCAATAGCCTTTTTGCGTGCGTTCTGCTTTTCCTCTTCAGTAAGTTCAACATGGTGGTTTACCATTACATTACAACTGATAGGCTTTCCGATTTCAATATCATCTTCATCATAGTAGTGCATAGCCATAGAATAGATTTCATCATCATCAAATCCGTTCATTCCGCTTTTCTGAACTTCATTAAGTATATAGGTTATACAATCGTCAATGTTCTTTGCCGGATTTGCGTATCGTGGTGCAAACAAATCGTCTGTCATTGCTCTATACTCCAAGTAGTTTTGGATAGCAGCTTTGAATAATTCAGTACCTTTCATATCTCACAAGTTTAATAGTTAAAAATTTTATGCGGATTCTAGAGCTGAGAGAGTTGAGTTTCAACCTTTGGTATCTGCCTCTCGTATATCCGACATTTTTTTTATGCGTCTTTCTTTCACTTCGGTCGTTTTCGTTTCAGGTGCTATAAAAGGTAGGTATTAGCAGATACAAGGTTTTTGTATAAAATACTACCCGAAGGGCTGGAGATTTTCTACAAAACCACCGGCTTGACCTTGTATCTGCGTAAAATACCGTAATTACCTTTGCACCGGAACGTAAATGGCCGTCAGAAGTGTGGAAAGCGAAATGAATGGAGGTACTGCGATAAAAGAGGCAGACAAATTAAACTTGATAGATATTTATGATTTTGTCACAAAATCAAAGATGTGTGTTTTTCATATTCCAGATTATTAAATCATAGAAGATTTTTCATTATTAGAAATATACTCTTTTTCATGCTCAGTCACATAATGCAGGAATTCAATCGTCTTCAGACGTTGTTCAACACTTGTTTTAGATACAAGTAGAGGTTCTTCATCACTGGCACACCAATGGGCATACATATCAATAAGTGCCTGGATTTCTCTCCTTATATATTGTGGTACACGCATGGTTACAGAAGGAGAATTTCCGGCAAGTTTCTTTCTGCCAGTTCCTTTTCTTCTTCCACCTTTCTTTTGTTCTATAATCTTTTCTATATCGACAGAAGTTAGAATTTGAGGTCTATAATATTCAGGTAAACCACCCTTGGCCTTGTAATAATAGCTGCCATAAGGATTTCTCCATACCCGATCGAGTTTATTCAATAAGTAGAGTCGGACTACTTCCTTACACAATTCATGGTCATAAATATTTCTGACTGATTTTGTCACATTTTCAGAGGTATAAAATGGTATAATAATATCGTATTTCGTAACGAGAGTATTTGTCGGTTTCATAATATAAAATGAGTTATTTGATTTTGTTACTTTTTCAAAAGGCATAATTAATGCTTATATAAAGCATACCAACAACAGAATGATTGCAGCAATCGCAATCCATTTGACGATAGTGAGTATTACAGAGAATGCAAACCTCATTATGCTCGAAATGAGAATAAAACCAATAAGCAATCCTATAGCTATAACCACTTCTTTGGTAATGATGCAGCTAAGCAGCCAGCAGAAGCCTATCAGAACAGCAATATAAAATGTTAGCTTGATTAGAGATATAACTCGATAATGTGAAGCAGACTGATTTACAGGTTGCTTCTTCAATGATTCATTTGATATAAAAGTAGGTTCTGTTTTCATAAGAATCCATTTTAGAAAGTTAGTATTAGGTCGGGAAAGAACAACCTTTGTTTCAAGGGCTTTATAAAGGTCGAATTTCAGAAAAGGCAAGGACTATGGGATAAATACAACCTTCAGGTGGAGATTTCTCCCATAGCCTTTGGGAGTCCTTGCCGATTGAAAGCCGGAAATTACCTTTGCACTTGAACAAAAGTTGTCCCGACTTTAACTGGTAAAACTGAATCAGAAAACAGGAAGCTCGTTTCTTTCAATAATAATCTGTATGCAACCTGTTAGTTCAGTGTAAAGTTCATCATACTCTGGTTTACCGTCAAAATCATCATCAAGTTTATATTTGGCAAATGTTTTCTGAATAGCTGTATTGCCCAAAAGGATAGCTGCCAACCTCTCAGCAAGACTCTGAGGTATATTTTCTGCAAACTCATTCCATAATACTTCTACAATTGTATCATACTTGGAAAAGTGAAGTCCATTGTACAGAACCTCATTTGCTGCTTCTTCAGCTTCAAGATCTGAAAGACCAATGGTTATGGCATTGGCATATACATTCAATGCTTCATCTGCACGGCTACTTAGGAAAGCTTTGTCATTGGACAATTCCGGATGATGCTCACTGATATACTTCCCCAATAAAGACTGGAAGTAAGAAAGTTCTCTTTTTTCGTTTGTTTTCATGTTACCTACTTTTTTATTTGGTTAATGGAATCATTGAAATTATCTAATTTACCTGCAAGTGCCAGCATATCTTCTTCTATCTTCTTGTTTGTTATACGGGCATATACTTGTGTAGTCCTTATATTGGTGTGACCAAGCATTTTTGACACAGATTCAATAGGAACACCTTTACTTAATATCATTGTAGCAAATGTATGTCTTGCCAGGTGATAAGTCAAATTCTTTTTAATACCACAGACATCACCGATTTCTTTTAAGTAACTGTTCATCTTCTGATTGGATAATATAGGAAGAAGTTTACCATCCTTAGTTCTTCCTCTATACTTTTCAATAATCATGGCCGGAATATCAAGCAACAAAATATTACTTGGGACTTTTGTCTTCTGACGTGTAGTCATTATCCATTGTTTACCATTAAGTGTGACTATATTATCTTGTGTGAGATTTGCGACATCTATATATGCCAAACCACAAAAGCATGAAAAAATAAAAATGTCCCTTACAGCTTCAAGTCGTGCTGTTGCAAATTCTTTTTCCATAATGCATTTTATTTCTTCATCTGTAAGAAAGCCACGGTCAACATACTCTGTTTGAAAATGGTGATTCATAAACGGATCATGGATGATAAAGCCAGTTCTTTGAGCATGTTTCACTACAGTTTTAAAAAACTTCAAGGTCTTAGTTGAACTATTCACTTTCAGATTGGCAACAGTGCGCAAATATATTTCAAAATCACTGATAACAAGATGTGTGAGTTCTTTAGGCATCAAATCTTTTCTCCGATACTTATACCTTAGAAAATTTTCGAAATGCCGCTTAGTACCTAAATATTTATAATAGGTAGCTTTAGTTTTTACAGTTCCAACCTGTGCCTGAAGTTCTTCCAAGAAACCATCATAATACTCCAGGAAGGTAGTCTTAATTTTATCTTTACCTAAATAGATGCTTTTGATTTTTTCAAGAGTAAGATCATCATCCTTTTCGTAGCGCTTGAATATTTCCTGGAAAGATGTAGAAATTTCATCCAATTGAGCATTAATACACAATGCTTCCTGTGTACGTCCTTTCATTCTGCTTGTTGCATTGCACCACAGCTTTTTATCTACATTGAGTCCGGATGAACCTACGGTTAACATTTCTCTATTCAGGTAAATCCTAATCATCAACGGAGACTTTCCTTGCTTGTTCTCATAGTTAGAACGCACGTAGTACGACACCTTAAAAATCATTCTCATAATAACTAATTTTTAGTGTAGCAATTTTGCCACAAAGTTCGACATAAATTATTATGAATGAGTGATTTGTAGGGCGTCAATTTGGGCTTCATTTGACCGTCTGTGCTACATTTTTTTGTCAAAATTGACTATAGATTTTCTGTAGCACGAAATTCATAATGGCATTCATCTCAAATTTTCTGCTACATTTTTCTGACTACATGGTTTCTGTAGCAGAGTGCTGTAGCAAAGTTTGACTGAAAAGTGACTGCCAACCGATGCAAAATGGGCTTCACCCGCAAACAAAAATATACGAAAAAAGCACCGTAATCAATTGATATACGGTGCTTTGACTCCTTGAGTGAAGGCTAAATTGAAAACCTTCAAAAATTCTCTCTGCGGAAGCTGGGGGATTCGAACCCCCGGAACGGTTACCCGTTCGGCAGTTTAGCAAACTGCTGGTTTCAGCCACTCACCCAAACTTCCTTATTGTGGGCTATTCTTCTGAATTGCGATGCAAAGATAGACGTTATTTTTTAATAAACAAACCTTTTTGTGACTTTTCTTTCAAAAAAAGATAGTATTTTTGCAGCGGTTTCTGATAATCAACCGTTTATATTTATGCAAAAATTAAAAAAATCAACAAGAATCATTCTTTCGGCATCTGCTTTATGCCTTTTTGCCCTTATTGCCATATGTTGTTATTTCTATCATATTGCATATTCACCTAATTTCAACAACAATAAAACAGTATATATATATATTGATAAGGAAATGACTTTCGACGGATTATGCCGCCAGTTGGCTGATTCGGCAAATTGCGAATCTGTGGCATCATTCCGCCGTGTGGCTTCTCTCCTGAAATATCCGGACAATATGAAAACCGGTTGTTATGCTATTGAGCCTTCAGTTGATAATCTTTCCCTGGTAAGGGATTTAAGGAGCGGACATCAGCACGCAATAACTGTTACGTTCAATAATATCAGGACTAAGGATAATCTGATTGAGGCTTTGGACAAAAGGCTGATGCTGACTGCCGGCGAACTTGAGGGTTTCCTGAACGATTCAGTGTGGTGCGCATCTATGGGTTTCAACACTGAAACAATATCGACTATGTTCATACCTAATACTTATGAGGTATATTGGAATACTTCGGCAAAGAATTTCATGAACCGCATGAAAAAGGAATATGACAGATTCTGGAACGACAGCAGAAAGGCAAAGGCAAAAGAAATTGGTATGACTCCGGTGGAAGTGGCTATTCTTGCATCCATAGTGGAAGAGGAAACTGCCGCTTACGATGAATATCCTATTGTTGCCGGTCTTTATATCAACCGCCTTAAAAGAAATATTCCGCTGCAGGCAGATCCGACTGTGAAATTTGCATGGGGCGACTTCACTCTGCAAAGGATTTTGTTCTCGCATCTGGAAATTGACTCGCCATATAATACATACAAGCATACGGGATTGCCACCGGGACCACTGAGAATCCCTTCAATCAAAGGTCTTGATGCTGTTCTGAACTATCAGAAACATTCCTATTTATATATGTGCGCAAAGGAAGATTTGTCCGGAAGACACAACTTCGCAAAGACACTTGCCGAACACAGCCGCAACGCAAAAAAATATCAAGCTGAACTAAACAGAAGAAAGATTAAATAAAATCGTTTCTTTTTTCCGAGAAAAAGTGTACATTTGAAAATTCTAATGTAATAGTTGACAAGGCAACAGATACAAGTTGACAAGAAGATAGAGGAATTCTCCTCGTCAACTTGTTAACTTGTCAACTCATCATATTAGAAATTTTCAGTAACAAATTCTATTAACATTAAGATATTATTACTTATGGAAAAACATCTTTTTCTCGGAGACGAAGCTATTGCGCAAGCTGCAATTGATGCCGGACTTTCCGGTGTATATGCTTATCCGGGAACACCATCTACGGAAATAACCGAATACATCCAGAATTCGCCTGTGGCAAAAGAAAAAGGTATTCACTCACGCTGGTGTGCCAACGAAAAGACAGCTATGGAAGCAGCCTTGGGTATGAGTTTTGCCGGAAAGAGATCTCTTTGCTGTATGAAGCATGTCGGCATGAATGTTGCTGCTGACTGTTTCATGAATGCTGCCATGAGCGGAGTTAACGGAGGTATGATTATAATCACTGCCGACGACCCGTCGATGCACTCTTCACAAAACGAGCAGGACAACCGTATGTACGGTAATTTTGCCATGATTCCGGTGCTTGAACCATCAAGCCAGCAGGAAGCATACGATATGGTTTATGAGGGTTTTGAATTGTCTGAGAAACTGGGTTATCCTATTCTTATCCGTATCACTACCCGTATGGCTCACTCACGTGCCGGAGTTCAGACTAAGGAACCGAAACCGGAAAACAAGACTAACTGTCTGCCTGATGCAAGACAGCGTTTCATCCTTTTGCCTGCTTTGGCTCGTAAACGCTACAAAGCATTGATTGCTGCTCAGGAAGTGTTCGAGAATGAATCTGAAAATTCTCGTTTCAATCAGTATTTTGATGCTCCTGACAAGAAAATGGGTATCATAACAACTGGTATTGCTTTCAACTATTTGTCCGAAAATTATCCTGACGGCTTTGAATATCCTGTGTTGAAAATCACACAATATCCTGCGCCAGTCAATAAAATACAAAAACTTTTTGATGAATGCGACGAAATCCTTGTGCTTGAAGAAGGTTATCCAGTATTGGAAGCTCAGCTGAAAGGAATCCTCAACGGCGGAAAGACAATCCACGGCAGACTTGACGGAACTTTGCAGCGCGACGGCGAGCTGACTCCGGATGCAGTAGGCAAGGCTTTGGGAAAAGAAATCACACAATATTATGCAACTCCGGAAGTTGTTGAGCAGCGTCCGCCTGCATTGTGTCAGGGTTGCGGTCACCGCGATGTTTACCAGGCTCTGAACGATGTGCTTGCCGAATATGAAGATCCGAAAGTGTTCGGCGATATCGGCTGCTACACTTTGGGTGCTTTGCCTCCATTCCGTGCAATTGACTCATGTATTGATATGGGTGCTTCTATCACTATGGCTAAAGGTGCTTCGGATGCAGGAGTTTATCCGGCTGTTTCAGTGATTGGCGACTCAACATTCACTCATTCCGGAATGACAGGATTGCTTGACTGTGTGAACGAAAACACTAATATCACAATCATCATCTCCGATAACGAAACTACAGCAATGACCGGAGGACAGGATTCTGCCGGAACAGGAAGACTGGAAGCTATTTGTGCCGGAATAGGTGTGGCTCCAGAACATATCAGAGTGATGATTCCTCTAAAGAAGAACTACGAGGAGATGAAGCAAATCATACGCGAGGAAATCAATTATCATGGTGTTTCTGTGATTATCCCGCGCCGCGAATGTATTCAAACGTTAACCAGAAAGAAAAGAGCTAGTAAAAAATGAAAACAGACATAATATTATCAGGAGTTGGAGGACAGGGAATCCTTTCCATAGCAGCTGTTATCGGACAGGCTGCCCTTGAAGAAGGACTATATATGAAACAGGCTGAAGTTCACGGAATGAGCCAGCGCGGTGGTGACGTGCAGTCCAATCTGCGCCTTTCGGACAAGCCTATTGCTTCTGACTTGATTCCACTAGGACAGGCAGACCTTATTATCTCGCTCGAACCTATGGAAAGTCTCAGATACCTTCCTTATCTGAAGAAAGACGGATGGTTGGTTACTAATTCACAGCCGTTCATTAACATTCCTAATTATCCGGAAATTGAAAAGGTGAATGAGGCTTTGGATGCTATTCCAAACAAAGTTGTGCTCGATGTTGAGGCTATTGCCAAAGATGCGGGTTCAGCAAGGGCTTCAAACATTGTGATGCTTGGCGCTGCCGCTCCTTTTATCGGAATTGAATTTGACAAAATAGCAGAAGGTGTTAAGAGTATTTTTGCACGCAAAGGTGAGGAAGTTGTAAATCTCAACCTTAAGGCTCTGAAAGCCGGATATGAGATGGCACAGAACAAGAAGTAGTAATTTGTGTCATAAATTTAACTCAAGTTTCGCAAGCTCAACTTGTAGGTAACAAGTTTACAAGAAGACAAGTTAACAAGACTTTTTAGATAACAACTTATAAAGTTACAGGCATTTTAACCTTGTAAACTTGTATCTGAAGCCTTGTTAACTTTTAAGTTGAGCTTGCGAAACTTAAAACTTTAATATCATCAATATGAGAAAGAAACTAATAATAGCCCTTATCGCCTTGTTTTCAATAAGCAACCTGACGTATGCCGAAAAAGGTGACAAAGTGAATGTTGGCGACAATGTTCCTTCTTTCACTATCACAGAAGATAACGGCACAAAAATATCGTCGGACAAGTATAAAGGCAAAGTAACACTGATTACATTCTTCGCCACATGGTGTCCGCCATGCCAGAAAGAACTTGCCGAATATCAGAAGGATTTATGGCCAAAATATAAGGACAACAAAGATTTTGCCCTTGTGGTGATTGGCAGAGAGCACAGCTCGGCTGACTTACAGAAATATAATCAGAAGAAAGGATTTACTTTCCCTCTTTATCCTGACAAGAACCGTACGATTTATAATTCTTTTGCCGAAAATCTTATTCCTCGCTGTTATCTGATTGACAAATCAGGAAAAGTGGTGTATGCAGGGAAAGGATTTAAGGAAGAGGATTATAAGGAGTTGGTGAAGGAGATTGATAAGGCGTTGGGGGAATAAGAAGTTAAGAAGTTAAGAAGTTAAGAAGTCAAGAAGTCAAGGAGTTAAGTAGTCAAGAAGGAATTTCTGAAATCCTGTTGCCTTGTTAACTCGTCAACTTTCAATTTTCAATTTAACTTGTTTTCTGTAGCCTTGTCAACTCGTTAACTAATAAACAAACTAACAAACTCAAAACATATGCACTACAAAAACATCCACGTAATATACTATTCCCCAACCCACACTTCAGCACGCATTGCCCATGCTATTGTGGAAGGAATGAATACATCGGCATATCACGAAACAGATATTACCTGCAAAATGCCGGAAAAAGAAGAAGTAATTGAAGACGAACTTGTAATTGTTGCAGCACCGGTATATGGTGGCAGATTGCCTAAAATTGCAATTGACAGACTTAAGATGTTCAAAGGAACTGGCTGTCCGGTAATTCCGGTTGTCCTATATGGCAACAGAGATTATGAAGATGCTCTTCTTGAACTGTGTGACTTGATGAAAGAACAGGGCTTCCTGCCAATTGCTGCCGGAGCATTTATCGGTGAGCATTCATACAGTCGTCCTGGCTACCCTATTGCAGAAGGTCGTCCGGACGACAAAGACCACGAAATTGCCGTGAAATTCGGAGAAAAAGCATTGAGCAAACTTCACGACATTGAAACTTTAGAAGATGTCGAACCACTGGAAGTTCGTGGAAATCGTCCGTATAAGGAATTGCGTCCGGCAACACCTCAGGCACCGGTCACAAACCAGTCTGTTTGCATCAAGTGTGGACACTGTATAAAAGTTTGTCCTACAGGTGCAATGTCTCTGCATGGAATGATGATATACAGCGATGCTGATAAATGTACAAAATGCTGCGCTTGTGTGAAGGAATGTCCGGTTGATGCTCTTACATTCGACACTCCATACACTAAGATGCTGTTTGAAAATTTTAGTGCGAGAAGGGAACCGGAGGTTTTTATTTGAGAAATTGAGGAGTTAAGGAGTTAAGAAGTCAATGAGTCAAGTAGTTAAGAAGTCAAGAATATAAAACTATTTTTCTGTAGCCTTGTCAACTTGTCAACTCGTTAACTTTCAATTTCCTTATTTCCTGTAGCCTTGTCAACTCGTCAACTCGTCAACTCGTCAACTTTAAATTTAAATTTTCAATGACAGAGCATTTTCACAAACTCAACATACCGGATAAAAGCATTTTGCCCGAGAAATTCACTTTCCCGTTCAACTACACTCCTCACCCGCTTTGCATCAAAGCGTCTGAGCAGGTGCAACTTTATTTGGAGGAAAAAGTGAATACTGATTCCAGTTGGAAAGAAGAGCTTGATAAGGGCAAGATGTTCGGAGTTCTGATTGTGGAAGCTTCATCAGGAAATATCGGTTTTGTTTCTGCCTATTCAGGAAATATTTGTGGCTACAATAAATGGGAATACTTTGTTCCTCCTGTCTATGACCTTCTTTCTCCGGACGGATATTTTGTTTCCGAAGAAGCTGAAATTACTGCAATTAACCATAATATATCCAATACACTGGAAGGTGAGGAATATAAGGAAATATGCAAAAGTATCGAGGCTTGCAGAACTGAAGCAGAAATTCAGCTCAGCAACCTCAAGCAGCTGATGAAAGAATCGAAAGAGAAGAGAGACGAGATGAGGAAAAGCTCCCTGACAGATGAGGAAGAAAAACAGCTTATCAGGGAAAGCCAGTTTCAGAAGGCAGAATATAAAAGGGTGGAAAAAGACTGGAAACAGAAAATATCTACTTTTACAGAAAAGAAAGAAATATTAGATTTGCAAATAAGCAAATGGAAAGAAGAGAGGAAACGCCGCTCTGCTGTGTTGCAGAAAAAGCTTTTCTCTTCTTTCCGTATGCTCAATGCCAAAGGCGAGGTGAAAGATTTATGTGAGATTTTCGCCTCAACACAGCAGCTTGTCCCTCCTGCCGGAGCCGGCGAATGTGCTGCTCCAAAGATGCTTCAGTATGCTTTTGCCAACGGACTCACACCAATAGCAATGGCAGAATTCTGGTGGGGAAATTCTCCTAAAACCGAAATCCGCAGACATGGTTATTTTTATCCTTCGTGCAAGCATAAATGTGAACCGATATTGGGACATATGCTTAAGGGATTAGATGTTGAGGATAATCCAGTGGAACGTAATATATCGGAAGATTTCAAACCAGAGATTCTATTTGAAGACGAATGGATTGTGGCTGTAAACAAGCCGGAAGGAGTCCTGTCTGTTCCGGGAAAATCCGGAAACGAATCTGTGCAGACATGGGCACAAAAGCAATATCCCGATGCCACAGGACCAATGATTGTTCACCGACTTGATATGGCAACTTCCGGAATACTTCTGATTGCAAAAACAAAGGAAGTGCACCAGCATTTGCAGGCTCAGTTCAAGAACAGAAACATAAAGAAAAGGTATATTGCTTTGCTGGACGGACTGATTGACGGAGACAAAGGAGAAATAAATCTTCCCATTTGCCCTAATCCTGACGACCGCCCAAGGCAAACTGTAAATTTCGAATACGGGAAACCGGCTCTCACATCATTTGAAGTTATAAATACAGATAACGAAAGAAAAATAACCCGAATAGCCTTTTATCCGCATACGGGAAGAACTCACCAGTTGCGTGTCCATTCAGCACACGAAAAAGGTTTGAACACTCCGATACTTGGCGACGAACTATACGGGAAAAAAGCGGAAAGATTATATCTTCATGCAGAAAGCATTGAGTTTGTTCATCCTATGACAAACAAGCTCATTTCAATAACCTGCAAGCCTGATTTCTGACAAATCAATACTCCTTGCCAAGCATCCTTGCCGGAGAGCCATGCCAGGAGCAGCCAAGGCAATAAACCTCAGTCATATCAAAACCGGCAGTATCTGCTTCAGGATTCTTCGGCACAACACTTCCGTCCGTCATCACATAAACAAGAAGACGCTCGCCTTCCGCATTCTTCACATACATAGATGCGATTTTACATTGAGGGCATATTTTTTTTCTCATAAGCTAAATGTTTGTGGAGGCGAATATAAGAATAAAATACTTAGTTTTTGCAAGATTTGGTTTTAGTTGACGAGTTGACAAGGCTACAGGAAATAAGGAAATTGAAAGTTGAAAATTGAAAATTAAATCTATTGGATTATAACTCCTTGACTCCTTAACTACTTAACTCCTTGACTACTTAACTTCTTAACTCCTTAACTCCTTGACTACTTAACTCCTTGCTCCCCAATCAAATTTACCATACACTTAGCATAAAGACCAACTTATGAGAAAAAAAGACTTGTCAGAATCAATAAAATTCACGAATTTTGCACGTTCTTGCGATTGAGTAAAATCACAAAAGCAATCACAGTTCTAAGCTATTAAGCTATTAGAATATCAAACATTAAAAAATACAAGTCGTTATTATTTTAATTCCGTCAACAATTTTATGAAAGATATTTGTTGTATAGGGCATATTACTTTGGATAAAAATGTAACTCCAAAGCAAACAGTTTATATGCCTGGAGGTACATCTTTTTATTTCAGTCATGCCATTAAGAATTTGAAGAATTCCGATAACTACAAATTAGTGACATCATTGGCAAAAACTGAATATAAATCAGTTGAAGATTTACGTGCTGAAGGAATAGATGTTCAAATCTTTCCAAGTAAGAAAACATTGTTTTTCGAAAATATCTATGGAGAAAATCCTAATGAAAGAAAGCAGAGAGTATTGGCAAAAGCTGACCCTTTCAACATAGATAATCTTAAAGAAGAAGACGCCAAATTCTTTCACCTGGGAACTCTCACTTCCGAAGATTTCTCGCTTGACGTAATAAAACTACTTTCACAAAAAGGTATTCTCTCTGTGGATGCACAAGGTTATCTGAGAGAAATAAAAGATGAAAAAGTTATTGCCGTTGATTGGGAAAACAAAATTGAAGCTCTTAAGTATATTGACATATTGAAAGTGAACGAATATGAGGCGGAAATAATTACCGGATATTCTGATTACAAGAAAGCTGCCAAACAACTCTCTGATTGGGGCGTAAAAGAAGTTCTGCTTACACTCGGAAGCCTTGGGTCAATTATTTATGCAGATAATGTATATTACAAGATTCCTGCATATCCGCCAAAAGAAGTTGTTGACACCACTGGTTGCGGAGATACATATATGACCGGATATCTTTATATGAAGAATCAGGGTGCTTCATTCCAGGAAGCCGGATGTTTTGCTGCCGCTATTTCAACAGCCAAGCTACAGAATCACGGACCTTTCAGCGGAACAGAAGATGAGGTATGGGATATTATGAATAAAAGTGAATTGAAGCCGGAAATTATATAATAAGTGACAAGTTGACAAGGGGACGAGTTGACAAGATAATAGACCTTGTCAACTTGTATCTGATGCCTCGTCAACTCAAAACAGAGCGATTTGCTAAACTTGAGTTATATTTATAAGCATAAGCCAAAACCATAATATATCCTACACAAGGAACAATGAATGATATTGACATATTATAACAGTCAGCAACATGTCCCATCAAAACAGGACCTACAACTCCACCAATAGGCGACATCATAAGATATGAAGATGCCTTCTTTGTATGCTCACCCAAATCTCTTAAAGATAAGGCAAAAATTGTAGGGAACATTATAGATTCAAAAGCATAGCATAGCAACAGAGCAGCCAAAGAAACTTTTCCAAGGTCTGACAGAACTACCACCATTGCCGTAACACAACCTATTGCGCAAACCAGCAGAAGTCTTTCTGCCGGAATTTTACACATTATATAACTTCCTATAAATCGTCCGAGCAAGAATAATGTAAGGCCGCCGAACGACAGCACAAATGACGCATCTCTCGCACTCATCCAATCTTGTTCCACCACATAATTGATAAAGAAACTGTTGATGGAAATTTCACTTATTTCGTAGGCGAACAATGCTATCAGACCATAAACAAAGAACTTATGTGACCAAAGTCCGGTAGATTTTCCTTCCTCAACTACATTATCATTCTCATGCTTTATTTCAGGCAATTCAACTCTTGAGAAAACCACAGCAACAAGGAGAACAACAATTCCCATTATTGTATAAGGAAGAGCTACATTTCCGTTTCCGGAAGTATCACCGTTTTCCGAGAACAGCAATACACCAGTCAATATCGGAGCGCAGATGCAACCCAAGCCATTGAACGACTGCGCGAAATTAAGTCGGCTTGCCGCCGTTTCCCTTGCCCCCAGTTCAGTGACATAAGGATTGGCTGCCGTTTCAAGGAAAGTCAGACCACAGCCAATAACGAAAAGAGAAACAAGAAAGAAATTGAACGACATCAGCCACTGTCCGGGGATGAACATCAGCGAGCCGATGCCATATAGTATCAGTCCAAGAACAACACCTCTGCGATATCCGAACTTGGAGATAAACAATCCTGCAGGAATTGCCATTACAAAATATCCCATATACATCGTAGCTTGGATAAAAGCCGAATGAGCTTTCGTTATGTCAAGCAGTTCCTGGAAATGTTTGTTAAGCACGTCAAGTATGGCGTGAGCAAATCCCCAAAGGAAAAATAAAGTTGAAACTATGATAAAAGGCAGAAGGTATTTCCTGTCGACTAACGCAACACTATTTTTCTTCATAAAAACATGATATTTAAGTTTCGCAAGCTCAACTTAAAAGTTGACAAGGCTTCAGATACAAGTTGACAAGGATAAGCAAATATTTCTTTGCTGCTTCGTTATCAAAGGAATCTTGTCAACTTGTTCCCTTGTCAACACGTCAACTAAACATTGAGCTTCCAAAACTTCAGTACTTAATATATATAATCCAAAAGCTGAGGCAAATCCTCGATTATCAAATCCGGAACGCTCTCGTCAATTTCCTCATTGCCCCAACCTTCACCTTTCAGCCAGGCAACTTTACAACCTACCGTTTTTGCCGGGACAACATCTTTGGAGAAAGAATCACCCACAACAAGCACTTCGTCTGCAGGCAATCCCATCGCCTCAACTCCCAGTCTGTAAATGGCAGGGTCTGGTTTTCTGACACCGACAACACTTGACTCAACAATGTCGCTAAAATAATCATAAAGAGAAAAATCTCTCAATATAGTTTCTATATTGCCATAAAAATTAGAAACCAAAACCAATTTATATTTCTCGGACAACTGTTTCACAACCGGACGTGTTCTGTCAAGAGTTCTGAGAACATAGTCATAACATGCATCTGCAATTTTATTAGCATAGTCATGTTCTTCAGCCAATGCCTTGTCCAGTTTCCCGTTTTCAATAAGATTTGATATCTGAATATCAACCTTTATATGTAATACATCCCTGAAATTATGCTCAGGTTTGATATAAGGGAATTTTGCCAGGCTTCTTTCGCCAAATACATAAGCTTCTCTGAAATCACTTTTCTCAACAGGAACTTCATTTTCACGATATTTTTCCCATAAAACTTCTGCCCAATGGCGGCTGTTTGTATCTATTGTTCCACCATAATCAAATATAACACCCTTGATTGCTGTCTTTTCCATTACGATTATAATTTTATTCGAGTTTGCAAGCTCTATTTACAGATACAAGTTGACAAGTAAACAAGTTGACAAGAGTTTTTAGAAAATAAGTTGTAAAGTTACTGGTGTTTCAGCCTTGTTAACTTGTCTCTGAAGCCTTGTCAACTTTTGAGTTGAGCAACTTGCGAAACTTAAGTTAAATAATTATGCCTGTCCGCCATACTTTTTAAGCAAAAAGGCACACATAGATTCATGGCGATAAACCATATAAATATAAAGAGCCGTAAGAACTGTTATTTCAAATATGAAATAAGCCCAAGGCTCACCACACAATAAACTAATATATAATGCTATGGCTCTAGTATTAAATGTAAGAATATTGGTGTATTTCATTAGCGGCAAGCTCATAGCTCTAAATTCGTCTCTTAAATCCTGAGGAATATTATCTCCATATTTTTCCTGCACAAAAGCATAGAACTTTTGGAATTCAGGTGTTGTTTTCTCCTGCTTCTTTGTGTAATTTCCGTAGAAATAAAGGAAAACTTTCCACCAGAAATTACCTTTCCACGGAATAGAGTTGAAAAGTTCACGCTGCTGACGGAAATTATCCAATTCACTTCCCGATTTGCCTTTGAGGAAGAAAAGATGAATATTTCTGTAATAGTCTGCTATCGTACATTGTTTGCTATGGCACAACACGCCGGAGATAAAAGCAAGTATCCAGATGAATATTCCCCATTTGGCATCAGCACCACCCAAATTGAAAGGCAACGGCTCGTTCGTAAGGCGAAGACAAATGGCTGTATAAATAACTATAAACCACAAGTCGCCTGCAAATCCGTCCAGGATTCTTCCCCATCTAGTCTTCTTCCCCGTCATTCTTGCCAGCTGACCATCGCAGCTGTCATAATGATTTGCCCACATCAAAAGGAAAATACCTATTAACGTGTGTTTCATATCAGGATAATAGAACATTACACCTGCCACAACACCAAGTATTATGGAAAAAATAGTCACTACATTAGGATGAACATTAAACTTATTGAAGAACAAAGCCCAAGCATATCCTATAGGACGATTGAAATAAATATCAAGAAATTCCTCCGTGTCCATAGACTTGAAAGAGGATTTCAGTCCTTTATTTTCTTTATTCATTGTTTTGTAAATTGTAAATTGAAAGTTGAGAATTGACGAGTTGACAAGTTGACAAGGCTTCAGGAAATAAGGAAATTGAAAGTTGAAAATTGAAAATCCAATCTATTAACCTCTATTAACTTCAAACTTCTTAATTTCTTAACTCCTCAACTACTTGACTACTTGACTTCTTAACTACTTAACTCCTTGACTCCTTACCTCCTCATATATACATTCCGCTATATAAGGCGCTGCCTCATCACGGCATCTCGCAAAACTTGGCCAGTCATTGAAATCAATAATTCTGATTTCTCCTGTTGACGACACAACACAGTCGCCACCATAAACTGGAACATTAAGAATTGAAGCCGCTGTATTTGCCATAATTCTCAATTTATCCTTGTCGAACGGATACCCTCTGTTTTCCCCGTTTATAGCTTCAAGACCGAACTTACTGTGCGACTGCTCTGTCGGATAAAAAGTGTAGAAAAAGTCTGTTCCGGCAACGCCGTAAAATTTTATCAAATCACCGATAAGATGTTCGTTTACGACAGCCGTCGGTATATTTCTTTTCCTGAAATCTGCCATTACCAGCTCTGCCTCTTCCATACATTCCACATAAACCACGTCTTCCTTTACCATTGCATGCGAATCGCCTCTTTTTATCCAGCAAGGGAAAATTTCAGGGAAAACATATTCATCAGTATTCAGTATGAAACTCTTCGGATGAGGTATTCCATTTGCCAGCAGAATTTCTGTCATAGGCTTTCGCACACAATTGTCGATTCCATAAGCAGAATTAACAACAACAGTTCCATTATCTTCCATCTCCTTCAGACGGCTTATTGTGGCTCTGTCTCTCGCCATGTCAAATACATAATCAGCATCGATATTCTTTGCCACAAATTCTTTTTCCGGGTATATTGAAACTTCACAGCCCTTTTTTGTAAGCTCATCAGCCACTAAAGTAAAAATAGCCGCATCATTTCCTATATGATTAGGAGAATACTCATTGCCGCGGCTGACACCCACAACCCGGAGTTTGTCATCTTTCAAAATCATAATTTATTTTCAATTTCTGAACTTAAAAATTCCTCTGCTTTAACTATATCACTTGCATGGTCAACATCAAGAATCTTTGAAAACGGATAAGCTTCCAGATTAAGTCCTCCGGCAACTAGTTCTCTCTGATAATTTCTCATTCTTGACATTCCTTTTCCGATGCAATTCTCCAATATACCGACCGACTTTGACGAAAGGCAATATATTCCGCCTGAAATATATTTACAGCCTCCTTCATTAGAATCGTGAAACCCTGTTATCTTTTTATTATCGTCAGTTGATATATAGAGAGGCTTTTCATCATCTATATAGTCAGTTACAGCCATAAGTCCGTCCTTATCCGAATTGCTGAATGCATCAATATAACGGGCAAACTCATCTTCCCTGAAAATAGTATCAACTGTTGTCAAGCAGAATTTGTCTCCTTTCAGATACTTGCTCAATTCATAAAAGCTGTGCATCGAACTTGGAGTGGTTTTTACAACTACGTCCATCGGTACAGACACTCTTTCCTTCAAAGCCATCAAATGTTCTTTTGTCTGCTGAACCTCGTTATTTATAATTACAACAATATGATCGGCACCATTATTAATGAAAATATCAATCAACCTGTCAATCATAGCCTTTCCGTTTATACAAACCAAAGGCTTAGGCAGCTGGACTCCTTCCTGAGACAATCTGGATCCTTCACCTGCAGAAATAATAGCAAATTCCATACTTACAAAAAAATCCGTTGGCAAAATTGAATCACTGTTAATTCAATTTTGCCAACCGGCATTATTTATCAATTATAATTTATTCAGTGACATTCATTATAAGAATGCCCTTCAGCTTAGTAACTGCAAATATCATGCTTTTTTAAGAAACAAACATTTAAAAAAGACAAATTAACACCACTCTGCTTCAATATTAGCCCAACATCACTGCACATGCCTTAATATAAGTTTCCGAAACTATGTTTCATATTTCAATCAAACTACAGTTAATCAGGTAATTACAATAACTCAAGGAGATATATCAACACACTACTTTTTCACTTATAAAACAGGTCCGAACCCACGCCAAATTGGGGCCGTATATATTTTGCCGTGGGGCCGTATATATTTGAATTTGGGGCCGAACCTAAATTTTAACATATCTATTGCCTTGTTAACCGGTCAACAGAATATCACTCCACCAACATCACAACTCCCAGACTTATCAATCCGATAAATATCCAAAGAACAACTCCCTGAATCATTGGACGGATTCCGACTTGCTTGATAACCTGGCGAGACAAGCCGGCACCGATAAGGAACAATGTCACTGTCAATCCTTTCTTGGCTAGCCAAACCAGAGATGTTGATGCTATTTCAGGGATTGGAAGATATGTGTTTGCTATCATTGCCAACACGAAGTAGAAAATAAACCAAGGAATATTGATTTTGGCATCTTTCTGCTTGAATATAAACATTGTGGCAATTGTCATCGGGATAATCCAAAGAGCGCGGGTGAGCTTGACCATTGTTGCGATTTCCAATGCTTTCTCGCCGAATGCAGCTCCGGCACCTACAACTGAACTTGTGTCGTGGATGGCAATTGCTGCCCACATACCGAACTGCTCCTGTGTCATTCCCAATAAATGACCGATTGGAGGGAAAACGAAAAGGGCAATTGCGTTGAGGATAAAGATTGTGCCAAGTGACATTGACATTTCATTATCGTTAGCTTTCAACACCGGGGCAACGGCTGCAATGGCGCTTCCTCCGCAGATTGCTGTTCCGGCTGAGATAAGATATGCTGTCTTGCGATCCATCATCAGTTTCTTTCCCAAATACATTCCTATTATCAGAACTGAGATAACTGATACGATGGTGAATATCATTCCGTCTTTTCCTGTTTTCAATGATTCGTGCAGGTTCATTCCGAATCCCAGACCTACAACTGAAAACTGAAGCAAATATTTTGATGTTTTCTTACTGAATTTGGGAAATGGCTGTCCTGCGAACAATGCAAATGCCAATCCGGTGAACAATGCCACAGCCGGAGAGACAAATGGCAACAGACATGCCAAGAAGAGGATCACAAATAACGGTTTGTTGTAATTGTGCAAAAATGTTTCAATCGCGTTCATCTTTGTATCGTTTTAATTATTTCTTTTTCTTTTCCGAATGCAAAGATATATGTTTTAGAGCATGGTTTTTTATAATAAATGGGGATGGGGTATAACGGGAGGTTATGAGGGAGGAATTAAGGGGATTGGAGTCAAGGAGTTAAGGAGTTATATGGAGTTAAAGGAGTTATTGGGAGTTAGAGGCCAATAGTATTAGTTTCTATTTTCAACTTTCAACTTCCTTGTTTCCTGTAGCCTTGTCAACTTGTTAACTAATAAACTTAAAAACTCAAAAAGGAGTTATTGGGAGTTAGAGGCCAATAGTATTAGTTTCTATTTTCAACTTTCAATTTCCTCGTTTTCTATAGCCTTATCAACTTAAAAACAAGAAGTTAAGTAGCCAAGTAGAAAAATCTTGTTTCCTGTAGCCTTGTCAACTTTCAATTTTCAACTTTCAACTTTCAATTACCTCGTCAACTTGTCAACTGTCAATTAAAAAACTATTTTGCAACTTTAAAATAAAAAACTATTTTTAAGAGCGGATACAATCCGTGATGCAGAAAATATAAGGAAACTTAAGTAACTATTTAATATTATAACCTATGATACTATTATCATCTTTAGATTTCAGTTTGCCGCTGGCAGATCCTGTATTGAAATTTATGCTGATTCTTCTGATTATGCTGGCTGCCCCTCTGATATTGAACAAGCTGAAAATACCCAATTTACTAGGATTGATTATATCCGGAGCCATTATCGGTCCGAATGGCTTTAACCTTATATTACGGGACAGCAGCATAATAGTTTCAGGAACTGCCGGACTGCTTTATATCATGTTTCTTGCAGGTCTTGAAATTGATATGGGAGATTTCAAGAAGAACAGTGGCAAGAGTCTGGTGTTCGGACTCTACACATTTATTATCCCCATGATTTTAGGAACACTTGCCGGAATATATATTCTGCAATTCAGTTTGCTTACTTCGATTCTGCTTGCCAGTATGTTTGCGTCACACACACTGATAACATATCCCATAATCAGCAAACTTGGGATAAGCAAGAACAAAGCAGTTGGGATAACCGTGGGCGGAACAATGATAACAGACACTCTGGCACTTCTGGTTCTGACCGTCATCGTTGGAATGTCAACAGGAAATACCGGTCAGGAATTCTGGATAAGACTGGGAATATCGATTGTTATCTTCGCCTTTTTCGTACTTTTTATATTTCCATTCATCGGAAGATGGTTTTTCAAGAATATTCATGACAACATATTGCAATATATCTTCGTGTTGCTTATGGTATTTTTCGGAGCTTTTCTTGCGCAGATGGCAGGGATGGAAGCTATTATCGGTTCGTTCCTGACCGGACTTGCCCTTAATCGCCTTATACCAAACAGCTCACCTCTGATGAACAGAATCGAGTTTGTGGGGAATGCCATATTCATTCCGTTTTTTCTTATAGGTGTCGGAATGCTTATCGATTATAAAGCTTTCTTCACAAGCTTCGAGACTATCAAGGTTGGTACAATAATGATAATCATAGCCACTGGCGCGAAATATACGGCAGCATGGCTGACCCAGAAAACTTTCAGAATGAGCAACGACCAGAGGAATATTATTTTCGGTTTGAGCAATGCGCAGGCGGCAGCTACTCTTGCAGCAGTAATGGTCGGATATAATGTTGTATTGGGAACCGACGAAAGCGGCGAACCAATAAGGTTGCTGAACGAGAATGTACTCAACGGAACTATCCTAATGATATTGGTGACCTGTGTCATCGCTTCATTCATCACCCAGAAAGGGGCACATAATATAGCAATAAACGAGAGTGAAAACAGCAATGATAATGATGATACAAAAAGTTGTTCGCCTGAAAACATACTTATTCCGGTAAGTAATGAAGAAACTGTCGAAGAACTGATAAATCTGGGACTAGCACTAAAGTCAAAGGTTAACACTCACGGATTTCACGCGATAAAGGTTATCGATGACAAAAACGAAAACGAAAAGAACATAAAAAGGGCAAAACGAGTGTTACAGAAAGCCGTGGAAACTGCAGCAGCTACCGACACTCACATGGAAGGCCTGCTGAGATACGATATCAACATTCCTAATGCCATAATAAATGTAATAAAAGAAAGAGAGATTTCCGACCTTGTTGTTGGCCTTCACAAAAAAAATGATATCTCTGCCATATTCAAAGGTAATATTGTGGAAAACGTTCTTGAGCACAGCAATGCATCAACATACATATATAAGCCTGTGCAACCTTTATCAACCGTGAAAAGATACCTGATTGTGCTACCGGAAAAGGCGGAGATGGAAATAGGTTTCTGCCGTGTTATGGAAAAGATAAAGAATATGCTGGGCAATACTGGCGCAAAAGCCGTGTTCTATGCTCCGGAAAGTACCCAGGCTGAAGTAAAACGCAAATTTGAGAAACAAAGTGGTGAAATAAGTTTCGTAGATTTCAGCAATTGGGATGATTTCCTGATTATATCACGGGATGTAAAAAGCAATGATTGTATATGGATTGTACTGAGCAGGAAAAACGGCTTGTCGTTCAACAGTGTCATGCCCCGCATCCCCGGTTATCTACATAAGTATTTCAACGCAAACAGTTGCATTCTCTCTTATCCTGTGCAGGATAATATTGACAATGAGATTAACCTGATATAAAAAAGAAAGGCAGATGATAATATTTGTATTTTTCAGATAATATAATTATATTGCTAATGACTTGATTTACTAACATTTTAAAATATACAAATCATGAGCAAAAAATTATTATTTATGGCTTTTGCCGCGTTACTGTTTTCTGCAAATGCATTTGCACAGACAAAAAACTATCAGCTGTCAAGCCATATTCTTGATATAAATTCAGGAAAGCCGGCTCCGGGCGTTAAGATTATTTTGTCAAAATTCGACAAAGGAAACAACACATGGAATGTGATAGAAGAAAGATTTACCGACGAAAACGGACGTGTTAAGGATTTTCTGGAAGAAAATAACAATAATAAAGGAATATACAAGCTTACTTATAATGTGGCTCCATATTTCGAATCAAAGTCGCAGGAAACTTTCTATCCTTATATTGATGTGGTGTTCGAGATAAAGGATGACAATCATTATCATGTTCCGATAACTCTCTCTCCTTTCGGATATTCGACTTACAGGGGAAGTTAAAGATGGAAGATGACGCAAAATTAATTTAAACACAGAGATTTTCATTTTATTTATACACAATATATTACCTCTGTGACTTTGTGCCTCCGTGTTTATTTTTTCTGTTTTTGCAACACTCTTCTGCATTCTCAGCAAAACGGATAAAGCTTTCTTCCAATCCGCCATGCGCTCCCTGAGGAAGGACGATGGAGAACATTCGCTCGGCTTTCAGTCCTTCAACGTCTATGATTTTAAGTCTGCCGGCCATAAGCTCGCGTGAAACGGCACGGACTGAAACAACGCCCAAAGCGTCACTGCTCTCAAGGAAAAGCTTTATGCTCTCGGTGCTGCCTAGCTGCATAAGGACATTGAGCGACGATAATTTTATATTATGCTCAGCCAATGCTGCCTCTAAGACATCGAGAGTTCCCGAACCATTTTCTCTCAACACCAAAGGGAAAGACTGAAGTTGGGAAACATCAATCTCGTCGTAGGCTGCATATTTACTGTTGATACTGGTTATGGCAACGAGTTCGTCCTTGAGGAAAGGTCTGTAATGTAGCGAACTCTGGCGAGCTTTTCCCTCAACAAATCCCAAAATTATATTTCCATTCTGCAAGGCTTGCTCAATCTCACGGCTGTTTCCGTTCATCAGCGAAACCTTGATATTCGGGAATTTCTTTACGAACGACGAAAGGACAGGCGGCAGCACATACTGAGCAATTGTTGTGCTGGCGCCTATCTTCAATTCGCCGGTGAAATTATTTGTAAGGAGATTCATCTCAAATTCCATCTGACGATATGCCGACAATATATTCTGAGCGTGCGAAAGAAGCAATTCGCCTCCTGCCGTAAGACGTATGCGTCCTCCGGTTCTCTCGAAAAGCTGAGTGTGATAAAGCACCTCCAGCTCGTGAATATGTTTGCTTATCGCCGGCTGGCTGATAAACAATTCCCTCGATGCTTTTGTAAAGCTCAAGTTCTTTGCTACGCTGTGGAATACTTTGAGACGGAAATCCATTGTTAGTTTTTGAGTTTATTAGTTTTTGAGTTTGTTAGTTGACAAGAAAGTTGACGAGTTGACAAGTTGACGAGGCTACAGGAAACAAGTTTTTTCTACTTGACTACTTGACTCCTTAACTCCTTGACTCCTTAACTCCTTGACTCCTTAACTCCTCCCCCCATACATCCTCTCATAATAAGCCATATATTCCCCACCGGTAATACCTTCAACCCAAGCCTGGTTTTCCAGATACCAACGGATAGTTTTTACGATGCCAACTTCGAAGGAAGTTTCCGGAGTCCAGCCAAGTTCGGTAGAAATCTTAGTCGGGTCGATGGCATAACGCTGGTCGTGACCAAGGCGGTCCTTGACAAAAGTAATCAGACTGTCGTTAATCCAGTCGATAGAAATCTGTCCGTCCTCACCTATTTCCTTTTTCTTCAGAACCTGACGATATTCAGGATTCTCAGTCATCAGGTTGCGGATAGTAGCAATCGTAAGTTTTACGATTTCGATATTCTGTTTCTCGTTGTGTCCGCCAACATTATATACTTCGCCGGTTCTGCCCTTTTGCAACACCATATCAATAGCCTTGCAATGGTCTTCCACATAAAGCCAGTCGCGAACGTTAGTTCCGTCGCCATATACAGGAAGAGATTTTCCCTCAAGAATATTCTTGATAATAAGAGGAATAAGTTTTTCCGGGAAATGATACGGACCATAATTGTTTGAGCAGCGGGTGATTGTCACCGGCATATGATATGTGTCGAAATATGCCTGAACGAAAAGGTCGGCACTTGTCTTTGACGCACTGTAAGGACTGTGAGGATTCAGAGGAGTTTTCTCAGTGAAGAAACCTTCTGCGCCGAGACTTCCATAGACCTCATCTGTTGAAACCTGATGGAAACGGACATTCTCCTTCCACAACGGATATCCTGTTTCATCTTTTCCTGTAACCCAGAATTTACGAGCCACGTCCAAAAGATTCTGAGTACCGAGGATATTTGTCTGAAGGAACAATTGCGGGTTCTCGATGCTTCGGTCCACATGACTTTCGGCTGCGAAATTCACAACGCAATCAAACTGATATTTTTCGAACAGAGATTCCACAAATGCGCGGTCCACAATATCGCCATGCTCGAAAAAACAGCGTTTGTTGTCCACATCGCTTTCGATTGTAGCATAATTGCCAGCATAAGTCAGCAAATCCAACACCACAATTTTAATATTTTCATATCGCGAAAGCATATATTTTATGAAATTCGCTCCGATAAAGCCGGCGGCACCGGTTACTAAGTAGGTATTCATTTTGAGTTTATGAGTTTTTAAGTTTTTAAGTTTTTGAGTTGATGAGGGAACGAGTTGACGAGTTAACAAGTTGACAAGTTGACAAGGTTACAGAAAATCGGAAATTCCTACTTGACTACTTAACTACTTAACTCCTTAACTTCTTAATCCCTTCAAATCTCCGCCTCCCTAAGAAACGGAGCCTTCTTATCTTTTTCCGACAGATTTGCTTCTGCAAAGTTTATTACGCCGAGGTCGATACCGATTTCCGGATCGTCGAAACGGATTGAACGTTCGTGAGACGGCATATAAACATTATCCACCTTATATGTGAATATAGCCTCATCGCTTTTCACCATAAAACCGTGGGCAAAGCCGCGAGGGATGAAAAGCTGGCGCTTGTTGGTTTCAGAAAGTTCAACAGCTACATATTTGCCGAATGTCGGCGAGCCTTTACGGATATCTACAGCAACATCAACCACACATCCTTTTATGACTCTCACCAACTTTGCCTGCGCATACGGGGCAAGCTGATAATGCAAACCACGCAACACGCCTGCGCCGGAACAAGATTCGTTGTCCTGAATAAAGTCAACCTTTCCGATATGTTCCTCAAATTCGCTCTGTTTGTATGCTTCCATGAAATATCCCCTTGCGTCGCTGAAAACACGAGGTTCGATAATCCAAACGCCTTCTATTTCTGTCTGTATGAAATTCATTATTGTAATGTTATTTATTCATGTTTGCAAGCTCAACTTCTTTAAACACAGAGACACAGAGAGCACGGAGATTTTTTATTATATTATATTCCATATATTACCTCTGTGACTTTCTACTTCAGTGTTTGATTTTCTGTTTTGCAACACCATCTTTGTTGGGTTCAAATTTACATAAAACTATCCGATTTTTATGCGAGTATTGTAAAAATACCAATTACTCAGGCATATCCGGGGAATTCATGCACGTGAAACAAATGTTCAATATATTATGGAAAAAAGTTTTCCAAAGTATAGATATACGACAAAAATATAAACCTTTATTTTACAGCTCTTTATATAAAACGTATTTTAAACGGAAAAATTGCATAACTTCGTGTTTAAAGTTTATGAATTGACATTAGTTTAAACGAATATATAATAATATGTTTTTCTGGGATTTACTGAAAAAAGTGACATGCGACTGCAAGGACAATGGTGAATATTTCATCTGTGCTGACAGAGTAAACACCATAAAAGAATTGCTTGCTGAATCACCTTACCATATTATATATGAAGGAAATCTTTCGCTGATATTCGCCCATCGGGATTTCGACAGAGAAGAAGATGTACTTTTGGTTTCATCACATATCGACTGCGTCCATTCAAAATGTTTCTCGAAAGAGGAAAACGGAATGTGGCTGGGAACGTGGGACAACAGTGCTACAAATGCAGCCGTTATCGACCTTATGATAAATGAGAAATTTCCGGCAAATACGATAATTGCCTTTACGGGCGACGAGGAGAAAAACTCCGGCGGTGCTGTGGAAGTGATGCATTGGTGCGGAGAAAACAATATTTCTCCGGTAAGCGTGATTGTTACGGACACAACAAACGAAGGCTGGGACGACGAAGCTGCTTTTACGATTGAGAATGACAAAGGTTTTGACATTCTGAGTGGTTTCCGCATTATCAGCAAAATTCAGGAAAGTGATTTGCCTTGCGTATTCGTTCATGATGCAGAGCCGGATGAAACATGGGATTACAGTAAGGGTGTTGAAAATGTTTTCCCGGCAACTCCTTGCTTTAGCGTCTGTCTGCCGGTGAAAGGTGATATGCATCACGATGATGGTTCGCTGCTCCGCCCTGAAAGTATCACGCCGTATCAGAGAATACTAGCTGAGCTTACTTATTTATTCGTTTAAATTGATAAGTAGGTGTTCAAAATTATTTTTATATGAGAATTTTATCTGAACTCACTCTGATAGGAGTTATAAGGAGTTACAGGGAGTTAAAGCTCCGCAGGAAGTTAAAAGCCGATAGATTTTAGATACAAATAGTATTGGCCTTTAACTTCTATAACTCCTTTTTTAACTCCTGTAACTCCACAACTTATAACACTTGCGAAACTTGAGTAAAAATACAATCTAAAATTTAAGTGTATATGTAGTTTTTTCTTACCTTTGGGATAATGGTTTTTTAAAGTTTCGCAATAAGCTCAGTTTGACAAGCGACGAGGCTTCAGATACAAGTTGACAAGGCTGAAATATTTTCTTTTATCCTTGTCAACTCGTTATCTCGTTAACTTGTCACCTAAACAACGAGTTTGCAAACACAGAGTTTTAATCTTAAGTAGCAATATCTATGAATGAAGAAATAAAACAAATAGCGACACGCCTGATTGGTTTGCGCGACGCATTGGAGATTACACCGGAAGAAATGGCAAAAATATGTAATCTGACTACTGAAGAATATCTTCTGCTTGAAAGCGGAACAGTTGATATTTCAGTAAGTGTTCTATATCAGATAGCACATCACTTCAACATCGAGCTGACAACTCTGATGTTTGGCGACGAACCTAAGATGAGCAGCTATTTTGTTACCCGCAAGGGAAAAGGCATAACAGTCGAAAGAGTGAAAGCTTATAAATATCAGTCTCTTGCAGCAGGATTCAGCAAAAGAAAGGCTGATCCGTTCCTGGTGACTGTTCATCCGAAGGAAGAAGACGAACCGATGTTCCTTAATTCTCATCCGGGACAGGAATTCAATATGGTTCTGAGCGGACGCCTTCTGCTGAGTATAAACGGCAAGGAGCTTATCCTTGAAGAAGGAGACAGTATTTATTTCAATTCCGAACTTCCACACGGGATGAAGGCTCTCGATGGCGAAAAGGTTTGTTTTTTGGCAATGATTATGTAGTTACAGGGGACAAGGCTTCAGAGACAAGTTGACAAGAAAATAGAGTATTACCTACTTGTTAACTCGTCAATTTGTCAACTGTAAAAACTTGAACAAAAATAGGACAGTAGAATATGTTAGAAAGATTTTTAGATAAAACGAACTTTGATTCGCAAGCAGATTTCATTGAGAATTTCAAGATAAAGGTTCCGGAAAAATTCAATTTCGGATATGATGTGGTTGACGCATGGGCCGAAGAAGAACCATACAAAAGAGCTATGTGCTGGACTAACGACAAAGGTAAGCACATCGACTTCAGCTTTGCCGACATGAAACGCTATACGGACATGACGGCTTCTTATTTCCAGTCGCTGGGAATAGGACGCGGTGATATGGTTATGCTTATATTGAAAAGAAGATATGAGTTCTGGTTTTCAATCATAGCTTTGCACAAACTTGGTGCTGTGGTTATTCCTGCCACTCACCTTCTGACCAAGAAAGACATCATATATCGTGCCAACGCTGCAGACATAAAGATGATTGTTTGCGCCGGCGAGGAAGAAATAACCAAGCATATCAAGGATGCGCTTCCGGAATCTCCGACTGTTGAGAATGTGATTTCGGTTGGTCCGCTTGTTCCTGAAGGTTTTCTGGATTTCCAGGAAGGCATAAAGAATGCTCCGGAATTTGTCCGTCCGGCTAATCCGAACAACAATGATGATATTTCGCTGCTTTATTTCACTTCGGGAACTACAGGAAACCCGAAAATGGTGGCACACGATTTCACATATCCTTTGGGACATATCGTTACGGGAAGTTTCTGGCATAATCTTCATAAGGACAGCCTTCATCTAACGATTGCAGATACGGGATGGGGAAAAGCTGTTTGGGGAAAGCTTTACGGACAGTGGATTGCCGGTGCAACTGTGTTCGTATATGACCATGAGAAATTCACTCCGGCAGATATGCTGAAGATGATTCAAGACTACAAGATTACTTCTCTGTGCGCGCCTCCAACTATTTTCAGATTCCTTATCCGTGAGGATTTGACTAAATATGATTTGTCGTCATTGCAGTATTGCACTATTGCGGGCGAAGCTCTTAATCCTGCTGTTTACGAAACATTCTATAAACTTACCGGAATTAAATTAATGGAAGGATTCGGACAGACAGAAACTACTCTTACTGTCGCTACTTTCCCGTGGATGGAACCGAAGCCAGGTTCAATGGGTGTTCCAAATCCTCAGTATGATGTTGACCTTCTCCGCCCTGACGGAACTAAGGCTGAAGATGGAGAGCAGGGACAAATTGTTATCCATACTAGCAATGGTAAACCTTTGGGCTTGTTCAAGGAATATTATCGTGATGCGGAAAGAACTCACGAAGCTTGGCATGACGGACTTTACTACACCGGCGATGTTGCTTGGCGTGACGAGGACGGATATTTCTGGTTCGTGGGCAGAGCTGATGATGTGATAAAGAGTTCCGGTTACAGAATCGGCCCGTTCGAAGTTGAAAGTGCGCTGATGACTCACCCGGCAGTTGTGGAATGTGCTATCACCGGTGTTCCTGATGAAATCAGAGGACAGGTAGTAAAGGCAACAATTGTTCTTTCAAAAGAATATAAGCCTAAAGCCGGCGATGAGTTAGTGAAAGAATTGCAGGATCACGTCAAGAGAGTAACTGCTCCGTATAAATATCCGCGTGTTGTGGAATTTGTCGATGAATTGCCAAAAACTATCAGCGGAAAAATCAGACGCGTAGAAATCAGAGATAAAGACAATAAATAAACTAAATACAAAAAACTAAGTATGAGAAATTTCACTTGTGTAAATGACTTGGGCGACTTGAAACAGGCGCTCAACGAGGCTTTTGAGATAAAGAAAGACAGATTCCAATTCTCTGAACTTGGAAAGAACAAAACTCTGTTGATGATTTTCTTCAACTCAAGCCTTAGAACACGTCTGTCAACACAGAAAGCTGCAATGAATCTTGGTATGAACACTATTGTTCTTGATGTTAACCAAGGTGCATGGAAACTGGAAACAGAAAGAGGTGTGATTATGGACGGTGACAAACCTGAGCATTTGCTGGAAGCTATTCCGGTTATGGGATGCTATTGCGATGTTATCGGTGTTCGCTCATTCGCACGTTTCGAGAGCAAAGAAGATGATTACACAGAAAAAATATTGAGCCAGTTCATCAAATATTCAGGAAAACCTGTTTTCAGTATGGAAGCTGCAACTCGCCATCCGTTGCAGAGTTTTGCTGACTTGATTACTATAGAGGAATACAAGAAAACAGAACGTCCTAAAGTTGTGATGACCTGGGCACCTCATCCAAAAGCTTTGCCTCAGGCTGTGCCTAACAGTTTTGCAGAATGGATGAATGCTACAGATTATGAATTTGTAATCACTCATCCGGAAGGCTACGAACTTGCTCCGGAGTTTGTGGGCAGAGCAAAAGTAGAATATGACCAGAAAAAGGCTTTCGAAGGCGCTGATTTCATCTACGCAAAGAACTGGTCGGCTTATGCAGATCCAAATTATGGTAAAGTTATAAATACTGACCGCAGCTGGACTGTTGATTCTGAAAAAATGGCACTTACTAATAATGCTTATTTCATGCACTGCTTGCCAGTAAGAAGAAATATGATTGTTACTGATGATGTGATTGAAAGTCCGCAGAGCATCGTTATTCCTGAAGCAGCAAACAGAGAAATATCAGCTCAGACTGTATTGAAGAAAATTCTTGAAGGTTTGAAATGATTCTCCAAACAATAAAAGAATACAAACAGAAATGAAAACGGGGTTGGCTTTGATATAAGTCAACCCCGTTTATTTTCCTAATATAGTTATTAAAATACTTTATCCGGAAAATTAAGCTTCGCCTTTAGGAGCGAAATCTTCAAAATTGGCAGTCTTAGAATTATTATTGTTAGCAGCCTGCAATTGTTCGCCAAACTTTTTCAAGTTATCCTGCAAAGCAAAATACAAACGCTGAGCATTGTCCGGAGTCAAGATGATGCGGCTCTTAACCTGAGCTTTTGGAGCACCTGGAACTACACGGATAAAGTCCATAATAAATTCTGAAGCAGAATGAGATATAATAGCCAAATTAGCATAAGTACCCTGAGCTACTTCTTCAGACAATTCAATCTGAATTTCATTGTTTGTAGGTTTGTTTTCTTCCATTGTTTATAAGTATTAGTAAAATTATTAATGACACAAATATACAGTATTTTTTTTAATAAACAAGAAATAAAATAAAAGCGGCTACCTTCACAGGCAACCGCTTTAAGTGATTGTGTTTTTTTATCTCAATTCTTTAGACCAATGTAAAAATACCTTTTGTGCTATTGATTAAAAAGTTTTGAAATCTAAGCCAAGGTTTTGTAATATTTGTGCTAACCAATATTTATGATGCAAATGTAATGTTTCTAGGAATAACTACCAAAATTAAAATTGGCAAAATGTAATTTTTTCACATTCTTTATTGATATTAATCAATTGTTTTGTATCAAAATATCAGCTATTATATGTTAATACAAATATATGAGTTGAGATATAATTTCACACTTTGCTCTAAAATAACAGGGATAGTCTATCAAATAGACATTTTAACAAGCTTTTATATTACACAATGGAATAATTCTAAAACAAAAAGGGCTGTAGCGAATTTAAATCACTACAGCCCCGAAAATATCTATAAATGATTAATCTTCTTTATCCATTGCGTTGAAATCAACAACGTTTTTGCGATTAGCCATTATACGTTCGAACTCATCTTTAGCACCAACTACCAAACGATCAAACTCACGCTGACCTGTTCCGGCAGGAATTAGGTGACCACAGATAACATTTTCCTTCAAACCTTCAAGTCTATCTACTTTACCGTTGATTGCAGCTTCGTTCAAGACTTTAGTTGTTTCCTGGAATGATGCAGCAGACATAAAGCTTGTTGTCTGCAATGCAGCTCTAGTGATACCCTGAAGAATCTGGTTTGCTGTTGCAGGAATTGCATCTCTTGTTTCAACCAAACGCAAATCACGACGTTTCAACATACTGTTTTCATCACGCAATTTACGAGCTGTTACAATCTGACCAGCCTTCAATGTCTGAGAGTCTCCCGGATCTGTGACAACTTTCTTGCCCCAGATTCTGTCGTTCTCATCCATTACTTCCAACTTGTCAACAACCTGCTGTTCCAAGAATCTTGTATCTCCCGGATCAAGGACTTCTACCTTACGCATCATCTGGCGAACGATAACTTCAAAGTGTTTATCGTTAATCTTTACACCCTGCAGACGGTATACATCCTGGATTTCATTAACAATATATTCCTGAACTGCTGTCGGACCCATAATAGCCAAGATATCAGATGGAGTAATTGCACCATCAGACAATGGCATACCGGCACGTATATAGTCGTTTTCCTGAACAAGCAACTGTTTTGACAGTGGAACCATGTATTTCTTAACTTCACCTAACTTAGAAGTTACAGTAATTTCACGGTTACCACGTTTGATTTTACCAAAGCCAACTTCACCGTCAATTTCAGCAACGATAGCAGGGTTAGAAGGATTACGAGCCTCGAACAATTCTGTTACACGAGGCAAACCACCGGTGATATCACCTGCCTTACTTACGGCACGAGGTATCTTAACCAATACTTCACCGGCTTTTACAGAATCACCTTCTTCTTTCACTACGTGAGCGCCCAATGGCAATGAATAATTCTTCAGATAGTTACCATTTTCATCAACGATGTGAGCTGCAGGAGCTTTTGTTTTATCCTTAGATTCGATGATAATCTTTTCTTTCAAACCTGTTGTTTCGTCACTTTCAACTTTGTAAGTAACGTTTTCAACAACACTTTCGAATTCAAGTTTACCGGAAACTTCAGAAACGATTACGGCGTTGAATGGGTCCCATTCAATAATTACATCACCTTTCTTCAACAAATCACCGTTACTAAAGAACAGTTTTGAACCGTAAGGGATGTTCTGTGTCATCAACACAATATTTGTATTAGGATCAACCAAGCGCATTTCAGCCAAACGGCTCACAACAACCTGGAATTTCTTTCCGTTTTCTTCTGTCTCAACAGCTCTTAGTTCATCTATTTCCAAAATAGCTTGTTCATATTTACAAGACAAACTATTTTCAGTAGCAACGTTAGAAGCAATACCACCGACGTGGAATGTACGAAGTGTCAACTGTGTACCCGGTTCACCGATTGACTGAGCAGCGATAACACCAACAACTTCACCTTTCTGGACCATACGGTTTGTTGCAAGGTTACGTCCGTAACATTTAGCACAAACACCTTTCTTAGATTCACAAGTCAATACAGAACGGATTTCAACACTTTCGATTGGAGAATCCTGAATCTTCTTAGCTGCATCCTCACGAATTTCTTCACCAGCGTTAACCAACACTTCGCCAGTCAACGGATGAATTACATCATGAACAGAAACACGACCCAAAATTCTTTCATACAAAGAAGCAATAACTTCTTCGTTATTCTTCAATTCTGTACATACCAAACCACGCAATGTACCACAATCTTCTTCGTTGATGATAACATCGTGAGAAACGTCAACCAAACGACGAGTCAAATATCCGGCATCGGCAGTCTTCAAGGCAGTATCGGCCAAACCTTTACGAGCACCGTGAGTTGAAATAAAGTACTCCAACACTGACAAACCTTCCTTAAAGTTAGAAAGGATAGGGTTCTCGATAATCTGACCGCCTTCAGCACCACTCTTCTGAGGTTTAGCCATCAAACCACGCATACCAGACAACTGACGGATCTGTTCCTTAGAACCACGGGCACCGGAATCCATCATCATGAAGATAGAGTTGAAACCATCGTTATCAGCAGTCAATTGCTTAATCAAAATATTAGACAACTTACTGTTGACATGTGTCCAAGTATCGATAATCTGGTTGTAACGTTCGTTGTTTGTAATGAAACCCATGTTATAGTTGGCCATAATCTGCTCAACTTCTTCATAACCTTCCTTAACCAATTCATCTTTCTCTGCAGGAATCAAAACGTCTGCCAAGTTGAAAGACAAACCACCTTTGAAGGCCATGTAATAACCTAGGTTCTTAATATCGTCAAGGAATTGAGCTGTACGAGCAACACCACAAGCTTTAATAACTTTACCGATGATGTCACGCAAAGCTTTCTTACCTAAAACTTCATTCAAATAACCAACTTCTTTTGGAACAAATTCATTTACCATCAAACGACCAACAGAAGTTTCAACCATCTTCTTGACAAGATTACCGTTTTCATCCAAGTCGTCAACATATACTTTGATTGGTGCATGAATTGCCAATTTCTTTTCGTTATATGCAATTGTTGCTTCTTCCGGTCCGTAGAAAATCAAACCTTCACCTTGAGTTCCCTTACGAAGTTTTGTAATATAATACAAACCTAACACCATATCCTGTGAAGGCACAGTAATAGGCGCACCATTCGCTGGGTTCAAAATATTGTGAGAAGCCAACATCAACATCTGGGCTTCCAGGATTGCTTCGTTACCAAGAGGCAAGTGAACCGCCATCTGGTCACCATCGAAGTCGGCATTGAACGCCGTACATGAAAGCGGATGCAACTGAATTGCTTTACCCTCAATCAATTTAGGCTGGAAAGCCTGGATACCCAAACGGTGCAACGTAGGGGCAC
>JAXDRC010000039.1:0-106559 GCA_034091205.1 Parabacteroides sp. | reverse complement strand
GGTTCTTCGTCAATTTAGGTGGAGATTTCGCAGCATTTTAAAGACATAATTCTTTGAAACAAAAAGAGATTCACTAGATTTTTTGTAGTGTTGTTTCTATGAAAGATATTACAAGGAATCAAATAACCATTAAATATTGTGGTGTAGAATTTTACACACTCTCAATAAGAAAATGCTTCCACCTAAATTGACGAAGAACCATATAATGTGTATAATAATCACATTTAACTAAAGATATTTTTAACAACAATCATAAATAAAGTACATTAAGCACTATACTACAACAACTTACATATAATACACCGAATTTACTTTAATTTTACACAGACATCTACCATCTCTTTTTTTATAAATTATCCTTAGATACACTTGTTTTATTAGTTTTTTTTATACCTTTACGGCGTTTTAAGCTTACTAAGACAAACCACAATAAGTCTTTAAGCCATGAAACACTATTTGGAGAAAATAAAAAATTATTAGTGTTAACCCGTAATATGTAAAAACTTATGCAACAGAAAAAGATGTTAACCACATTCAGACATTCGAGAATGGTAGCTGCCTCGATGTTGATGTCTTTCTGCATGACTGGTGCTGTATTTGCACAGAAAGCAGTTATTAAGGGAAACGTTGTTGATGAAAATGGTGAACCTATTATCGGTGCCAACATTTTGGTGAAAGGTTCTACGAATGGAACAATTACTGATATTAACGGTAATTACTCTCTGGAAGTGGAAAACGCTAAAGGCGCTGTTCTACAAATTTCTTACATTGGATATAATTCTGTTGAAGAAGCAGTAAAAGGACGTAATGATGTTTCTTTCAAACTTGAACCATCTGTAGTAAACTTGGGTGAAGTTGTAGCTATCGGTTATGGTACTCAAACTCGCCGTGAAATCACTGGTTCAGTAGCAAACGTATCAGAAGAAAACTTCAACAAAGGTGTAACTCGCGATGCATCAGACTTGCTTCAAGGTAAAGTTGCAGGTTTGACAATCACATCTGGTTCAGGTGATGTTACTCGTGGCTCTCAAATCCAGCTACGTGGTACATCAACTTTGCAGAACGACCAGGGTCCGATGATTGTTATCGATGGTGTTCCTGGTGGTGATATGTCAACTGTATCTCCTACAGATATCGAATCTATCTCAGTTTTGAAGGATGCATCTTCAGCAGCGATCTACGGTTCTCGTGCAGCAGGTGGTGTTATCTTGATTACTACAAAACGTGGTTCCGGTTCAAAAACTCAGATTAACTACGATGGTTACGTTACAGCATCTACGGTTGCCAACAAACCTGATATGTTGAGTGCTCAGGAATGGAGAGATGCAAACAAGGAATTAGGCAATGATATTTCACTATATGACGGATATACTGCAGATACTGACTGGTTCGACGCTATGATGCGTACCGGTGTTTCACAAAACCATTCTTTGTCATTATCCGGAGGTACTTCTAAGAGTAATTATCGTGCATCTTATACATATATGGATCGCAACGGTATTGCCCGTGATAACTGGATGAAACGTCATAGTTTCCGATTCCAGTTCCAGCAGCGTGCATTGAACGACAAATTGCGTATCGGATTAACAGGTTCTACAACCTTGACAGATATGCAAATGCCATTCGCAGATGACTATATTCTTGCATACAATATGCTTCCTGTTTATCCTGTATATAATGAAGATGGTTCATATTTCACAGGAGCAAACAAGAACTACGATCAAGGTAACCCTGTTCAGAATCAGGACCAGAACTACAAAAAGAGAAGTAATATTTACTTTTATGGTCAAGGAGATATTCAATACACAATTATGGATGGCCTGACTGCAAAGGTAAACTTATATAAAAGCCGTTACTCAAGCGACTATAGCGAATGGCAAGATCCACAAAACTCAAGAGGAGACGACAACAATGGTTTGGCAGTTCGTCAGAATCGTACTTGGGACCGAGAATTGATGGAGTGGACAGCAAACTATAACAAAGCTTTTGGTAATGAAGAACAACACAAAGTTGATGCGATAATCGGTTATTCCTGGGAAATAAACAAATATGCGGATCAATATAGCAAAGCAACAGACTTTGCTGTAAGCCAAATGGGAGCAGACAATATCCAGACTGGTAACTTATTAAAAGTTGGCAATGTAACTTCAAGTCGTAATGAGTACAAACTTATTTCATTATTCGCTCGTGCTCACTACAGCTACTTGGAAAAATATATGATTACAGCAACTGTTCGCCGAGATGGTTCTTCAAAATTCGGAGCAAATAACAAATGGGGAACTTTCCCTTCTGTTTCCGCAGCATGGGGTATCAGTCAGGAAAGTTTCATGGAAAACGTAAAATGGATTAATGATTTGAAATTGCGTGCCGGTTATGGTATCACTGGTAACCAGGATGGTTTGCAACCATACAAATCACTGGAATTGTATCAGGCATCAGGAACATACTATAGCAATGGTTCGCAGCTGACTGCATTTAAGGTTGCTCAGAATGCCAATCCTAATTTGAAATGGGAACAGACTTCTATGTTGAATGTAGGTTTGGATTTCACTTTATTCAACAGCCGTTTGAATGGTACAATTGAATGGTACAGCAAACAAACTTCTGATATGTTGTACACATACAAAGTTCCTACTCCTACATACGTTTATGACAAGATTGCAGCCAATGTTGGTGATATGAGTAATAAAGGTATTGAAATCTTATTGAACCTAGATGTAATAAGAAATAAAGATTTCACATGGAATACATCTATCAATCTCGCTCATAACAAAAATAAAATCACAAAACTGTCTAATGATTTGTATTCAACAGATAGAGTTTACGTAGGTGACCCATGGATTCGTGGTGCATCTGGAGTAACTTCACACGTTGTTGAAGAAGGTTATCCTGTTGGACAGTTCTATATGTTGAAATGTACAGGTATTGACGAAAACGGTAAGTTCATTATTGAAGATGTCAACAAAGACGGACAGATAACAGATGACGACCGTACATATTGCGGTGATGCTCAACCAGATTTGACTTACGGATGGAACAACACATTCTCATGGAAAAACTGGGATGCAAGCTTCTTTATCCGTGGTACAATTGGAAACAAAGTATTGAACAACCCTGTTGCCGCTTATGGAAACAACACATATATTTCAGGAGCAAACGCAATGAAGAATGACAATTTGATGACTATGCGTGAAAACTCACGTGTATGTTCATACTATATTGAAAACGGTTCATTTGCTCGTTTGGATAATATGTCAATCGGATACACATTCAACACTAAGAAAATTGACTGGTTGGAAAAAGCACGTGTTTATGTAGCAGCACAGAACTTGTTCGTAATCACAGGTTATTCAGGTTTGGACCCAGAAGTTGAAAACTTCCGTGGAGAAGCTAGTGATGCAGATGCAGGTTTGTCACCTGGTATCGAACCTCGTAACTATATGCCTAAGGCTCGCTCATTCACATTCGGTGTTAACTTAACATTCTAATCGATTTTGCTTTATGAAAAAGAAAAATATATTATCACTATTTCTTGCCGGTGCGGCAATGATGATTATGCCATCGTGCTTGAACTTGGACGAAACAGTCTATGATAAATTACCGGCTGATGACTTCGGTAAAACAGAAGTAGAAATCAATGCATTGATTGGTACAGTTCACAATACATTGAAAAAATATTGGCCAGGTGACTTCCGTGTACTTTCTGAAAATGGCGGTTCTGTAGCAGTAACACCTACACGAAGAGGTGGTGACTGGTATGATGGTGGTCAGTACAGAGAAATGTATATGCATACATGGACAGCCAATACCAGTGCGATAAAAGGAGCTTGGAGTTCTGCTTCTAGTGCAATTGGTACTTGTAATGCAACAATTGAAGTTCTTAAGAATTCTGAAATTCTGAAAGATGAAGACAAAACAACAAAAATCTCAGAAGTTAGAGGAGTTCGCGCATTTTGGTATTATGTAATGTTAGATAACTGGGGAAATATTCCTTTGGTAACTGACTATAACGATAAAGAACTTCCAACATGTAAAACTAGACAAGAAGTTTTTGATTGGCTTTTAAGTGAAGTTGAAGAAATATCGGCTACATGTCCAGAAGCTTCTTCTGAAACTTACGGTCAGTTTACAAAAGGAGCTGCTTACACTTTACTTGCAAAATTATACTTGAATGCTGATGCATGGGGTGTAACAACTTCAGGTGGAAACTACGAAAAAGTTGTTGAATATTGTGATAAGGTTATGGCCATGAATTATACACTTGAACCAGAATGGTCAAACAACTTTAATCTGACAAACAACAACTCTAAGGAAGCTATCTTTGCTTGTTCTTTCTCAAGTACAGATACTCAGGATCAGAATCAAATGATGAATCAGACACTCCACTACAAAGATTATCTTGCTTTTGGTGGAAGTTATTCATCAACATGGAATGGTGTTTGCGCACAGCCTGAGTATGTAAGATTATTCTCAGATGATGATCCTCGTAAAAATGCAACATTCCTAACTGGAGTAATGAAGGATATTTCAACAGGTGAACCTATCATTACAGACCATGGTTTTGTTTTGGAGCATACAATTGATGTAACAATGCTTCCTGGTACTGAATATGACGGAACAACATGGGGAGCTGTTAACCAGCATGATGGTGCACGTTGCTTCAAATGGGAATATGCAAAAGATCTGGTTGATGCCATGGAAAACGATTTCCATATCTTCCGTTTGGCAGATGTTTATCTGATGAAAGCAGAAGCATTGTTAAGAGGAAATGGAAATGCAGGTGAAGCAACAAAATTAGTAAATGCAATCCGTGAACGAGCTTATGGTAATGCAGATCACAATTATCAGACAGTTGACTTGGAAAAAGTACAGCTAGAACGCCGTTTGGAATTAGCTTGGGAGAACACTTCACGACAGGATGACATCCGTTTCGGTTGCTTCGAACAAGGTATGTGGCCTAAATCTAATTGTGCCAGAGCAACAGGTGAACACTTGAAACTCTATCCTATTTCACAGGATGCATGGCAGACAAACCCGAATTTGACTCAGAATCCTGGTTATGCAGAATTCTAATATGAATAAATAAAAACAATCATATTTAACAAAAGAGCAGTTGACCCACCTAATCAACTGCTCTTTTCATATTTATTTATCCATCGTTTTTTACTATATATTTTCAGAATTCATTCCCGAATTTCTATTATTTTTGCCTATATGATATAAATAACCAATGTTTCACAAGCTCAAGTTTCAGACAACTAGTTGAAAAGAGATTCACAACTACCAGACAACTTGTATCTGAAACCTTGTTTATAAAACACAAGTAACTTGCGAAACTTTAATAAATAACATAACTGCAATAAGAAAGGGATGCAACATGAAGTTATTCAACAAGCTATTACTGCTTAGTTTTTTCGTATTTTTCTCTTGTTATTCATTTGCTGATTCAATGGAGATCAGAGTCGGCGCAGAACGGGTTGATGTAGTAACCCGTTTACTTAAGGACAAAAGAGTCGGGATGGTAGTCAATCAAACCTCTATACTGGAAAAAGAAAACAAACACTTGCTGGATGTTCTTTTAGAAGAAGGCATTAACGTCGTCAAAGTTTTTGCCCCCGAACATGGTTTTAGAGGAACAACAGATGCCGGGACAGAAGTGAAAGACAGCAAAGACCTGAAAACAGGTGTGCCTATAATATCGATTTATGGCAAAAACAAAAAGCCACAGGCAGAACAGTTGAAAGATATTGACATTATGGTTTTTGATATCCAGGATGTCGGTGCCAGATTTTATACTTACATTAGTACTCTTCACTACGTAATGGAGGCTTGTGCTGAAAATAATAAAAAACTTATTGTACTTGACCGACCGAATCCAAATGACTTTGTTGACGGACCTATCCGTAAACCTGAATTCAAATCTTTTGTCGGAATGGATGCTTTACCAATCCTCCATGGACTTACTATTGGTGAACTAGCATGGATGATGAATGGAGAAGGTTGGATTTTGGATACTCCGGATACATGCGACATCCATATTGTAAAAATAGAAAACTGGAAGCATGGCGACCCCTATTGGCTGCCCGTAAAGCCTTCGCCAAATCTGCCTAACGACCAGTCAATCCGCCTCTATCCTTCACTATGCTTTTTTGAAGCGACACCAATAAGCGTTGGACGTGGTACATATTTCCCATTCCAGGTGCTAGGTTATCCAGACCCTAAATTTGGAGAATATACATTTACACCATGCTCATTACCTGGATTCGACACAAATCCAATGCACAAAGACAAAATGTGTTATGGCGTAAACTTGCAGGAATATCCTTTTGAAGGTGGATTGACGTTGAGATTCGTCATGGAGTTCTACGAAAAATGTGACAAAAATCCTGATTTTTTCTTTAAGCGTAAAAGATGGTTCGATTTGCTTTCAGGGACAGACAAACTTCGAGAACAGATAATGCAAGGCTTAACTGAGGAAGAAATAAAAGCTTCATGGCAGGAAGATCTTGACAAATACAAGGAAATGAGAAAAAAATATCTTCTGTATCCGGACTACGAAAAATGACAGAATTGTGATTAACAAAAAAAGCTGTGTAACCAATATGGCGTATAAAGCGCTAATTGACACACAGCTTTTTCTGTTTCATATAACGAAAGAGCTATTATTTCTTCTCCAATACTATTACAGGAGTCTTTGCCTCATCACACAATGATATACGTGTAACAGGCTTGCCCTTGCTCTGCGATTCAAAATATTTTACGCTATTCAGCAATTTAAGCAGATTATCCTCAACAGACATGTCAGGACATGCCATACGAGTCGAACCTACTTGAGGAAAAGAAATCATCTCCCTATTGGATTCATCTATATCCAATGAACCGATTATACGGTTACAACCGGCATTACCGGACAATCGTTTTCCTTTCAAGTCAAAGGAAAGGTAAGGTAAAGTTTTTTCTGATGGCAAAGACTTACCTTCAAGCTCGACTACATTCCACTCGCCTTCAAGTTCATTGATATCTGTAATTGTCTTATATTGGGAGCGGCATCCGGATAATATAACTATGCTCGCCAGAATTAATATTATCGAAGAAATTGATTTCATATTTTATTTACTTAAAACAAACAATGTATTACCATTTTCATCAACCAACAGCAATTCATTCTCACTCTTTCCGGATTTTACAGAGCGGACCGCATCCATACTTTGGAAAATCCTGGTTTCCAAATCCATATTTGGACATGCCATCATTGTTGCTGCCGCCTGATTGATCTTCAAAGCAGATTCATCTTTCTCATTCAAGGTTACAGATGTATTAAATATATTACATCCGGCATTGCCATGAAGCTTTTTCCCCTCCATATCAAATTCCATAAAAGGAACGTTCTCTTCAGAACTTACCGCTTCACCTTTTACCTCTACAATATTCCATTTTCCATCCAATTGTTTTACATTGACTTTAGAACCAGAACATGCCACCATTGAAACTGCCATTGCAGGAATCATCAGTGCATACATAAATAACTTCTTCATAAAATAAATTATTTAAACATTATTCGTTAGTAATTAAAGTTTAAGTTCAAAGTTGACAAGGCTTCAGATACGAGTTGACAAGGTGTATTGAATTAAAAACTATACCTCGTAAACTCTATGTAAAAACATTGTCAACTTCTTATACTTGCAAAACTTAAGACCTTACAATCCTATAGACGCTAAAAAGTGGAAATTTGTTCTGAACAAGCAGAATATTTAACCTACATTAACTACTTACGTGATGATATAAGGTCCTTTTTCATCCATTTACAAGTTCGCCATCTCAAGCATAGCACTATTCCTCTTGAACCTTCGTCCATAGCCAAAGCAAACCATATTCCAGCCAGTCCCAATCCCATTGCTATTCCTAACAAATAGCCGAACGAGACAGCAAATACCCACATGCAAACTATTTCTATCAATACAGGAATTACAACATCACCAACGGAGCGTAAACAAAACAAGAACATCAAAACAGTCGCTCTACCATGTTCCAGTAATATATCAACAAGCAAAGCAGACATAGCTATCTCTATTATTCTCTCATTTTCAGTAAAGCATCCGAGAAGCAAACGGCCACATAAGTAAACTCCGACAGTTGCAACAAAAGTCACCATCATTGAGCGCTTCCATGCATACCAGCTAAGAGCATATGCTGCATATTTCTTTCCTGCACCTACCAGATTACCAGTACATACAGAAGTAGCACTTGCCATTGCTAAAGAGAAAATATAACCGATAATTACTATGTTCATTATATATACTCTGGCCGTAAGCACTTCGTTCCCCAACATATTTATAAAATACACAACGCAAACCTGCGATGCATCATATGAAATTTGCTCGAAAGCCGACGGCATTCCTATCTTTATTACATCTTTAAGTTTCCTGAATGGGAAAGGACGGAAATACTCAAGCGGCATTTTATGTATCAATCGCTTGAACAATACGATGATTAGGAACAACATTGCCACACCTCGGCAGATAGATGTAGATATTGCAGCGCCTTCAACACCTAATGCAGGCAATCCAAAGTGACCGAATATCAGAGAATAGTTACCTAAAACATTCAATATATTGATTATGAATGTTACCTGCATTGCATAATTGGGTTTATTAGCAGCCCTTAGAACAGCTGATGCTGTAAAACTTATTGCCTGGAAGAATCCAAATCCACCGACAATTTTCATGTATGTCAGCGCCATAGGCATAAGGTCGTCCCTTATATCCATCCAGACCAGCATTTGTTTTCCTCCTAGTGTTAAAGCAAGACTGATTATCAAACCTATTACCGCATTAAACAAAAGGGAAACTCCAACAACCTGAATAAAACTTTTTGAATCTTTAGCTCCGAAATACAAGGCACACATTACGGATGTTCCAACAGTTGTTATGTTGAACAGTAGAAAAACCATATTCAACAACTGGTTCACAACACCAACAGCAGCAACCGCATTGTCTGAATAATGACTAAGCATCAATGTGTCAACAACTCCAAGCATAAGCATAAGGAGTATTTCCAGAAATATCGGTCCTACAAGTTTAAGTAACTTTCCTCGTAAATATCCTTTATTCCGAAACAACGATAATTCCAACATTGCAGAAATCACATTATGAATATATTCTTCCGCAAAGGTAAATCAAATCGAATTGGCTAATTCTATTATTTTATGTATGTTTGTATTACTTATATAATTTGTTGACAAATATCAAAGATGAAAAGAATCGTACCAATACTGTTTATCGCAGCAGCATTCTGCCTTTATATATTTTCATGTAGACAAGAACTAGCAAAAAATACAGAAGAACCGGTTGATAGCGAATGGAATGACAGCCTACAACATGTATATGAATATGGTATATGCATTGACAGTTTGAATGTTGAGCATTTTGAGATAAGAAATGGTGATAATCCTTCCATAATATTCTCTCGTTTGGGATTTTCGGCTCTGGAAGCAGACAGTATCAGTAAAGCATCGGCCTCAGTTCTGGATCCCACAAGAATAAAGGCAGGTATGCATTACTGTACTTTTACCACTAGAGATTCTATTGCCAAGATTCAATATATCGCATTTGCCAAAACTATGACAGACTATGCTGTGATCAATCTTAGTAAAAGACCGATTGAAGCATATACATTCAACAAACCCATAACTTTGAAAAGGAAATATGTAAATGGCACAACAACTTCTTCTCTTTGGAATATTATGAAGCAACAAGGAGCTGATCCTTTGCTGGCTATTAAAATAGCAGATGTCTTTGCTTGGGAAATAGACTTCTTCGATGTAAAAGAAGATGATTCTTTCCAGGTGATATACAACGAAGCTTATATTGATGATACAACTGCTTTATCTATTTCATCTATAGAAGGAGCTTTGTTCACACACCAAGGTAAAGATTATTATGCAATACCTTTTATGCAAGACAGCACTATGCAATTTTTTGATTTAGATGGAAACAGTTTGCGTAAAGCATTCCTGAAAGCGCCACTTGACTTCTACAGAATAACATCCAGATTTACCAATGCCCGTTTTCATCCTATACTGAAGAGATACAGAGCGCATCATGGTGTTGACTACGCTGCTCCTACAGGCACACCTGTCAGAACTATTGGTGATGGTTCTGTAATATTCAAAGGATATACGAACGGAGGTGGACATACAATAAAAATAAAGCATAATTCTGTCTATACAACCTCTTATATGCATTTGAGCCGCTATGCAAAAGGGCTGAGCGTGGGGCAAAGAGTCAGACAAGGTGAAGAAATAGGCTACGTTGGTTCAACAGGTTTGTCAACTGGTCCACACTTGGATTTCAGGGTTTATAAGAACGGACAACCTATAAATCCTCTTGATATGGAAGCTCCTCCTTCTGAACCTGTAAAACCGGAACTCAGAGACAGCTTCAACATTGTCAAGAGCAGAATTATATCTGAACTCGACAGTATCAAGAATATTAAGCATACATTATAAATCAAATAGAAATATGTGCATGGAAAGACTTTTTGACAGATACGTAAATTTCTATACCGATTTCGCCTTTAAGAAATTATTCGGGACAGAAATAAACAGTGACCTTTTAATAAGCTTCCTTAATGCCCTTCTCCAAGGTAAAGAAACTATCAAAGAGGTTACTTATCTTAATGCAGAACATTTGGGTACACAAGAATACGACAGAAGAGCTGTCTTCGATGTCTATTGTAAAAATGACAAAGGAGAAATGTTCATTGTTGAAATGCAGAAAGGAGAACAACAATTCTTTAAAGACAGAAGCATATATTATTCAAGCTTTGCCATCCGTGAGCAAGCTCCTAAAGGTGTATGGAATTATGAGCTTAAAGGAGTTTATACTATTGGCATACTAAATTTCTGTTTTTCTGAGGAAAAAGACAATAATGATTATTACCATGAAATCAAGCTGCTCGATACAAAAACTAAAAAACTCTTTTATGACAAACTTACATTCATATACCTCGAAATGCCTAAATTCACAAAAACAGAAAATGAACTTGTGACACTCTTTGATAAATGGATGTATGCTATAAGACACTTAGGGACACTTATGGAACGTCCTAAGGCTCTACAGGAAAAGGTCTTTACACGACTATTCGAAGTAGCAGAAATAGCAAAATTCAATCCAAAAGAAAGATTCGAGTACGAAGATAGTTTGAAAGCTTATCGAGACTGGTTCAGTGTAATGGAAACTGCAGAAATCAGAGGTATGCAGAAAGGAATACAGAAAGGACTCCAGAAAGGGATGGAAGAAGGACTCCAGAAAGGCAAAAAGGAAAGCCTTTCCAACACAGTCAAACACATGAAATCAAAAGGCCTTTCACTTGAAAACATAGCTGAGCTGATAGGTGAAGACATTAATGATATAAAAGAATTTTTTTAACAATAAATTTAGCACAACATAATCATGAAGTTCATAGGTAATATTATCTGGCTTATATGTGGTGGACTCATCACTGCCCTGGAATATCTTATTGCCAGCCTTTTAATGATGATAACAATTATCGGTATTCCCTTTGGTTTACAGACGCTAAAACTTGGAATACTGGCTCTTTGGCCTTTCGGCTCTAAAGTCGTAGAAAGTGATAGTGCCGGAGGCTGCCTGAGCATTATAATGAACATTATCTGGATTCTTGTTGGAGGAATATGGATTGCAGCCACTCACCTCTTTTTCGGGATATTGTTATGTATTACGATAATTGGTTTCCCTTTCGGAAAACAACACATCAAAATGGCAGGTTTGGCACTCACTCCTTTTGGAAAAGAAATAATCTAAGAATTCAGTTCTATTTTCTCCGCATTAACATTATATCCTAAAAATAAAGACGCGGCATCCGAAAACTTTTTAACAGATTCCGTCGTAAGGAAACGCCGGCTAGCTCCTGTAGTCAACCGGGACGACATTTCCGGATGCCGCGCCAGATAATCCTCAAGGCTTTCTGCAACATATTCCCCTTGTGAAATCAAATTAACCCCTGCAGGAACATATTTGCTTATCTTATTAATCAACAAAGGATAATGCGTACATCCAAGTATTAAAGTATCTATCAGCGGATCTGTCTGCATTATATGATCAATATGTTTCTTGACGAAATAATCAGCTCCCGGAGAATCAAATTCCGCATTCTCAACCAAAGGAACCCACATCGGACAAGCCTCACCTACAACAGAAATATGAGGGAACATTTTTTCTATCTCCAAGGTATATGACGAAGAGGATATAGTTCCCGCCGTACCAAGGACTCCAATATGCTTGCTTTTGCTCATCCTGTCCATTAATTCAACTGTAGGACGTATGACTCCCAGAACTCTTCGTTCATTATCCCAAACCGGAAGATCCTGTTGTTGTATAGTCCTTAACGCTTTTGCCGAAGCAGTGTTGCAAGCCAATATCACAAGGCGGCAACCTTCAGCAAAAAGACGCATCACCGCCTGCCTTGTAAATTCATATACAATCTCAAACGAGCGCGGTCCGTAAGGCGAACGGGCATTATCTCCCATATATATGTAATCATATTGCGGCAACCGCTCACGTATCTTGTCATATACAGTCAACCCACCATAACCAGAATCAAAAACCCCAATCGGGCCATCAGCTTTTGAAAATTGCATATTGAACATTTACTATATAACTCCTAATAAAACAAAAACTCCTTATTACTAAAAAAACACAGAGAACACCTTTCTAGGCGCATTCTCTGTGTTTCCAATATAAATGTTTGGAATCAAAACTGATTCTATAATATTCCAAATTATTAATTACTGCAAACCTAATTTTGCCTTAACAAAAGAAGTAGCATCAACTGCAGATGAACCAGAATACAACAACACTTCCGGAGTCAGGATATAAGTATAACCTTTTTCATCACCAACAGCCTTGATTGCAGTCTGAATCTTTTCCTGGATAGGTTTTACCAACTCCTGCTGCTGTTTGGCAACATCCTGCTGGGCAACCTGAACCAAATTGTCCATACGCTGCTGCATATCCTGAACTTCCTGCATTCTTCTTACCTTAATGTTCTCAGTCAATGAATCCTGCTGCGCGATAAAATCAGAATATTTTTTCTTGTATTCTTCTTCCATCTGTGCCAGTTCTTTCTTATAACTTTCCTGCAAATCTGCCATTTTCTTTTCCATGTCAGAAACTTCAGGCATAGCCATAAATACTTCCTGTGTATTTACGAAAGCAATTTTCACTTCCTGAGCCACAACGCTCATAGGGATAATCATTAACAATAATGCAATTAGCTTTTTCATTTTCTTTTATAGTTACTGTTATTAATCATTATAATTCCACCTTCAACAACTTAGGCGCACAAAATTAAGCATTTATTTTGAATATCCCAGTTTTGAAAGCACTTCATTGCTGATATCTATCTTTGGAGAAGCAAAAATTATACTCATGGCAGACGCTCTGTCAATCACAAGCTGGTATCCCTTGTCCTCTGATATTTCCTTTACAGCATTATATATCTCATCCTGAATAGGCTTCATCAGGCTCTCTCTTTTCTTGTAAAGTTCGCCGTCTGCGCCGAAATACTTACGTTTCAAATCCTGTGCTTCCTGCTCCTTCTTAACTATTTCCTCCTCCCTTTTTGTCTTCATTTCTGCAGAAAGGAATACCAAATCACTCTGATAGGTCTTATACATATTTTGTGCCTCCTGCTGCAATGCTTCCACTTCATTCTGCCATTTCTGTGAAACCTGACTAAGCTGTTCGTTTGTCATTTCATATGCAGGAATATTCTTCAATATATATTCCATATCAATTAATGCATATTTCTGGGCGTTCACTGCCAACGAACATATCATCATAAGGCAGATTGCAAACAATGTCTTCTTCATATTCATCTCTCCTTTTAATGTTAAATTACTCAAGATGCAAATATAAGGTTGACAATATCTATCTAGCAAAGAAAATAAGTTAATTAAAGTTTCGCCAATCACTCAACTTTAATGTTAACAAGGCTTTATAAACGAGTTGACAAGGCATAAAATATGATTTTCCTTGTCAACTCGTTTACCTGTCAACTTGAATTCTAACCTTTACTTTTCCCTGATAAAAATATTTATCGGAGTACCTGAGAAATCCCAATTTTCTCGAATCTTGTTCTCCAGGAATCGCTTGTAGGGTTCCTTAATCCACTGAGGCAAATTACAGAAGAATACGAACGAAGGAATACTTCCTGCCGGCAACTGAGTGATATATTTAATCTTGATATACTTGCCCTTCCATGCTGGCGGCGGATAATTCTCGATTATAGGGAGCATAGTTTCATTAAGCTTAGCTGTTGAAACCCTCTTTTTCCTGTTGTCATATACTTTCTGCGCTGTTTCCAGAACCTTGAAGATACGCTGTTTGGTCAACGCTGAAATAAACAGAATAGGGAAATCTGTAAACGGTGCCAATCTTTCACGTATAGCACGGACATACGAGTCTATCACTTTCTGGCTCTTGTCTTCAACCAAATCCCATTTATTAACGCATACCACCAAACCTTTCTTGTTCTTCTGGATAAGCGAGAAAATATTCAAATCCTGGCTCTCAATTCCTCGTGTAGCGTCAAGCATAAGCACGCACACATCAGAATTCTCAATAGCACGGATTGAACGTATCACAGAATAATACTCCAAATCCTCATTCACTTTTCCTTTCTTTCGGATACCGGCAGTATCCACCAGATAGAAGTTAAGTCCGAATTTGTTGTATTTTGTATAAATTGAATCACGAGTTGTCCCGGCAATATTTGTTACAATATTTCTCTCTTCACCGATAAAAGCATTGACCAGTGAGGACTTTCCGGCATTCGGACGTCCAACGATAGTTATTCTTGGCAACTCTTCCTCCAACTCCATCGGTTTCTCTTCAGGGAACAAAGATATTATCTTGTCAAGCAAGTCTCCTGTACAAGAACCGTTGATAGCAGAAATACAGAAAGGATCACCCAAACCGAAAGAATAGAACTCTGCAGAGTTGACATGCATTTCAAACGTATCCGCCTTATTTGCCACCACCACAACAGGCTTACGGCTGCGGCGCAAAATACCTGCAACTTCCATATCCAGGTCTGTCATGCCGTTCACAACGTCAACGACAAAAAGGATAACATCAGCTTCCTCAATAGCAATCTGAACCTGCTTATTGATTTCTTCCTCAAAAATATCATCGGAATTTACAACCCATCCACCTGTATCAATCAAAGAGAATTCCTTATTCAGCCATTCCACTTTACCATACTGGCGGTCGCGAGTTGTTCCGGCCTGTTCATTCACAATCGCCTGTCGTGTCTGCGTCAGACGGTTGAAAAGAGTTGATTTGCCCACATTGGGTCTTCCAACTATTGCAACAATATTTCCCATAATAAAAATTTCGTATGCCGTTAATTTATTTATTAATCCAACTGGTAACCGAACGCCTTCAGCATATTGTCACGGTTTCGCCAGTCTTTCTCAACTTTGACAAATATCTCAAGAAAGACCTTCTTTTCGAAGAAACGTTCAATGTCCTTGCGTGCCATTGCTCCCACCTTCTTGAGTGCCTGTCCTCTATGCCCAATGATAATTCCTTTCTGAGAATCACGTTCTGCAATAATGAGCGCCTTGATATGGATTTTCTCATCATCTTCCTTAAACAGCTCTACGACCACTTCTACCGAATACGGTATTTCTTTTTGATAATACAGAAGTATTTTCTCACGAATGATTTCTGTAACAAAGAAACGAGCCGGCTTATCCGTCAGCGCGTCTTTTTCAAAATAAGGAGGCGACTCGGGCATCAGTTCCGCCACCCTCTGTTTCACGTAATCAACATTGAAGTTCGACAATGCCGAGATAGGAATAATCTCCGCATCCGGCAGCAGTTCCTTCCATTGGGCAACAAGTTTCTCCAAATCAGCCTGGTTTGTCTGGTCAATCTTGTTGATGAGCAGCAGCACAGGATAATCCTTCACTTTCTGCACACGCTGGAGAAACTCTTCATTTTTATCAATCTTCTCGATTACGTCTGTCACATAAAGCAACACATCGGCATCACCCAATGCCGATTCCGAAAAGTTAAGCATAGATTCCTGCAGCTTATAATTAGGATGCAGGACTCCCGGAGTGTCTGAATAGACAATTTGCATATCGTCCGTGTTCACAATCCCCATGATACGGTGACGGGTTGTCTGCGCCTTGGATGTAATAATCGAAATACGCTCACCCACCAGACGATTCATCAAAGTAGATTTACCCACATTTGGGTTTCCCACGATATTGACAAACCCGGATTTATGCTTCTTTTCCATCATAACCCCATTTTACATATATTGAACCCCAAGTAAATCCGGCTCCGAAAGCTGCAAGGATAAGGTTGTCACCTTTCTTCAGTTTGCTTTCCCATTCCCACAAACACAAAGGAATAGTTCCGGCACTTGTGTTACCATATTTCTGGATATTAATCATAACCTGGTCGTCACGCACACCCAGGCGCTTAGCTGTAGCGTCGATGATTCTGAGGTTTGCCTGGTGAGGAACAACCCAAGTTATATCGTCATTAGTCAAGCCATTACGAGCCACCACTTCCGCAGCGACATCAGCCATGTCAGACACAGCATGCTTGAACACATATCGTCCGTCCTGATAAACGAAATGCTCTCTTCTGTCCACAGTCTCGTGACTTGGAGGATAAGCCGAACCGCCGGCTTTCATGATAAGGTGTTCCAGACCGATACCGTTCGTACGCAGTATAGTATCCATCACACCATAATTCTCAGTTGTAGGTTCAACCATCACGGCACCACAACCGTCACCGAACAACGGACAAGTATTACGGTCCGTATAGTCAGTTATAGCAGTCATTTTGTCGCCTGCCACCACAATGATTCTCTTGTAGCGTCCTGAACGGATATAATTCGATGCAGTTTCCAACGCATACAAAAATCCGGCACAAGCCCCTTGAACATCAAAAGTAAATGCATTCTTACAACCGGTATTATAAGCAATGATTGAAGCTGTAGTAGGGAAGTGATAGTCCGGAGTTGTTGTAGCGCAAATTACAGCCTCAACTGTTTCAGCATCCACTCCGGTTTTCTTCAGCAACTCATTCACTGCACAAATTCCCATAAAAGAAGTACCTTTACCTTCTTCTCTCAAAATTCTACGTTCTTTAATTCCAACGCGGGTCATAATCCATTCATCAGATGTATCCACCATCCTGGCGATATCATCATTTGTCAAAACGTCTTCCGGCACATAACCGCCAACGCCTGTTATTACCGCATTAATCTTTTCCATAATTATAATCAGTTTAAGTTCTCGCCTGTAAACCCGTTTCCCTGCCAACCAGCAGCCAGAAAACCAAACTTGCGAAACTTGTATATTTGTAAAATTAAAAAAAGCCCTAAAAAAATATCTTTTTAGGGCTATTTCTTTTGTTCACCAAAGTAAATGATTTTTTCTTCGATAAACTTACACAGCAGCTTCTTTAACAATTGCTAATTTACCTCTGTAATAACCGCATTCGTTACATACAGTGTGATAGATGTGCCATGCGCCGCAGTTTGGGCAAATAGCCATTGTTGGAGCTACAGCCTTGTCATGAGTTCTTCTCTTGGCTGTTCTAGTCTTACCTTGTCTTCTTTTAGGATGTGCCATGATAATTTTATTTTAATTGTTATTATTCTCTACTAAATTCTTCAGCGCAGCCCAACGCGGATCTATCTGATCATCTCCCGGCACATCTTCAACATCATCGTCGAAGTCTGTGTCAAAATCATCGTCTTCGTCAACACTGCGTGCCGTGTGCTGTCTCAATTTCGACGCCATTGCCTTGTTACACTTTCCCGGAGCATGCACATGCTTCATCGGGATAGACAGTGCTATGAATTCATACAAGAACCATGCTATATTGATTTTCCCTTCTTCTTCCGGGATAATCACAATTTCGTCATTCTCTTCAGAATACTCTTTTCCGAATTTTACAACGAGACGGTTATCCGACTCAACCGGCTGCTCCATATCATCCAGGCAGCGGTCGCACGAAACAATCACAACTCCTTCAATATGGAAATCCATCTCGAACATCATAGAGGTCTTTTTCACTGTCAGACGGACATTTACCTTGCCCTTCTGCACTTGGTCTCCATCGATATCCAAGAAGAATTTATTCTCCAAATGGTAGTCAAATTCATGTACTCCCGGAGTGAGATTCTTCAAGTCAATATTGTATAATTCAAATTTTCCCAAAGCCTATTTGTGTAAAAACCATGCAAAGGTACGAAAAAACTTCGTAGAAAAGCAATATATCTTTCTATATTTTTCACTATAACATATTTTAAGTTTATTTTGTTCTGAATTTCAGCAACAAAATAAACTTAATTTTCGTCAGCTCAACTCTTGGGAATTAAAGGAGTTTTACGAAGTTACGGTTCTGCTTCGCAAAGCCGGAAGTTAAAAGCCGATAGAATTCAAACACTAACAGTATTGGCTTTTAACCACAATAACTCCTTCCCTCTATACCTTCTTCAACTCAATCCGGAATGTAGTTCCCTTACCCAGTTCCGACCATTTTACATATATCTTTCCTCCGTGATAGGATTCGATTATCCTCTTCACAAGCGACAATCCCAAGCCCCATCCACGTTTCTTAGTCGTATATCCGGGATTGAACACCGTCTTGAATTTCGACTTCACTATTCCCTTTCCCGTATCAGTCACGTCAATCTTCACTTTCCCCGATTTTTCCTCAAGCGAAACAGTTATCTCACCCTGTCCTTCCATAGCATCCACAGCATTCTTTGTCAGATTCTCAATCACCCAGGCAAAGAGAGACGAATTCATCAGTACCGGAACCGGATAATCCGGAAGATTCAGATGTATTTTCACCTTTGATGATATTCTGGTGGACATATATCCGATTGCCGCGCGCACCGACTCGCAAATATCAACTGGCACAGGCTCCGGATTCGAACCAATCTTCGAGAAACGCTCCGCTATGGTCTCCAGCCTTTTCACATCTTTGTCCATTTCCTCAAGCAGCGAAATATCCACATCCTTTGTCTTCAGGTATTCCAGCCATGCGATAAGCGACGATATAGGCGTTCCCAGCTGATGTGCCGTCTCCTTTGACAATCCAACCCACACCTTGTTCTGCTCCGCCTTCTTCGTGCTTGCAAGGGCAAGAAAAGCTATCAGAATAAACACAGCAACAACCGACAGCTGCGCATAAGGATAAACCAGAAGCCGCTTCAGGTTCGTGGAATCATCATAATAAAGATACTGGAACGTTCCATCCTCCATATCCACCACAATAGGCGAATTCTTCGACTTCAGCTCCTTCACCTTTTCATGCAGAAAAGCCTCAACATTCTCTTCCGGCAATTCTATATTCTTATACGTAAGCACACTGTCTTTCTCGTTGCAAAGCATAACAGGAATTGTCGTGTTTCCCTGGATTATCTTAAGGATAAGATTCATATTAAGGCTCGGATCTTCGCTTGTCACAACCCTGGTTGCCTCGGCCCACACCTCAATCTTCTCTCTCTCCTCTCTTGCCATATCTTTTATCAGCGTGTCCGACACCACCACCGAAACAATGGCTATCAATATCGCCGCAAATATAAATACGTATTTCAACCTTTCCCTGGAATCGTAAATACTGTTCATGGATATATAAATTAAACGATGTCTAAAATAGGGGATTTTGCGGAATAATACAAATTATGAAAGGGACGAGTTGACGAGGGGACAAATTGACAAGGATATATAAACAAAGGCTGCCCCTCCGAAGAGAAACAGCCTTCCTTTTTCAAATCAATTAATTATTTAACATTAATTTTCTTTACTAAAGTTCTCCTTAATTAATTTTCAAGATATGATTATATGATAAAATTTAAAGTCTAATCTTGAAACTTTGCTTTCCAATATTTATCAAATAAGAACCTTGAGGTATATTTGTTTCATTATCACCTGCCGGCAATATCAGCGTCTTATACAAACGTCCGTCAAAAGTAACAATATATGCAGTTACTGGAGATGGTGTCTGAATATGTAATATTCCGTCATTACCCCAAACCTTCAATGTTGTGATACCCAAAGATTCCAAGCTAGTAGGATTACCTTTTTCTATACCAGAAACAGTTACAACCACATTTGTACGAATATTTGAAATCTTATATCTACCTTCAGATTCAGGTAAAATCTCAGTTCCGTTAACTTTAACTGTCAAATCTTTGGCAACATAACCTTCTTTCAACTCGATTGTAAAGTAGAAACTTTCACCCTCTTTGACAGAAGTAGAACCTTCTGCTGATATTATTGCACCTTCAACGACTGGTAATGTTACAGTATAAGTTACAGGTGTTGGATCTGGGTCTGGATCCGGGTCTGGATCTGGACCTGGAGTCGGCTCTTTATCACCATATGCAGCAACAATCAGTGTTCCACTCAAATTTTCAAGAACAAACTTACCGGATGTCTTGTCATATGTGTAATCTGTACCGGAAACAAGAGACTTATCCCCCATTTTCACACTGACAGTAGCAGGAAGCAAATATCCTGAAGCCGGAACCAAAACAAACTCAACTTTTGAATCCTTGGGTTGAGGCTCAAATGAAGCTGGATTAGAAGTTATATTGATCAAATTGAGTATTACCTCAAACTTGTCAACCTCAATTCCTTTAGCAATAATCACAATTGGACCATCCACGGAATTGATAACTATTTCTCCTGTTTCATTATTATAAGAGAATTGTCCTTCCGCCAAATCTCGACCACCCATCTTTACAGATATTACATTTGGCAATTTATAACCTTCTTTCGCTTCTAATTTTCCGGAGAAAGTTTCCCCTTCTTTCACTTTTGAGACACCACTCAATGTTATATTAACATCAGATGGAGAAGTAACTTCATAAACTCTTATACCTTTGGCAGTAATTTCAACCGGACCTACAACTTTACCTATCTGTATTGTTCCGTTTTTGTATGTATAATCCTTTATCTGTTCTCCATTCATCATCACAACGACAGATTCTGGCAACTCATAACCTGTCATAGGAGACAATTTAATACTCAAAGCCGAACCATGCTTTATCTCATCTTCAAGCAAATCAGAACTTAATCCGGTCAAGTGAAGCATTACAAGATAAGATTTCAATATACCTTTCGCAGTTATCACAACCTTACCTGTAACTTTTGCAATATATACAGAACCATCAGCCATACTGTATGTATAATCTGAAACCAGATTTCCGTTCATTGTCACAGCTATGCTCTCAGGCAATTTATAGCCTTCTTCCGGTGTAATTTTGAAAGACAACGGATCACCATGAGCAATCTGCTTTCCTTCTTCAAGATTAGAGACTAATCCTGTAGCATCAAGCTCAACATCATACATATTTCTCAGACCTTTTGCCGTTAATGTCAAAGTTGCAGTTACACCTTTCAGCAATTTGAATTCACCGGTAGAACTGTCGTATGTATAATCCGTACCAGATAACAGTAAATCACCGCCCATCTTCACTTCCAGATTTCCATCATAAGTATATCCTTCTGCTGCTGAGAATTTAACATTAAATACAGCTTGTTCGTTAACCAGGAATTGTTCATCAATTGAGTTAGGTTCAGATTTTACGCCATCCAAATTCAGAACAACTTCAAAATATCGGTTATCAACACCTATTGCTTTAAGGAGCAAATTAGATGTAACACGGAAAACTACTACTTTCCCTGTTCTCTTGTCATAAGTATAATCTTTATCTGCGCCGGCAATTAAAGGATTATCTCCATCCATAATTGTAATACCATCAGGCAAACGGTAATTCTGAACAGGTTTTAATATAAATTCTATACTTTCACCTTCCTGAACTTCCACCAAATTCGGTTTATCAGATGTAATATTTTCTAATTTTTGTTTTACGATGAATGTCTTAGGAACAAGAACAGCACTTGCATAAATCTGGATATCAGATGTTATGTTTCTAATAAGTAAAGTACCGGTCTTACGATCCTCAGATGTGGTATAAGTATAATCCTTATAATCACTACCATTCGACTTAACAGTTATCTCTGTTGGCAACAAATAACCTTCATTGGCTTTTAGCTCAATATTTAAGTTTTCTCCATCTTTTACTTCTTTGCCTTTTACAGGAATATCCGATGTCATGTTTTCCAATTGAGCAGCAGTAACAATATGATTTTCAACTACCGGTATTTGTTCTGCCTGAGCTTTAATTAAGACATCACCTGTCACTTTCATAATTACAACTAATCCGGTTTTAGGATTATAACGATAAGTTTCTTCCAGTACTAAAGGTCCCCCCCCCATTTCCACTACTATAGATTTAGGATAAGTATAACCTTCTTTAGTACATACTAAATATCCACTAAAACTTTGTCCATCCTCTACTTTAGTCGGCGTTCCATCCTGAAAAGCTAAATTATACAAATCAGCATTAATAGAATGAAGATTTACCGTAGATGGTTCAACTCTCAAATTTGCGTCTATGAGATATGCAGCTATTCTCTTTCCTTGAATAAACGGCCTTATTGATATTGTAGGATAGGTAGTTGTAAACTCTGTATTACTTTTTATTTTAAAAGAATAAGACTTGCTTAAACTAAATGTTCCAACACTATATAGCTGTTCCGTACTCAGATAAGTATCGTTTGTTTCATTTGCTACTAAATCTACAATTTTACCATCAGGTCCTACCAATTGTATCTGGTCTTCTTTTGCTCCATCAATAGTAATGCTCAAGGCAAGTTCTTGATTTTCAAAAGACGCATCGGACTCAGTAAATGTAAGCGTAAATGGTATCTCCTCGTTTACATTTCCTTGAATATTCTTAGGATTAATCTTAGCCCTTGTTTTAGTAACAAATTGTAATTTATTACCTTTAGACTCAAATACAGGAGATTGATCTGATTCAGAATAAACTTGGATATCATAAGTTAATTCTCCTCTACGATTTGAAAGTATTTTCAGATAATTATAATAATAAATGCCATTATCCAAATCTTCTTTTTTTATAGGAATATCAAAATAGCCGTTATTAATAGAGACATTTGTTCCTTTGTTCGCTTCAGTTATGCTATAATCATCTCCATAATACACTGCCAACTGGTTCTCCCATTCAGAGTAATTATTAATAACATAACGGACAATTATATTCTCCTTAACATTAGAGAATCTATAACAAATAGATCTACAATTATCTGAATTACTCTTATTATTATCCAGTCCAGAGTGGGCCAAATAGCATTCATCAAACTGATTCCACAAAATTTGCGCATTCAAAGGCTGCTCAGGATCATCGGGATTGTCAAGTGCAGCTTCTATAACACCCTTATTGTCTACACCTAGCGGAACAGTTTCCAAACTATTCATCACCTCCCATGTATTTCCATCTATAGAACAAAGTAAGGTTAGACGTTGTCCTTCTGGTAATGACGAATATGATACGTAAGTATAATGTCCCCAATCAGAATATATTCTCCAACCTTCTGGATAAGCCTTCAATTTATCACTAAGCGGGTCTATAGGAGCCTGTATTACTAATCCTTCTGAATCAACTATTCCTAATCCAATATAAACAGTCTGATCCTCAAATGCACTATATGTAAATCCAAAATCAACTTGAACTTTACCAGGTTCTACAATATATGTTGCATAATTCAGATAAGGTTTATATATATATTTATCTCCATTTCTCTGAGGACGAATATTCAAAACAGCTCCTTGTTCATCACTATAACCATAACCATCACCATTATCATCCAATACCGACAAAATGAAATATCCGTTAGCTAAACCACCCCATCCCCAATTTATATGAAATAGACCTTCAGCAGTGTAACCGTCACAAACAAAAGCATGACCTGAGCCTTTTTGAATATTTCTACCATTATAAATAAAAGGATAACCTGCATCCAATTCTTCTCTCAACATATCTTTCCATTCAGCCCATCGGTATGCCTCTTTCGTTAAATAACGAATAGAAGGACTATACCCGAAAACGTCTGATAATGCTTTCGCAACCATTTTAGTTGGCGCACCACTTTCATTTAATCCATAATTCATACTCACATTTGCTCCACAATGCCATAATAACTTCGCAACAGCATCAGCCTGTACATCATTATATGTATCTTTATACGAATCAAGCATATTCTTCCAATCATAATTATCATATAAGATTTGAGAAGTCACTGCCCTACCATCAATCCCATATGTATTCTCAGCCGGAGGATTAACTGCTTTTTCCGGATAATTATGATATTTCATTATTATACCCATTGCAGTCGCAACACAACCAGTCAAAGTTTGTTCTCCTTCAATTGAAGGTGTCTGCCTATTGAACGGCTCAGATTGATTCCATAACGCAGTTGGCAGAATGTCTCCAGCTGCTCTCAATGTCACCCCACTCAAATATTTATTCCACTCAGCCGAAATTTCAGGACTTGATTCCATTACATTAGACACAGCCCATGAAATCTGATCCTGATAATATGCTAACATACTGCGGAGATTATCCGGCAAATTATTAGGGTCAAAATTTCCTTCATCAGAGTAGCCTAATATCGGATGAACACGGTCATCACCGGCTACAATTACAAAACCTCCATTAGATGGAAAATTAAACACAAAATAATCAACATCTTCATTTACGGTTCCGCTACGTAAAACAGAAGCTGATTTTCCCGGTGCAGCAGCATATACTAACGATAAGTCTTCAGAAGACCTTAACGCTGCTCCTCCAGTACTTTCTGCTACAGTTTGAGCTACTTTTCTTGCAGTAGCCAAATCTATTCGCTCTGCCCAAACTAATGAAACAGTCAAACAAAGCGAAATCCAGAGTAAAAACTGTCTTCTCATAAATAATTATTTTTAATTAATACATATTGGTTATCAAAGCTTATTTTGTAAAAAGGAAGATTTTGAGAAAAAACAAGGCGGAACTTCGCCACGAGAAAATTCTCGCGGCGAAGTTCCGCCTAAACATAAATATAGATGTAAATTATGCTTGCTTGCTTGCTTGCTTGCTTGCTTGCTTGCTTGCTTGCTTGCTTGCTTGCTAACATTTTATTTGTATTTTGCAAATATTGAAACATAATAAATAATAAATTTATCATATAAAACAATAAGCAAAATCTAATCATTTACAAGTAAAATTATTGACCAGAAGTTTTACTTATTAATATAATTGTGTAACATTATTAATTATTGACAGCATAACTATTGACAAATGTAAAATTTAAATAACATCTTGTTTGACAAATCTGGAATTTTTTCCTGGCAACCAACTATTTTAAGTATTATTAACAAGGGTAAAAAAAACTCATAGAATTCACAGATACACAGGTACATCATTTTTATATTTAACAACCCTATGCCTCCATACTCTTAATGTTGAAAATTAATTAACAAACAAAGGCTGCCTCCCCGAAGAGAAACAGCCTTCCTTAGACATTTAATTTTTATTCACACGCCCTTTCATTCCTCACGGAATTACTTTATCGGGCATTTTGAACTTTTAATTACACTACTATTATTAATAACTAAAAATTAAAGTTTTCACTCTCACGAGCTACTTAATATCTTTTTTAATCATTAGTCACAGTTAAAAGGATTATTGTGTTTTAAAAGAACGGGAGCAGTGAAGATTCAGCGGGTAAATCCCGAATGTTTCTTTTCTGCTCCCGCTTTAAACTAAAGTTTCTATCGTTTAGAGCTTTGAGTTGTAAGGTTAAACTTACAAACTCAAAAACTCATTAACTTATAAACTTATTTTACATTTACTTTGAAGCTTTCACCATCAACAGCAACTACTACGATACCTGCAGGTACATTGATTGTTGCATTGTCTGATGTCAATACTTCGTTAGCAACTACCTGACCAAGGATTGTAGATACTACTACGTTCTTACCAGCAGCGTTCTTAACTACTACTGCACCGTCCTGAGCAACGACCTTAACTTCTGTTGCAGATACGTTTTCATTTGATGTTGGAGCAGAAGTTTCTTCTACCTTAAACAACAATGCTTCAGATTTACCAGACCAAGTCATCTTATCATTCAAAGAAGACAAGTAATTACCGTAATAATTATCTGAATTTGTTTGGCGAATACGGTAATAACCATCTTCGTCTGCAGCTTCAATAATCTGGAATTTGAAACGATTCAAACCACCCCAAATATTCTTATTATTGTCATCAGCTTCCTTAGCAACTTTCTTAACTTCACCCTTAACATTAATAGTCAATGTATCACGAGTTTCATTGATAGAAGCAGCTTTGAATAATACTTTAGTTTTATTTTCAGCCCACTGATATTCTCGATCATAATCACCTGTAGCAACATAATAGTTTACAGAGTCAGTAGGGTTGAACAAGAACATGCGTTCACCATTCTTAGCGCCTACACCCTTAGTCAAATAGAATGAAGGAACGATAGCATCCTTATCAGTTACATACAAATAGAACTTATCAGCTTCAGTTTCGTTTACAACGATAGCATCGCGGTTTTCGTTCATTGTAATGTAGTTACCCAATTCACTTTCTAAAGTGATATGACCTTCTTTTGCCGGCCAGCTGATTTCAATTGGCTTAGGATCCAAATAAGTTTTGATATCTGTTGCTTCTGAAGTTGACTGATAAACATCTTCATTGAAATCATAACTACGTACACCTGTTGTCGTATTCAGTTCTACTTCAAGAGTCTTTTCTTCATTATAATTAGCAATCTTATTGCTTGAAGCAGTAAATCTGCTGTATGGCATCAAAGAAACAGAACCATCAACATTTTCTTTGATAAAGAACTTGACATCAGTATGTGATGCTAAATCAGAAGCTTTCTTAACACCTACTACCTCTTTCAAATCATAAGAAGAAGAAGAAGTGTATTTATTCTTCAAGAACCAGTCAGTTTCTGTTCCATCAGTTACATAACGTAAACTGTAAGTATAAACAGATACCTTGTCACCATTAGGTACATCATCTACTGATTCTGTTGCTGTATTGTTATAAACATACACACGAGAAATAGTAGCTGCACTACCCTTAATCAATTGCCATTGAGCTGCATCTGAGATATCATTAACAAATACATCACGAAGCATTTCATCCTTTGCAAGTCGTTTTGTTAAAGAACCTGCAGATAGATAATCTTCAACTACAGAATAGAATTTATTAGATGTATCATTCTTATCACGAGCAAATGCCAATGTACGGATAGCCTTATCTTCTGTATTCAAGAAACCTGCAAATTGATCTACATTATCTAATCTTGTCAATTCAACAACAATGTCAGAATCAAAACTTACTGGAAGCAGATCATCTACTTCATAAGTATTTGCACTTGTTGTCTTAACTGTAAATGGTACAATATCAGTAATTCCAGTAGTTGACAAAGAATAACGGTTTGTACCTTCTTCAGGGAACAGCTGAGTCTTGAAAGACTTACCCGTTTCACGGTTTGTGAATGTTACATTATTCTCATCATCAACAGCAGTAATTACGAACTGGAAGATTGGGAAATCTGTATCTGCAATAGCAGCACCTTTAGCTTCCCACTGGAATGAACTACCATCTGTACCAACTGTCAAATACTTATTAATCAAATCCTTGTCGCTTGACTGACCAGAAACGAACTTAATTGCATAAACAGCAGCTTTCTTAGATGTATGCAACAATTTCTTTCCATCCAATACAGAAGAAGCCTTCAAGAAGAACAAATATTCAGCATCAGAAGCTGCGCCCTTCATACTAACCAAGCTCTGCTCAGTATTGTTATAAGAAGACACACCTAAATAAGCCGCTACTTTATCCTGTTTGTCAGTACCTTTGTAGTTGGCAGTTTTCTGATAATAGAATTCGTTCAAGGAAATAGCATATGGATAGTCAGCACTAAAATTAGTATTTACAGTGAAACATGCATTCTGGATTGGCAAGTCTTCACCTGCATAATCAGATGTATTTCCTTTGAAGATAAAGTTTGTACCTTTTTCTACAATAAGCTTGAAACCTTCACCTTGTCCACGAGCTACATCAGTAGCCTCCAATGTCTCTGTAGGACTCAATGCTATGAATGAAGAGTTCAACCAATCGATATCTTTTGCTTTTAAATCACCAATTACGTAATCAGCAGCACCTTTGCCGTTTTTAAATACAGGATTTGTAAAGAAATAAACACCTCTTGGAACATACAATTTTGTGCCATCACCATTATTATCAGGCAACTCATAACCTTTACCATTCGTAGTTGAAGTTTCATCACCAGCATTAACCTCATAAGCCCAAATACGCTGAGAATCGCTGTCAAACAAGTTACCATCTACAACATCTGTACTAGTCAAATCAGGTTTTGCTCCTAAGTTAAATCCTTTACCGTTATATAAAGCATTTAATTCGGCAATTTCTGCGCTGGCTGTTGCTAAGTTGTACAAGAATAGTTTTTTTGCACCAGTATTAATCAAGCTTGTTTTAGTTGAAGAAATATTAACATACCCCGCAGCATCAGCCTCTCCATCTCCATCTGTATCCAAAGCTTTGTCGGCTGCAGTTTTCAGTTTCATATCCTTTCCATATGCTTTTGTTTTATTAGAAGCATCTTCGAACACAAAAGTATATAATCCATCCTTAGCCCATTTCTTCTTAGGAGTGCTTTGTTTATCCTGAATCAACAAATTGCCTGTAATTTTTTCAAAGCTCAAAGTATCACCAGTGATTGAATTCACAAACATATAATGAGGATAGTCTCTTGTATCATTTGCAGGATCAATCTTAACATTCCAAGTGTAATTTAGAATCAGCTTTTTCTCAACCTGATCATTACTCTCAGCATACATTTCTGTAGACTTAGTGTCATTATCACCATCTTTCAAGCCAAAAAATTCAGAGTTCAAATGTCCCAGCATCACACTTCCGCTCTCATATTTATCCAATAAAGAGCCGTTCAAAGCTGCGGTTTCGCTCTGCGCATAAGCACTACTCAACAACGATCCACCCATAAGGGCAACCATTGAAAAAATCGTAGAAACTTTCTTGTTCATAATTAATAATAATTTAATTGTTAATATTGAGTTAATAAAATTCATTCAACATCACAACCAAATACGGGAAGAAACAAGGAAGGTAGGATACAAAAAAGAAAGGCGCCGTCCTGTTGTCTTAATCAACGGACCGGCGCCTTTTTTATATTTTCTATATTATATATAATGTATAAGAAAACCACCATACATAAAAAAAGCGCAGGATCCCGTTGTTTATTATTAACTTTAAGGCATCTGGAAAAAGCCCGTACAACAATAATAAAACAACAGCCCGCGCCCTTAACGGTATAGTTCTCTCTTCAAGAAATATGTCTATATACAAATAGCCAATACTCCTTTTATGCAAAAGAAGGATACAGCAGAGCGCAAGCATTTATTGTCCTTATTCCGTTGTACTAAAAATTTTCCAGATTTTTAAAGTTGGAATAATCACCGTAAATGCATTGCATCAAATATGTCTATCCTTATAACCGGCAAAACACTATTTGCCGAGGATTTGCTGCAAAGTTAAGTAGTAATTATTAATCTGCAAGAGTTTATTAGTATTTTTTTTCAACATATTGGGTTTAGATGACGAAATATGGGGTTTAGATGATAAAACACGGAGGCACGGAGTTTATTTCAACACAGAGGACATGGAGATAACACGGAGGGCACAGAGTTTATATTTTCCATTGAAACCCGTTCCAACGGATTTGTAATATCCCCCGTTGAGGATGTTGCAAAACATAAATAATGAAACACAGAGACACAAAGCCACAGAGATAATATATTGAGAATAAATAAAATAAAATAAAAATCTCCGTGTTCTCCGTGTCTCCGTGTTTAAATCAGTTTTGCAATACCCTAGTATTCAACCCTATAATAATCCATCAAAACCTTATAATTATCCTGCGCGCTGAGACAAGTGTCACGCAAATATTCTTTTATGCTATGCCATTGTTGCAAACCTCGATAATAGAACATCTTGAGTTCATCCGTAATAATAAAAGGAACAAAACCATTGGCAAGGCATTCCTTGAACATTATCAGTCTGCCAACACGTCCATTTCCATCCTGAAAAGGATGAATAGATTCGAAACGGCAGTGAAAATCAAGAATATCATCAAATTTTTTTTCCTTGATGGAGTTATATTCCTTCAACAGCGCGCTGATTTCACTTTTAACATTTTCAGGAGCAGTTGTTTCGCATCCTCCAACTTCATTGGGAAAACGCTTGTAATCACCAACTGCAAACCACTCTTTACGACTGTCAGAAGTACCGGACTTCAACATCAGATGTAACTCTTTTATCAAACTTTCTGTCAGACGGGTTTCAGCGTGGTCGATAATATAATCTATACATCGGAAATGGTTTGTTGTTTCGATAATATCATCAACACGGATGGAATCACCTTCAAAACCTACCGTATTGGTTTCGAAAATAAATCTTGTCTGCTCGTGCGAAAGCCTGCTGCCCTCGATATGGTTGGAATTATAGGTAAAGTCAACCTGAGTACGATGGTAAATTCCTCCTTTCAGCTTCATTTCTTTCTGTTCCCGAAGAACTGCAAGCAGCGGCATTATCTGTTTTATGCGCTTTTTACGGACCGGCAATTCCGCATCTTCCGGAATATTCCATGTTTTGCCTACCAATGTAGCGCCTTGAATTTTCCCGACAGCGCAATAGTTTCGTGCCGTACGCTCCGAAATTCCGTATTTCTGCGCGAAGTCTGTAACTGATATGTATTTCATTTGTATAATCTCTATCGGCAAGTTTTTTTAAAAGAAAACCAGACAAACATAGTGTTTTTTGCCGGTATCGGCAAGAAATATTCTAAAATAACGTGAGTTCGACGAATTCTGAACTATCTGAGGGTGTTGCAAAACATTGCTCACTTGTATCCTTGAACACATATATCAGTCTTTCAGACAGGCTAGCGGTATAACTTTCACTCCATCTTCCCGGGTATAGGCTATTTTACCTCCTGTCAAGACAATTAAAAGATCAGGTTCACGTAACGGTACCTGTTTCTCCGTCTTATTATATTCTTGAACAAGCCTTTTTATTTCCAATAAGTGTTTCGCACCCTCTTCTATTTCTTGACTACCCAATTTGCACTCAATTAAAGCATATCTTTCATCTTCCAAATGTAATACGAGATCAGCCTCCAAACCATAGCGGTCACGATAATAGGATATGCGACTGTTAAAATCTGCAGTATATGCTTTAAGGTCTCGCACACACATTTGTTCAAAAATAAAGCCAAATGTTTTGAGTTGTATTTCCAAAGCTTCAGCACTGATGTTCATTGCTGCAACTGCAATAGATGGATCGGTAAAACAACGTTTGGGCGCGCTACGTAACGCTGTTTTACTACGTATTGACGGGCACCAGGCATCTATATCCTGAATAACAAACAATTTTTCTAATGCCTCCACATAATCATCATAAGTATCCATGGATATTGTTATATCACCAGATGCTGTGACATCAGCAAGGATATTAGTCTTCTTTGCCAGTGTACTGATATTCCTGGCATATGACCTGATTATTTGCCTTGCTATTTTCGGGTTACGCTGCTTACCGTCTACTCTGGAAATATCATTCTCACAAACGCTGTTAACATAATCTTTTGCCACAAGCATAGCAGATTTCTGACTCATTTGCAGAGTAGCAGGCCAACCACCACGGCAAGCAACACGTATCAGCTCAGGCACATCCAAATTGCTGGAAGCTCCGTCTATGTCATAATCAGGATTATCAAAAAGATCTCGCACAGAAACCTCTCCGGTTGATTCCATTGATTCCCACAAACTCATAGTAAACATTTTCATACGAGTTATTCGTCCTGTTCCGGTATGTCTTATTTTTGTCTTATCTACAGCATTGCTTCCGGTCAGAATATACTGCCCAGTTACTCCTTTTGCGTTATCAACAGCCGTACGTACCGCATCCCAAACGACAGGAGCATCTTGCCATTCATCAATCAGTCTTGGCTTTTCACCTTTCAACAAAAGCGATGGTTTAGTAGCTGCCGTAGCGATATACTCATCTGCCATATCAGGATCTTGCAACTTGATGAAACTTTTTGCATGTTGTTCCGCAGTTGTTGTCTTTCCTGTCCATTTCGGGCCTTCTATGAGAACCGCGCCAAATGTATCTAGCCGTTCCTGTAGCATTCTATCCGCCACCCTATTTAAATATTTCATAATCACAATATTTAAGACGTACAAATATAATATATATTATTCTCACCAACAACACAATCGGTATTTTTGCGCTGTTTTGATCGGTATTTTTGCGGTAACTTAAGAGAATATTAACTAATAATTACAATTCCAATGTAACGGAGCATTGAAGATTTTACTTTCTCAACCTTTGCTGTATTCAAAAATAGCAAAATGTCAAAATGTCAATTTAACCCCTCTCAAACTCCAATAAATCCGTACAAAATATTTTTGGTGGATTTGCCTGTCATTCTCGTGGGCTTTAAATCTGATTTATCGGTCATAACATAATAATATCTAATCATTTACCCACAACAATAGCGAATCACAAAAATCCATCAAAATGACCGATTTTTCCGTTAAAAGTTATGATTCCACGCAATTTTCAAGCCCAAAAACTGCATAAAAAACCACGAAAAACGGATGTTAAAAAAATGATTGCAATGATTTGGGAAAATCATTGCAATCGTTGTCCGGAATCATTGCAATGACTTGGGTAAACGATTGCGATCATTTCCTGAAATCATTGCAATGATTTTCCGGAAGTGATGAAAAAAACGGGTATAAAATTGGGAATTAGGGTAATTTATTAAAAAAGCGAGTTAGCCAAAAACAGGAAAAACATGCATTATGACAATAAAAACACGATTCATATAACATAATGTAAATACCGACAAATGTCTTCTTTAGTTAGTTGCTATAGTCTATCTGATATAGGCTGAAGGCCTTACACAAATTGTAAATTTTCTGAATTTAATCTTAAGTTTCGCCACATCTTCGTAACTTGCGAAACTTAAATTAATCTATTCATGTTTCGCAAGCTCAACTTCCAGATAACAAGTTGACAAGAAGACAAGTTAACAAGATTTTTGGATATTAATTCGTGAAATTATAGGTGTTCTGACCTTGTCAACTTGTATCTGAAGCCTTGTAAACTTTTAAGTTGAGCTTGCGAAACTTAAATTAATCTATTATTATATGAAAAGTTTTTCCTTTATCTGTTCACTGGCTGCTTTATGCGGCATCACCCTGTTCAGCTCATGTTCTGAAACAGAAGCTGGTCCGAGACATTTCAATATTATTCCGGCTCCGGCACAATCAAACATTGGAGAAAATGCATTTGCCCTGAAAAACAATTGTGTTATTGCATATTCCGATGAATCATTGAAAAGTATAGCCGAGAAATTTGCCGAATATATAGGCAAGCAAAGCGGACTGAAAATAACTGTTGCTGACAAGGCTCAGAAAGAATGCAAAAAAGGTATATTCCTGAATATTAATCCCGCAAATTCGGAACTGGCATCAATGCCTGCAGCTTTCGGCGTGAGTGCTGATGATGGAAATCCTGCCGATGAGCGTTATAAACTGAATATTGACAAGAACAATATAACAATTGAAGCGATGGCTGCGGAAGGAATTTTCCGAGGCGCAACTTCCCTGCTTCAACTTGTGGCAGGAAATTCACTTGAAACGGGCAGCACAGTTTATATTCCCGCACTTGATATTGCCGATAATCCGAGATTTGCCTGGCGAGGTTTGTCTCTTGACGTTTGCCGATGTTTCTTCACTGCAAACGAGGTGAAAGAGGTAATCGATATGCTCGCATTATATAAAATGAATGTTCTGCATCTGCATCTTACAGATAACGAAGGATGGAGAATAGAGATAAAAAGCCATCCGAAATTAACTGAAATTGGAGGTAATATTGAAAACAACGGAAAACCTGCGGGATTTTTCACCCAAGATGATTATCGGGATATTGTGGACTATGCTGCAGAGAGATTTATCACCGTTGTTCCGGAAATTGACTTACCCGGTCATACTAAAGCTATATTTGCCGCATATCCGGAATTGAAAAATGCCGCAAAAATGAATTTCAAATTGAACATGAGCGGGCAGGCAATAGGCGCTCTGGATGTTGACGACCCGAAAGCTATGCAACTGGTGAGCGATGTCGTGAAAGAGATTTCTGCGATGACTCCGGGAAATTATATACATATCGGAGGAGACGAGATCTGGGGATTGTCTGACGACAAATATGTTCGTTTTGTTGATGCAACACGTAAAATTGTAAAAGAGAATGGGAAAAAAGTGGTCGGATGGCAGGAATCCGCACGAACTAATCTTGAGGAAGGCGACGTAATGCAATATTGGGTGCATTACAAGAATATGTCGTTAAGTTCGGGTGATTCAACAAAGAAAAAGAAATCCACTATGCCCGAGGAAATTCAGAAAATGATGAAAGAAGCATTCATGAAAAACGCAAAAGACATGGATTTGGGATTGGAAAAGAATGCACGCATAATTTTGTCTCCTAGTTCGTATGTTTATCTGGATTTCCCTTATAAAGAAGCAAGTGCCGACAGCACACAGAGCGAAGAACAGAAAAGACTCGGTTTGCAAGCATATCCTAAACAAACCATTGCTGAGATGTATGACTGGAATCCCGGCAAATTCAACGACAAGCTGAACTCTGAGAAAAACATAGCCGGCGTTGAAGGTGCTATTTGGTGTGAAACTGTGACAAACTTCAGCGACTTGCAATTTCTGCTGATGCCTCGCCTTGCCGGTGTTGCAGAAAAAGGATGGTCGACAGCAGAAAACACAAACTGGGAAGAATACAAATCCAGATTGTCTTCTCATTCTTTGTTATGGGAAAACATGGAATGGAATTATTTCAAATCGTCGCTGGTTGACTGGAAGTGAATTTGAAGCCAAATTGAAAAAAATTTGCAACTCACAGATTTATTCCCTAAACTTGCATTTAAAAAAAACACGGAGACACAAGAGTATATAAATTAAGAATTGAAAACTTTGTGTCTCCGTGTCTCTGTGTTAAAATAATATGAAAGATTTTCTCCTTATCATTAAACGATTTGTTCCGCCATATAAGAAATATATGGTGTTGAACGTGATTTTTAACTTTCTGTCGGCAATACTTAACCTGTTTTCATTCGCGCTCATAATTCCGATTCTGAATATTCTTTTCAGAATTGACAAGGCGGAATACAGCTTTATGGAATGGAATCTGAATCCCGGAAGCTGGGAATCATGGAAGCATTTTGCCGAAGCTCTGAAAAACAATTTCTTCTGGTATGTGGGGGATTTGATAAACACATACGGAGGTTCAACGGCACTGATTGTGCTAGGGGTATTCCTTGTTGTAGCAACATTCCTGAAAGTTGCAACGATGTATCTTGCGTTCTACACTATGATTCCAATCCGCACCGGTGTGGTTCGTGATATCAGAAACCAGATAAACAGAAAAATCACGCAGTTGCCTTTAGGTTTCTTTTCGGAAGAGCGTAAAGGAGATATTCTGGCTAGGGTTTCGGGCGATGTCAATGAAATTGAGGCTTCGGTGATGAGTTCGCTTGACATGCTGTTCAAGAATCCTATCCTTATATTGATTTACCTTACAGGAATGATTGCCATCAGCTGGCAGCTCACTCTGTTCGTATTTATTCTGCTTCCGTTTGCGGGTTATCTGATGGGACAAGTCGGAAAGAAACTGAAACGCCAGTCGCTTGAGGGTCAGCAACAGTGGGGCGGACTGATGAGCCAGATAGAAGAAACATTGGGTGGTTTGCGTATTATCAAGGCTTTCAATGCAGAAAAGAAAATTCAGGAGCGTTTTGAGAGAAGCAATGAGCAGTTCCGACGCACAACAACAAAGGTTTATCGCCGTCAGCAAATGGCTCATCCGATGAGTGAATTTTTGGGAACGGCAACTATTGCAATTGTTCTGTGGTATGGAGGTTCGCTTATCCTGAGTGAAGAAAGCCCGATTGACGCTTCTACGTTTATATATTATCTTGTTATTTTCTATAGTATCATAAATCCGGCAAAAGATTTGAGCAAAGCTGCTTATGCGGTTCAGAAAGGTCTTGCCTCAATGACTCGCATTGATAAAATACTTATGGCACAGACTGATATTAATGACCCGGAAAATCCTAAGCCAGTAGCGTTGAACGAGACTATCAAATATGAAGATGTATGGTTCAAATATCAGAATGACTATGTGCTGAAAGGTATAAATCTTGTTATTCCTAAAGGAAAAACTGTTGCTCTTGTCGGCCAGTCCGGTTCCGGAAAGAGTACTCTTGTTGACTTGCTTCCCCGATTCTATGACGTGACAAAAGGGAAAATAACCATTGACGGTACAGACGTAAGAGACACTAAACTATACGACTTGCGTGCATTGATGGGAAACGTAAATCAGGAAGCTATTCTTTTCAACGACACATTCTTCAACAATATTTCATTTGGTGTGGAAGGCGCGACACAAGAACAGGTGGAAGAAGCTGCACGTATTGCCAATGCCCATGATTTTATCATGGCAACAGAAAACGGCTATCAGACAAATATCGGCGACCGGGGAGGAAAACTTTCCGGAGGTCAGCGTCAGAGAATTAGTATTGCCCGTGCAATATTGAAGAATCCGCCTATTCTTATTCTTGACGAAGCTACATCTGCCTTGGATACTGAATCTGAAAGACTTGTGCAGGAAGCATTGGAAAACCTTATGCGTAACCGTACGACAATAGTAATTGCCCACCGCCTGTCAACAATCAAGAATGCGGATGAAATTTGCGTGATGCACGAAGGCGAAATTGTGGAACGTGGCAAACATGAAGATTTGCTTGCCTTGAACGGATATTACAAGAGGCTCTGTGAAATGCAAAGTTTTTAAACCCATTGAAACAGGACCTTGTCAACCCGTTCCCTCATCAACTAAAAAACTTACAAACTCAAAAACTCAAAACTTACAAACTCAAAAAATGTTCAACCTAAAATCATTATCAACCCTTCTGCTTATCCTGTTGCTTGCCGGATGCAACAAGAATATAATAAATGAAGGGAACAACTTGACTTATTTCTTTGACAGACCGGCATCTATATGGGAAGAATCATTCCCTCTTGGAAATGGCAGAATTGGACTGATGCCAGATGGCGGCATTGACAAGGAAAACATAGTGATGAATGAGATTTCGCTATGGTCCGGCAGCAGACAAGATGCTGACAATCCGCAAGCTTACTATTACCTTTCAGCTATCAGAAAACTTCTGTTTGAAGGAAAAAACGACCAGGCTCAGGAGCTGATGTATAACACTTTCATTTGTAAAGGAAAAGGAAGCGGTGAAGGACATGGCGCAAATGCTCCTTATGGTAGTTATCAGATATTCGGAAACCTTCTGCTTAATTATAATTATGATTCAAAAGAAGATGTGAAAGATTACCGCCGTGAACTTTCATTGGAGAATGCGGTGACTACAACTACTTTCAAACGTGGAAATACAGGATATATACGTGAAGCTTTCACTTCTTTCGGAAAAGACATAGGAGTCATATATCTTTCAGCAAATACAGATAAGTCCATTAACTTCACTGCCGAAATGAACAGACCGGAAAATGCGTTTTCTGAAATAAAAGACGGCTACCTGTGGCTTTACGGCCAACTTCCTGACGGAGTTGACACAACGGCAAACAAAGGAATGAAATTTGCTTCTGCAGTAAAGGTTGTCCTTCCAAAAGGCGGAAATGTTGAAACAAAAAACAACAAAATAGCAGTCAATGATGCTTCAGAAGTAATAATTCTGGTAAGTATGGCTACAGACTATTTCGGTGAAAACTGTGAAGAAAAAGTCTTATCTCTGCTAAATGAAGCTTCAAACACAGAATACAAACAACTGAAGAAAGAACATATTGAAAAATATGGCAACCTGTTCAATCGTTGCACGCTTAACCTGGGTTATTCCGGAAAAGAAAATATGCCGATAGACCAGCGCCTGAAAGCTTTTGCCACAGATAAAAACGATCCTGCTCTTTCCGCCCTGTATTTCCAGTTCGGAAGGTATCTTCTTATTTCTTCAACCAGAGAAGGTCTTCTCCCACCTAACCTGCAAGGTTTATGGTGTAACACTATAGATACGCCTTGGAATGGGGATTATCATCTGAACATCAATTTGCAAATGAATCTATGGCCGGCAGAAATCACCAATCTTTCCGAACTGCATATGCCATTGATTGAATGGACAAAGCAGCAAGTCCCGAACGGACAGAAAACAGCTAAGGCTTTCTATAATGCCAATGGTTGGGTGATGCATATTCTGGGTAATGTGTGGGGATTTACTGCTCCAGGAGAACATCCGTCATGGGGAGCGACAAACACTTCTGCCGCATGGCTTTGCGAGCATCTGTATATGCATTATTTATATACAATGGACAAGGAATATCTTCGCAGTGTATATCCGACAATGAAAGAAGCAGCCAGATTTTTTGTTGATATGCTGGTAGCAGACCCACAAACAAAATATCTTGTAACAGCACCGACTACTTCGCCGGAAAATGCTTTCAAAATGGCAAACGGTAAAACTGTAAGTATTTGTGCCGGTTCAACTATGGATAATCAAATCATACGCGAATTGTTCACAAATACAATTGAGGCATCAGAAATACTGGGAGAAGATGCGGATTTCGCCAATATACTGAAAGATAAACTGAAGAGAATCAAGCCTACGACAATAGGCAAAGACGGAAGAATTATGGAATGGATGCAGGAATATGAAGAGGTGGAACCGACACACCGCCATGTTTCGCACCTTTACGGACTACATCCGGGAAATGAAATATCCATAACCAAAACTCCGGAACTTGCCGAAGCAGCTAAAAAAACTCTTGAAGTGCGTGGCGATGAAAGTACAGGCTGGTCAATGGCTTGGAAAATTAATTTCTGGGCAAGACTTCTGGATGGAAATCACGCATATAAACTTATAGGGGATTTGCTAAAACCTTGTTGGGAAGGAAACAGAGGAGGGACATTCCCTAATCTTTTCTGCGCTCATCCACCTTTCCAGATTGACGGCAATTTTGGCGGTTGTGCCGGTATTGCAGAAATGCTTATCCAAAGCCACGACGGCTATATTCACGTTTTACCGGCTATACCGGATATGTGGAAAAGCGGAAGTTTCTCCGGTATGACTGTACGTGGCGGCGGTGAAGTGTCTGCTTCATGGAGCAACGGGACAGTAAATGAAATATCTTTGAAGGCTAAAGCCGACAATAAATTCCGTATTAAATTACCGGAAAACTCAAAAGATATAAGTATCAGGAAAAATAAAAAGGCGTTCTCTCTCCCTGTTGTTGACGGAATGATTGAAGTGTCACTAAACAAAGGAGACGAAGTTGTCTGGAAATTTGAATAAGTCAAGAAAGTTGACAAGATTAAGTAATTGAAGTTTCGCAAGCTCAACTTCCAGAAAACAAGTTGACAAGAGTTTTGGATAATAATTTGTAAAATTACAGGTGTTCTAATCTTGTCAACTCGTAACCTGAATAATCTCAATAAACAGGCAATCTGTATATAATACCTAACGACAGACAAGCTGTATTATCCAATGCCGCACCAATATTCAAGGCACGCTGAGTAAGTTGATAGTTATTACCTAATCCCATAAGGAAAAGACGCATATTGTCATCTGCCATCGGGAAAAACTCAACTCCAGCCTGCCAGCCAATGTTGGTGCGGTATTTTCCTTTCTCAATATCGTTATAAGATTTATAGACACCAGCCGTTTCATATGTTCCTTTGGCAAAAACTTTCCATTTCGGATTAAAGCGATATTGCAATTCTGCTATTACTGAAAAATAATCGCAATTCAACATTGTTTCTATCTCTTCTTCTTCATTCATTCCTGCAACATTAAGCTCTGTAACAAGACCGAAAGGATCTATTCCCCCTTGTGTGTACATAACATCTACATAAGCATGAATCTTCTCTTGAGTCAGATAATGCCCGGCAGCAAATACATACATATTTCGTCCTTTTGCCTGAGAAGATGAAGAAGCTGAATAATACATTCCAAACATTTCGTCAAAGAAAGATCCGTTCCAGCTTAATGTATAGAACAATGGAACTACAGGCTTTTCTATTCCTTCGGGCAAAAGGCCGAATTCATATTCCATATCTCCGTTACGGCTATTTGTTACCTGAATATTCAGTTCCTGATTATCAGTTATACTGTATCCTAAAGTCAATCCCATCATATAGCATAGCAGATACTCGTTCATATCGCTATATCGATATATATGTATGGGATTCATATCATATTCATAACTTCCGTAAAGAATATCCTGTTTTCCGGCAGTCAAGGTAAAACGGTCTGAAATATTATAACCAATATATGCATATTCTATAGATTCTGACAAATTCTCAAGTGCAGAATTACTGTAATCTCCATTCAAACGCTGGCGGTACTGGTAATAAAGTTTGTCATTGATTTCTCCGGATATGTCCAGTTTTATATCCTGAAAGCGGAATGAGGATTCTGTTATCTTTCCTGCTTCGAAGTCATTATAAAATCCGCCATGTAATTCTAAGTCAAGCATAAAAGCCTTGTTTCTCGGCTGATGTTTGGTTATATATTCTACAACAGACACACGGGAAGTATCATTCTGCGCATTAGCAAACGAAATTCCGAAAAAGGATAAAAATAAAATCAGGGAATATAGATTATGCATTATTATATGTATTATAAAATGACTTAAGTTTCGCACGTGTTATAAGTTATGGAGTTATTGGAATTAAAAAGGAGTTATTGGAGTTAAAGGCCAATACTATTTGTATCTATAATCTATCGGCTTTTAACTTCCGGGCTATGCGAAGCATAACCTTAACTCCTTATAACTTCTTTAACTCCTGAAAGTTGAGCTTGCGAAACTTGTATAAAATAAGATACTAATTGACCAGAAAACAAGTTGACAAGAGTTTTCAGACAAATAAAAGGCTGTACGGAGCGAACCGCCCGGCACAGCCTTTAAAATATTATTAATTGTAGTTGACAAGTAAACTAGTTGACAAGGCTACAGAAGATTATTTCGGATTTGTTCAACCCCAAACGTCCTTGTCAACTTGTCCCTGAAGCCTTGTCAACTTCAAATCAATTACTTGTTATATTCTTCCCATTTAACATTATGCATATCACCACTCTTCATGAATTCTTCGTGGAATGCGAAACAGCACTTCAAGTTCTGAGGAGTGTGACCCTTGATGCCCATTTCAAGATATTCGTTCAACAATGGACGATAATCAGGATGAACACAATTGTCGATAATGCAACGAGCACGTTCGACAGGTGATTTACCACGCAAGTCAGCAACACCATATTCAGTGATGATAATCTTAACTGAGTGTTCGCTATGGTCAAGGTGAGAAACCATTGGAACGAATGCACTAATCTTACCGTCCTTAGCAGTTGAAGGAGTAGTGAAGATTGACAACATTGCAGAACGAGTGAAGTCACCAGAACCACCGATACCGTTCATCATCTTAGTACCAACAACGTGAGTTGAGTTGATATTACCGAAGATATCAGCTTCCAAAGCTGTGTTGATAGCGATAAGACCAAGACGGCGAGCTACTTCAGGGTTATTAGAAATTTCCTGAGGACGCAACAGAATCTTATCCTTGAAGAAATCAAGGTTTGCATAAATATCACGGATTACTTCATTACTTACAGACAAAGAACAACCGCTGGCAAACTTAACACGACCTTCTTTCATCAAACCGATAACAGCGTCCTGAATAACTTCAGTGTAAACATTGAATGCAGGAATTTCTTCGTTTTCGCCCATGCAACCCAAAACAGCATTGGCTACATTACCTACACCGCTCTGAAGAGGAACAAATTCTTTAGGAAGACGACCTTCACGAATTTCCTTAACCAAGAAATCTGCAACATTCTTACCGATTGCCAAAGTAACATCATCCAGTGGAGCAAACGGTTTACCTTCGTTTGGTTCGCTTGTTTTAACAACACCTACAATTTTAGCAGGGTCTACTTTAACATATGGCAAACCGATACGGTCTGAAGCCTGATAAACCGGAATTTCCTTACGGTAAGGAGGATCAGCAGGCTCATAGATATCATGCATACCACGGATTTCTTTCGGATGACGGTCGTTCAACTCAATGATGATACGGTCTGCCATACGACAGATAGTCGGAAGAATACCTACACCACAAGTAGGAACGATTTCGCCATCTTCTGTAACATCAGCAGCCTCAACGATTGCAACATCAATCTTACCCAAGAAACCATAACGCAAATCCTGAGCCAACTCAGAAAGGTGCATATCATAATACTGTACCTGGTGAGCGTTCAAAGATGCACGCAAATCTTTATTTGACTGATATGGAGTACGGAATTTGATTGCATTTGCACGAGCAAGAGCTCCATCCAACTTATCACCTGTTGAAGCACCTGTAAACATACCAATCTGGAAAAGATTACCCTTTGCATGTTCTTCCTCTGCTTTCTTTGCAATTGCTCCCGGAACTACTTTTGGACATCCGGCAGGAGTAAAGCCACTAAAACCTACGTTATCATTATGATGAACATAAGCTGCAGCTTCTTCAGCTGTTATAAATTTTAATGCCATGATAATTAGTTTATATTTTTAAGGTATATTATTTACTCTTATTCTTGCGCAAACTTACATAAAAATATGATGAGTATAAATAGTTTTGCTATATTTTATTGAAGGCAAGTCCAACATTAAGATAAATAGGGGACAAGGGGACGAGGGGACAAGGGGACGAGGCTACAGATATACAATTAAAGAACCTCCGATTCCGGACAATACCGAAAACGGAGGTAACTTCCGGAAAGATTATAAACAGAAGGGATTGTAATTTCCTTCCGGAAAAGCCCAGATATATTCCGTAAAAGAGCTTAAATCAATTTTTATAATTACGAATTGATGGAATCAGGGCAAACAAATAAATAACACCGACTGCCAAAACAGCAATAGCGCCAACCTGTGACTGGCACCAGTCAGAAACAACTCCCATCAACAAGGGGAAAACTGTTCCACCGAACAGCCCCATAATCATTAGTCCTGAAACCTCATTCTTTCGTCCCGGCAAGTGTAATAATGCACGGGAAAACATCATAGAAAATATATTGGAATTACCCAAGCCTATCAACGCGATACAAACATAATGTGCCATAAGAGAATGGAACGCAAACAGACCTATTATAGCTGCTACCATCATAAGCACACTTGCCGTGAACACATGTTTCATTTCATAACGGGCAAGCAAAAAGGCTCCGGAAAAACATCCGATTGTACGGAACAAGAAATACAAGCTTGTAGCGTAGCCGGCACCTGTCAACGTCATATCCAAACGCTCCATCAGAAGTTTTGGCGCTGTAGTATTAATACCTACATCAATACCCACATGGCAAACTATACCAATGAAACACAACAAAATAACTTTTTCAGACAACAAAGAAAAGCATTCTGCAAAAGTCGAGCTTTCACCATTCTTTGAAGTATCCTCTTCTATTTTAGTTATTCCAAGAAAGATAAACGCAAAAATTCCTATTACAAGGAAAATAAGGAAAAGTATCTTCCAGTCTCCAAATGAAACGGCAGCCCATCCTGCTATAATTGGAGCAAGGAAAGAAGATATTGCTTTCACAAATTGTCCTAATGTCAATGAGCTTGCCAGGCGTTCACCGCTGACAATATTTGACAACAACGGATTAAGCGAAACCTGCATCAATGTATTTCCTATTCCTAATAAAGAAAAAGAAACAAGCATTGAAGTAAAGGAATAGTTAAGCAAGGGCAACAATAGAGCCAATGCTGTAACCAGCAAACTAAGCAAAACTGTTTTGCGCTGACCAATGCGGTTCATAAGCATTCCTGTAGGAACAGAGAATACTAAAAACCAGAAAAAAACCATCGAGGGAAACAGGTTCGCCATAGTATCAGACAAAGCCAAGTCTGCCTTTACATAATTTGTGGCAATACCAACCAAATCCACGAATCCCATGGAAAAGAAGGCAAGCATTACCGGGGCTAATATTAGGATTGATTTATTGTTCATATGATTTGAGTTTATAAGTTTTTGAGTTTGTAAGTTTTTGAGTTGACAAGGTGACAAGTTAACGAGTTGACAAGTTGACAAGGCTTCAGATATAAGATATTGTTTAGAGTTTAGAGTTTAGGGTTTAGGGTTTAAGGGGTAAAGAATATAGAAACTAATTTCTATCAGCTTCTAACTCCTTCTAACTCCATATCACTCCCTCTTAACTCCTTAACTCCTTAACTACTTGACTTCTTAACTCCTTGACTACTCAACTTCCCCCTTCATTCATACTCCGGCCAAGCTCCTTCCTTCGTACATACAAACGCTGCTGTATCAACTGCGCGCTGATGAGCTTCTTTCAATGATTTTCCACTAAGTATTGAATAAACAAAGGCTCCGGAGAAAGAATCTCCTGCACCAACTGTATCGGCAACCACTACTTTTGGAGTATTGATTGTTGATTTCTCGTCAGCTGAATAGATAGTGCTGTAACGGCTTCCGGCTGTAAGCACAAGATATTTCAAATTATATTCTTCCATGATACGGCGGCAACATGTGTCTTCGTCTCCTTCCAAATTGAACATCGGACGGAACATCTCCAATTCTTCATCATTCAATTTAAACACATTAGCCTGCTGAAGCAATTCTTTAATCAACTCCTCTGAATAATATTTCTGACGTATATTTATATCAAAGAAACGTAATGCTGATTCCGGAACATATGAAAGCAATGTATTAAGTGTCTTTCTTGATTCAGAACTGCGCTGTGCCAAAGTTCCGAAACAAATAGCATCTGCTTTTTTTACTATATTTATGGCATCCTCAGTCAAAGGAATATGGTCCCAGGCAACACCTTCAACAATATTATATGTTGGAATGCCATTGTTAAGTTCCACTAGAACTGTACCTGTAGGATAATCTACTGTCGCTATACAATGACCTATTCCGTTTTTATCCAGTTCCTGAAGTATTTCTGTTCCGGCAAAGTCATTACCGACAGCACTTATTGCGTAACCTTCAGCACCAAGCTGAGTTGCATGATAAACAAAGTTAACCGGAGCACCACCGGCTCTTTTTCCTGTTGGCAAAACGTCCCATAGCAATTCGCCAATACCAACTATTACAGGTTTATTATTTTCCATTTTTATATTGATTTATTGTTTTCTTATATTAAATACCCAAGCCGTAAACCTCAGCAGATTCAACTTCAAATGTTCCGCCTTCACCGAAAAATTCCCATTGATTATATGGTTCTGTTGGGAAAACAAGATTTGTCATAGCAACCTTTCCTCCATTAAGGAATATCTCAACAGAGCATTTATCAACAAATATCCTGAAATCATATTTCTTGTCAGCAGGAAGTTTTCCCCATGTTGCCAAAGCAAAATCATTTACATAATTGATTGCATTAGTCTTTCTGTTATCATGATTTTCCTTTGCGTGCGGAGCACTTTTTTCTCCAAAATCCACCAAACCACTGTTCACCCTGTCCATAACAAGTTTCTTATCTGCAAGGTCAAGATATATTTTCACATTTTCTCCTTTGGAATTATTCAAAGTAAATCCGGCTTTCTTTGCGTTCATTGGATTGATGGAAAGATTCAATTCATATGCTCCTTTATTATCTGCAACCAACTCGCCTGCATCATGTTTGCCTTCGACCTTGAATGTTTCCAATTTGTTTGAGGCTCCATTCCTCAATTCAGATAATTCATCAACAGGAGTAGAAGCCATATAAACATGACCGCCTTCTGTATAAAGGCTCAATTCTCGAGGTAAGCCTTGCGCGCTGCGGAACTGTTTTGTTGGGACAACATTTGCATATTGCCAGTTCGACATCCACGGCATTGCAATTACACGGTCGCCGGTATTTGAGAATGTGACAGTCGCATAATGATCTTTTCCCCAGTCCATCCATTTTGTATGTTCTTTTGGAGTATCACATGTAAACTTTGTTCCATCAAAATCCCCAACGAAATATTCTGTTGCTGAGCCACCAAACAAACATCCGGGATTTATATTTACAATCAACACCCATTTTTTCTTGTCGGGATTACCATCAACAGGCAATTCAAAGAAATCAGGACACTCAAACTGATTAGGCTGTATTCCATAACCTTCACCAAAACTGCTCATATAAGTCCAGTCCTTCAAATCAGTAGAAGAGTAAAAACGCATCTCCTTGTCTGCAGAAACCACCATCACCCATTTCTGCTGTGGTTCATACCAGAATACTTTCGGATCACGGAAATCACGCAAACCATCGAAAGGAGTAAGAATAGGATTCTGCTCATATTTAGTGAAAGTTCGTCCATTGTCTTTGCTATAGGCAAGGCACTGTATTTGTCCGTTCTTGTCGCTTGCCGAAGTATAGAAGGCAACAATGGCTCCTTCTCCAAATCCTGCAGTATTATTTTTATCTACAACAGAACTTCCTGAAAAGATATGTCCCATTGTATCTCTTTCCAAGGCTACCGGCTGTTCTTCCCAATTCACCAGGTCACGGCTTACAGTATGTCCCCAATGCATATTTCCCCACATTGAGCCATAAGGATTATACTGATAAAACAAATGATATTCGCCATCCTTATAAACCATTCCGTTCGGATCGTTCATCCAACCATATGAAGGAGTAAAATGATAAACCGGACGATGAGGTTCTATATTGTCAATATTAAATGTATCGCTAAGGCTTATTTCATTCCAAGCTATACATTCTTTATCAATATTACTTATACGCAATCTCACTCCTTCGCCTTGAGGAAGTTCGAAAGGCACAAAATAATCGACCTTATTCCGTGCCAGACGAATATCCATATCAACCTCGCCTGTTTCTTCTCCAAGCAAGCATACTTTAGTTTCACCGGCACTTTCCTCAACCGGCAATAATATATATCTCGTAGGGTTATCTATGGAAATAACGGCTTTGTCATCGGACAGCCAGTCTACTTTATAAGCAGATTTATCCGACGAAGTACAAGATGCAGTTAAACAAAGTACAAACAGACCTATAAGTCCATAATCTGAAATTCGTGCCATAATCAATGATATAAGATTTAATTCAAGTTTCGCAAGCTTAACTTTCAGAAAACAAGTTGACGAGTTGACAAGATTTTTAAAATAGAGTCACAGAGTATAATAATTCTCCTTGTTAACTTGTCTCTGATGCCTTGTTTACTTATCTAAAGTTGAACAACCAACTTAAAGATTTAAGCTATACAAATGTATCAGCTATAGCTTTAAATGGCTATAACAAATGAAACAAAGAGTATAACATTTGTATCATAAAAGGTAAATAATTGAGGTTTAGAAGTTAAGGAATCACCAAATGTTATAAACGGATATATAATAAGGCTTCAGAAACAAGTTGACAAGGCTACAGACTATTAAATTTTTATTTTATTCGAGTTTCGCAAGCTGAACTTTCAGATAACAAGTTGACAAGAAGACAAGTTAACAAGAATCTTTAGATAATAAGTTGTAAAGTTACAGGTGTTTTGACCTTGTTAACTTGTTTCTGAAGCCTTGTTAACTCTTAAATTGGGAAACTTAAGTTAATTAATTATCTTCGCCACACCTGTGGCGAAATCAGGTCACAGCTGTGATTTAATTAAGTCACATCTGTGGCGAAATCAAACCACAGTTGTGGCGAAGTTAGTCGGAGCCTTTCCATACACAACTCTGAAACATTTTGTAAAATAAGCAGGAGAAGAGAAACCACAATTATATGCTATTTCACTAATGGTATATTTGTTCTGGCGCAACATATTCATTGCTTTTTCCAAACGATAATTCCTTAATGATTCTACAGGGGAAAGTCCGGTCAGTTCCTTAACTCTACGGTAAAGATGGCCGCGGGACAAAGCCAGTTCGTCACTCAGTTTCTCCACTCCGAAATCCGAATCTGAGTAAAAGGCTTCTAATTTCTGCATATACTGACGCAGGAACAATTCATCTGCCGTAAGCACATCATCCGGACGATTATCTTCTTCCGTCTGAGACTTGACCAGCTCTTCAAAATTCCTTTTCCATTTTTTCCTTTCCTCAATAAGAGAAGCAATACGAACTTTAAGATAATTAATATGGAATGGTTTCTGTATATAACCGTCTGCTCCTTCTGATATTCCATGAATCTGCTGTTTTATATCTGTTAGGGCAGTAAGCAAAAGGACAGGAATATGAGCCGTAGCCTCTTCTCTTTTTATGCGTCGGCAAAGCTCAAAACCATTAATGCCAGGCATCATAACGTCGCTCAGCACTAATGATACATTCTCGGACGACAAAACAGAAAGAGCTTCTTCTCCATTTGAAGCCGTAAGAACTTTGAAATTTACCGACAATTCCTTTGCCAGAAATTCCCGAACCTCATCCTCATCGTCAACAATAAGGATTTGTTCTTCATAAACAGCAGATAATATACGGTTTGCCTCATCAGAATCAAGAGACAAAACTTCGGCAGCCTGCTGCGAAGCGCTGTTAATCTCTATTTCTTCCTGATTAAGATGGGTATTTCCCTTCAGCAGACTGATAGTAAAGCGAGTTTTCACTCCAGGTTCACTTTCTACGCTTATATGTCCGCAATGTCTGCCTATATATTCCTTTACAAGATAAAGTCCGATTCCACTTCCACTCCTGCTATCTCCGGTGTGGAAACGCTCGAATATCGAATCAAGGCGTTCTGGTTCAATTCCTTTACCTGTATCTTCAACCGTAATTGTAAACTCATCACCGGCAAAAAGACTTAGTGTTATACTGCCATATTCAGGAGTAAACTTGAAAGCATTCGACAATAAATTGACAATGACTTTCTCCATCTTGTCACGATCAATAAATGCTTCACATTTCCCATCCGGACAAACATAATTGTAAGTGATATGACGGATAGAAGCCATTCCATCGAAATATCCTTTTATATCCTGAAGGAATGCAACAAGGTCCACCGGAACAAAATGCCATTTCTCATCCGCCCCACTTTCCAGGCGCTGAAAATCCAGAACCTGATTGATAACTCTCAACAAACGTGACGCGTTCCGATATACTAACTTTATATCTTTTTCATAAGACGTTCCTTCTGTTTTGGACTGTAACTGCTCCAATGGAGACAAAATAAGGGTTAAAGGTGTACGGACCTCATGTGAAACATCTGTGAAAAGACGCAACTTCTGAGCTGTCACCTCCTTTATTTCCGCATTCAGTGATATAAGCTTTCTGTTCTGCTCCTCTTCTTTTTCATTTTTTGCCAGAAGTTCACGATTAATGCGCGTCATCCTATTGTTCATAAGATAGACATAAATAAGTGATATTGCAGAAAAAACTGTCAAAAGAGAGATAAGCCCCAATGAGTTCTGAAGGAATTCATATTTACTGAGCAACTGGTTATTTTTCTCACGCTGCTCCATTATTCGTTCCTGATAATTCTTTCTCTGATGGTTCTGAAGCAACATTGTCTGAGCAGCATCCTTATCTATAGTTGTAGTGTAAAGAGGGATTTCCTTAGGGACAGAGTCTCCACGCAAAATTTGCATTGCTGTTCTTATCACCTGCTCTCCACCCGTTGGATAAAGGAACGATACATCAATCAATCCTTTCTCCAGTGCCTTAAGTCCGGTGTTTGTAACGGCATCCACTCCCATCACAATCACAGGGCGTGAAATTTTCTTTTCCTGCATCACTTCACGGGCTGCAATTGCCATCATATCATTGTGAGCATAAACTATATCAACACTATTCCACGAAGAATACTCAGACAAAGCCTTCCTTGCATCTTCATACAACCAATTACCATTTACGGAATCACACACGATATCACGCCTTCCGGATAAAGATGAAACAAATCCCCAATGGCGTTCCATAGCAGGAGAAGAACCGGGCAATCCCCAAATTTCCAGGACTCTTCCATCTTCCGGCAGATTTGACACAGCAAAGCGTCCGGCTAATTCTCCAATTTTCCGATTATCTGCTCCAATAAATGTAGTATAGTTGTTGGTATTTACACGGCGGTCCGTAATGATTGTCGGTATTCCTGCCCGATAAGCCTCATCAACAACACCGGAAAGAGGTTCAGATTCGAAAGGTGAAACTACAAGAATATCTACACCTCGACTTATAAGCTCCCGTATCTGACGAATCTGCTCCTCACTGTTGCTATGAGCGTCACGCACTTCTATCTTCAAAGAATCGTAGTTTGCCGCCTCAATCATCACTTCCTGTATCATTGTTTCCCTCCATTCATCATTTGTCATACACTGCGATATACCAATAACGTATGAACGCTGGGGCACAGAATCGCAACCTGCAAGCATAATAGAAGCTAACAAGCCAAAGAAAAACAATCGGAATGGAGAGAAAATTCTCATACAGAAAAAGATTTAGTTGACGAGGGAACAAGGGGACGAGTTGACAAGAGGACGAGGGAACAAGTTGACAAGTTAACAAGAATATAGTAAAGCTCCTACTTAACTACTTAACTACTTGACTCCTTGACTTCTTAACTCCCCCAACAAATATCACCCATCACCCCCAAATATATTTCAGCACAAACAACACAGCCAAAACGTATAATGCAGGATGAATATCTTTGAAACGACCGGTAAAAATTTTCATTATACAATATGACAGCATTCCAAGAACGATGCCTTCGGCTATCGAATACGTCAGAACCATTGTCAGGATAGTAACAAAGGCAGGTAATGCTTCAGTCATATCATCAAAATTAATATCCCTCAATCCATTCATCATAAACACTCCTACAAGGAATAAAGCACCAGCTGTTGCTGCTCCCGGAATTACAAGGAACAATGGAGAGAAAAACAATGCCAGGATAAACAATAAGCCTGTAACCAATGATGTAACACCGGAACGACCGCCTTCAGCAATTCCTGCCGAACTTTCCACAAATGTTGTCACAGTTGATGTTCCACAAACCGCACCGATGCAAGTTCCGACAGCATCAGACAATAAAGCTTCTTTCATGTGAGGAATGTTTCCTTCCTTTGTAACCATTCCTGCCTGATTAGCCGCACCAACCAATGTGCCTATTGTATTGAACAAATCCATAAACACCATGATTAATGTTACCACAATCAAATCAAAATCCAAAAGTGACGAGAAATCAAACTGGAAGAATGTAGGAGCCATTGACTGTGGACTGGAAACCAAAGAAAATCCTTCAGGTATGTTTGTTACTCCAAAAGGAATACCGACTAATGTTGTAACAATAATTCCGATAAACAATGCACCTTTTACTTTACGATAACAAAGAATACCACTAAGAAGTATTCCGAAAATACCAATAAGAGCCGTTGGAGTAAAACTTCCCAACGCTACCAAAGTCGCATCGTTCTGTACTATAAGTCCGATATTCTTCAAACCAATAAAAGCAATGAACATTCCTATTCCTACGGAAATAGCATAACGCAAATTCAACGGAATACAATCAATAATTTTATCACGGATATTAAATATCGTAAGCAGCACAAAGATTATACCCTCAACCAGAACAACTGTCAGCGCTGTCTGCCAACTGTAGCCCATACCTAAAACCAAAGTATAAGCAAAAAACGCATTTATTCCCATACTTGGAGCCTGTGCCAACGGCAACTTTGCCAGAAAAGCCAACAGAATCGTAGCCAGGGCAGACGACAATGCCGTTGCGGTAAATACTGCTCCTTTATCCATTGATGCCGCACTCAAAATATCAGGGTTGACAGCAAGAATATAACTCATTGTCAAAAAGGTTGTGATTCCGGCAATTATTTCAGTCCGCAAATTCATTGTCTTTGGGTCAAAACCCAGATAGCGTTGTAGAAATTGATTATTCATGATTTATCTTTTATTACATTTCACTCAGTAACAAAGATAACAATTAGCTTTCAGTTTAGCAATGTGGCGAAATTTATTGAAAATACTTACTGAAGAAATTTACAAGAAGTAGAGTATTTAACCCTTCGGTATTGTTTAACAATCAGAGGATTTTTAATTTATAATTTTTGAGATATATAAAAACCATAACTGTAATAATCCTTATATCTCCTATATAAATCTACTTCCTGAATATCCCTTTCTACAATCATCCTTGAGATTTGATTATTTCCAAATTTTTGAATAAAATCCTTGTGACTGTTCAAGAGAGGATTATAATAATTTTCAAGCCAACAATTATCATCAAGAATAAAATGTCCTAATACCTTATATCCGGATTCTTCCAAAACCCTGATTTTTCCTGAAACTGTATCCATCTCTGAATATTCTCCATTCCAAAAATTATCAAGTTCTTTTGGGCGACTATCGGTTATCCATGACAATTCTGAAACAGCCAATATTCCTCCAGGTTTAAGAAACTCCTTCCAATAATTTATACCATTCTTGAATCCTATATTATAAACGGCACCTTCAGACCATATTATATCAAATTCTTCTTTCTCAAAAGGTAGATTATCCATAGATGCAGGTAAGGTTTTTATTTTAGACAACAGATTTTCTTTTTTAGAATTCTCTTTAAGTTTTTCCAGAAATTCCTTAAAAAGATCAACTGCAATAATTTCTCCTTTCAATTTTTTAGCCAGAGAGATAGTTTGTGCTCCTGTTCCACATCCTATATCTGCTATTTTATATGACTTTTCAAGATTTATTTTAGACAACATGATTGCCAAATTTGTAGATTCATCACTACCCGGTCCTTGTCTCTTATTATTACGATGCAGTTGCATCATCAATTCCATTTCATCCATTATTCATAATCTATTTTGAATTAAAAACTCTTTCATTCATAAAACTATTAAATATAGTAATATTTCAAAAAAAACATGGTAGTGCTTCAGAAAAAACGTCGGCATGTTTTTTTCCAAACATGGGAAGTTTGCGTGATGTTTCACATTTCTGACAAGTAACTATAAATCATGCAAATAATGTGATTCAAGCTTTGGTTAATATAAAAAGAAGAAAACAGATAAATTAAAATCTGTCAATGGTTAAAAACTGTTCATAAATCACATGATTTCACTGGATAACAGAAATTTAAGGGAGTTGTGAAACATACCTTCAGTGACTTTTTATGTATATTGAATATTTAGCTGAAAATACATCTAGAAGTAATTCCAAATAAGTACGGAAGGAAATTGAATTACTTACGGAAGGAAATTAGCGTCGGTTCGTATGTATTTTGGAGAGATTCAATTATATATTTATGTGATTAAAAAAAACTTATTAATCAACTGGATAAAAGTCATTTTTCACTAAATCATAGAAAGCATCCAGTAAAATATGAGATCTAGGATTTGATCATTGTTTTTTACAATTTTATATGGGTGTTGCAAACTTGATTCCACGGTTTTTCGCTACTTGTTTTATATCACCTCCTTTTTGAATACACTCACGGATAACCTGTTTATCTTCCAAAACCCGACGAAAGATTGATTTATTTTTATGTTCTGTTATTTTTTTCATAAGGCTTAGTTTTTTGTTATTTAGCAAAGATAAATTATTTATAGAAATAGAACGATTTATTTCTGTTAAAACCTTTTCTATATATATTATTTATAGACAATTTTTATATTAATCCCCATAATAAAAAAAATAGGAGATAATCATTAGACTATCTCCTATCAATCTCTATTTATTTCTAAAAATTATTCAGAAACAACTTCGAAAGGAATTTCAACAGAAACTTCCTTATGAAGTTTCAAAGTAGCTTTATAGTTACCAACTTCCTTAACAGATTCTTTGATAACGATAACTTTGCGGTCAACTTCGAAACCTTTCTTAGCCAATTCTTCTGCAATCTGGATATTGTTTACAGAACCGAAGATTGTACCAGTTGAACTAGTTTTAGCACCGATTGTCAAAGTAACATCTTTCAACTTAGCAGCCAATTCTTCAGCATCAGCTTTAATTTTAGCCAACTTGTGAGCACGCTGCTTCAAGTTTTCAGCCAACACTTTCTTAGCAGATTCTGATGCGATAACTGCCTTGCCCTGTGGGATTAGAAAGTTACGTCCGTAACCGTCTTTAACTGTTACGATATCGTCTTTGTAACCTAAGTTAGTTACGTCTTCTTTCAAAATAACTTGCATATTCTGTCTCCTCTTAAAATGTTAATTATTTCATCAAATCTGTTACGTATGGAAGCAAAGCCAAGTGGCGAGCTCTCTTAACAGCCTGAGCTACACGACGCTGGAATTTCAATGAAGTACCAGTGATACGACGAGGCAAAATCTTACCCTGTTCGTTCAAGAATTTCTTCAAGAATTCAGGATCTTTATAGTCGATATACTTGATACCGTTCTTTTTGAAACGGCAATATTTTTTCTTTTTAACGTCTACTGAAGGCGGAGTCAAATATCTGATTTCTGATTGTGTTGCTGCCATGATTAATTCTCCTTAACTGTTTCTTTTGATGATTTCAAATTTCTTCTCTTAGCTGCATATTCAGCTGCGTATTTGTCCTGACGGAAAGTCAAGAAACGGATCACACGTTCGTCACGACGGAAGTTAACTTCCAAAGTAGCGATTACAGAAGGATCTGCCTTGAATTCGATCAACTGATAGAAACCAGTAGATTTTTTGTCGATTGGGTAAGCCAACTTGCGCAAGCCCCAGTTTTCTTCATTCACAATTTCAGCACCGTTGCTCTTAAGCAGGTTTGTGAATTTTTCTACCGCTTCCTTCATCTGAGCGTCAGACAAAACGGGAGTCAAAATGAAAACGGTTTCGTAATTGTTCATAAAACTCTGTTTTTATTTTTGTTATTACTAATTTTTTGCGGTGCAAAGGTAAGCATTTTATTTAAACAAGCAAAACATTTGGAGAAAGATTGTTCAATTTTAGTTGTTTAGGTTGATATTTTTAAAAGTTGACAAGGCTTCAGAGACAAGTTGACAAGGTAAAATAAATATTTCTTCATACTTAATCTTCTAATTTGTTTCTTGACAACCTGAATATTTTAAAGAAATTTACTGCATATAATTCATAAAAAATTGTACTTTTGTGATAGTGTGTGTGCATATAGTGCTATGCAAATATTTGTTTCAACAATTTCAATTATTGTATCCTTATGTCTTATACCAATTATTATCCTTCGTCAGAGATGTTTCATGCTTCGATACCACGAATAATGGGAACAAGGCTGGACATATTGTTGATTGGCAAAGAAGAAACAGAACTCAGACATATATGGGAAAACATGGAAAATACTGTTGTCCGGCTGGACAGGATGCTGAACAGATTTGACTCTTTGAGTGATATTTCCCAAATAAACCAATCTGCGCCTATATGCCCGGTCAAACCGGCAAAAGAAATATGGGATATGATCAATGATTGCAAAAAATATTACTTGCTGACTAAGGGATATTTTGATATAAGCCTCGGCAATTTCAATGACATAATCCTGAATGATAATGAAAAAACTTTATATTTCAACAAAGACTCCATAACACTGGACCTTGGAGGATATGCAAAAGGTTATGTTCTGAATATTTTCAGGGAAATTCTTGAAAAAGCAGGAATCAATTGCGCTCTTATCAATTTCGGTAACAGTTCGGTGCTTGCCTTAGGCTCGCATCCTTATGGCGACTATTGGCCTGTTGGTTTGAATAATCCTTATTCGGGCAATAAAATTGCAGACTTAAAACTGAGAGATTGTTCATTATCGGTTTCCGGGAATATGCCGTCGCATCCCAAACATATTATAAATCCGCACAACGGGAAATTTGTTGAAACAAAAAAACTTGTGGCAGTCGAATGTTCAAATCCGATAGATGCAGAAGTGCTTACCACCACATTTATGATAACAGAAAACAGAGATTTGGAAAATGAGATTCTGAAAGAATTTGAAATAAAAAACATATACAGTTACAATTTATGAAAAACATAATTACACCGGAAGTAAACCTAAGTCGCAGAAATTTCGTAAAAGATTTAGGTAAAATCGGAGGTGGAGGACTTTTATTATCTTCCATTCCTTGGATTCAATCATGCAGCGATGAAGAAAAAAAACTTATCTCAAAGGAAAAAGTAAGAATCGGGCTTATCGGTACTGGCTCAAGAGGCCAATATCATCTTAACAACCTGAAGAATATTCCACAGGCAGATGTTGTTGCTTTATGCGACAATTACGAGCCAAACCTGAAAGCCGCGTCAAATATGTTTCCAAAAGCAAAACTGTTCGACGACTATCGTAAACTTCTCGAGCAAAATGATATTCAGGCTGTAATAATAGCGACTCCGCTTTTCGAACATGCACATATGACAATTGATGCTTTGCATGCGGGAAAACATGTTTTCTGCGAAAAGGCTATGGCTATGACGTTACAGGATTGCCTTGATATATATAATACATATAAAGAATCCGGAAAAGTTCTTTTCATAGGCCAGCAAAGATTGTACGACAAGAAATATATCCGCGCGATGGAAATGATTCATGCCGGACTTATCGGAGATATTTCGTCTATCAGAGCTTACTGGTTCAGAAACAACGACTGGCGACGCCCTGTTCCTTCTCCTGAATTGGAAAGAAAAATAAACTGGCGTCTTTATAGGGATTATTCCTGCGGATTGATGACTGAGCTTGGTTCGCATCAAATCCAAATCGGGAACTGGGCATTGAATATGCTTCCTGAAAAGGTTATGGGTATGGGAGACATTGTTCATTGGAAAGACGGACGTGAGGTTTACGACAGCATCAATGTTATTTATCATTATCCCAATGGAGTTAAAATGACATATGAATCTGTAATATCAAACAAATTCCACGGACTGGAAGAGGAAATACTGGGCAATAAAGGAACAATGGAACTCGAAAAGGGTAAATATTATTTCGAAGACATCAAGCCTGCTCCCGGTGTTCTGCAACTTATTAATCAGATTGAGCATAAGATTTTTGATAATGTTTCGTTCGCCGGACCAAGCTGGGTTCCTGAAACTGCAACAGAAAACAAAGGTATTCCTATTATGGATAATATCACTTCGATAACAGGAGAATCTTCTGTCGGTGCTGCTGGTGATGGCTCTGTGGAACTTGTTACAGCTTTCTGTGAAGCAGCAATAACAGGAAAAGCTGTTCCAAACATAGTTGAAGAAGCATATTATGCATCAACTCTTGCAATATTAGGTCTTCAAGCTATGGAAGAAAACAAGATAATAACATATCCTGATGAATTTAAAATCCCATACTTAAATTTCGCATAAACATGAAAGATATAATCATTACAGCCAAACGGCAAAAGTGTGAAATAATAACATTTATCATATGTTTTGCCATTGCTTTTATTATGAATGTGGCTTCCATTATTGCATATAATACGGAATGGAGCGAAGTCTGGACTCAAATAATATGGGTAACAGTTCTGGCATGTGTCATTTATGGACTTTCTGTCTTTATCAGAATATTGTTCTGGCTGGTAAAAAGGATTTTAAGAAAGCAGAATTAAATAAAATTGTTGGAAGCCAATTCAGTTTTACAAACAATCTGAATTAGCTTCCAACCTCTTATAAACCTTAATTTTAGTTTCGAAAGTTTATCAACTAAAAGTATAAAAGGAATACATCAACTTCTCTCTTTCTTATCTGAAAATTCTCGTCAACTCGTCTCCTTGTCAACTCGTTAACTAAAATCAAACTTACGAAACTAAAAGACCTGAATTCCTACTCTTCTGTCAGCACTCTATACAATGTTCCCAAATCATCGGCTCCAACCAAATCAACGCCTTCACGGATAAAGAAGCGTTTGAATTTCTCTGTATCAGGAGCGCCCCACCAACGGAACAGTTTTCCTTCGGAATGTACTTTTTCCAATATTTCACGCATCTTCTTCAATTCTGCTTCAGGCATTTCGCCCTCACCTTTCCATGTGAAGAAATCAGAATAATTGTCACTAACTACTGGATGAAGAGAAGAAGGTATATTTCCCCCCAGTTCAGATATTTTTCCATCAAGGAAAACCATACGAGTTTTTTCCTGAGGCAATGTCTTCAATGGTCTGTCTCCTGAAAGGAACAAAAGAACCGGACCTTCCTTATAAACTCCATTTTCCACACGGCAGAAATATTCCTTATATGGCTCAAGCATTTTCTTTAGCTGAGAATAAATCTCCTCTCCTTTTTCTTTACAATCTACCATAAGATAGAAAGGTTTGTCGCTTCCTTCATAGACTTTTCCTCCGTTATTTTTAAGTCTTTCAATCAACGGCTCTATATAAAGTTTACGGAAATTTATTTCCGGATTAGCTTCAGGACGTTCATGCGAAACATAAAGTTCACCTCCGATAGGCCACAAATCAGCCTCAACGCAGTTGAAACGATAATCCAAAGCCATCTGTAATGGTCTTGCACGCCAATAATCATTATGAGAAAAAGCATTATAATGCACTTTTGCCGGAAGATTAAGAAGATTGCTTATTTTCAGAAACACATCTGTATTCTCATATATTCCCGAAAAATTCTCCGACCCCGGACCGAAAGCATACACCGGAACCATCGCGCCGCTATGTCCTCCTGTCGAGAAGTTACATACAATGCGTCCTTCAGCAATATCTCCGTCCAAAAGAGTCAGACCTCCGGTTTCGTGGTCAGCAGTTACGACCACAAGTGTTTCGCCATCTTTAGCTGCCCATTTGAATATATCTCCGATTGTTCTGTCAAAATCATGTACTTCTTGCATAAGCATATCCAAGTCGTTGAAATGCCCATAATCATCAAGTTGCGAACCTTCTATCATCATAAAGAATCCGTTTGGATTATTTTCCAGCAATTCAATTCCTTTCAATGAAGCATCAGCCAGCAAATCGCCGCGAACCGCCGGAACCGGAGTATCAACACTGTCTGTAACACAAAATACTTTTCCCTTTTCTATATTCACCAGTTCATTCCACGAACGTACGACCTGATAACCTTTCTTTTCTAACTCATCGAATATATTTCTTCCGTCTTTCCTGTTTTCAAACAATTTCGCACCGCCGCCGAAAACATAATCAACTCCGCAGTTCACATAATCCGCTACAATCTCCTCTTCCCTGTCTCTGTCGACATTATGACAACAGAAATCTGCCGGAGTCGCATCCCACAAACGGCAAGTGGCAACTATTCCGCTCGACAGACCTTTCCTGTTTGCCAACACAGCAAGAGATTCAACAGGATTACCTTTCGAATCCACTCCTACAGAATGATATTTAGTCTTATATCCTGTAGCCAAGGCTGTTCCACCTGCTCCTGAATCTGTTATCAGTTTATCTACACAATAAGTTTTTGACAAGCCTGTATATTGGCAGTTGTCAAGCCAAAGTTTTCCTCTGTTTGCTGTCCAGGCTGAATAAACATGAGCAAGACTCATGCCGTCGCCTATCATAAGAATGACATTCTTTACTTTCTTTCCTGAAGGAGGTGCAATCTTCTTCACATCGTAAGGTGAGTCCATCACATAAGTCTGCAAGCCCTTATCCTGGGCTTTGATATCAGAAGCAAAGAGCGCGGAAAAAGTTGCCGCACATAAAATCAGATGATTTAGAATTCTCATATTTCAAGTTTATCTTGTTAAGTCCGGGTACAAAATTCTTTATTTTATTCCGTAAATCAAAATGAATTTGGTTGACAAGGCTTCAGATACAAGTTGACAAGATTAACAGCTATGAACATTCTGAACTTGCCAAGTCATTAAGGTTATAAAGAGTCACAGGCTTATAACTCCATAACTTCTTTTTTAGCTTCCGTAACTTCTTGCGTTATACAACTTGCAAAACTTACATTAGTTAATATTAGGAGTTGATGTTTTTTCTGAGTAAGTTTGCAGCGTGTTTGTTGGGTCTTAATAAAAACAATCATAGATTTATGAAATTCTTACTTACTTTTTTTATCATTATATGCAGTATCTATGCCAACGCTCAATATTCTCCGGATTTACTTGGCAACGGATTCCAATCAAAAACTATTCAGATGCCAAAAGACTATGAGGGAGATGTTGTATGTACTTTAATCCGTAAGAAATGCAATAATAACAAGTCCGACAAAGCAATATTATATATCCATGGTTATAATGATTATTTCTTTCAATCACAGCTAGGAGACAGTTGTATATCGCACGGATATAATTTCTATGCCTTGGATTTACGGAAATACGGCCGTTCGCTGCTTGCCCACCAGGATGCTTTTTTCTGTAAAGATATTAAGGAGTATTTTGCTGATATAGACTCTGCCCTTACTGCTATAAAGAACGAAGGGAACATGAAAATAATCATGATGGCTCACTCTACCGGCGGACTTATTTCATCATATTATTTGAATAACAGAGCTGATGACACTGTTGATGCCCTGGTACTGAACAGCCCGTTCCTTGACTGGAACTTCGGATGGTTCATGGAAAGCATTGTCCTTCCAACTGTTGCCGGCATAGGTTATATCTTTCCGAATTTGAAAGTCCAGGGAGAAAGCAGTTCTTCATATGCCAACAGCCTGCTGAAAGTGTTCAGAGGAGAATGGATGTTCAATACTGACTGGAAAAAACCTAAAGGACATCCTAAAAAGGCAGGTTGGATTAAAGCAATAAACAAGGCTCAGAAAAGTGTACAGAAGCATTCTGACATTTCGTGCCCTGTTCTTGTTCTTTCATCAGACAAATCCTTCCCCGAATCAAATACATGGCATGATGAATATATGAAATCAGACATAGTTCTGGATGTAAAAGATATTCAGGAATATGGAGTAAAACTGGGCAAGAATGTTACTTGTGTTGAAATACAAAACGGTATGCACGACCTTATTCTATCCGGAAAAAGTTCGAGAGATTCTGCCTATAAAACAATATTTTCGTGGCTCAAACAGTTATAATTCCAATAAACAGCACATTCTAAAATACAAAACATGAATAATATTCGCACAAAATTTGTCTCTCTGATATTTACCGGTATTATTGCCAGTGGTTATGCGCAAGAGAAACTTCCAGAAAACTCAACATATTACAAGGCTGAAATATTCGGCTCTGCCGCAACCGGAGACAATACACCCTTTTGGATTACCAGCAACCAATATGGAGTAGTACCTTTGAATTCCAACAATGGATACGGTAGAGTCGGTGTGTTCCATAATCAATCGTTTGGTAAAGGTTTCAGATGGAGCGCAGGACTTGACGTACTGGCTACTGCCCCACGCCATAAGAATTTCCATATACAGCAAATTTATGCCAGCCTTGGATATAAATGCCTTGAAATGACACTGGGTAGTAAAGAGCAATATGAGTCTCTTTTGGACAGACAGATGAGTAGCGGAGATATTATGCAGTCGGCAAATGCTCGCCCGATGCCGGAATTTCATTTGGCAGTTCCTGAGTTTACTGTTGTTCCTCTTACAAAAGGATGGTTACAGTTCAAAGCCAACTTCAGTGTGGGAAGAACTTTTGACGACGGCTATCTTGCAGAATTCACCCAAGGAAAACAGACTTACGTGAATAATGTATTGTGGCACAAAAAAGCATTATATATTCAGTTAAAAGATACACGAAACGGTTTTCCTCTTTCCGCATATATCGGAGTGCAGCACGTTGCCCAATGGGGAGGAACATCCACTAATCCTAAAATAGGAGAACAGCCCCATTCGATAAAAGATTTCGTAAGAGTATTCTTTGGCTCAGAAGGAGGTTCAAATGCAACCGAATCAGACCAGATCAACGTTTTGGGAAATCATGTAGTCGGATATAATTTTGCTCTGGCTTATGAAAAAGAGAACTGGAAACTAAAAGGCTATCACCAACATTTGTGCGAAGACAAATCCGGGATGGAATTTTACAATGGTTTCGATGGATTGTGGGGATTACAGTTAGACCTGCATAAAAACAAATGGCTCAACAAAGTTATATTTGAATATTTCACGACAATGAACCAAAGCGGACCGTTCCACTACATTATATTTGACCACGAGAAACATCCGGGACGTGGAGGTGGTGGAGACAACTATTATAATAATGGAGAATATGTTGCCGGAATGTCATATTTCAACAGAGGAACAGGTTCTCCTCTAATACCTGCACCTGAATATAACAAAGACGGAAAGCTAGGTTTCAAAAGCAGCAGAGTTAAAGACTGGCACATTGGTTTTGCCGGAGATATTTCCAACAATGTTTCATACAGATTATTCTGCACGATAATGCAATCTTACGGAACACATTATCAGCCTTTCCTTAAACGTAAGGATGGTGTTTCTTTGCTTGCCGACATTACTTACACCCATCCTAAACTAGAAGGTTGGAAATTTGGAGGAAGTATAGGCGCAGATACCGGAGATGTTTTCGGCAACAGCTCTACAGGTTTCAGCATTAAAGTGTCAAAACAAGGATTACTGAAAAAATGGAAATGATAGAAAGATAACAAGTTGACAAGATGACAAGTTAACAAGATGGAGATTAATAATTTCTTGTCAACTTGTTATCTTGTCAACTCGTCACCTTCTCCTTACCATGTTTCCTTAGACATATCTTTTGGATAAGAGAAACGGAAATCTACACGGTTATTCTTTGTAACAATCCATGACTCAAAACTTCTTTCGCCTTCAGTCAATTCTATAACTCGTCCTCCATTACCCCAAGGAATATCACAGTAAACAGTCTTTCCTCCTGTATAACGTCCATAACCGAGAACTATACCCTTCCAGGCTGTAACATAATCGTTCACATGGTCATGACCTGCAAATACTGCCATTACATCTCCAGATTCAAGCATTGCCGTAAACAATCCCGAATTTACTTTTGGAGCACAAGCCTCCTCTTTACGGATGCCTATAAGATAAGCGTCCTCATCACGAGCTGCAAGATTGAACTCCGGTAATGGGATATGGAAAAATGCCATTGCCGGTAATGGTTTACCTGAATTATTCCTGGTAAACTCAGCACTGCACTGTCGATACCAGTTTATCTGGTCCTGTTTTATCCAGTCATAACCTTCAGCAGCTTTTATAGGAGAATAAGAAAGGCTGTCAAAACCATAAATCACAAATGCATCTTTCTTCCCATCTGAACTCAAAACAGGTATTATGAAATTGGATTTACCGCTTAAACCTTCAACTGTTCCTGTCATATTGCCAGGCATATCTTTTATGAAATCATATATCTCACTTCTAGTCATATCCTGTTCATCGTCATGGTTGCCAAAAGTCAGAGCGAATGGAATATTTCTTTTTATTACTGGTTCAAAAGCTCTTTCATAGCATTTTGATGCTGGTTTGTCAAAAGCCACATCACCTGTATAAATGACAAAATCCGGTTTTTCTGCATCAAGTATCTCATTCATTCTTTCTGCCGCAACTTCAGAAGCTGCATTTCCTGGTTTCCAATGCACGTCTGTAAACTGAACTATTTTGAATTTACCGTTACTGTTAAATTTCAATTTCCCTGCATTCTTTTTATATTCAGGTGTTTCGAGATAATTCACTGTAGTTTGTGTTTTGTTTCCGGCATTCAAATTATTTACGCCTATCATTGATAATGGTAATGCACAGACTGAAGTCCGCAAAAATTCTTTTCTATTCATTATAGTAAGTTTTAAGAGTTTTATATTTTGAATGTAAAATTAGTAGAATTAATCATATATCTCAAGAATTTGCTTATTTCTGATATAATAGTTAGTATTGCACATATAAATAACTTAATTTCGCATGTGGCATAACTTATGTTGTAATAGGAATTAAAAAGGAGTTATCGGAGTTAAATGCCAATACTGTTTGTATCTGAAATCTATCGGCTTTTAACTTCCCGGCATGCAATGCGAAGCCATAACTTCTTATATCTCCTTTTACTCCTGAAAGTTGAGTCTGTAAAACCTGAATTAATTTTTTTCTAACGCCGTAAGCCTCTAAAAGGCTTACCTAATAACTATTATATATGAAGAAACATATCATTTCATTGACTTTATTAGCCTCGTGCTATGCGATTCCGGTCTATTCCCAGACTGACTTGTCAAAATGTAATATTCAAGACTACACAGAACTGAACGATCCGAAACCGGGGAACAATCCGGAAGAGTGGGATAAAATCGTACGTAAGCCCGTTTTTGCATGGGGAACCATAGATGAAAGATATGGCAAACACAGCATTCCACAATATTCAACATCCAAAGTACACAAAGCTACTGCTTGGAAAAATGAAAGGATAAATGCTCAAGCCATTTTGTTTACCAATACAAATATAGACAAAGCTATAATTGAAGTTTCCGATTTAAGTAACGGCAAAAACAAAATCCCAGCCTCAGCAATCAAAGCCAGCTTCGTGAGATACGTAATGACAGACGAACTTAACAAGGATGGCAAAGGAGGTTGCGGCGACCGTTTCGACAAATCACAATGGGATTCGTCTTTGGTAGCCGATGTTTTAGATGTAATAAAGGTTAAAGATATAACAGCCAAAACTACCCAACCTGTATGGATAAACGTTCATGTTCCTGAAAATATAGCGGCAGGAAAATATAAAGGAACTATTTCAATAAAAGGAGAGAATTTCAGCAAACAGACATTAGATATCCAGATAGAAGTTCTGAACCGGGTACTTCCTAACCCCGAAAACTGGAAATTCCATCTCGATTTATGGCAGAATCCATATTCTGTAGCAAGATTCCATAATGTTCCATTATGGAGTAAAGAACATTTCGAGAAAATGAAGCCTGTAATGAAAATACTTGCCGATGCCGGACAAAAGGTCATAACAACAAGTATAATGCACAAACCTTGGGCCGGACAAACCGAAGACCATTTCGACAGTATGATTACCCGAATAAAAAGGATTGACGGAAAATGGGAATATAACTATGCTGTATTCGACAAATGGGTGGATTTTATGATGAACGAAGTGGGAATAGATAAACAAATCAACTGCTATACCCTTATTCCTTGGGCTTTGACTTTCGACTATTATGATGAAGCGACAAACAGAGTCCAATTTGTAAACGCCAAACCTGGAGACAAAGCTTATAATGAATATTGGGGAAGTTTCCTTAAAGACTTCGCAAAACATCTGAAAGAAAAAGGATGGTTTGAAAAGACTACTATTGCTATGGACGAACGTGGTTTGGAAGCAATGAAAGAAGCTATAAAAGTTATAAAAGGAGCAGACCCGGATTTCAAGATTTCCCTCGCCGGTAATTATCATGAAGAGATTCAGGCAGACTTATATGATTTATGCCTTGCCTACAGCCATAACTTCCCTGAAGGAATAAAGGCAGAGAGAGAAGAAAAGGGTAAAGTCAGCACTGTTTACACTTGCTGTGCAGAAGCCCGGCCAAACACTTACACATTCTCACCAACAGCCGAAGCAGTATGGATTGGCTGGCATGCTATTGCCGGCAATTACGACGGATACCTCAGATGGGCTTACAACAGCTGGACAAAAAATCCTCTTCTCGACTCCAGATTCAGGACTTGGGCTGCAGGTGATTGCTATCTTGTTTATCCGGACGGAAGAAGCAGTATCAGAATGGAAAGGCTTATTGAAGGTATCCAGGATTTCGAGAAAATCAGAATTCTAAAGGATGAATTCTCAAACAAGAAACAGGATAAAAAACTTCAGCTTTTGAACAGCACTGTTGATAACTTCACCCCCGAAGGTCTGGCAAAAACTCAAGATTCAATGACAGAGATGGTGAATAAGGCTAAAGAAGTTTTGAACAAACTTTCAAGATAATAATACAGTTGACAAGGTTTCAGAAACGAGCTGACAAGAGTTGAAATTCTTCAACTCATATTAATAAAAAACACCGGTACTTGATCTCCAAATACCGGTGTTTTTTATGATTGAAATATTCTTAATATTAGAATTCCTGACCAATAATGAAGTGGAAATTACTTCCGCTTCGTTCAGTAGTACCCATCGGATAATTAGCAGGATCGAAACCATAAGCCCAGTCGATACCCATCAAACCAATCATCGGAAGGAAGATACGCACACCAACTCCTGCTGAACGTTTCAAGTTAAATGGATTGAATTCCTTAATTGATTTCCATGCATTACCAGCTTCAACAAATACAAGTCCGTAGATTGTTGAAGAAGGTTCAAGAATGAACGGATAACGAAGTTCCATTGACAAACGAGAGTAAGCATAACCGTAAGAGTTGTAACCACCATTACCGGCAATACTACCGTTTTCATAACCACGCAAACCGATTGTTTCAGTTGCATATGTTGTTGAATAACCTGTCATACCGTCACCACCCATATAGAAGGTTTCGAACGGTGAGCGCTTGTTATTGTCATACGAACCAAGGAAACCATATTCAACACGAGTCATCAACACCGGAGTTCTCTTAACTGTCATCGGGGCAAGAGGTGAGAATATCTTAGCCTTGAACTTCCACTTGTAATATTCAATCAATTTGAACTTGTCAGGATCCTGATCGTCCATTGCTCCGTAATCCTTTCCATCAAACAATGAATAAGGAGGTGTTGCTGCTACAGACAATGAGAACTGGGAACCACGACGAGTGTATAACGGGTTATCAATAGAGTTACGTTGGAACAACAACTCAAGGTTCACATTATGGCAAGTACCGTTATTTACAAGGAAGTAAGCCCAATCCTTCATCATATAAACCTGATAATTCAATGTTGCCATAAACTGGAAATAGTCATCAGGCCAGTTCAGACGCTTACCATAACCGGCAGCCAGACCAAACATCATAATTGATTTATCCGGGTCAAGCGCCAATTCATAACTTCCGTTATTATATCCGTAACCGTAGCCATAACCTGGATAATAACTTCCGTATCCATATCCATAACCTGGATAACCTCCTCCATAGCCATAATAAGGATAATAACCTCCTCCATAATAGCTGTTATTATAATTACTCAGGTAATTCGTACTGATATCTGTCTGCTTTGAGAAATAAGCACTTACAGACAATGTATTCGGACGTTTTCCTCCGAACCATGGATCAAGGAACGAAATACTGTAAGCCTGGTAATATCTACCGTTAGTCTGACCGGACAAAGTCAGTGTCTGACCTTCACCCTGAGGAATAATACCCTTGTAAGACTTCGGATTCAGGAAGTTTTTCATTGAGAAGTTTGTAAACTTCAAACTCAACTTACCGATAACACCAGTCTGTCCCCAACCGGCAGAGAATTCAATCTGGTCGTTAGCCTTTGAAACGAGGTTATATTCAATATCCACTGTTCCGTTTTCAGGGTCAGGAATTGGTCGAGGATTCATATTTTCAGGGTCGAAGTGTCCCATCTGCGCCAACTCACGGATTGAACGGACCAAATCTTCACGGCTGAACAACATACCCGGCTTAGTACGCAACTCACGGCGAACAATATCTTCATACAAACGGTCGTTACCGTTGATGATAATTCGGTTGATTGTCGCCTGCGGTCCTTCAGTCATACGGATTTCCAAAGCGATGGAGTCATTCTCAACCTCAACTTCAACCGGGTCTGCTGTAAAGAACAAATAACCGTCGTTAAGATAAACATTCGACATCGCATCCTCATCAGTAGTCAAACGTTCCTCAAGTTTCTTCTGGTTGTAAACGTCACCGGCTTTCATACCAAGAACAGCAGCCAGATAATCTGTAGAATATTTAGTGTTACCTACAAATCGTATATCTTTCAAGAAATACTGCTGGCCTTCGTCAACCTTCAAATAAATATCGACCTTCTTCTCGTCATAGTTGACAACACTGTCAGCCAAAAGAACTGCATCACGATAACCATGCTCGTTGTATTTTGAGATAAGGTTCTTCTTATCGTTTTCATATTCCTCAGTAGTAAACTTCTTCGTACTGAACATTTCAAGAATACTTGACTTCCAGTCATTGAAGAAACTGAACTTTTCGTTGGTTTTCTTCATCGCCTTTTTCAAATCGCGAGCTGTCAGCGCGTTGTTTCCTTCAAAGTAAATACGATGAATCTTGGTTTTCTCATTTTTGTCGATATGAATATCCAGAATCACTTCATCCTCATTTGAAAGGTCGTCTTTCTGAACTATGTTTACATCAACATTCTTGAATCCTTTGCCATCAAAAAACTTCTGGATAACAGTTTTTGCACGGTCCACAAGGTTCGGAGTAATCTGGAATCCCTTTTTCAAGCCAAGCTTAAGCTCCAAATCCTCTCGTTCTCCCTTTTTGATTCCGTAATAGTTCACTTGTGAAATACGCGGACGCTGCTTCAAATCGATCTGTATCCATATAGAATCATTCTCAATTTTTGTTGCCAGAATCTTAACATCAGAGAACAGTCCGTGTTTCCAAAAGCGTTTTACTGCCGTTGTGATTTCATCACCCGGCACAGTTATCTCATCACCAACTGACAAACCGGAAAAACCAATTAATACAAAATCATCATAATTCTTTATACCCGACACTTTTATATCCGCAATCTTATATTTTTGCGGCGTGAGCGAGTATGAAATCACCGGCAATTCTGCCGGCTGCTCAACCTTGGTTGTGTCATTCTCCTGAGAAAACACTCCGAGAGTCATCCCCAAAAAGAAAAACATCATCACTAGTTTTTTGTACATAATTAATAACAGCTATTATTTTTTTATTCTTATTCTCTTGCTTGCTCAAACATCGGACTATTTATTACAGTCGCAAACCTGTTCGCTGGTTTTACCAAAACGTCTTTCTCTCTGTTGATAATAGAGAATTGCCTTATAGAATTCCTCATCCCTGAAATCAGGCCAGTAAACAGGTGTAAAATAAAATTCAGTATACGAAAGTTGCCAAAGAAGGAAATTACTAAGTCTTTGCTCACCTCCCGTACGAATCAGCAAGTCCGGATCCGGAAAATCTTTTGTTGTCAAATGATTTCCTATCCATTCCTCGTTTATATCTTCAGGTTTAATCTTACCTTCAGCTGCTTCTGCCACAGCTTGTCTCATTGCTGATATTATCTCCCAACGTGAAGAATAACTCAAGGCAAGTATAACAGTAGTTCCTGTGTTCACAGAAGTTTCCTCAATACATTCCATCAAAGTCCTGTAAGCATCTTCCGGCAATCTGGTCAAATCACCTATTGCCGACAGACGTACATTGTTCTTCATCAAATCCGGTGTTTCATGCTTTATCGCAGTAACCATCAGGCTCATCAAAGCTACAACTTCCTCTTCCGGACGGTTCCAGTTTTCCGTAGAGAATGTGTACATGGTGAGATACTTCACACCAAGAGAATTTGCAGCCTCAACAACACGGCGAACAGAAACAACTCCCTCCTGATGTCCCATATAACGTTCCATGCCTTTCGACTTTGCCCAACGTCCGTTGCCATCCATTATTATCGCCACATGCTGTGGGATAAGAGATTTATTTATTTGGTCTTTAACAGAATGCATATTTTTTAGTTTTTGAGTTTGTAAGTTTTTGAGTTTTTGAGTTAACGAGTTGACAAGTTGACAAGTTGACGAGTTGACAAGGTTATTAGTATATAATCTTCTTGACTACTTAACTACTTAACTACTTGACTTCTTAACTACTTGACTACTTGACTTCTTAACTACTTAACTCCTTGACCCCTCCCTTACATATACTTTATATTATTACAAGTCTTACACTTCGGGCCGAAACTCCACGTAAGCGTAACGACAAACAACGAATACCAATCTTTATTTTTCAACAGACTACCTGATATTTCATACGGATCGTCCATTATAGAATTATCCGCTCCTGTAACATCAACACGGTCACTGAATACTTTTCTGAACGATAGCTCGCAGCCCAAATTAAGGCGGCTTGCCAACTTATATTTTACACCTACACCTAATGGTATATTAAACGCAGCCATAGTTTCACCACCCAAACCAAGTGTTAGTCCCATTCCCGCAAATATATACGGCGAGAATCTCTGCGCATTCATATAAGCATAACGGTCACTGTATGGCATAAAGTTGAATTCCATCTGTCCTCCAAAATCCACCAGACTGCGTTTGAACGAAGCCTGGGCATTTCCTGGGAAAACATTATCCAACCCTTCAGTTGAACCGGAAACTTGCGCCCATGTAAGATTTGCCTTTACCGCCCAACGCAGATTAGGAGTGTAACGGAACACTGCTCCCAATGCCGGATTCAACCCTTTGAAGAATGAATTCTTATTCATATCACCCATATAATATGCCCCTCCTGCCATTCCTCCTATCTCAAACAAATAATCTTCTTCCTTGTCGTTCTGTGAATACGATGGAAGCGAGACAAAAGCAAACAGCAACAGAAAAATTGTCAGACGGCAATATGTATTCAATCTTCTCAAGTGCTATTGTTTTTTATTTCTTATTTTCTTAAGAATCCCAAACGATTCACTCGTCCACGCCAATGCTCATTGATTTCAGAGCCTGTAGCAGACTGCTTTCCAGCTATTATATTAAGAGCATTGTCATTGTCAACAATCATTGACGCGAATCCTCGAGCTGTATAATTCTTAGGCAATATGACCAGAGTATCAACATAAGCCCATGTAACACCATTATCTATAGACTGGTGAATATCTTTCAATGCCTTACCAGACTCGTCAATTCCGCCCACAAGATAATACTTGTCATCATAATACGCCAAAGAAGCTCCTTCGCGTTTTGAGAAATAAGAAGATTTTATATCTGTAAGCATTGCCCAAGTCAAAGCATCGGTAGTTGACCATGCAGAATTTACCAAAGCATTTCTCACTGTGCGTCCTCCGGCAATAAGCAAACGGTCGCGGAACATCACTTCGTGCGAATCCTTAGCAAAACCACTCATAGGGAAATCATCCGGCATTTCTGCGCCATAGATCCAAACTCCATCCTTATCCATTCTTCCAAATTTGTTGACACCATTATCGTCAACAACTGCGGAAAGAGCTGTCGGCTGGTTTACGTTTTCATTCAATGCGCCCATAATCGCCTTGATTTTAGGAGCACCTGCCATCAATGTCCAATTTGCCGCATCAGCAGATACATACAATGAACCATCATTTGCAGGGACATACAGCGAACCGTTGAATGAAGTCATCTGATCCAACTTAAGTCCACTAGCAGGCAAACCGCTAAGAGATTGCCGGCTCCATGACTTAGGAGCAGACATCTCAGCCGTGTACATCTCATATGCCTGTTTTCCCTGTGGCAAAGCATACATAATATACTTATCTGTATTTCCGCTAAATTCATTTGTAATTACATTCACTTCCGTCATTGTATAAGGCAAGATATTTGACGAATAAAGATTCCAAGGCATAGAATCCGGAACCTGGGTATGAATATTCACCCACGCATCATATTTGCGGACAGAACCGGAATAGTCTGTAAGAAGAATCTTTACCGGTTTTGAAAAATCTATTGAATCACTCTCTGAATAATCAATAGTATCACCAGAAGCTTCCTGATAAACTCTTACACCTGTCACGGCAGGACCGTAAGTCAACTTACACAAAGCCTTTTCCATAACTGTTCCCACAGGCATGGAATCCAGGTTATGAACCTCATTCGCAAGCTGGTCAATAGTAAACTTAAGTTCATTAAGTCCTTCTATTGAATCATTTGTCAATGAAAAAGTCAACAACTGCGCATTCTTTGTCCCCTCATAATGAAACTCGTTCGACGAACCGAGGCAAGAAGTCATCACCGCCATAAAGCAGCCGCTTATCAACAGGATAAATTTTTGTTTCATCAGTATCTTTGTTATTGTTTTTTAGCCTAACAACTTTTACTCCTTGAAATACATAAAATGTTGTATGCTTCGATTATTTAATCTTGTCAACTTGTCCTTGAAGCCTTGTCAACTTTTAAGTTAAGCATCTTGCGAAACTTACAGATAACAAGTTGACAAGAAGACAAGTTGACAAGATTGTTGGATAATAATTAGTAAAATTACAGGTATTCTGACCTTGTCAACTTGCATCTGAAGCCTTGTTAACTTTTAAGTTGAGCAAATTGCGAAACTTAAATTATTTATCTTCAAGCTACAAAAGTATAACTTTTTTTCCTTTAATGCCTAAAATGAAGAATATTTATAGATTTTTCATACGAGGCAGAAATATTGGACATTAAGTTTACCAAGCTCAACTTTCAGTTAACGAGTTAACAAGGAAACAGGTTGACAAGAATTTTCAGACAATTAAGTGAGAAATCCGTGGAGCAGAAACCCCTTCGCCAAGTTCAACATTTGCAGTCTCAATCCATGCTTCGTCCCACATTGATAAGTCAATAAACTGCGAAAGCAAATTCGAACCGCCCTCAACAAGCAAAGAATGAAGCTTGCGCCTCATCATTTCATCCAATATCTGCCGAATCACATTTCCCGAGAAATCAATATTAATATATGTAAGGTTTTCTCTGTTATCAGCCTTCTTTTCCGTAAAAACAAGAGTTTCTACGCTTCCGTCAATAAGATTGAAATCCTGAGGTATTCTTAAGTTGCGGTCCAGCACCATCCGGACAGGATTTTTCCCACTCCATTTCCTTACATTCAGAGAGGGATTATCAAGCAACGCCGTATTGGTCCCGACAAGTATTGCTGCCGATTCAGCCCTCATTTTATGAACTCTCACCTGCGACTCCGGAGTTGAGAAAACAACAGGTTTTTCCTCTTCTGATTCTCTTATCTTGTCTATAAACCCGTCTTTGCTCTGCGCCCATTTCAAACGAATATATGGACGATGTTTTTCCTGCACTGTCATGAACACTTTGTTCAATTCCCGTGCTTCTTTCTCCAACACACCTGTCACCACCTCTATTCCTGCCTCACGAAGCATTCGTACACCTCTGCCGGAAACAGCAGGAAAAGGATCAAGACAAGCCACCACAACACGCGGTATTCCTTTTCGGATAATAAGTTCAGAGCAAGGCGGAGTCTTTCCATAATGTGAACATGGTTCAAGGCTGACATATATAGTGGATTTACTCAACAATTCTTCATTTTTAACCGAAGCTATGGCGTTCACCTCAGCATGTGCCTCGCCGCAATGGCGATGGTATCCTTCGCCTATTATCTTTCCATCGCATACCACAACGGCGCCAACCATCGGATTCGGTTCCGTATGTCCTGCTCCGGAAGTTGCAAGCTCAAGGCAGCGGCGCATATATTTTTCTTCAATATTCATCTTTCTATTTGTTTTGAGGGCAAAAGTAAGAAAAAAGAGCGAAGGTGCATCAAAAACACAGAGGCACTAAGACACAGAGATTTTAATTTATACCGGATAAATTTACTCTGTGCCTCAATGCCTCTGTGTTTAAAGACTGAAGCCTTACTTAACTCTTACCTTAACTTTCGTTTCACCGGCTTCCGTCTTCGCATATACAATATAAATACCAGAAGCGACTCTCAACCTGCAATTTGAGCTTCCCAAATCAACTCTGTTTTCCACCATTCTTCCGGACATATCAAAAACTCTGACTTGTTCCAAAGTTTCGGACGGCGAAGCCGCAATCATCAGGTTGTTGCTGCTTGGTGAATACACGCAAATATTACTTTCAACGGTTATTCCTCCCTTGGTAGTTATCGTGTAACGTCCATGGTTTTCTCCGTTTACCCGTAGTGTATATGTATCACCGTCAAGCAACACGCTCTTTCCTGTTAGCGCATCATGCAAATACAACGAATCCACGAATTGCGACATTCCTTCTATTGTCACTTCCACTTCTTCATCTTCTTCTGCATATACTCCCAACGGTATGTTCTGCATATCCTTTACCTTATTTACAGCTGCTGCGCAATTGCCTGCCACAGTATACACCATCGGTATTTTCAATTCAGAATCCAGAAGGGCTACGGCATCTTCGTCAGACTTATATACATTTTCGGCAAAATCACTCTGTACTACAAATGATACGCTCTTTCCCTCAGCTCCTTTTGCCAATATGGTTAGCTGTGGGTTGGTTGCTTTGAATGAACGAGTCGTTGCTCCTCCTTCTGTTGATGTCGGTTTTGATACAGTCATATCAATACTAAATGTAACTGTCAAATCTGTATTAGCTGCATTTTCAGCTCTTTCAACAAAGAAAGCTTGCATTGGGGCGATACAACCACTAGTTTGTTCTCCATTCCACTCAACATCAGGCGTTCCTACACTTACAGTTCCATCATTCAATACCCAGTATTTTGGAGCTAAGGAAGTACTATTTTCTGTCAAGAAACCTTTTTTATCACCACTTCCAAACATATTCAAATAAGCCATATAAGGATTACCGATTAGGAAATGGTTTCCGTCACCATCAGGATTAGGATTTACATCTGCATCATCGTAATCAGAAAGCGTAATAGTTACTTCGTCGTCAGCCATTTTTCCCGCATAAATTCGATTTTTAATTGAAGAAAATTCTGCAGCCTTTGTATAATATGAATAGGAGTCATCAGCTTTTGGCAATCGAACTAATGCATCTTTATTATTCTCATCTCCAGTAAAGCTACCTTCAACTCTTGCATAGAATCCCTTGCCCAATGTATAAGGGACATTCACATCATTATACTCGATACTCCAATTAGATTGTACGGCTGAAACTGTCTTTGAAATTCCTCCTTCTTGATTTGTATAGTAAGTGACACCTTTATCCCAAGCCTTCTGATAAAATGCAGGATCCCATCGATCATAATTACCACCGTCTGTTTTATGATTATAATATATATCATCAAACGCCGGAGTTTCCTGTCTTCCAGTTCCTACAGGCGCATACATATCCCCTGCATAAACATCCTTCAACGGAGAAGACATCCAATAAGGGTCTCCTTTGGTCATCTCAAAATCAACACGTGCTTTGTCATAGGTAAGCAAATGCTGGTTCAATAGGGTGGCTCCTGGCTTGAAGTAGATTTGCTCTACTTTGTTGATGTAGTAAGGAACAACTTTGATGCTTCCATCAGCTCCTTTATCTACTGCCATATCGTATTGGATATCGCCCCATAAAGCCTTATCCTCACTTGTTAATTTTAATTCCGTATTATCTGGAATAGTAATATTCGTGAAGTAAAGAGGAGCGAAAGCGTTCGTAACCACATCATCTCCATTCACGTCTTGACTTGGAGTTTTATTCCCCATGTACAACTCATCTTCTGTGGATTGACACCAATTGTCATCATCATACCAAACCTTCGTACCCTGAGTGCCTTTCCATGTCAAGTATTCCGGAACAACTTTAACAGGGAAAGAAGCTAAACCATCACATTCGCTTTCTAAAACCACATCATTCTGATCTACCTGAACAAATGGAACTAAGATATCATATGATTGCCCTTCTTTCATGTTTTCCAATGCCTGGTTGTTCCAAGAGATCGTCATAACAGCATCTACATCAGAGCCACTGGTAGGACGTTGGATCGTAAAACCATTCGCAATAATTCCAACAGGTATAGGATCCGCATCATTTAATTTTAAATACACATTCTTATTTTTTGCATCCGATGCAAAATGATCAACCCCTTCAGCCATCCTAAAAGTTTTCCGAATAGGAATAGTAAGACTTTGTTTATTTAAATGTCTTCTGCCCAAACGTAAAGGGACAGGTTTATCCGTCAAATATGCAACACCGGGAATTCCTACAATAAAATCAGGAATCTCGCTATCCGATACGTCAAAAGTAACCTTCGTAACATCATTACAATAGTCATAATCTTTATTCTCGTTCCAAACATAAGGAATCGCGACAATTTCCTTGCTATTAATAATTGTACTGAACGTCTCACCTCCTGAAATTCCAGTTCGGAGTATACCTGACTCAATTAATTCTTTAAGTCTATTTTTTTGATCAACAGTACCAGTTCCCCATTTTTCTATATCCTCAAACGTAATCTCATTATGATCTCCTGTCGCCAATCTATACACATTCAGCACATATTTAATTGATTTACCCCCTATTAATTGGTCATTATATTCATCAAGAGTTCCTAAATACCAATCAAATACATAATTACCAAAATTCTCTATTGGCTCCATCGTTTCCTTGTCATAAGCGTTCAATATCGGTTTGATTTTACGTAACGCACCAAGACATAAGGCGGTCGAGGCATCAGCCTCTGTGGTCACCGTAATAGTTGTAGCCGGATACACCGTAAATGGTGAAATCAACGCACATTCACTATCAGGATCTACACCACCTGGAGGAGTGACTCCTGTTGCCCCACCAAAACCAGCCACATCTGCCGCACTAAACGAAAGAACATGATAATTTCCATTTGCAGTAGCATAAGTACCATCTTCTTTTTTATACTGCTCCCCTTGATACTTTAGATCCGTATCATTCACATCAACAACCGCCAAATAAAGTCGTCCTTTATTCCCTTCAGCCTCATTATACCAAGGGCACCGCAATCTGGGAATATTCAAACGATTATATAAAGTTTTGATAGCTTCCTGGTATTTATCCTCATTAAAATCCGGTTCACCTGGCGTACCGATATCTTTTATAGAAATTTCAACATGAGTTTGTCCTTCATCCTTTTGCCATTTATTTATATCTTTATTATAGTCTTCTACTGCACGAAGATTCATCAATTTCTCATTCAACATAGCTTGTTCACGGTCATTAGTATAAAATTCGTAACCACCATCTGTTTTTTGAACGGTAGAAACAGGAATACGTATTGCCCGAGCAGCAACATCCGAAACATCTACAGCGTTTTTATTCACAATTACCCAACCAGATTTGTCTTCTGTCAAAAACGCAAAATAAACATTACCAACCACAGAATTCAGATACTCATGATTCTTCCCCATCAAACCATAACGATATTTCCGTAATTGCAAATTATTATAATCAAACTGTTCTTCTGAAGCAACATCTTGCCCTTCTTCCCATCCCATATTCCGCAAGATGGTCTCATAGTCAGTGCTAACAATCAATGTAGAAGCATCACAAGTATTTTCGCGCTGAACCTCAATATTCGGTAAGCTCTTATAAATACGTATATCATCTATCGCATAATCCGCGCCATTAGAGTCTTTTGTATTATTCTGTACCTCTAATGCATATCGAACATAACTGGAATTCGCTCCTCTTGGAAGACGAATCTTATAATACAATTGGTACCAAACGCCTATATCCGCAGCGGCTTTAGAAGATAAATCCCCTGTCGTAAAACGATGAATAACCTCTCCTTCATTATCATCCTTTTTATATCCCCGGAATATCAAATTCAGGTTAGGCAAGGTCTTACCGGAATTAGACAGATTCGCCACCCAGGTAATTACAATCAGTTCTGTACCGTCACAAAGAGAACCATTCAACTTCACATTTGCGACACGATCCGCGTCTTCTGTCGCATCCAAATATAGAAAATAACCATATTTTGTATTATCATTCACATGTGTACGGTCATATATTGACACATTATTATTCTGAGAAAAATACCAATCATAATTTTTATCGAAAGCTTTCGGATTAGGTTGACTATATCCCTTTCCCCATTCATCCGAAACGCTTAGTTCATTATTATTGGAAATTTTATTTACATTAGCCGAACGATACAATCCATAAATATTCTGTCTAGGATTAAGTCGTGCCATAACAGAAGGTAATCGGGGATTAATAAAAGCATATGAACACTCATCACTTGGCATTGGCTCTAAACGAACATTGTTCACCACCGATAAGTCTTGCTGGACCTCATCAAAATCAAAATCATAACTAGCTATTTCCTCATACTTATCCTGATTTTTCGATGGATTTCGCTGCTCGTTTTGTTTTAAGTCGTCACCGTCCTTCATGAACCCAGCCTTTTCCTGTACTTCAATTTTAAAACGAGCGATAATGGATTTTATATTATTAACATAAACATCCACAATATCACCATCTGAAAATTTATGATTTGCCAATGATATAATACGGGAAGAACTACTTCCTTCATAGTTACGATTAATATAATATTGAAAACTATTTCCTTGAAAATTATCCCCATAATAATTTTCTGGTGTCATATTCATTTGCAAATTCACACCAGAAGCACCTTCCGGAACAGTAATATTGAACGTTTCCAAAGGAGTATCAGATCCAACAATAGCATTCAAACGAGTACGAATACCATCTATTGCATTATCGGGGTTCTTTATAATAAACATAAATCGTCTGGCTATTGTTGGTTCAACAAAATCACCTTTAGAACCAGCAAAAGACAAAATACCATTTTTAATCCTCAATATTCCATTCTCACCGGGGGTTGAAGTTCCGTCAACATCCAAATTATGGCTGATATCACAAATAACGATATCCTCCTCATTTCCTTTCGCTTTGAAATTTATATAAGAGGCATCCTGCGGATTTCCCAAAATTCCCGTATGCCAAAAGTAAGACTTTAAAGAATTATTTTCTGTCTCAACCAAAACACAACTTCTTCCAGTATTATATGGAGAATCAGCTTTTATAGTCAATATATCACCAGCGTCCAGCAATTCATATCCATTTTCTGTTTTTTTCGCTCGATACCAATGCATATACCATCTATAACCCGATACATATTCATCTCCTGTTATCCCTTTAAAATCCGGTATAGTCAATGTTCGAGTTTCCTCATTTTCAATATATAACGTATCGACCCTTGTCGGGATATCCATTTGTGGAACAAATGGCTCATTATTAGTAGTTCCATGTTTATAAATCGTCTGCCCCCACCCCTTCAAACCAGCACCAATCGCCATCAGCACCACCAGCACCAATAAACGGATGGTTTTTAATATATTATTATATTTTTGTTTCATGATTAGTTTCCTCCTTGATTTGATGGTTTACCGTTTGTTAATGTTATTGTATAAGGTAGAGTCACTTCAGAACCATTTATTATGACTATCAATGTAAGATTAATAGAAGCTGTTCCCAAATACGCTAATTCTTGAGCAGTTATTTTAAATGAACCTTCTAATGGTTTTGAATCATCATGATTCAATTCAAACTCTATCTTATCAGGCTGCCAACCACCATCATTATTTGCGCCTGGCAAATCAATAAGTAAATTATTTGTTTGCTCTTCTAATACTGCACTGCAATATTTTTCCGTAATTACAACTTCTCCTCCAGGGTAATATTTCAACCCTGTAGCTCCAGTAGCAGATACTGAATAACTAATATCAATATCTCCCGCATGATCAAGCGTTACATTAATATTTGATAGCGTTAAACCTTTATTGAACACATACGATGGGATTCCACCTATAGGCATATGTTGTTGTTGAATTGTGATTGTTGTTTTTGCATCTGATATTAATAAAGGAATAATCAACCAATCATTACGACGGATAAAATTAAAAGATGTTTCTTTTGGTTGATCATCACGTCCTTCTATATCTGTGGATATCAATAATGGCTTACTACTATTTGCTGATGTAAAACGTGTTTCATTTACGTAAAAATTCGGAAACTCAAGTTTTTTTCCTGCACTAATTTCTTTAGTTTCACTATCATTTAACATTTCTTTTACAGTAAATGAGCCAGTAATAGTAGTTTCGTTTTCTCCAGGGAAACTTGGGCCATACGTCTCTTGCATGGTGCCTGTAACTTCCAACAATTTAGTATCTTCCCCTTTAGCCGCATCATAAGGCAATAGATAGATTTCACCATCAGTACGGAATTTTTCTAAAGAAACTTGTTTCAATATAATTGTTTCATTCGAACTGTTTTGTATACTTAATGAAATTTTACCTAACAACCTAATTAATGGAATTTCTACAGAAGCTCCTTCATTAACCTTTACAGAGTATTTGTAACTACTCATTGGGAAATAACTACCATGTTGTTTATTATCTTCATTGTAATAATATTTTGAAGCATCAATAGAACTTATACTCTTTGCAATTTCAAACTTATCTCCTTTTTCTAATCCATTTAAATAAGATTGATTATCATCTGGAAGATTTGCAAACGCATAGAAATCATATGTTTCATCCACTTGTAATTCCACTTCAACATTGTGAGTATTATTCTCATCATTGACAGAATTAGCGGTATTATTTTTCGTATCAGACAAAACCTGATCCACCACATTATTATGTAGTACCACTAACCACCAATGTTCAATATATCGTTCATACTCATTATCATCTTTATCATTTATAGATTCAGCCTTGGTGGCAACCGGTCTAGCATTATCCAAGCTACCAAGGGAAATAACTAGCTTGGCGTACTCCACCTCAGGTATGTCCGGACCTCCTCCTTCATCATCAGAACAAGAAGGGAGTAAAGTTAATACGAGCAGTAGCAAGGTTGCCACTGCCGCAATATGTTTGTATAAATAATAAATCTGTCTCATATCAGTTTACATAGTTATTAAAGTTCCCCATTATTAATACGAATCACCCAATCCTTAACCTGAATCTTATAGCAGGCATAGCCCACAATAGGATAAGGAGGATCAGGGTCGGGATCAGGATCAGGGTCGGGATCGGGGTCTGGGTCTGGATCAGGGTCCGGGCAGTCCGGACACAGAATAGGAGTCAGGAAGAAAATGATGGAATACTCGTCCTGACGGTCCAGATATTCCTGCGCGCTGATATTATGGCCTTCCATCTTGGTAAGCAAAAGATATGAAGGAAGATTAATATTGAGGACATCCTCCTTCCAATCTTTGTGCCGTACGATAAGGCGATAATTCTCGCCATTCATCAGTCGCATTGTGTTCATTTCGGCAACGGCAACATACTGTTTCAGCGTGTCGCCGATTGCAACGTCAGGGTCTTCGGATGCTATATTTACATTGTCAATGAAGTAAGGTTTATAAGTTATTACCGGATCATCAATCAATGAATTGTCATAATCCATATAACCGTTGTCCGCAGTAATCTCAAAAGTGAAGTCCTTCACGTTCATGCTATAACCTTCTGTGTCCTGAAGGATAAAGCGGAGACGGTTGGTGTTCTTCGCCAATGAAATTTCTTTTTCTTCCTGCGATTTTCCGGTAACAACCAGAGTGTCCAGGCTGTGCCACAGCGGTGTAAGTTCGTTTGGCTGTGTAGAGTCACTGTTTCTCAAAGTTCTTACTTTGATATCCCCGATGGTTGATTCACCGGGAGTAAGTTGAGGCAATTCATACGATGCGTCGCTCAGTCCGGCCCAAGTAACCGCATAATAGGTGCCCGGCTCAACATCCAGAACCACATTGTTAGCCTTCAGTTCGTCGCCTTCGATTTGTCTCTTCGTAATGAAATTTCCTTTGTCATCGCATAGGAACAAAGAGACTTGTGAGACCTCTTTCTGAAAAGCGTCCGCAAATTTCATGTTATAGTCGTACACGAAATGCAGGCGGTATTCACAAGGTTTCAACGAGTCGTCGTGAATATAGTCGCAAGCCCACAATCCCAGGGCAAGAGCCGACATAGAAAAATAACTTAACCAATTCCTTGTCATATCGTTTTGTTTTATTTGTTTTCATCCTGTTGTTGTATTGGAAGGAAAAATTGAAAGGAGAAAACAAGTTGACAAGGTTTCAGATACAAAGGGAGGGATAAGTGAAGGTGTGTCAAAACGAAAAGGATGAAGCACAGAGGCACAAAGTCACAGAGGAAATATATTGAGTATAAATAAAATATAAACTCTGCATCTCTGTGACTCTGTATTTAAACTTATTTTTGACATAGCCTCCAAAAAGTTTATGCAGGAATACCGTTCTCCAGCAAATATTCAGGTGCAAAACCTATTTCATTGTTCCAATCAATGGTAAACGGGTCAAGAGTGAAACGTCTGAAATATTCCAAATCTTTTAATTTCCTGCAAATACCAAAAGAAAATTCTTTTGAAAAATCATACAATCTTTCCTTTCCGTTGCTGAACCAGATATGAAGTATGTAATCCTTTACATATTCAGCCTTGGTAACTGTTAGAATTTCGTTTGTTTCCATGTCACCTCGTTTTTTCCTTTCTCTTCCAATACTTCAAAGATCTTTTCGCCGGCAGTCCGGCACGTGTTCCCTTGCCTCCGGCCAAGGAGACAAGGGTAGGGATTTATGTATCCCTGATATAATCGAAAGCATTCTACTTTTAGGTTATTGTCTGAAACCGTCTCAACGGATTTGCAATCCGTTGGGTAGTTTGAGTGGATTTGAAATCCACATATTAAATCGGGATTACAAATCCCGAGGGTTGAACCATAGGATTGCAAATCCGATGGGAACGGGAGACACAAAGACGCAGAGGTAATATATTGAGTATAAACAGAATTAAAATCTCTGTATTCTCCATGGCTCTGTATTATAATTGGTTTTGCGACATCCTTGGAATGAGAGATTATAGGATGATACCGCCGTTATTACGGATTACCCAGTTCTTGACATAGAGGTTGACCACAATATAAACATCTTTTTCCTTGACAGGATCCTCTGGATCATCCTTACCTGGCGTAAAAGGTAACGGATCTCCTAAATCCTTAACTGCGGTTACATCCAACTGATAAACATTGTTACGAACAACACTAAATTCCATCACACCTGGATCATTTCCTGTATTTGGTTCATGCTTAATCCAATATTTATAATAACACTCAGCGTCTCCATTTTCATTAGCTTTATAATAAGCAATATTATAATTCTTTACTAATGTTTCTCTAGAACCTATTTGTGAAAAATCAGCACTTAAATCTGTTTTGGTTTTTAAAAAGGCAGACCAAGTCAAATCAACTTGCACTTTATCAAATGTTGTTGATTGTCCATCAATTTTTTTCAATATTCCTTTTAAATAATCCTGAAAAGCAATAATTAGCAATCCTCCACTCATTTCATTAACAGCTGTTGTGAAATCTGACTGATTAACATCTGTCCATGTTGGATTTTGATTAAATATTGCTTTTATAATATTTACATTAGTTCCTTGTTTAAATCCTAATGCAGCAATCGTCCTTAAATCCTTACAAATAACTCTTGTCGTTGATCCAGATTTAGTATAGTCCGCAACAAGAAAATCTCCATTAACATAAGCTTCATCATCTTTAACCGACCCAGTTCCTTCAACGTACAAGCTATATTGTTTAGGGGTATAAACTCCCTTAAAAATCATACCTGTAGTGAATCCCTTTAATTGCTGATCTGTACCTGCCGTGTTTTCCTGGGTATATAATAAAGGCTTAAATGCAGTATTGTCAATACCATCTACAAGATTAAATATAATGGTCGAATTTAAATCTTCATCAAAATGGTTCGCATACAAATCAGAGATACTCCATGATTTTGTATTTTGCATATCAGTTCCATCAAAATATGAACTTGCTGTAACAGTCTCAGGAAACGATGAATTTATTTCAACTTTTTTGCCAACAGTCCATGGATCAATTACAAAATTGAATGCAGAACTAGTATGAACTTCATCATCTAAATATTTAATATCAAGAGATGATGGAAGTTTATCAGTAACATTAGAAACCGTTTGAGAAACACGTTTCAGTAGATATGCACCTCCTTTCAATTGATTAACCAATTGATAACCTGTAATTTTCACTTTGTCATATTGTTGATCTTCAGGATTTGCCGTACCATCACTTAAACCTGTTGCCAATTTCATATCTACACGAGCCGCCAAACGTTCAACATAAACTGTTGTCTCAGCCGGGTTACTTGGTGTTGTATTATCTTCAGTCACGAGCAAATCAGATCCGCCTACTCCACTTTGCCACATCTGATGAGTAGCCATCACAAACTTTTCAGCTGTATCATATTTATTCTCTTTTTCCCATGCAGTTGCTTGCAAATAATCTCGCAATTGTCCGAGAGTTTCAAACGACAATTCTTTACCTGCGTTAGCCACCGTTAAGACTTGGTACCTTTGGTCTAAATCAGAAATGCTAACCATTACTGTCGCTTTCATATCATGGTGTTCTATTGAACCAGTAGCAGGTTCAATCTCATCTGAATATCCATGACCTTTAATTTCTGTTTCAGCTGTACCTTGAATTATATCCAAGTTGTTTGAGGTCAACTCATCTGTACTTTGAATCAAAAAGATATTGACATCATGGATTTTACTTTCCTTTTCAGAATCCGCTAAATCACCATCTCCAGTTTCACCAGCTTTTGTCATAGGATTAAATGCGGAAGATACGTTCACAGTAACATAAACACCGTTTCCATTATCTCCATCAATATTACTACTTTCATTCTCAATTACATCCTTCGTACAACCGACGAATCCCACCGCAGCAAACGCAAGCGGCAATAATTTCCATTTCAGTTTCATAATCGTAATATTTAATTTGTTAGTAAATTATTTTCAGTTTACAAGAGATTCAATACACAGAGTAATTTCCCGTAATTTTCAATCCCGAATCCATTATGTGGATTGCAAATCCGTTGGAACAGAAGACACGGAGTACACAGAGTTTTTTATTCTATTTATTCTCAACATATTACCTCTGCGTCTTTGCGCCTCTGTGTTTAATCCTCCTATTTTGATGCCCCAACCATCTCCAAATTCGCCTCAACCTGAGATTTCACCTCACTCTTATCCTTAATGCTATCAAGAATATTCTTAGCCTCATCCATTTTTCCTTCCAGCATAAGAATAGCCGCACGGACAAGCTGTTTCTGAGGGCAGTCGGCAGCTTTGGCAAGATAACGCTTAGCCTTGTCGAGCTGGCGGGTATTCACGGCATTTACGGCAGCATTAAGATTTGAAACCGGGTCGTTAGGATACATACGAACGGCAATCTCGAACACTTCGCCAAACTGCTCGCTGTCTTCGTCATACTGCTGGGCAACGGCAAACATTTCGCTCAGGCTGAGTTTTGACGGGTCGGTATAGATGATTTCCTTAGCCTCATCCACAGTGAAGCTGCGGATAGTATAGTCCACACGATAATCGGAGTGGCGCAATCCCGGATAAACTTCCTGAAGAAGCACTTTATATGAAGCGCCACCATTCAAAGCCTTCAGTTTCCATTCGCGGGCATCCCAATCTGCCGGCTCGTCCGCACGGATAATGGCAAGAATTTCGTCCTTATCCTGCAAGTTGCCGTTCTCAACAGCCTTTTCCAAACCTGCCCAATCTTCCGGCTCAAAGTCAATAGAGAAACTTACATCGCTCAAACCGTATGTCTTTTTAACATAGTCCGCAAGAGATTTCGCACGATGTTCGGCAAGATATGCGTTGTTCTTATATGTTCCTTCCGGAGAAGCATAACCTTTGATTGATATGCCGGTAATTGACGCATATTTGTCACCACGCACAACCTCTATTGTTTCACGTATTCTGTTAAGTTCTTGAGGATTCTTACGATATTCTGGATATATTCCAGTCTTATTTACAGGGAAATCAAGGAATGCGCTTCCATCCAGATGACGGGCTTTAACCTCTTCCTGCTCCGGAACGATATATGCAAGTGCAGGGTCGATAACCAGAGGCTCGGAAAAATCCATTGTGAAAAGATTGTTTTTGTTCCCGGACAATTCTTTCCATCCGCAACCGCAATCGTCCATCACCATTGATACGTCTGCCTTCTCCATCCAGTCGGCATAAGGAGTTCGGACCATATAATCTATTGTTTGCTCAGTGTTGTTGCGACGGCGTACAGCAACCTCGCCCGTAGCGGAAGCATCGCGGTCCAATCTCTGATAAAGTATATGACGGCTCCTGCCGTTGATTACCATTGGAGGTAAAGCACGCACACTGTCGCCACTCTCCACCAGCGGAGTGCAAACGAGTGACTGCCCGCCTGATATTTTAAGGTTGGAAATATCTACCTTCATTGAGATAACAAGGTCAGAACCTAATTTCTCAGCATTCTTTTCTTTCACCAGAATATCTGTTCCGGCGCCATCCTGGGCAAATGCCATGGCTGAACAGCCCAGCATATATAATAATGTATAGGAAAGTCTCATGATTTTAATTTTAGGTTTAATTTATTAGGGTACGAGTTGACGAGTTGACAAGTTAACAAGTTGACAAGTTAACAAGTTGACGAGTTGACGAGTTGACAAGGATATTAGCATATAATCTACTTAACTCCTTGACTTCTTAACTCCTTGACTCCTTAACTCCTCAAAACATATAAACCGCGCTCACAGCAACCTGTGTCGGTCCAACATAATGCTTCTTTACCGTACCATCCTTTCTGCCACAATTAGTACAAGGATATTTTTCAGATTCGAGATAGAGATAACCGACACCAAGTGTAGCCTCAATGTTCCAATGCTTGCCTAACACCCAGCTGTAGCCATAACTTATACCGGCACCCGTAGCCCAGCCCTGATGCCGCTCGCCTTCAGTGCCCAGCAATTTTATATCAGAAATGTTGTAGATAAAATAAGGTACGTGCAAACCCAGGAAATGTCCATAGAACGTTTCACAGAACCAGTAGCGAGCCTCAGGATGCAGCCTGAAGTGCTTGAGAGATTTTCCATAACTTCCGTCATCATTCTTTCCGGAGAAAGGATTAAGACCGGCTTCGACATCCAAGCTCCAATGCCTGGCAAGTCGAAACTCCAAACCAATATTAGGTGTTACTGTTGCCCAATACAAAGCATTGGTTTTAACACCCAACACTGCTCCTTTGTCCTTTTGTAAGTCATTCTGAGAAAAAGCCACAGAAGACAATGAGCATAAAATAACCAAAGATATTATCAGTTTTCTTATCATAATGTATAATTTGTTTATCCTAAAAAAGAACCAGCCCTTGCCAATTACTGTTATTATTAAAATCAAGAGTAGGGTGCCATCACGGCTGCCTACTCCGTTAAAACTTTCTCCCAAACAATATCCCTATTCGATTGGATATTACCATACTTGAGAATTAAAAGTTTTTCTTATTTGAAAATTCTGATTTATTCATCTTTATATCACACTTATAAATCAATGACATAAAGATGTTTAAAATGAGAAGCAGGGAATCTTCACAGATTGCCTGCTCTCTGACTATTAACCAAAATCCTTAACTATGAAATAAAAATTATTTTCTTAGTAGATGTTCTCTATTATTTTTATAGTTCAAGTTTAACCGGTTCTAACTTAAAGGAGTTATATAACACGCCAAACCCAAAAACATAAAATTAACATTGAACAGATACATATTAAATATCTTAATACATTAAAATATATACACGTTTACAAGATTAACTTCTTTACAATTTATTAATCTACAGTGGTAAGAAAAAAGGGACGTTTTTTTTTACCACTTTTGAAATCAAAAAGGGCACAACTTCTTTTTTATGAAAATTTTCAGAATTAGACAGTTGAATTATAAAAAGTTTTTTATATTTGAGGCATCTGACGTATTTGAAGGTGGTAAAAAAAAACGTCCCTTTTTCTTTACCACGGCAAAAAAGAATTAGATTGACAAACAACAAATTCCATAGAATTTTCACCCTCAATCCCATTACTATCTGTTTTTTCATAAGCTTTCAATTTGGTTTCAACTCCTGCCCTGTTTTAAACCCTTACAACTTCTAAGGCATTCAAATTTGTATTACTTCAATTAAATTCAAATTAATCACACTAACATCTTGACATCAGCACAATAATATGTTATATTAGTGGTAAAGAAAATATCGGCTCACCTAGGTGGGTTAATCAGCTCACCTAGGTGAATTGATTGGCTCACCTAGGTGGATTGATTGAACCACCTAGGTGAATCGATAAATTTAATGCAACTATTGTATTGAATTGTGCTATTGATTTTAACAAGAGAGAAGGAAGAACTTGGAGAGTTGAGGAATTAAGGAGTCAAGTAGTTAAGTAGATTATATGCTAATATCCTTGTCAACTTGTCAACTCGTTAACTTGTCAACTCATCAACTAATAAACTTAAAAACTTAAAACAAACCATGTCAGCAATTTACGAATTTTACAAAAATCCAAAGAACCAGTATTCAACTGAAGAAGAAACCTATCATGCCAGAATTGTGCCTCAAGGGACAATAGACATAGAACGTATGGCTGAAGAAATCCAGCAATACAGCAGTTTGTCAACTGCCGATGTAAAAGGTGTGCTTGAAATGTTAGTGAAATTAACTGCCAGAAATCTCTACTACGGATTCAATGTAAACCTTGAGGGGCTTGGAACACTGCAAATGACACTGGATTGCCCTCCGGATATTTCACAAAAGAAAGTGAATGCGAAGTCGGTCAAATTCAAGTCTGTTGTTTTCCGTCCTGCCGCTTCATTAAAAAAAGCATTGAAAAACACGCCGTTGACTCACGTCAATGTAAATGTACATTCCTGCAAAAGAAGCAATGAGGAAATTGATACTTTGTTGGAAAAGTATTATAAAAAGCATGAGACTATGACAAGGAGAGATTTCCAAATGCTATGTGGTTTCACCCGCTCCACAGCGGTGAGACATCTCAAAAGGCTTAAGGTTAGCGGAAAAATTGTAAATATTTCCGACAATCGCCATCCGGTGTACAGGAAAGGGAATTTTACAGATTAGCCCTCACCATCCTGTCCTTGCCGAAGAAATCTTTTCGAAGTTCTATATTGCGGAAACCGAGTGAAGAAAGCATATCGACAGCTTCACGACCGAATTGCGCATTAATCTCAAAGAAAAGAGAGCCACCGGGTTTGAGCAATTTGATTGCACGACGGGCAATGGTACGGTAAAACAGCAACGGGTCACTATCGCTTACAAACAAAGCAAGATGTGGCTCGTGCTCCAGAACATGTTCTTCCATTTCTGCCTTTTCCTTTTCCATAATATAAGGAGGATTGCTTACGATGCAATCTAGCGACGATGGCAATTGTGAATCAGGATTCAATATATCGGCAAGTATAAAATCTACCTTTACATTATTTATATCAGCATTGGAAGAAGCGACGGAAAGAGCTGCTGCGGAAACATCTACTGCCGAAACTTCTGAATTGGGTAGCATTCGCGCTATGCTTATTGCAATGCAGCCGCTTCCGGTTCCTATATCCATTATACGGAAAGACTGTGCAGAATTATATTCAGATACAATCCAGTCCACAAGCTCTGCCGTTTCTGGTCGTGGAATAAGGACGTCCGGAGTGACACGGAAAGTGGCTCCGCAAAATTCAGCCTCGCCAAGGATGTATTGAACAGGTTCGCCGGACGAAAGGCGGTCGGCAATTGAGAAAAGTTCTGCACGTTGGTTGTCAGTAAGAATCTCACGTTCGTTCATCAACAACTGATATGACTGCATATCCAGTTTCTTTTCGAGAACCAGATTTGTTATGGCACGTACTTCTTCAGAATCATATCTGACCGAAAGAACTTTCCTGAAATATTGTTTTACTGTTTGCATAATTTTCGGATAAGGAAATGCAAAAGTATCGGAATTGAGGGTATATGCAAAATAATCTGTAATAAAACTGATTAAAAGAGAGATTGTATCGTTTTTTAGAAACAAATATTTATATTTGCGAAAAGAAAAACTAATATGGAACAGTTCAAGTTAATACCAGCTGACAATATGAAAGATAAATTATGGGGCAAAATTGGTACTCCAGAACGTGATGCAATGGAAGCTCAACTTAAAGAGGATGTTGAGAATTATTTCATTGGTGAAGCTATCCGTAATGCTCGAATTGCCCAAAACTTAACCCAAGAACAACTGGGAGAAAGAATTGGTGTGCAAAGGGCACAAATATCTAAGTTCGAAAATGGTAAAAGCATTACACTTTCATCAATGAGGAAAATATTCAAAGCTCTTGGAGTAACAACAGCGACATTGGATTTGGGTAATGCAGGGAAGATTGCATTGTGGTAACAAAATGCAAACAATATGGGAGCAGTTTTTGTAATTCAAGGTATATTAATATACAGTTTAGCAACTTGCGAAAATTAAATATATTTTCTATAATTGCAGAAAATATCAAGTTATCAAATGATAAAGGAAGACAAAATAGAGCAATTGCTTGATGAAATATCAGAGCTTGAGAAGCTGGTAAAGAGAATCAAGCTTGATGATGATTTATCTATCCGCACACTTTCGGAATGCGGAAACATAACATTCAGTATTCTTGAACATATCAAACAGCTTGAAGCTGAGAAAATAAGAATGATGAGTGTCCGCATGGCTGAACAACAGGAGGAACTGATGCGTCTGACAGCTCTCTTTGAGAAATATCAGACTTCTGCCGAGATGTATAAAGAACATATTGCAGCTCCTGTTCCAAAGGTGGAAACAATTCAGGAGAACGAAGTTGAAGTTGTTGAATCTGAACCTGAAAAACAGGAATCTATTGAAACAACAGAGAAAACAGAAGAGGTTGTTGTCGCTTCCGAAACTTGTCCGGAAGAAAAAGTTGAGGTAGAAGAAAATGCTACTGAAATAGTAGAAGAAACCATTGACACTCCTGTTGTTAAAGAAGAAGAGAAAGTTGAGGAGACAGTTGTACCTGAAGTTCATGAAACTGCAGCACCTGTTATTCCTACTGTAATAGAAGAAAGAAGTCAGCCATTGTCGCTGAATGACGTTATAGAGAAAAGGCAACTTTCGGATTTCCGCAAAGCATTCAGTCTGAATGACAGATTCCGTTTCCGCCGTGAACTGTTCGGAAACAGTGATGAAAAGATGAATGAAGCCATCGATTGCCTCAACAGCAAACAGAGTTATGAAGACTCGTTGAACTATATAATCGCGGAGTTGCATTGGAATATGGAAGATGAAACAGTTGCTGATTTCGTTAAACTTTTGGAAAGGAGGTTTGTCTAATGGCTAAACTAACAGTAGTTCCTACTCCGGTGGGTAATTTGGAGGATATGACTTTCAGAGCTATCAGAGTGCTTAAGGAAGCAGACCTGATTCTTGCGGAAGACACAAGAACAACAGGAATATTGCTTAAGCATTTTGAGATTCAGAATAAAATGCAGTCGCATCATAAATTCAATGAGCATAAGACTGTTGAGCAAATTGCAATGCGAATAAAAGGCGGCGAAAATATTGCTCTTGTTTCGGATGCCGGAACTCCGGCTATTTCCGACCCCGGATTTATGCTTGTGAGAGAATGCGTTAGACAAGGAGTGGATGTGGAATGCCTGCCCGGAGCAACAGCTTTCGTGCCGGCATTGGTCGCTTCAGGTCTGCCAAATGAAAAATTCTGTTTCGAAGGTTTCCTTCCGCAGAAAAAGGGCAGACAAACTAGACTGAAAGAGTTGGCGGAAGAATATCGTACAATAATTTTCTACGAATCTCCGTTCAGATTAGTAAAGACTCTGACTCAGTTTGTCGAATTTTTCGGTGCGGACAGACAGGTTTCTGTTTCGCGCGAGATTTCAAAACTACACGAGGAAACAGTCAGAGGCTCGCTGGAAGAAGTGATTGCTCATTTTACGGAATGTGAGCCTAGGGGTGAAATAGTTATTGTCCTTGCCGGAAAAAACAAAGAAAAGAAATCCGGGAAAGAGGTGGACGATGATAATGTTTAACTACAAAAAGAAAAAGAAAATGAAAAAGATTATTTTTTTGGTCTGCGCATGCGCAGCATTATTTACAACTTCATGTAATTTCCAGTCTTCTGAAACAAAAAGGCTGAAAGCTCAGAATGATTCGCTAATGGTTGAAAATGCAAAGGCAAATGATGAGCTGAACGAAATGTTGTCAACTTTGGATGAAATCGAAGCTGATTTCCAGAATATAAGAGATGCAGAAAACTATCTGACAATCCAACAGAAAGAAGGTGGTGAAATGACACCTACAAGAAGAGAGAAAATCAGAGACAATATGAAACTTATCTCTGAAACTCTTAAAAAGAACAAAGAACAGATTGCAAAACTTGAAGAGCAGATGAAGAAGAGCGGAATACAAAGCGATGCCCTCAAAAAGACTCTTGCTCGCCTAAACAAGGAGCTGGAAACAAAAACAGCTGAAATCACATCCCTGAAAGATGAACTTGCTAAGAAGAATGTGCAAATCCAGGAGCTTGACGGCATGGTGAGCGAGCTGAACGAAGATGTTGAAAACCTTTCAACCACTAACGCTGCCCAGGCTGAAAAGCTCAACGAACAGGACAAGGCTATTCATACTGCATATTATTGTTTCGGTACTTCAAAAGAGCTGAAAGCACAGAATATTATCAACAAGAATGGTTTGTTCGGCAAGACTAAGGTGTTGCCTGCTGATTTCAACAAGGATTATTTTATCTCTATCGATATTCGTGAAGTGAAAGAGATTCCTTTGTTCTCACCTAAAGCCAAACTTCATTCAAACCATCCGGAAGGAAGTTATGAGTTTGTAAAAGATGAGGAAAAGAATATCACATTACACATTATTGATACTGATAAGTTCTGGAGCCTTGGCAAGTATCTGGTAATCGAAGTAGGATAACAGGTAACAAGGGGACAAGTTGACGAGTTGACAAGAAAAAAGACTTGTATCTGAAGCCTCGTCAACTTGTATCTTTACTCAAAAAACAAACATTTAATGTACAAGAACATATTCATAGATCTTGATGATACGCTGTGGGACACAGCACATAACAATAAAGAATGCCTCAAAGAGATATATGCCGATTATGATATGAAACGGCATTATGCCTCCTTTGAGGCATTCTATGATATTTATATGCCACATAACCTTGATTTATGGGCAAAATATCGTGAAGGGATAATTGACAGACAGACTCTTATAATAGAAAGATTCCGATATGTAACCGCACCAATCGGAATTGAAAAGAAAGAAGATGTGCTCAGTCTGAACAATGATTTCCTGATGCGTACCACCAAAAAGACAAAACTTATCGACGGAGCTATTGATTTGCTGGAATATCTTTACCCGCGATACAGGCTGTTCATCCTTTCAAACGGTTTCAGAGAAGTCCAGTCTCTGAAAATGGGAAATTCCGGAATTCTGAAATATTTTGAGCGTATAATACTGTCGGAAGACGCAGAAATTCAAAAGCCGCATAAAGGGATTTTCGACTATGCACTGATAAATACAAATTCCAAACGGAATGAATCCGTAATGCTAGGCGACAGTTGGGATGCGGACATTGTTGGTGCTTATAATTCAAAGATAGACCAGATTTGGTTTAATCCTAAAGGTGAAGAGCCAAAAGGTTTTGTTCCTACAGTGACAATAAAGGATTTGAAGGAAATTATAATACGCAGGATTTTATAAGTTGACGAGTTGACAAGGGGACAAGTTGACAAGTTGACAAGATTTTAGATATAAGATGTGTTCTGACCTTGTCAACTTGTCCCTGAAGCCTTGTCAACTTATATTCTTCTTTCACTGAATATCTTTAAGCTCGACAAGCTTGTTTACTATTGCATAAATTGTAAGACCGCTAGGTGTGTGAATCTGTAGCTTACGGGCAATATTGCGGCGATGCGTTATTACGGTGTGAGTTGAAAGGAAAAGGCGGTCGGCAATCTCACGGTTAGTCATTCCCTTTACAACACAAACCACGATTTCTTTTTCACGTGCGCTCAGTGTCTGCTGCCCATCTTCTTCAGGAGTTTCATCTTCAGGAGTTTCGGAAGCAAGCATATGTTCCAGTTTCTGTTTCATCTCTTCCGAATCAGAAAAGAGCGAAAACTGTTCGTCGTAAAGACGAAGTACAGTTTCGGGAACAATTGAGAAAAGCAAGGCTATTGCTTTCATGGAATGGCATCCGGAATCATCCTTCAGTTTCTGCAAGTCACCAGTGAAACCTGGCAATTGTGGATTTATAATAAGAATATCCGGATGATGCATGCGAATAGCCTCGAGCAACATATCGTCAGTGGATATATCGACTATCTGTATATGGAATCCGGGAAGGCGCTTCAGCATGTTTTCCAAACCTACACGCACTATTGTGGAATTCTCGGCAATCGCTATTTTAAGATTATGAGTCATAATAAAATGAACATGAATTTGAAAGTTTTTGAGTTTAACGGTTTATGAGGGAAGAGTTGATGAGTTGACGAGTTGACAAGTTAACAAGTTGACGAGTTGACGAGTTAACAAGGATATTAGTATATAGTCTTCTTGACTCCTTGACTACTTGACTACTTAACTACTTGACTACTTAACTCCTTAACTCCTCATAAATCATAATCGCCGGAACAAAAAGGAAATCCTCAACTCTCGTATGAGTCGTCAAGTCTTCTTCGGTTGCGAATATGTCAAACAGAACACTATTAAGAATATTAGAAGAATCTCCCGGATAATAACGTATGAGAATGTGTTTCAGTTCCGTAATCTTCGCCTCTATCTGGTCGTGACGTTTGCGGAAAATAGCAATATTATATTTATCATCTTTTTCCCCTTTCAGAAGAGAAGACACATAAGTAAAAACAGTATGTTCCTCATAACTCATATGTTTGTTGACTTCTTCTGCGTATTCATCGAAATACTTACTTATCACAAAGGCAACGTCACCCGGACACGAACTGATTGCATCAGTCAGTTTTCTGCGTATATGAGGAAGACGGAAATTCAAGAAATAGTCATGTGCATTATGCAGATATTTTATCAATGTTTCCAAAGACAGCTTACGAAGCACATCTTCGGTAACAATTGGCGAATCCTCAATAAGGAAGTTTACAACTGAAAGGAAAGTGAACGTATCGACATTGTTCAGCCGGCAAACTTCACCAATAGTTTTCTCCCCGAAACCTAATGATATGCCGAAGCGGCTCATAACCAAAAGCATTGGATAATTGTCGCAAATCAGGTCACTCATCCTGTCAGTTTCTTTATATATTCCTTGTTTGTACATACGATAAAAGTTTAATGTGTTTTCTGTAAAGATAGCTGTTTTGAGTTCTCGGATTTTTAAGTTTTCCAGTTTTTAAGTTTTTTTGAGATGAATATTCAACGCTTCATTCCAATGCATTCCATCTCAATAAGCCATCCGGGACGACAAACCGGAGCATACACGATAAGATATGGGAACTCAAAACCTTTGTCGGAGAATATTTTCTTTACCACAGCATAATCCGCCGTATCACGAAGATAGACTATTGCCTGAGCAATGTCAGAAAGAGAAGAGTCTGCCTCGTTCATAAGGACTTCAACATTTTCCAGCATTCTTTCCGTCTGTTTGCGGATATTTCCGGGATGCAATATTTCGCCTTTATTGTCGATACTTGCGGTCCCGGAAATGAATATATGTTTTCTGTCAGGATAAGAAACAAGTGTTCCACGTTCGAATGTTACGCCATATTCATATGTAGGATTCAAGTGAGTGGAACCATACAAATATTTTATCTGTGATTCTTCAATGCCTTTTACGGCATATGTGTCCATCTGCACTGTTACTTCCGGCAATGCATGGCGACCTTCGATGCCGGTGCTGGCAATATAATGTGTTTTTTCCGTAAGATTCTGTGTTACGAAAACCTCTTTACGGGCTTTCACAACTCCAGCATAATTTACATCGACGTTCTGGACAAAGAACCAGGTGCGGATGCAATTGTTATATAAAGAACAACCTTGCTCTGTCAGCTGCATTATATAGTCATTCAGCAGAAGGCGAGTCTGATATTCCGAATTTGAAGCTTTGTTAAAAGAACTGCCTGTCCACAGATGTTCATACACACCATGTTTTACCTTAAACAAACCATTGGGCAAATTCTCCACAGAAACATTCGTTTGAAGATAAGTCCACATAGCAAGTTTTGAACCGTTAAGAGGAGCCTGCTGTACCAAAGACAGCGCGCAACTTTGCGCATTATCACATTCCCAAGCCATAACCATATCTGCCTGGTTTGACGCATCGCTAAGAAAATAACGGCGAAACACTGCTGTTGCTCCATCAGGAAGTTCATTTTTTACAGTCCTGACATATGCTTCCTGAATATTACATATCTGCTCCTGCAACGATAACATCGGATTTGACAAAGAAAGCATTATCTGGTATTCACCCACTTCATTATCCGAAGCAAATGAGGAAATCTGAACTTCTACATGTAAATCCTGTATATTATATTTCTTATAATTCATACGATTAATTGTTCTTTAGTCGTTTGTTTCTACCTGCTGTTGACCATAATACTATAAATGGGCTACAAAGGATATTTTATTCCTGCAAACACCTAATTATTCTTTGCTCCACCAAGAATCCATCCTTCTATCAGGCCAAGAATCTCTTTCTTACCTGAGCTGTTAAATATATCCCGGTGAATAGGATGTTCTTCCAGTATATCCAGCAAAAAACTATTCTGCAAATCGCCGGGTGTAACATAATTCTTCCCGTCAGGAGATACCGGAGCTTTCACATTCACCAAAGATTTATATGAAACGTCATGCCTTAAATCCAAATTTCCAGCAGGCGTCGAACTGCTACCCCCATGACATGACAGACAGTTATTGTCAAATACCTGAGACTGAATACGGGTATAGCTACCAAGTTCCAATATCCCGGCATCAATATATGTTTCTTTATCCTGAGGATTTATAGGGAAAGAGCAATAAGAATAAACAACTTTCTGGCCATTACTGACAACCGCAAATTCCAACGTTTTGGTTTCCGGCCGGATATTATGCAATTTAAGCGTCATTGGCTTTCCCTCAACAGTCGGTCTGCCAATACGTTTGGATACTATTGGCTTTCCAGGATCATCACCAAATGCACTCAGTGTAAGAAAATTCTTCTTAGGCCAAGCTTTCAAATCAGCGAAAACGACTTCAACTGTCGCATTACAGCCGGTTTCAGTATTCACTTCTTCCGGATAAATTGTTCCTTCATCACATGATGATAAAAACAACAATATTGACGATAAACCGGATAGTATATATTTTACCATTTGAACTTTAAGATTTATAAGTTTATGAGGACAAGGCAAGGGTTGACAGGCAGACGAATAAAACAAATTACCCAATCCGGCTGCCAACTCATTTCATTAAAATGTAAACTGCAGCAAAGCTGTTGCCGAATGACGCGCAAGTCCGAGAGCCGCATCGTCGCGGTCATTCTGAGTGGCATGGCCTGTACGTCCCAAATACTGATACATCACCTGCAACTTCAGATTATTGTTGAAGAAATAATAATTCACACCAACTGCAGGCATATTCAGCAAACCACCTTCGTCGGTTCCGTTTCTGTCATAAAAGTCGTAGCGGAACGCGCCCTGAAGTTTATCTGTAATAAAATATCCTGCCTGGGCATACGCTCCCCAGAAATTCTTATCCGGCTTTTGCATTATCTTGGTGAAATGCATATTCATATAATAAGCCTCGGCTGCAAAATACCAGCGGTTCTTAATCCAGGCAAACTCCAGACCGACGCGAGTGTCGCTGCTTGTCAGAAACTCCGCCTCAGCATTATATGAAGCAGAAACAGCTATCGACATTTTGTCGTCGGTCAGGTTTTCCGGTGTTCCTTGCGACATCGGCATCTCTCCTTTCGGCATAAATGCAAGTCGTCCGGCATAAAGCAAAGAAGGAAGCCATTCATGGTCATCGCAGTTCGTCTTGTTTGCCGTATTGACATCAATTCCTGTCCCGTTGAAAATACCGACCTGATAATTCCAGCGGTCATTAATAAGGCCATGAACCTGGATACCCAAGTCGAAACCTGTTGACATATTCGGTATCACATAATTTATATCATACGGCAACAGAACGGAAGCAGTTGCCGAAGTCGGCAAGACCGGGAAAAGAGTTTCGCCCAATGTGCTCAGATAGCCATGCATGAACGGAGTCTTGAACTTACCGGCACGAATACGGAACGACTCTTTAAGAGCCACATCAAACCATGCCTGCTGCAATAACGCCCCTCCGCTTTTTGCCGCGTTCAACGATAAATTGAAAGTAACCTTGTTGAATGCTTTACCAGTGAATCCCAAAATGGCATTAGGTATAAAGAATCCGGAATTAGCCACATTTTTGGCATAATGGCTTTCCAAGCCTTGTGAATCATATCTGTTATAAGTACCGCCCGCCTGAACCAGGGCATAAGGCTTAAACAGGAAATCTCCTGCTTTTGTAGAAAAGGAGAAACCTTTCTTTCCCGCCAATGATACGACATCATTTTCCACATACTTGTCATCAATCTCTTTCTTGACTTTCTGGGCATTTGCGCAGAAAACAGAGAACGACATGATGAATGCCGCAATTGTGATATATAGTTTGGACATAGTTTGTAAGTTTGTGAGTTTGTGAGTTTTTAAGTTTTTAAGTTTGTGAGTTTTCGTGTTTCTTTCATTACAAGCTCTTCAGGAATTCCTGCAAAGCTTCGCGGTCCGCCTTCGTCATCCGTGAATACAAAGTCCTGGAAGCTGCGCCTTCGCCTCCGTGCCACATAATTGCTTCAGTCAGATTGCGGGCACGCCCGTCATGGAGATAATAAGAATGACCATTCACAGTTTCCTGCAATCCCAAACCCCATAAAGGAGTTGTCCGCCATTCGTTTCCATTTGCCAGGCCGCTTGGATAATCGTCTCCCAACTCTACTCCCATATCATGCAGGAGATAATCCGAATAAGGATGGATAACCTGATTCCCCAACTGAGGCAATTCGGTATTATTAAGCAGGACAGCGCCGCGCGGACGTGTCTTCAATGTCGTCACATGGCACAGATGGCATTTTGCCTCATAAAACAATTGCTCACCGCGCAACACAACAGGATTATTCACATTGCGGCGTGCCGGAACACCGACACTATGCAAATACAAATCCACATTTTCCATTTCCTCAGTTGTAACCTGAATATTACTCATGGCAAAACCCATCATATTGCTCTGACCTTCTCCCACCTCATGAGGAAAACGATCATTAGTAACACCCATATCTGAAGAAAAGCCAAGCTCAACTGTCAAGTCGTGATGATTTGCCTTGTTTCCGGAAATACCTATACGGCGTTTTCCCTTTTCAACAACATAATTGATACGTCCGCTGATTCCATATTCAGGATAATTACTTTGCTTTTCTATCTGTCGAAGCAAATCATGGTCCAAAGCCATCATTTGTCCGAGACCGACATGGCGCAAAGGCTGACGTACGGAAATCCGCAAATCCGACATCGGAATGCTGTCGGCATACCAATCAGTAATCTCATAGTGAGGAGTAAGTAGTTCATACTCTTCTCCATCGGGGAACTTATATTTCTTTGACGTTGTAGTTATCTTGACTCTTCCTTCAGGCTTTACACCATAAATTGCCTGATCATGCAATACTCTACCATAGTCCTGAAAATAACCGCCGCTTTTGCGGGTAATATAAACCAACATAGATGAAAAACCTGCCCCGGAACCACCGGTGGCAATTGCCGGTGTTGTTCGTCCCGTGCTTTTATGACAGGCGGCACAAGAGTGGCCGCCGAATATAGGTCCCATTCCCGCACCATCCTCATTGCCAATCGGACGGGCATCGTCATAAAGGGCATCACCTTTGTTGAAGCGGTCTTCCAGCTCGCCAGTCACCCATTCCGACTGTGTGTCATACGCGTCCGGAGCGTTGGAAAAAATGGTGGAAGTTCCGGCAGATAACTCTTTTGGCGAAGCAAGAGTTCCATTAGGTTTATAAACTTTCCAATCTTCCAGGCTTTCGGAATCACAGGCAAAGAGGAATCCTGACAGAGAAACGATAAACAGAAATCTATATTTCATACTTTATTTTTAATCTGCGTTAGCAAGTTTTGCACGAACCTTATCCAAACCTTTTGTCAACTTAGCGCATTCATCAATAGCCTTGTTGATTTCGGTCTGCGCATCCAGATTATTTCGGAAAGGTGCAGGTATTTGCTGTATCGCGTCAATTGTCGCATCTATCTGGACAACCATAAGACTGTCCAATGTAGGATTAATTATTTTTGTCAGGGCATGCAAACTGTTATCCGAAGCTGATTCAACATCTTTGTCACGACCACCAAAATAAGCATTCTTTATACTTACGATGTTATTTTCATAGTCTGCCAAAGAATTCCAGCTATACCATGATTCCACAGCCAGCACTCCCGGATTGTTCGGGTCGTTCTTATCTTTATTGCTGCTGTTCCACGCGTCAACCGGATCTTTTATCTTAGCCGTACCCACTTCGTTTGAGATACCGCCCATTCCGTTGTCGCCATTCAGAATCATCTCCAAAGCCTGATATACACTGCTTAGACCTGCATAAGCCGACGAGCCGTCGTGTTTCTTCATTGCGTCGCCATAAGATGCAGCCACATCACCGCTTCCCAAACCTTCAACCCAGCCTTTATACAACTCCTCCGTATCGCTCAACATTCTGTCGGCAACAAGTTTCAGGTAAGTTTTCTCATTCTTGTCGGTGAAAGTATCTGCCTTACGGCTGTCTCCATCCTGGAAAAGCATTTTTTCTGCCGTGTGGAAACCACGTAAATTCTGTGCTGCCTCTGTGCTACCGTCGATTTTGCTGAAATCACCAGATTTGATTATTTGCTCAATACCGTTCTTGTCCAATGGCCAACTGTCGAGACTAGGGTCGTATTGCCCAAGGTCGGCAACTCCATAAAGGAAGGCTTCGCTCTGCTCCCATGGTTCACGAACTGCACGCCAGGCATCAGCTGCATCGTCAATAAGATTCTGGGCTGTTCGCATATCGGAGCCATTATATTCATAGAATTTTGTAATAGCTTTATGTAAAGCTGTCATCCGGTCAAGCATTTCCTTATATGTCGGAACAACTACCTGGTCCACATATTCTGCGACAGTTTTGCTCATTTGCTCCTGAGTAGGCTTATTCCCACTGTCAGCAGGAAGATTATCAAAGGATACAGAATCCTGAGATGGGTCCGGAGTTGGATCATCATTGTTACTACAAGAAAACAAAGACAATGATAAGCTCATTAGAGCAACGGGTAATAATAATAACTTTTTCATTTTATATAGTTTTTAATTTTTTAGTAACTGTACAATATGTATTTTATAAACTTAAGGAGTCAGAGGAGTTAAAAGGAGTAATTGGAGTTAAAGGCCAATACTATTCGTATCTGGAATCTAACAGCTTTTAACTTCCTGCGGAGATTTAACTTCCTGTAACTCCTTATAACTACTACAACTATTATTTATTAATAAACCATCCGATATAAGCAATGCCGACCGACACCATATTCTGGCTGTTATAGTCGCCCTTGCCAACAATGCGGTGAGTATAATCAGCTTTTACCACCAGATTGGGCAAGGCATAATAATTAAGTCCGGCAGTGATTATGCTTTTCTGCAACCTGCGGTCAGCAAGCTTCCCACCGCCTTTTTCCACACTCTGCATAGGATTATAATATTCATATCGGGCAAAAGGATAAAGCCGTGGAGCCTTGCCGCCGAAAAAAGAGCCGACATTGTAACCAACTTCGGCAGCATAGCTCACAGCTGTTTCTGCCACTGTTGATGTGGGATAACCCGAAGCACTTGAAGAAGTATTGTTTACTTTGGTAAGCGCCGTGCTGTTTCCCAAATGACCGTAAACCACATTTGCGCGCGCAATCAGCCTGTTGCCCGGACTCTTATACTGGGCGTCTGCCGTGAAAATGTTCAAAGGATAGCTTTCCTTGTTTCTCAATGGCTTGCTGGCATTTTTGGAAGGTTCGTTATAATAATATGAAACGCCAAGGCGCAAACCTTTGAAAGCCTTCACTCCGTTGTAATTTATACGTGCGACAAAAGCCGGATGAGTGAACTGCGTTTCCTCAAAAGCTCCTTGCGTCCCTTTGCCAATCCAGTTTTCCATGCGGAAATTCTGAGGGTCCAAACCCGAAACTGCCTGCAATTCATAATCGAAATTCCCCAACTGCCCGAAGACAGCCACACCGGTTTCGTGCCACGTTGACGGAAGTATCGTTGTTTCTCCTTCCGGACGATAAACGCCGAAAAAGTTTATCGGTTCGTGATGGGCATTTGTCAGGCCAACGGGAACAATCATATGTCCGAAACGGAAATTCAAATGTCTGTTCATCAGATAAGAGATGTGAAACTGTTCCAGCGCAACTTCCCCACCTTTCTCTATTTCGACTTCATATTCGCCGTTCTCCTCATACCATTCAACTTCCCGTGCAGCTCCTGTACCTCCATATTCAAATTCAATCTCGGAAGTCAGCACCCATTTCGGGGAGAACTTATAGTCGAATGCCAATATGAAACGTGGGATTGATATTGAAGCACGGTTAAGATGGTCCGTTCCTTTGGGCTTCACCCAATTCCAGTCGTAGTCCATATAGCTTGCCGCCATCTCGCCATAACCGCCAAAACGGAATTTGTTAAAACCATCCGAATGATGTTCTTTAGCTTTAACCACAGAATTCATATCACTCTCCTGAGCAAAGACTGCAGACGGGAGAAGCGCTGTTATCAACAATAATTTTGTTAACTTTTTCATCTCTCTTCTTAATTTTTGTGCAAAATTAGAGGGATTGAAAAGTGGCGGCAATCGCAACGGATAGGTATTGGCATGCGGCAGCTACCAAAGTGTAGGTATTTAGTCATATTTTACCCACAAATGGGTAGCGGCTTTGGAGTATTACCCACAAATAGGTATTTCGCAAGAAAAGCAAAATTGAAGAGTGACAGCAAAATCATATATTTTGCAGCAAAAATCCAATATATTGCCGGTTTTAATAACCATACCTATTTTAAATTAAGGCTGAAAAAAAGGAAAACATGATATATTCTTTCCAAAAACATTATATCTACCACAAAAAACACTACTACTTACGGAAGAAAAAGCCGCTATATATTGCCCGACGGGCAATTATATACGGCCCCAAAATCCCGTAGGACTAGTTGTAGAACGGATTTTTTCCGTAAACAACCGGCATTTACATTATTTTTCAACCACGATTCACACTTTTTAAGGCAAAAACCACTCAAAAACCAGCCTGTCTTTATTTTTCAGGCACAAAATCCCGAACGTTTTCCAACTTACACAATTATTATAATAAGACTGCATCTGCTTACACACATAAAATATGCATTCAGACAAAACCCGAAGCCGGAAGCCAAATGTCAGTAAAAACGGATATTGAAAAACATAATGAAAAAGCTTAACTCCGCGTGGGCACGTTTTTTTCAGACAAGCCGTATTATTGCCCGGAAAAAGCCAGTCTCAGAAAATTCATTTGACAAATTGACAAAATGGCAATATGCCAGAATCCGGGGAATAACAACATATAGGTAGAGGCCGGATATTTTTACTCAAATATAGGTATTGCCACAGCACTAGAACAGCCGTATCTTTGCAATGTCAAAATAAACGTAACACTATTAGTATAATCGCTAAACCAAGACCGAACGCTAATTATGTAAGCATGTAAGATGATTTTGAAGAAATATCGGAAAGTTTTTATTGGTTATTTTCGATAATAAAAAAGCCTCGCTGGGAAGTGAGGCTTTTTTATTGATAGAGGACAAGGGGACGAGTTGACGAGGATATCAGCATACACTCTTCTTAACTACTTGACTCCTTGACTACTTAACTACTTAACTACTTGACTTCTTAACTTCTTAACTACTTGACTTCTTAACTACTTTCCCCCTCTATCCTCCTCATACAACTGATCAATAATACCATCCGAAAGACCTATTTCCGGAACATAGATGTATTCGGATTTCAGCTTCTCGGCAAGGCAAAGGAATATTTCGGAAGCGGGAACAATAACATCAGCACGGTCCGGCTTGAGGTTATACTCATCCATACGAGCTTCAGGAGTAAGAATCTTCAAACGGTCGTATATCTGTTGCAATGAAGAAACAGGAATACGCTTACGTTTTTTATCCTTTTTCTCAATCAGACGATAAAGCTTGTTGATGTTTCCACCGGAACCGATAATATTGACAACAGGATAGTCACGAGTATGTTCTTCTATCTCGTCACGCATCTGCTGCCAGGCAGATTCAGTAACACCGCCCGTAAGTATCCTGACTGTTCCGATATTGAATGATTTCGAATATACCAACTCGCCATCGACAAGGAAATTTACTTCAGTACTACCACCGCCGACATCAACATACATATAATTGCCGCATCTGTCCTCACGGCATTGCATATGGTTATTATATACCATTTTGGCTTCTTCCTGACCGTCAATAATCTCGATGCTAATACCTGTAGTTTTCTTGATTTTCTTTATTATGGATTTTCCGTTTTCAGCATCGCGCATAGCAGACGTAGCGCATGCACGATACCTCTCGACCCCGTAAATCTTCATCAAATGACGATAAGCCTTCATCAAACGGCGCATTCTTTCTTCCTTTTCCGGAGATATACGTCCTTTCTCAAAAACATCAAAACCAAGGCGCAGCGGTACACGTAATAAAAGGACTTTCGAGAATTTGTCTTCTTTATCCTGTATGGACGAAGAAACACTTTTAATCAATAGACGTACGGCATTGGAACCTATATCAATAGCCGCATAATTCTTTACTGCCATAGTTTTATATATTTATAGTTTGTTTACGCATTGCTTTTCAGCATTTCGAGTCTTTCCCAAAATACAACTTATAAAGTTCTTCCTGTGAACGGAACATTGAACCATCAGCCAAGGTATTGCTTTCATCTGTTCCATATCCGTCAACGATTCGTCCTTGTTTAGTATCATCAAGACCGAACTGGACAACTCGTTTCAAATCTTCTTTGATTGCCGGGTCATAAACCGGAGTGACAACCTCGATACGATTATCAAGATTTCGAGGCATCCAGTCTGCCGAACCAATAAATATCTTTTCCTCTCCACCTGCAGCAAAGATGAATATTCGGGAATGTTCAAGATAACGGTCAATTATGCCTACAACCTTCATATTTCCATTCAAATCATGCAAGTCAGGATAAAGAGAGCAGTTCCCTCGAACCAACAATTCAACAGGCACTCCACTACGCGCTGCTTCATAAAGTTTGGATACGATAACCGGGTCAGTAATATGATTAATCTTTACCTTGATATATGCAGGTTTTCCGGCTTCTTTATTACGTATCTCATCATTGATAAGCTTTACGAACTTATTCTTCATTTCATTCGGAGATACCAGCAATTCCTTGAAACGGACCGGAGAATAAGGACGCTCGATAAAACTGAAAACAGCATTTACCTCGCGTACAATTGGGCGTGAAGCTGTCATCAGCATATAGTCAGTATACATCCTTGCATTTCCTTCATGGAAATTACCAGTGCTTATACAAGCAATATCATTCCCGGATTTCATCGTGATATGAGTAATCTTGGAATGCACTTTCAAACCTTCAACACCGAAAATCACATGAATTCCCGCCTCCTGCATTTTCTTGGACCAACCGATGTTTGAAGCCTCGTCAAAACGGGCAAGGAGTTCAATCACTACCGTTACTTTCTTTCCGTTTCGGGCAGCGCCAATCAATGCTTTAATTACCTTAGAGTCTTTTGCCAACCTGTATAAAGTCGTTTTTATGGCTTTGACCTCTTTATTGACAGCGGCCTCCTGAAGAACACGGATATAAGAATCAAAACTATGATATGGAACATGGATGAAACGGTCGGATTGACGTATCAGTTTCAGGATACTTTCATCGCCAGCCAATTCTGATTTAAGAACAGGATTCCATGCCGGATACTTAAGGTCCTTACGCCCGCAATCAGGGAATTTCATCAAATCCTTGTGGTTATGATAGCGGCCTCCGGCAAGGACAATATCCAATTTGTCCAAATCAAGTTTGGAAAGAACCTGCTTCAGCAGGAGCTTAGGCATGGTTGAATCATAAACAACCCGCAACGGTTCGCCACGCTTGCGGCTTTTAACGCCTTTGGATATTTTCTGAAGCATACCGTTACGCAAGTCATTGTCGATTTCCATCTCTGCGTCACGAGTAAACTTGAATGAGTATGCTTCATATTCGGTGTATTCCAATCCACAGAAAATATGCGGCAAGCAAAAACGGATTACGTCATCAAGATACATCAAATAGCTTTTACCGTCTTTATCCGGCAAACGCACAAAACGCCCGCAAACGCCAACAGGCAATTCAAGGAATGCATACTCGAATTTTTTCTTTTCGGACGAACCTTTCGAGAGACGTACGGCAAGATAGATATTCTCGTCTGCCTCCAAATCCAGATACTTCACAGCAGAGTACCAGACAGGAATTACCACACCGTTAAGATTCTGAATATAAAATGAACGGACAAAGTCCTTTTGGTCTTCATCCAACTCAGTATCTTTAAGCAAGAATATGCCTTCTTCCTTGAGTCGCTTATTTATTTCAGCATTTATTTTCTCAAAATCCTTGGAAAAAGCCGTATTAAGTTTGTTTATTTCCCTTAATATTTCCAATGCTTCTTCCTTATTTTTCTTTGCTTCCTTATTATCGCATTCTGCGATACGGCTAAGAGTTGCCACTCTTACTCTGAAAAACTCATCCAAATTGTTTGAGTAAATTCCAAGGAACGACAATCTTTCCAACAAAGGAACCGTAGTTTTTCCTGCTTCCTGCAAAATACGCCGGTTAAAATACATCCAGCTTATATCTCTTGGCAAATAAGTTTTCTTTTTTTTTATTCTCATACTCATATAATCATTCTAAAATACAGCATCCTACAGTAATCTATCAGTCTATAAATTTATAAAGTTTGGTTCTTCGTCAATTTAGGTGGATGAAAAAGCTAAAAGTTTCAATTTTAATAAAGAAAAAGACGCTCTTCCAAACATCATCCTTTTCAAGGTTTTTATTTTATTTACAGTACCTTCCATTATCCCATTATTCCAAGGT
>JAXDRC010000038.1:0-16573 GCA_034091205.1 Parabacteroides sp. | reverse complement strand
TGACTTCGCCAGACTTTATCTGTTGGATAATATCTATTTCATTCATTTTTTCAAATGTTTTTGGTTGAGCAGTCTACCTGCATCAATATTCAAAGCTTCTGCTATTCGCAGGAGGTTTCTTGCGTCAGGCTGCATGGTATTCGTCACCCATTTGGAGACAGTAGCCCTGTCTTTCCCTAATTGCTCTGCTAGCCACTTACTACTTTTTTGCTCTTCGGCAAGCACAATCTTCAGCCTGTTAATCATTTCTTTTTCCATAAAAGACATTCCTTTCGGTGTAAAGGTACAAATAAACCCAGAGAATCAAGATGAAATATATCAAAAAAGAGCATTTATACAACAAATAATTGGCTATAACATCAATAAGAAATCTACATCTACTAATAACCTTATTTTGTCGCAAAAACACAAATTACTTACGATAGCAATATAGCTTATGAAAAGCAAAAAGGGCACTTAGCATAACTCCGGATGGCAAACTGGCTGTTTCATCCACTTGTTTCTGTGGAAACAATGCGTAAACAAATGGTTTCAGTTATGGGTATTTAATGAGTTTTATAAGGAATGGCAAAATTATAACTACTTGATATTCAATTAATATTGATAAAATAAGCTATCGTAGAATATCATTTTATCGTTCTCATAATCTGGAGGCCCCTGGTTCAAGCCCAGGCTATTCTACGTTAAAAAAAAAATCAGATAGTTACGAATTCTGTAGCTATTTTTTATGCTCTTGCGTAAACAAACTGTTTGAGTTGATTATGTTTACGCATAGAATTTCTATGAAGTTCCATGTAGTCCTATAACATTACTCATTAATATATGTAGCTGCTTTGGCGGTTAAATAAACTCAAATATATTCTATTTTACCAATATCTGTACTTTATATTCAAGGACTAATTTGTTTTCTCTCAAATAATTTCCTTTCCCGATAGGAGTAAGTTTAACTATATTGTCAAGAAGTAATATGATTTTGATTAACAATGATATTTTATATAATTACTATAAATGAACAAGTTTTTGTGGCAAATATTTCATATATACGAAATAAATGGTAATTTTGCCACAAAATTTAAAGGATATACTCATGAAAACTATTAATCAAATTATTGGAGAAAATCTAAAGAAAATTAGAGAGTTGTCCGGTTTTACTCAAAAGCAGATAGCAAAATCTATTGGAATAGAACGTTCTGCATATAGTAACTATGAAGGAGGAACTAGAGATGTTCCATATGATGTTTTAGAAAGAATCTCAAATATATTTGGTTGTGAACCATATACCTTATTTGAAGAAAATATTCAAACTGACAATGAGATTATGGCTACAGCTTTTAGAATTTCAGATTTAGATGATAATGATTTAATAGAAATTGCAAATTTCAAAGAGATTGTGAAATCATATCTTAAAATGGAACGAATAGCCCAAAATGAAGCCTAATAAGTTTATAATAGAAAGACAAGTATCAGCATTTCGTGCCGATAACGGATTAAGTTCTTCTGAACCTATTTCTTTGAAAAGTTTACTTCTGAAATTGAATGTACTTACAATATTCAGACCTCTTTCAGATAATTTCTCTGGAATGTGTTTAAAGGATAGTTCTGAGCATCGTTTTATGCTTATTAATTCCAATCACCCAAGGGGAAGACAGCATTTTACTATTGCTCACGAATTATACCACCTGTTTATTGAAGAAAAACCTACACCTCACAAATGTAACCCTGGTTATATCAAAAATATTGTGGAACAAAGTGCTGATATGTTTGCGTCCTCATTACTAATGCCAGAAGCTGGTATTTGTCAATTAATACCAGAATGTGAATTAAAATCCAAGAATATTTCATTGGCTACAATATTAAAACTTGAACACTATTTCTCAGTTTCTCGTTCTGCTTTATTGTATAGATTGTTATATCTCGGTATTATTACAGAATCAACCCGTTCTCAATTAGCTGAAATAGGTGTGAAGTATTCTGCAAAATGTTTTGGATATGATACAGCTTTGTATGAGTCTGCTAATGAAGGGTTGGTAATAGGTGATTTTGGAGAAAAAGCTCGTAATTTATTCGATCAAGAAAAAATTTCAGAAAGCCATTATACAGAATTACTTCATAAAATAAATATAAATGGGATGTAAGAAAACGAAAATAGTATTGGATGCTGATGTAATTATTCACTTTATAGAAGCTGATTGTTTTTCATTGCTTCCAGAAATATTTCCTGAATATGATTATGTGATTTTGGATGTGGTATACAGTGAAATTTCTAAGAATAATAAAACGAAAAATTTTATTGATAATTATCTCCACTATATACCAAAACTGAAACATGAGGTATTCATCCCTAAAGGTGAATCTATGAAAGAATACTTCTTGTTACAACAAACATTAGGAAAAGGTGAAAGTGCGTGTATGGTGTACTGTAAGGATAATCAAGATGTTTTAGGGAGTAGTAATTTAAGAGATATAAAGGATTATTGTTCAAAAAACAATATAGTATATTTAACTACTATTGATTTTTTATATTATGCTTACTATAGAAAGAAAATGACAGAGCAAGAATGTAAAGATTTTATACAAGCTGTAAATGATGCAGGAAGCAAACTTCCTAAGATTGATATAACACAATATACATGTAGTGTACAGATATAATTGCAAACAATTTGCACACACCTTGATAAGACAACAGATATACAGAGATAATAATTGAAAAATACTATATTCGGGCGTGATAACCAGGCTCTAAAAAGAATATGAGAAATAAGATGTGGGTAATGGACACTGTCCAAATTTCACATTTCTCCTCTCATAAACTCATCCTCCCTAATTGCCTGTAGACGTTCCTTTGCCTCTTCCAACAAATTCAGCAAAACATTGCTCGCATCTTCTTTTGATTCCATTTCTTTTACAAAACGCTCATAATACAGCTTTTCCTGTTTGGTATTATTCAATACTCCATAAACATTAGCTATTCTGTAAAAAGTATATATTGAATTTGGATTATAAGCCAGACATTCCTTTAGGCAACTGATACAATCATTATACTTGGTTTGCTTGAAATATGCACCGGACAATGATCTATACAAAGAATACATCAGCATGCTGTCCGGTTGAAAACCAACAATCGCTTTTTTCACATAATCAAGTCCCTCACTTACTACTCCCAGTTCTATTGTCACTATTCCCAACTGAGCCAAAATATAAGGATTTTCTGTAGAACTCAGTTTCGAAGCATTCAACAGATGCCTGTAAGCCATACCCAAACTATCGCATCTTGCATAGCAAAGTCCTGTATAATAATATGTATATTCGCTTACATCTTTCAAATCCAACAACTCAAGATAATATTTAAGAGCCTGCGGATAATCTTTTTTCTGATAATAGGCAAAAGCATGTTGTCGGTTGACAAAAATGTTAGTTGAATCCTTAAGCCGATATTGTTGTGTATAATACAATGCTGTATCTGGATACTCCAAAGTGTTATAACTTGCTGCAATTCCTGAAACGATATCACTATCAAACGGATATTTCTCCAAAATATCCTTTCCTACAATCAACATTGAGTCTGTTTCTGAAAGTTGCCTGTGCAAATTATATTTAAACCTTAAATCAAAATGTTTCAGGCTGTCCTTCGGTATCATATTGAATACATTCTTACTCTCGGCAAATTGACCACGTTTCATATAGCATTGCGCTATTTTCCGCAAGAAAAGAGGCTCTTCAACAAGCATTCTTCCTTTTGTATACCAATCCAAAGCTTCATAGATATTAAATGCCTGTTCACAACTGTCACCCTTATGATAATACAATAGTGCCAGCTCGTGGTCATTACTTATTGTGTCTTGTTGTGAAAACACGTAAGTTATAGACATACATTCCGCAAATAATAATATCCAAAATATCTTTCTTTTCATAATAGAGGAATTTATGTAGAAACTAATAAGTCCGATAAGTAACTATTCAATATTAATTTTATATTTAGTTGTATAACATATAGAGTTAGAGGAGTTAAAAGGAGTAATAGGAGTTAAAGGCCAATACTATTTGTATCTGAAATCTATCGGCTTTTAACTTCCTGCGGAGCTTTAACTTCCTGTAACTCCTTATAACTCCTATAAAAGTGAGTTCAGATAAACTTCTCTTATAAAAATAATATTGAACACCTACTTTTCCAAAACAAACACCGGCAGATAAACAAATATCCCTATCACCGACATCACCAGTCCTCCGATTGTTCCTGCTGCCAACGGAAACCAGAAAGCTTCCTTTGTTTCTCCAATCATAAACGGGATGAAACCGAGGATTGTGGATACAACGGTAAGGAATATAGGTATTACCTTATGATTCCATGCCTTGGTATATGCCTTCAGCGGAGATATTTTATGATTCAGCCTGCGGATTGAATTATATTCATTCAATATATATATGCTTGCGTTTACCGTAATACCGCAAAGTAATATGAACGAAGCAAAACCGCCCTGATCGAAATTCAATCCATAAAGATAGAATGTCAGGAACACTCCGATATACGAAATCGGTATGACGAAGATAATCGCCAAAGGCTGGCTCAGCGAATTGAACAGAATAGCCGAAATGAAGAATATTATGGATATGACAAGCAGCAATAACGCGTATTGCGAACTGTCCTCATCATTCCAACTCCAGAACATTCCGTCATCTTTCTCTACTGTATATCCCAAAGGCAATTTCTCTTCCATAATTTCCAAGTCTTTATCCAGAATCCTGTCGCCTTGCTTGGACGAACCTATATAAGAATATTGCAGGCACAAGATATACTGCTGATTCTCCTTGGCGATTTTCTTAGGAGCCTGCCCCTTGCCTACTTCTGTAAGTTCCGAAAGCTTGTAAATCTTTCCATCTATCTCAAAAGGGACATTCAACATACTCCATACATCAAAATCCCGGCTTTGCGATGATGACAGACGCAAATACTCCAGACTATTGTCATACACCACTGTGCAAACAAGCCTGTTGGACATGAATATCGGATATATCGCATCAAACAGACGGCTTGGAGTGAGATTTTCCTCCGCCATTCGCTGCTTGTCGAACTGAAGGAAGAACTCGGTATAATCATCTTTCCACCATGAGAATTCCGAGTTTATTGTCACTTCTTTTATTCGGCGGTGTGAAAGAAACTGCTTTTTCATCTCTTCAGCCCAATGCATCAGCTCGTCGTAGTTGTAACCGTACATCTTTACGTTATAGTTGCCGGCATTTTCCCTCACATCATTACTGAATCCCTGGTCCATAAGTCCGTAAACCGACCAGCTGCCGCCGCCCAAAGTAAGCGCCTTGCTTATTATCTTTGACTTCAGCGTATAAGGGAATCCGCTTCTTTCGGCATCTTTCTTGAAAAATATCTGCAACGAGGCACGGCGGGCGTTGTATATCGAAGTCTGGAACTGGCGTATCTCAGAAAACTCGCTGAGATAAACTTCCATTTTTCTTATCAATTCGTTCATTTGTTCAAGCGTACTGCCGTTGGGAAGAGTGGCGTTGACATACAATATTGTCTCATCATTTCCACGGCTGAAATAACTTCCGTCATACACTTTCTCAACAAAAAGGCGCAAAGTTCCTCCCAAAGCCTTGTCAACAATCGGTTTTACTTTCTCACGGTATGTGGGATTGTCGAACACCTTGTTATACACTTCTGCCCATTTCCCTTTCTTCTCCGGCTTCTCTATTTTCTCCGGAAGCATAAACACCGGTATTCCGAAAGCAAGAACCAGAGCAGTAAAAGCAATGGCTTTATGGCGATTAACAACACTGATGAAACGGGAATACAGATGAGTGAATAAGACTATAAATCTGCGTATCCGAACATTTGCCACACCTGCCCCGCCTTTCTCCATGCCCAGCTTGTCTATCATAGGAGGCACAAAGAAGAGTGCGATAAACAAGGAAACGGCAAGATTTATTATCACAACAGAAGCAAAATCCTGAAGATTCAGTCTTATGCGCTCATCAAGGAAGAATATCACGGACAAAGCTCCGATTGTGGTCAGCGTAGCCGCAAGAATTGAAAGGAAGGCCTTCAGATTCTTACGGTGCAGAATATGGTCCGTCATCACTATTATATTGTCTATAATAAGATTCAGGGATATTGTAATACCGGCAAGCGAATAAAGCTGAATCTCCAATCCTGCCGTATAATAGAAAATAAAGGCAACAGCTATATTCACAGTAAGACTTGTGACAATCAGGAAAAGATAACGCATATTGAATGTTATGACTGCCACGAAAAGCAGAAGTATAAACAGAGTGATTGCCGTACGCAGATAAATGGTGTCCAGTTCCTCCCGTATATATTCCGTAGCGTCATATCCGGTATGTATCTCATATCCTTCGGGAAGATTAGCTTCAATAACTTCCATAGCCTCATATATCCTGTCGGCAAGCTCAAGCTGGTTTGCCGTTTCTTCGGCTGTTATTGAAAGATATATTGAATTAAGTCCGTTTATACGGAAATATCCCGTAGGCTCTTCTTCCTTATGAACCACCTTCACCAGCTTGTCCAGAGATATAAGATTCCCTTTTCTGTCCGATATTTTTATATCAGAAGGATTGAAAGATACACCGTCGTCGCTCGACGCGCGCATCACCCTAATCCATTCGCCGCCTGAGTCAACACGGCAGATACCAAGGAACTCACGGTCATAATATTCCCTCAATGCCTGCTCTATATCATATGCGGAAAGTCCCATCCGCACCAGCAGCTCATTGTCATATTCCAGGCGCCACTCCATCGGTGTCGCGCCATTTAGTTCTATCTTGTATATTCCCTTTATCTGCGACAGCAAAGGCTTTATCACATCCTCACCATATTGCTGTATGAGAATTGGTGATGAAGGAGCGTTCAGAGTATATGTCAGGAACGGCATTGCCGCCTTCTCGTCCGAACGGCTTGCAGATATCAGCGGATAACTCACCCCGTCCGGAAGCTGAGGCCATATCTGCCTTATAAGAGTGGAAACCTCAAAACGTGTCATATCCACATCTGCGTGTTTGTCGAGCTCAATCCGTATCTCGCCGCTGCCGTTGTCGGATGTGGAATATATATTCTTTATACCTCCAACTCTCGACAATATTGCTTCCAGTCTGCTGGTGACTTCCGCCTCTATTATGCGTGCCGAATTGCCGGGCATATTATAGGACACTGTAAGTCCGGGCATTGCAGCCGACGGCGAAAGCTTCACCGACAGCATAGGCACAAGCGCAAGACCGACCAGCGACAGACACACGAATGTCACTATCAGTGTGAATGAAGAAAAAACACGTTTATTGTCCTGCTCCTTTTTCATCTGTACATTCCGTTATTGAAATCAAAATGTTCGGCAAGCGAAATTCCGTATTCAAAATCGTGAAGTGTCAGCTTGCGTATCTTATAATAATTCAGCCAATAATTCTGGAGAGCCTGGATATAATTCTTCTGTGCTTCCTGCTGTCGGTTCAAGGCAAGCGTGAGGCTGTTCACATCAGCCTGACCGATGATGAATCTCTGTCTTGTCCTGTCGTATGCAAGTTCAGCAATATCCAAAGCTTCTTCGGCACTTGCAATCAGTTCCTGCTGCACATTGAAGTCGTTTACGGTCATCAGAACATCTTCCTCAAGAGATACTTCTTCCTGACGTGCGGCTATGCGGGCAACATTCAGGTTGTTCTTCGCCATATTGTATTTTCCCTTTCTCACTCCCCAGTCAACAATAGGAATAGAGACACTAACCGAAACCAAATCCTGCTGTAACAGATTCCTGTATGCTGCACTGATATTGTCGGCAACCTGGTTGAATCCGACACTGGCATTGAATTTGGCGTTGAACATCGCCTCCTTCTTTGTCCTGTCCACTTCCCTTTCTGCCTCAAGCACATTCTGTTTCTGCTCCATATATGAAGGATTGTTCTCGCGGGCAAGCTGCAAGGCTTCATCTGCATGTATGTCGATAGTGCGTGGACGTGATGGCAGAGTTATCTCAATCTGTGTGTTCTTGTCCATATTAAGGAAAGTGGCAAGGGCGGACATAGCCCTCTTCAATGTAATCTCCGCATTCTTGAATGAGTTGCGGGCATTCACCTTATCCAACCGAAGCGTAAGAAGGTCTGCCTGAGAGATTGCGGCAATCTTCTGTCTTTTCTCACCTATGGCATACAGAGTGTCGCTGCTGACAACATTATCCTTGGCAAGCTTATATTCAGCTTGTGCCATTGCAAGATTAAAGAAATAGTTCACAGCCTCACTTGCTACTTCCTCCGTGTTGTATATGAATTCCTTCTTTGCCTTCTCAAACTTCAAAGGCTCTATTTTCCTTTCCCAACGGAAACTGTTGAATCCAATAAGTTCCTGCGTATAACCGATTCTTACAGGAACGCTTGAGAACTGGGTAGATTTATTATCCCCGAAGTTACGCATATAGTCAAGCTGAGTATCCACATAGAACGTACCGCCCAAAAGGTCGAAATTCTGGGCAAGGCTCAGTCCGCCCGAAGCACTGAACATCTGCTGTTCACGGTAAACGTCCATATCCGCCTGCGAATCATAACGCTGGGTTATGTATCTGTAATACCTTGCCGGAGTAAGGTTAAGAGTAAGACTAGGCAGTCGGTTTGCCTTATAAGTACGGAATTCCCAATAATCGGCAAGAAACATATTCTGATATCTGAATGCCGACAGAGAGCTGTCGTTAGCCATCTCTATTGTCCGCTTAAGGTCGAGGCGCACCACATTCTGCGCTTCTGCCTTCCAACCCTGCATTACAAATGCCAGCAGAGCTATTCCCATATATATCCTTCTCAGCTCCATATCTTCATTTTGAATGTTTTCTGTAAATAAACCAATATATCAACGGTATAAAGAACAAGCTTATCAGCAAGCCCGCAGTCATCGAACCAATCATAGCTATTGAAAGCGGACGTTGCAGTTCCGAACCCATATCCGAAGTGAACAGCAGCGGAACCATTGCAAACACTGTTGTCAGTGTCGTCATTATAATAGCGCGCAAGCGTCTCCGTCCCGCCGTATGAATGGCTTCCATCAAAGGCAAACCTTCCTTGCGCAATTCATTTATGGAATCGATCTTCAGGATTGAGTCGTTGACCACGATACCGCACGACACCACTATACCTATCGCCGACATAAGATTAAGCGAATGGCCGCACAACCAAAGTACCACCAGGGCAAATGCAGTGTCCATCGGTATTTCCGCAAGCACGATAAGCGGCTGGAGGAAACTCTCAAACTGGGCGCACAATATAAAATACATAAGCAATACTGAAATAAACAGGATAACAGTAAGCTCGCCTAACATTTTCTTGTTCGAGAAAAAGCTGCCTGAGAAATCCACATCCCAGCCTTCCTCACTGCCGACAACCTTTTCCACGTCGTCAATCAGTTTTTCCGGATTCTCCACTCCGTAAAAGTCCAGAGGAATATATTCACCATTGCGTCCTGCTGTGATATATTTCAGGTCTTCAGCCGGAACCACACTTACAAGGCTTCCAAGCGGGATATAACGTCTGCCGCCTGCATCATCACCACTTCCTGCCTCAACGTAAGTCTCACGTAATATCCGCTCAACGCTCTTGTCATTTCCGGAAAGAGTTATAGGCAAATATTGCTGATACGAACGCAAAGTGGACACGGTGTTTTCCCTGAATGCGGTGCGCATCACCTTAACTACGTCTGAATAAGCCACATCATAAAGCAGAAGTTTTTCCCTGTCAATCATTATATTCAGCTGGCTTCTGAACGAAGTCTTTTCCGGTTTGGTTCCGCTACCTTCGGAAATTCGTCTTTCCAGTCTTTTGAGTTCTTCCGGGTTCAGGCTCCTTGTCTTATCTTTCTGCTGCAGGCGTGCCACCACATCAGCCTCACCGGTTTCGAAAAGCTTCTCGAAAATAGTTACCGGTGGCATAAATGTCACGGCAACCTTCGGATAGTTCGTATGCAGAATAGAATCAATCTTCTGCCGCAAAGGCTCTATTCCTTCCGGCTTTTCTGTTTTCAGATATATCTCGGCTTCTGCCATGGAAAGATCCATATCAGTGTTCAGCACATAATCCTGCATTGCGACATATGCTGTATGCTCTATCACATCTCCATCAATAAGGCGGAGCAGACTGTCAACCCTCGAATTGTTCTCACCAACGTGTATATTCTCATTCCATTCCACACGCACGATAAGTTCGTTCTGGTCTATATCCGGCATTCTCTGCTTGTCGAGCACGGCAAACATAAACACGCATAGAGGAATTGTCAGCAGACAAACCACAACACTCAGTGTCTTATGCGAGAAAACCCAGTCTATACCTTTGTCATAGAAAGACTCGAGCCATTCGTTCTTAAGCACATTCTTGAAATCTGCCGTAAACCAGCTGCGTTTCTTCCTCAACCCGATGCGGTAGAAAAGTATATAAAGTACGGGCAGAAGCATTATTCCGGTAAAATACGACACCGCAAGACCGGATGTAATTGAAAACGCCTGGTCCATAAATATAGCGCCCGCTATTCCGCTCATAAATATAAGAGGAACAAACACAGCTACCGTTGTCAGTGACGAGCTGAGCATTGGCGTTATCATCTCCGTGGTTCCCAACACAGCCGAACGCCGCAAAGTATAACCACGCTCACGATACTGCGATATGTTTTCCGTGACAATTATGGCATTGTCAATCATCATACCCACGGCAAGGATTAGACCTGAAAGAGAAATAACATTAAGTGATATTCCGCAGATATAAAAGAAGAAGAACGTGATTATAACCGATGTTATCATCGTTATACCTATAACCATAGGCGAACGCACATCACCGATAAAGAACACGGCAACTATAAATATGAAAAGAAATCCCAACGTGAAATTCTGTTGCAAATTAGAAATCGTATAATCCAGCAGCTCAGTCTGGTTGCGGCTGATAGAGAACTCAACGTCCGGATACAATTCCATGAAATAGTCCGTTGTCTTTTTCAACTCCGCTTTCAGGTTATCCATATTCTCCTCATTCTGCTTAATTATGGCAAGGGTAACCGCACGTTTTCCACCGGCTACAGAGCGTCCCATTTCCTGCTGTGATACCAGATTAACCTCACACAAGTCACGAAGACGGAACAATCTTTCCCCTTTTTTCAGATATATGTCGCCTACATCCTCCACCGAGCGGAGAAGCGCAGAGATGCGGATATTGTATTCATAATATCCGTCGCGGACAAGCATATTGCCCGGCTCCACATTGTTTTCCGAAAGTGTGTTTTCCAACTCACCGATACTAATTCCAAGCGAAGAGAGTTTCTCCATGTCCGGAACAATCTGTATCATCCTGCCCGGTATTCCGGTCATATCAGCCATTGCCACCTGAGGAAGCTGCTCAATCCTGCGCCTTACAACATTATCCGCCAGCTCGCAAAGCTCAAGGAACTTATGCTCGTCTTCAGGCGTATATGGTTTTCCGTCTTTCAATGTCATATTGAGATAGAAAACAGGAATATCAGTGGCGCTTGCCTTCACTGCCTTCGGACGCACTGCATCCTTGGGCAGATAGTTCATAGCCGCGTCAATCTTCTCGTTGACCTCGATAAAAGCAAGGTCCGTATTTGTGCCGAACTCGAACGAGAGCTTTATTATACCCGAGCCGTCGCGTGTCTCGCTGCGCATTTCCTCAAGACCGGAAACTTGCAGCAAGGCACGACGCACGGGTGCAACCATTGTATTTTCCAATTCCCTTGCCGAAGCATTATCAGAAGTGAGCTGTATTGTTATCTGCGGTATGGCTATGTCGGGCAGCAAGGATACAGGCAGGGTGAAATAAGTCACCAGCCCGATGATGAAGCATGCCGTAAAAGCCATAAGCACGGCGATAGGACGATTTATTAGAAACTTTACCATAGTTTGTTGTTATGTTTCGCTTGCGAAACATAACAGTTGACGAGGGAACGAGTTGACAAGGGAACAAGAGAGTAAAATATAACACCTTGTATCTGTAGCCTTGTCAACTTGTCAACTGTTACGACGCTTTTATTATTCAATTCCAGAAACCAATCTCACCGGAGTCTCATGCGCAAGGTTCATATTCCCGGAAACTATCACCTGCATTCCTTCTTCAAGTTCTTCTCCGCTGATTGTATATTCAGTCATATTCTCCATTCCGGTCTGGACATAATTCCACAGGGCTTTGCCATCCTTATAAGTAAACATTACCGGTTTTCCGGAACGTAGCACAACGGCAGTCTTAGGCACAACAAACTGGTCCGGAACAGTACGCTTCACACTGACACGCACATTCATCCCGTCGAAAAGACCGCTTCCCGAAGCTACCGAAGCCTTCACTCCCACCATTCCGTTTTCGTCCACAAGCGGATTTATTTCCGTTATGCTTCCCGACGATGGCTTGGCAGACGAAAAAGGCAATATCTCCACACGGTCGCCACGGTGAAGCAGAGGCAACTCGCTTTCAAGTATTTTAAAAGAAACTTCCATTGATTCTGAGGAAAGTATGCGGCAGAAAGGTTCCGAATTATCCGGCAGATTATATTGCTTGCCGAACAGATTTGCCACAATTCCATCGAAAGGAGCAGTCAGCACCGCCTGTTTCAATTCAAATTCGGCAAGTTCATAAATAGCAAGATTCTGCTCATAGCCGCTTTTCACTTTTGCCAGTTTAAGTATTTCTTCGGGAACTCCATCCAGCCTGTCGGGCGAATATCCCTGACCTATCAGCACATCCTTCATCTCAAGTTCTGACTGGTTCAATGTATTTTCTGCCTGCGCCACCTTGTTCTGCAATGTGAAAAGCTCCAGTTCAGCTATCTTCTGCCCTTTACGAACTTTTTCTCCATTCTTAACATATACTTTCGCCACAGGCTCCGTGCTTGTCCGAAAACGTAAGTCAGCATAATTCCCCGACGAAACTTTTCCATTGCTCACCAGTTCATGGGCAAAATCCCGTTTCTCCAAAGTAACGACTTCTACTTCTTCTACATTCGATGGAAGCACGGTTTCCACTCCTTTCTCCTCAGTTTGTACTTCTTCCTTTTCTCCGGAACATCCCGACATCACCAAAGGAAGCGACAAGAGAAATATATAAACCAACAATTTGTCTTTTTTCATATTTTATCAGATTTAAAATTACAACAGACAAATACAAAGGTATTCTTCATATTGGCTGTCACAAATCTATGAATTAATCGTAGCAATACTATAAACATTATGTTAAAAATACAAAATTGCTTTATTTGAGTTTTGCTGAGCTTGACTTTAAGTTAACGAGTTGACAAGTGAACAAGTTGACGAGGGTTCTTAGATAATCAAATGCTAAGTAATATGTCTTAAACCTTGTCAACTCGTCCCTGAAGCCTTGTCAACTATTTTAAGTCAAACATCTTGCTAAACTTAAGTTATTTCACTTTCCGATTACTAACATTGGGTTGTCATCTTCTTTTAATCCCAAAGCTTTCAATTCTGCTTCATACAAAGAACACAGCAAATATATAACGGAATTGAGAAAATTAACCTGACACTTTCAAATAGACTTAACAACATATTTATCAGGCTAATAAAACATAATCATATGCTTTTTTACCTGACACCTTCTTGTTAAAAGAATTTAATTATATCATTTTATTTACCTTTCTAAACCTTCTATTACTATACATACAATTTCATATACGTTTTTTTGTCAAATTCAACAAAATAGAAGTTTAATATTTATACAACTTTCACTCCATCAACACCACAACCGGATTATCTTCATCAGATATATTCCTAAGCATTTCCACACTTTCGGGCAAATCTTCTTTATCGGAATTTTCATCAAACCAGTTTTGGATATCTTCAACAGAGACTATTTGCGCAAATTCGCCAGTGTGCGACGAGAATGAAGGTTGGAGAGATATAAAACCATTCAAATCGTCATTGATTCCATCGTCAAATGGAGAAACTTTTACAGTTCCATCTTTTTTGTCATAAACTGCATTATACATATCCCATTTAGCAGGATGAAAGAAGTTCACTATAAAACGTAACCACAAAACACGCTCGTTCTCATACACATCCAATGGATAGACGGCATTGTCCTTTTCAGGATTATATCTGTCTTCACGTGCCCAACTCATCGAACCGAAGTCGAAACGCTTTACTGGAAGCAAACCTTGCTGCTCAACTTTATAAATTGTATCATTAAACAATTCCCTGAAAAACAAATTATCGCCCAAATGCCAGAAAATCTGTTCTGATGGAACAAGGTTGTTTTGCATTCCGTCCTTATATTTTATATTTATTATATCACGCTCTTTATTTTTCAAGACACTAACTGCCTGAATATTATTCATATTTCCGGACAAACGGCTCACAGAGTCGCCATGAGACGGGAAAGACGCAAGAATAGTTGTGTCACGATAAAGAACAATTCTGTCCGGCTTCTTGTCCGTTGCCGGCAAATGTTTCACCAGTATTTCGGAGTTGAGATAATCATAGTTTTCTATGCCATAGAAACCGTCAGTCAGTTCAGGGTCTTTCTGCGTACCGATAAAATTTCCGTCAGTGTCATAAACCACGTTATTACCATATCCCTTCGGGAAATATATTCTTGACAAGGCCACATTCAACCATCCGGAAAGGCTTTGACTTCCTTCAGGGTCATTTCCGATATGTCCGATTGAACATATAAACTTTCCAGTTTCCTTATCAAAGGCAAGACATTGTTTCTGGTTTGAAGTTACAATGATTCTGTTTCCGGAAATCCACACCGATGGTTTGTTACCGACCAATGACTCATCCGTTGTTTCCAATTTCACATAGCGTATCTTGCTGAAACAGTCCGACGCATTTATTGCAGCCTGATTGTTATATGCATTCCCAACCGGTATCACTTCCAGCTTTCCGGATTCTTTTTCGGTATTGCAGGATGTTATTGCAACGAGAAAAATTGATATTAATGCGAGTGAATGTAGATTTTTGATTTTCATAATATATAATACCGTTTTATTAATTATCATTTTTGAGGCATCTTCAACGTTACCACCTGAAGTACCGGATTATCATCTTCAGACAAATCCTCAAGAATATGTTTAACAGAATCTTTCACATTATTTTTAGCCGTTAAATCCTCCAACAATGCTGCCGCCGAAACATAACCTACAATTTTATTATCAGTATAAAAACGAGGAAGAATTGGATAACCATTTTGTAAATCGTCAGTAAAACCATCTATTTTGGCATTCCTGCCACGGACACGACAAACCTCGTTATTAATTTTATCATACAATGCTAACCTCCGTTGGTTTTGCAGATAATGAAAACATATACAATCAGACATTTCAAAAATATCATAAAATGATATTTTATTATCAGCCTCTTTGTTAATTTCGCCAAATCCCGTATCTCCTGTTTCTGTTACAATCATATCATCCAGCATACAATATTTCTCATATTTACCCAGATTTAAATAATATGCGGGATTTTTCTTGTCTCCAATCAATTGATAAACATTTGCTTCCAACGGATCTTTACAATATAACGCATTATTGTATGTATAAATAATAGTATTGGTAAATATAAAACCTGGATATTTGACATTCTCCTTTTTAATAAACGGGAAATCATATATTTTCTCGCCATTCTCATTATAAACAATCAACTCACTTGAATTTTGCTTATTAAAATATAGCATCGGATACATATAAAACAACTTATTGTCTGAATCATAATGTAGCAACAACTCACCATCACCAACAGGAATATCTCTTATGAAATTCCCATCGAATGAGTAAACTTTAAATTTTTTAGCCAATAAATCATTTACATATATTTCCCTCTTATGATTGTCATACTTAGCCGAAGTTATTTTCAGGTATTCTTCCGGACCTTGTCCTTCTTTACCTATTTTACGAATAAACTTCCCTTCTTTTGAAAATTGGAACAATTGGTAATCACCTCTGACAAACAGGTAGTCTCCACAAAATTCAACATTATACAAGTCTCTGCCCAAAAGACAATCAGGAGTAGTTTCCAATGCTATATATTCCACATCTGAAGCTATACTACTTATATTAATCTCTTTGACATGCTCAATACCATCACCAAAAGGTATTTCCTTTATTGAATCATTGGGCGTATTTGTGCAATTAACACAAAGAAGTAATAAAATTGCGATATTCAATAACATTAATTTCATAATAATATATTTATCAAGGTTTACTATTAATATCTAATTCGTTAGAAAACAACAATTACCCAAATACTATTTTGCAAACATAAAAAAAAAGCATAAGAAACAAGTATATAAATGTTAAACATTTATAACGAATAAAAGATTATTACACCATCATGAAAATCACATCCATAATCTATCAAAAATACTTCCGAATGTAATCAGTTTTACTTCTGTAAGTAATTCTATTTTCTCTCGGAAGTAATTCAAGTGTCATGATACAGATTTACTTTACACCTATTTAACAAAAAAACGATAAAGAAATGGGAAGAAAAGGAATCAGTCATCGCAAATTCAGTATTGAGTTCAAATTGTCTGTTTTAACAGATTACTTTCAATCAAATCAATCGGA
>JAXDRC010000037.1:0-4360 GCA_034091205.1 Parabacteroides sp. | reverse complement strand
ACATTTATTTGTTTGACCGTCATACCGGAAAGCTCCGTCATCATTTCAATAATAAAGGACAGAGCGGAATGGAATATTCCTGGATAAATGTAGGAGTCGTTTTGGATGAGAAGAATAAAGAGATATTTGTATGTTCCCAATATTTCCAGGTATATGATATTGACGGTAATTATAAACGTACATTGAAGAAAATAAATGGCTTTGACCATGAAATGAAAGTTTTTGACTACAATGACGAATGCCTGCTAATATTTGACGATGTTATAATAGAGCCGGGTAGGGAGCATAGAACAACAGACAGACCTTACCGTTTGATATCCAAGAAAGATGGAAGTACGGTTTCAAAATTAAATATATGTTTGCCCAAAAGAGTTTCGAAAGCTGTAGTACAACATTTGGATAATAATATGTGGAAATCATATAAATTTGCTTATCCATATAATGCCTACTATGGAAAAGATTTGATGATAATGGATATTTCTTCAGATACATTGTATCATTTATCTCCAAGTAACGGCTTGCTTAAGCCTGTATTTACACGTGTGCCATCTGTTTTCGCATCAGAGCCGAGAAATATATGGACTCCTTTTATGACAACTGATAAGTTTATGCTTTTGGGTACTCTTGTTATAGATTTTAAAAAGGGTGGTGGGAGATTGCCAACATTTATGTATGATTTTAATACTAGAAAATTAAGGAATGTATTGCTTTTGGATATGGAATTAAATTATGGTTTTAATGGACCAAAAGAATGGGACGTTCCTTACTCAAATCCTTCAATAGGGAAAAACATGGCAGCGGAGCTGATACCGGCACCGATAATGATAGAAGCCAATAAAAAGAAACGTCTTTTAGGAAACGGAAGTGAGGTTGCCCGGAATTTGAAGGATGATGATAATCAGGTTGTAAGGATACTAAAGTTTAAGTGATAATTATTTTTTTAATTATAATATTATGTTTTTCCAAAATTAAAGATGAATACAATCTTTTCATATGATTATCATTATAATATATTGCTTTTTTAGTTATCAAATTATCGGCTCACCTAGGTGAGCCAATCAATCCACCTAGGTGAGTTAATCAATTCACCTAGGTGAGCCGATTAACCCACCTAGGTGAATCGATAATTTTAATTAGACTTTTGGATTTAGTCATAACTACGAAATTAAGAAATGTATGTTATGGTTTGATGTTTAAATTTAATATTAGTATTATGAAAAATCTGGTAATATTGACCCTTTTAGAGATTATCATCCTGTTAGTAATGACAGGATGTGGAGGAAACTCTTCGACTAACAGTTTAGTAACGGTAGATGTAACCAAAAGCAGTTATTCCCCCAAAAAAGAACTGGTTCTTCAGGACTTTATGGATGTGGAATATATACCGTTGGAAACAAACGATGGGTTTATAAATCAGGGGAAAGTGCAGGCTGTAGGCGAAAAATATATTATAGTCACCAATTATAGTAGAGACGGTGATATTTTTGTGTATGACCGGAACGGGAAAGCTATTCGTAAGATAAACCGTAAAGGGCAAGGAGGAGAAGAGTACATATCTTTTTTTAATGTGGTATTGGATGAAAAAAATGAAGAATTGTTTGTAAACGATAGCTATGCAACAAAAATAAAAGTTTATGATTTGGAAGGAAATTTCAAACGAAGTTTTAATCAAAAGAGTGAGAAAAAATCGTTTTATGTTGATATGTTTGATTATGATAAAGAAAACTTGATTTGTTATGATATGTTTAATTTTGAAATACCGTTCTTGCTTGTATCGAAACGGGATGGAAGTATAACGAAAGAGATTAAAGTTCCATTTAAAGAGAAAAAGTTATTTCATATAGTCATCAGAAAACCTGATGGAGTGGTGACAGCATCCGCGGGACCTGGCCCTTATAGCAGCATATTTCCTTTAGGAAAAAATTGGCTTCTATATGAGGCCTCTTCAGATACGATATACACATTAATGCCTGATTTTAGTTTACATCCGTTTATTGCACGAACACCGTCTATTCATACTATGGATCCGGAAATTTATACGGTTTTAAGATTGGTTTCCGACCGTTATTACTTTATGGAAAGCGTAAAGAATGTGTATGACTTTAGAAAACAAGAAGGATTTCCAAGAACGTATTTTGTGTATGATACAAAGGAAAATGATTTTTTCAGTTATATCATATATAATGGCGATTATACCAGTAAAAAGGAATTATACATGGTAATGTTTACTCCGATAAATTCCAAAGGCGAATTATGGGCAACTCTGGATGCCTATGAACTTTGCCAGGATTATGAGGATGGAAAGCTGAAAGGAAAACTAAAGGAAGTTGCTTCAAAATTGGGCGAGGATGATAATAGGGTGATTATGTTGGTGAAGGCTAAGAGGTGAGAGATATGAACTGTGTTAGAGTAATATTAACTTTCCTCGTGCGTTTTCGCACGATTTTTGTGCATAATCGCACTATATTAATATTATCTATTTTTTCTATATATATTCTATTATATAAGAGATTATGGGTTTGGCGTGATATTTGTTTATGTTTTGACAAATAGAGTCTAAGTGATGTTCTATTAGAATATTGTTTAATCAAATAAAAATCATATTATGAAGAATCTAATATTATTCAAATTAATTTGTTGTAGTCTTGTTCTTTCCTTATTTGCTTGTACTGAATCAAAAAATAAGGTAAAAACAAATGTACCTGAAATAAATGTGCGTAGCGCAATAGATTACCCAAAAGGAATATCGTTAAAAGGGAAAATAGGGGAACCTAAATTTGTGATTTTAAAAGAAACAGATGATGAACAATCATTGATTGACGGTATTAATGATTATGCTGTAACAAGTAAGTATATTTATGTATTGCCAGTTCGAGAGTCACGAATTGTATTATTTAATAGAGAAGGAGATTTCATTCGGACTTTAATTAAAGAAGGACAAGGACCAAACGAATTTGCTGGACCTTTGATGGGCATACAAGTAGATGAGAAAAATAACCGACTTTATTTGTTTGGAAGTAGCATATGGACTTTTACATTAGATGGCGAACCCGTAAAACGTATTAACAGTCCAATGCCAATGATGTATTCCCGGATGATTGCACCAGATCGTTTTGCAGCAGTAGCTATGGGATTTATTCCTTTTCAGAAAGGCAGTTTCGGTATAGGAACATTTAATGATTCAGGAGAACTTTTGTTCAATAAGAATAATTTTTATACACCATTAGTTCCTTCTGAAAAAACTGGATTTACAGTTAATATAGCTTCTGCTCTTTCGTTTGATAATCAATCCGTCTTGTTCAAGTCTGGAGCAAATGATACTGTATTTCGGATAGGTTTGGATACTATTTCTGTTGCTTGTATCTTGAGAATGGAGAATTCTGATCAAGAAATTATCCGAGGTTCTGATGTTACCGATTTTACTGATATGGGTGGTTTGAAAAGAGATGGACAGGAAATATTTGTTCAGGACATAATGGAAACAGATACACATTTTTATTTCCGATGTCGTTATCAAGGTAATTATGCTATTCTTTCCGTTGAAAAAAATAATGGCAAATTAGAAGTAGAGCATTGCCAACTACCAATTTCTTTTAAAGAGTTACCAACATTGGCATCATATAAATATTGTTTATCAGGTATGAGTGGATTGGGCTCGTTCCCTGTTTGGGGCAATATTTTTGGAAACGAACTTGTACAAGCTTTTACTCCAACAGAATTGTCAGTATATAAAGACAAGGGTTTGATAGATATACCAAATGAATTAAAAGGAATAAAAGAAGAAGGAAATCCAATCTTTGTATTTTATAAATTGAAATAATGATTTAAGTTATAGGAAATAATTGGGGAAAGAATAGATAACTTTCCAAAAGCAAGTTTCACCATTTTTTCAAATCAGTAAAAATCAGAGAAAAGATGTGACAGAAGTGATTTAAACATAATTTGGAATTTGCATAATATGTGAATGTTAAAAAATATTTTAAAGTCACATGATGCCATTGATAATTAATGATATAGTAAGATTGTGAAACTTGCAAAAATAGAAAAATAGGGTTCATCGTCGTTTATAGATGGCGAATCAAATATGATTAATCGTGAAGTCTCCTAAAAAAGGTCGGCATCTTTCCCGGAAATGCTCGTAGTGTTTCTGAAAAAAGATGCCGACCTTTTTGCGAAATAACCTGTTTGAAATTTCAGAAATTTACGTCCGAATGTAACTTGTGACTATGCCTAAATTTACTTTACACTTTTTTGTTACGTTACTAAAAAACTCTACAGATAAAATAAGTCTTACTAAAAGGCTTTACATACTATACCTGCAAAGGTAAAAAAATACAATAAGGTACAAATCTTCTGGTGA
>JAXDRC010000036.1:0-10342 GCA_034091205.1 Parabacteroides sp. | reverse complement strand
CCGATTGATTTGATTGAAAGTAATCTGTTAAAACAGACAATTTGAACTCAATACTGAATTTGCGATGACTGATTCCTTTTCTTCCCATTTCTTTATCGTTTTTTTGTTAAATAGGTGTAAAGTAAATCTGTATCATGACATGAAAACATCAGTCTGAGTTCACTCACTTCGGAGAGTAAGTGTATTAATTTCTGTATGAAAACAATTACAGGAAATGTTGCCAATAAAGATATCTTCTGCAGGAATGATTTTTACCAGATATTCCTTCTTAAAAAAGGTTCTGCCTTGTGTATCCTTGATTTTGATGTGAAAGAAATGGGGGAATATTCAGCATCAGTGATTTTTCCTAACCAGATTCATAAGATATTGGTATCGGAAAATGCGGAAGCAGAAGTTATAATGTTCGACAAACTTGTTTTTTGCTCTGAGATTCTTGCCAACGAACTGAAGGAATATAATGTAGATTTGCAGAGGAAGATTAATTTCGTTGATATGAAGTCTTCGCAGAATACTTTTGCAGAACTGTTGGATTTTGTCAGCAAAATCAAAGAACTATACGAAAATATGAATATGCTGAACAAGATGCAGATTAAATTTATGATTAAAATTTTACTGCTCAAGATAATTTCATCCGCACCGGACAATAAGACAAATATTACGAGCGACAAGGATTTGGGCATATATATGGAATTCCGAGAGAAGGTGGATTTGTTGTATGCTTCGCAGAGAAAAGTACATGTTTATGCAGATTTGCTTGGTGTTTCTGCGAAGAAACTGACTTCGCTCTGTTATCAGTATTGCGGAAAGTCCCCATTGTCTGTTATACATGACAAGCTATCATTTGAAATAAAGAAAAGGTTGGTGTTGGATGATTGTTCGTTGAAGGAATTATCCTTTGATTTGGGATTTTCGTCGCAATCTGCATTGAATAAATATATATTCAAGGAATTTTCACTCACACCACAAGCTTTGCAGCAAACATTGATGAAGAAAACGATGGGGAAGAAATGATGTGTTTCTCTATTTTACAAATCAAGAGCCTTTTTTTATAACTTCCGGCTAAGGCTTTGCCTGTAATTTTGCAGAAAAATCAAATCAAACATTACAATGGCAAAATTATTTGGAACAAAAGAATTGTATCATGGTATCGGTTCGTTGGAAGAACTGAAGAACATCGAGGGAAAGAAAGCAGTAATCGTTATTGGCGGTAGTTCAGTAAAGAAGAACGGAAGTCTTCAGAAGGTTGAAGATATATTGAAGAATAAAGGTTTTGAAGTAACAGTTTTCAGTGGTGTTGAAGCTGACCCTTCTATTGATACTGTCCGCAAAGGCGCTCAGTTGTTTATGGAATTCTGTCCGGACTGGATTATTGGTTTGGGCGGTTGTTCTGCAATTGATGCAGCAAAGGCAATGTGGGCAATTTATGAACACCCGGAACTTTCATTCGAACAGATGACAAAAATCGGCGGCATTCCTCCATTGAGAAACAAGGCAAAATTTGTGGCAATCCCTTCAACAAGCGGAACAGGAACTGAAATCACAGCTTTGGCTGTTATCACAGACAGAGAGAACAATGTGAAATATCCGTTGGTGTCTTATGAGCTACTTCCGGATTTGTCGATCGTTGACGGTGAATTGTGTAAATCAATGCCGGCTTCAGTAACAGCGAATACTGGTTTGGATGCTCTTACTCACTGCGTTGAGGCTTATGTGTCAAATATTGATGACAATTATGCCGATGCATTAGCAAAAGGCGGTATTGAGCTTATATTCAAGAATCTTCCAGTTGCTGTAACAGAACCGGAAAACGAAACTGCACGTCAGAATATGCATGACGCTTCTTGTCTTGGAGGATATGCGTTTACTAATGCATGGTTGGGAATTGCACATTCTATGGCTCATCAGATTGGTGCTAATTTTGGAATTCCTCACGGTTGTGTTAATGCAATAGTTCTTCCGACAGTTATCCGTTATAATATGGAAGCAACAGACAGATATGATGATTTGGCGCGTCTTTTAGGCAAGACAACAGGAGAGGAGTTTGCCCAGGCTGTCGAAGATTTGAGAAAGCAGGTGAATGTTATCGGTTCGGTTAGGGAAGCCGGCGTAAGCGAAGAAGACTGGAACAAAGTTTTGGACGAAATGGCTGAACATGCATTTGCAGATCCTTGTACTGGCTTTAATCCAAGAAAGACTTCTGTTGAAGATTTGAAACAGTTGCTTATGTCTGTTTATTGATAAATTCAAATCTGTATTTTTGTCTGATAGGTGAAGAAACGGCAGAATGCCGTAAAAAAAAAGAGACTATCTCATATTCTCTTGATAGTCTCTTTTTTACAAGAATATTTTATTTCATACTTATATCCGTTGAAAGACTAAAGCTTTCAACCAAAACATCTCCATCTGATTTATATTCTTTTTCAAGAACATCAACTTCCTTGTCGTTAATATAGGCGGTAACTTTCACTTTAAGAGTTTTTCCTGATGTATTACAGGCAACGGAACCAGCACAAGTAAGGAAGAAAGCTTCAGGTTCTGTATAACATGTTATACTTTTTTCATTCTTGAAAGATACAGAATAAGATTCTCCTTCGTATTCTCCGTCAGCGCTATAAAGTTTGGCAGGACCGGCTAATGAAACCCCGCCAAAGTTTACACTTAACTTGAAGTCACTGATATCTCCACTTTGTTCAACAATAATTTTGTGTACACCTGTTTTAACGGTATCTGGCAGATAATCTTTTGATTCATCATCACTACATGAAGTAAATACAATACCTAAGATTGCAAAAAGACCTAATAAAGCAATTAATTTTCTCATTTTGAATGATTTTTTATTTGTTAGTTATTAATATTGGTTTTGTCGTATGACTTTCAAACATACCGGCTTTCCACTCTCTATATATTTACCGGTATTTTCTAGTTTTCCACTTTCAGTATTTCTAAGGTATATTTCAATCCTGTTGTCGTCACGGCAAGCCACAAGAAGATATTTGCCGTTTGGAGTAATCATGAAATTCCTTGGATGCTTTCCTGTAAGAGTATAATCAACCTTGTTTAATTTCCCGTTAGTTTCATCAACTGCAAACACTGCAATGCCGTCTTCCTTAAGTCTGTTGCTTGAATAAACGAATTTACCGTCTGGAGAAACATGTATATCGGCACTGCCTTTAGCACCGACACTGTCGGCTTTTATATATTGGATAGCGTCCATTCCGCCATTGTCGTAATTGAATACAACGACTTCGCCGGAAAGCTCGTTGATAAGATATGCATTTTTATTGTTTGGATGGAAACAAATATGGCGAGGGCCGGAACCTTCTTTAATGTTTATGTCCTTCATGTTTGCCTGGTCAAGCAATGTGGCTGATGATTTATCCATATTATTCTCAGCAAAAGGGAACATGTGGATTTTATCGGTTCCCAAATCATTAGCCAGAAGATATTTTCCGTCCGGAGTAATTTCTATACAATGCAAGTGAGGTTGTTCCTGTCTTTCCTTGTCGATACTTTTACCTTCAAATTGAATCAGATTACTTTTCTCACCGAGTTTGCCATCCTTTTCGATAGGGAAGACTGTAATACTTCCGCCCATATAGTTTGCCGTTATTACGAATTCTTCTTTAGGGTCAAAGTTTATATGGCATGGAGCGCCGCCGTTTGTCAGCTGAGAATTAAGAAGAGTCATTTTCTCATTTTCCAGCAATATGGCATTTGCGGTTGAAGTCAATCCTTCATCTTCGCCAACAGCATAAATATTCTTTCCATTTGAGGCAATAGTTAGGAATGACGGATTTGAAATACCTTTAAGTCCGCTTATATATTTGCTGTCACCAGTAGTCTCATCGAATTTGTATAGCTTTATGCCTTCTTCTTTGGGAGTTGAATAACTGCCAACCAACAGATATAATTCATTTGGATTATCAGTTTCAGAAATATTACCGGTATTTTCTTTTTGTGAGGAGAAACTGCAACTGCAAAGAAGCATGCAACTGCAAATAAAAGCTGATATTCGTGATTTCATAATACAAAATGTTTTGTATAGATTTATAAAGTAAAAAGCCCCGCAATCCCTAAGAATCACGAGGCTTTTTGGAAGCTGAGCGGAAGACGGGACTCGAACCCGCGACCCTAACCTTGGCAAGGTTATGCTCTACCAACTGAGCTACTTCCGCAAATAATTTTCAGTACTCGAAGCGGGACTTGAACCCGCACAGCTGCAATAGCCAAAGGATTTTAAGTCCTTCGTGTCTACCGATTCCACCATTCGAGCATCCATTCGCATAAGCGATGAGCGGAAGACGGGACTCGAACCCGCGACCCTAACCTTGGCAAGGTTATGCTCTACCAACTGAGCTACTTCCGCATATTGCTGCTCTCGGTTTCACTTGTTACGAACTCTTTCGCTTCCGATTGCGAGTGCAAAGGTAGACAAAATATTTATATTACAAAACTTTTTCCGAGTTTTTTTAATTCATGACATAAATTTTATCTCCTTGCATACTTACGTTGTATTGTTTAAGGTATTGATCTGACGGACCTTCCACTGGATTTGCTGTGCCTTCAAATAAATAATATTTACTTCCACATTTTGGACATATAGCATATAATCCGTCATCTGTCACTTCAACTATTATGCTTGTTTTTGCTTCGTATGGGCATGCTGCATCAAAAGCATAATATTGGTCGAGTCCTGAACTGTTAATACCATGATAAACCAAAACTCCTCCGAATCCAGTCGTTTCTCCTGCTTGGTTAATATTCTTCTGATTATAAATTTTATATGCAGACATAGCCTTTAAAGCTCTATCTGAAAATGTCAAGTCCAGCTCAAGATAAACTCTTGCGTATGGAATATTACTTACAAATGTTGAACAGGAAAAAGCAATTCCGCAAAGTATTAAAAAAAGAAGTCGTTTCATATCTGTTTTTCTAAAAAAATAAAGATACAATTCATCAGTCTCTACATTATTATATATAACGCATGAATATTGATGAAATTGTATCTCTATTTTGTATTTATTTTATCCTATCAATGCTTTCTCAGCTTCTTCAACCTTTTCAAATCCAAATCCTGCCAAAACTGTTTGCATAAGTTTTGCGATTTCTTCATTGCACAAGTTTCCGATACTTCCTTCGTGGGTGTGATGAACTTCCTTGTTAGGCACAAATTCGCCGGCTTCGATGCTGAGGCCAACTTTCTTGTATGCGTCACGGAAAGGAACTCCTTCACGCACCAGGCGGTTCACTTCCTCAACACTGAAGAGCAATGAATATTTGTCGTCATCGAGGATATGCTCGTTTACTTTCACTTCGCGCATCATGTGAGTAACCATTCTCAAGCAATCTTTCAGCTCATCGAACGAAGGAAGGAACACTTCCTTGATGATTTGCAAATCTCTGAAATATCCTGAAGGAAGATTGTTGAAAATAAGAGTAATCTGATTTGGCAATCCCTGAATCTTGTTGCATTTTGCACGAGTAAGCTCAAATACATCGGGATTCTTCTTGTGCGGCATAATGCTTGAACCGGTAGTGAACTGGTCCGGCAATTTGATGAAACCGAAATTCTGGCTGTTGAACATACAAGCGTCGAATGCCAGTTTTGACAAAGTTCCGGCGATGCCAGCCATAGCAAATGCCACAGTGCGCTCCATCTTTCCTCGTCCCATCTGAGCATAAACCACGTTGTAGTCCATAGAGTCGAAGCCAAGCAAGTCTGTTGTCATCTGTCTGTTCAATGGGAAAGAAGAACCATAACCGGCTGCAGAACCAAGCGGATTGCGGTTGCATATCTTATAGGCAGCCTGCAGAAGCTGCAAGTCGTCCACAAGACTTTCTGCATACGCGCCAAACCAAAGTCCGAAAGAAGAAGGCATAGCCACCTGCAAATGAGTATAACCCGGCAAAAGGACAGATTTATATTTTTCGCTTTGAGCCTGCAAAACTTCAAACAAGCCTGAAACAAGTTCCACCAATTCGCGGATTTCAGCACGAGTGAACAATTTCAAATCCACAAGAACCTGGTCGTTTCGTGAACGTCCGCTATGGATTTTCTTACCTATGTCTCCAAGTTTTCTTGTCAGCATCAGTTCCACCTGCGAGTGAACATCTTCAATACCATCTTCAATGACGAAGTTACCGCTTTCGGCAATTTTGTAAATGTTCTTAAGCTCGGCAAGCAAAGCAGAAAGTTCTTCTTTCTCCAACAAACCGATACTCTCAAGCATTGTGATGTGTGCCATTGAGCCAAGCACATCATATTTTGCAAGATAAAGATCCATCTCTCTATCTTTTCCTACGGTGAAAACATCTACTTCGTGATCCACCTGAACATTTTTTTCCCAAAGCTTCTGTGCCATATTATTTAGCAGTTTTTACATTATAATCAATAAGGCAACTTTTCAAGTACAGCCGCAATCTTGTCAATTGCTTCCTGCATTGGTTTTGCCACCATTTGTTTTATAAAAGGATTCAAGTCTGCGCGCGCAGTAAGTTTCATTCTTGTATCCATTTCAGCCACCTGCTTAAGCTGAATCCAGAGGAACAGAGGAACAGGAGAGTTTGTTGTTGCAAACTTGATTGTCTTGTTCGGTTCACGTTCAACAATCTGGAATGTTATTTTGCCAACAGGATTTACTGAAAAGCTGCAAGAGTCACTGTCAAATTCAAATCCCTGGATTTTATCCTGAGGAATTCTGTCTTTTACGCGCTCAAGGTTAGACAAGTCGGACAACATCGCAAAAATACGATCGTCGTTTTGAGGAATAGCTTTTATTTCGCTTACAAATTCGGTCATATATATTGTGTTATTTAGGTTTCGCAAGGAATTCAATTAGAAAGTTGACAAGGCATCAGAGACAAGTTGACGAGGAATTAAATACTTGTCAACTCGTCAACTTGTCAACTCGTCAACTGATAATCTAGCTTGTGAAACTTGAATTATCATAATAATAAAAACAAAGGCAAAGAAACACTGAGACAGAATGAATGTCTCTGTGCTTCTCTGCCTTTTATCTTATAGTTTTGCAAAAAATCTGATTATTTTTCCGGATTCCAAACAGAAGGATCTTTTCTCCATTCCTGAAGGATTTCAATTTCAGATTCGTCGATGTAATTTGTACGAACTGCTTCAGCAATTACAGCATCATAATTGCTCAAAGTTGTCAATGTTACGTTAGCTTTCTTGAATGCTTCAACAGCAACAGGGAAACCGTATGTAAAAATAGCAACCATACCAATTACTTCGCAACCGAAATTACGAACTGCCTGAACAGCCTTCAAGCTGCTACCGCCTGTTGACACCAAGTCTTCAATAATAACAACTTTTGAACCTGGTTTCAATTCTCCTTCGATAAGGTTTTCCAAACCATGATCTTTTGGAGTTGAACGGATGTATACGAAAGGCAAGCCAAGCAAATCTGCCACCAATGCACCCTGGGCAATTGCGCCTGTAGCTACACCGGCAATAGCATCTACATTTTCGTAAGTTTCGCTGATTACACGAGCCAATTCAAGTTTGATGAAACTGCGAACAGCCGGATAAGACAAAGTCTTACGGTTGTCATTGTAAATTGGAGACTTCCAGCCTGATGCCCAAGTGAAAGGGTTTGCTGGTTGCAATTTTACCGCTTTAATCTTTAATAATTTCTCTGCTACTAAGCTTTCCAATGTTTTCATACAATCCTATAAATTATGTCTAAATTTATGCTTATTCAAACGAAATATGCAAGTCAATTTTTATTTGTCAGGTTATAAAGCCTATTAACCTGTAACTTAATTTTTATTCTGCAAAAATAGCGAAAACAAATTATATTATTTCATTATATCTTATTTATTTATCTTTTTTTATGTATGGCATAGGGCAAAGAAGTTTATTTCTTTGGGTTTTGCTTCGGCAATTGCTCTGGCACAGGCTTTTATGGTTGTGCCTGTTGTTATAACGTCGTCAATTATCAGTATGGATTTTCCGCAAATAGTTTCCGGTTCTTTCACTTTGAAAGCCAAATCCTTGTGTTTCCATCGTTCATACGCGTCTTTTTGAGTTTGGGTTTGGTTGTTATATATTCTTTCTATGCAGTTTGTGCTTATTTCTGTTTTCCATACGTGCTGCAATCCTTTTGCAATCCACAATGACTGGTTGTAACCTCTTTTTCTCAATTTCTTTTTATGCAGAGGAACGGGAACAATCAAATCGCAACTGCACAGCGGGCTTTCAGCGCGCAACAGCTCCTTAGCCGCATATTTTGCCAGGCGGTATCCGATTTGAGGTTTGTCTTCATACTTCATTTTATGAATTAAGGTTTGTGTGCAGCTCCCTTTTTCAAATATAAACGGGCAATAGGCGAGGCTGGGAGGCAATCCCGGAGATGAAAACAGAAAATTCTCGCTCAGCCCGTTAGTATTGTCATCGCTATGCTGCAGGTTACAAAGGCATTTGAGGCATATGCAATCTTCTCCGCTAATCAGATTCGTATTGCATATACAACATTTTGGAGGATAAACAAGATTAAGAAAATCATAAATAAGATTCATCATAGTCTTCGGTACTGTTGAGAATTTCTTTTATACATTTTGCCGATATTGAGGTTTCAAATCCTCTTCCGGCAGCAAATCTCAGAAGCTTGTAGAAAACGTCACGTTCATCTTTCCCTTTGACCGTTTTCTTCTTACTCTTCAGAATATCGTAAAGCGTGTTTCTGTATTCTTCTTCGTCTATACCGGAAAGAGCTTCTTCCGCATCAATGCCGGAAATACCTTTTCTTTTAAGCTCGAAAGATATTTTTATCCGTCCCCATTTATTGAAACGTAACTTGTCGTTGACAAAAAAACGGCTGAAACGTCCTTCGTCGATGAAGCGTTCCTGCTTCAGCCGTGCGATTATACGTTCTCGAGCCTCATCGTCAAGGTCGGTGTTCTTTAATTTGCTTTCAATGTCCTGGACGCATCTTTCGGCTGTTGAGCAATATGCCGCCATTTTATGCAGAATATTCTGTTCCGTGTTTTCTGTATTCATGTATGTTCGTTGTTAAAGTTTTGCAAGCTAAATATTCAGTTGACGAGTTGACAAGAGAATTAAGTTCTTGTCAACTTGTCTCTGTAACCTTGTCAACTTTACCTCAAATCATTCCATTCTCAGCAAAATATTTCCAAAGCGGAGCGATTTGTGTTGCTTGCTTTATTTCATCATTATGCATTAATTCCCTCACTTCATCGAGACTGAGTATATGAATCCTTAAATCCTCGGTCTCTTCCTGATGAGGCTCAGATATCTTTTCCACGTCAGTGGCAACAAAACAGTGAGTATGGTTTGTCATGGAACTGGCATTTGCCGAAACAACCATAATCTTTTCCCATTTGCCATTTCCATATCCTGTTTCCTCGAGCAATTCCCTTTTTGCAGCCTCGAGCGGAGACGAATCCTCCGGGTCGCAAACACCGGCACATAGCTCGTATCTTATTTCCTGCAAACCATGTCTGTATTGTCTTACAAATATAAACTTCTTTTCTTTAGTAATTGCTATTGTGCAAACCCATTCCGGATATTCAAGTATGTAATAACTTAGTATTCTCACGCCCGACGGAAGTTCCACACAATCTTTCCGTGCTGTCAGCCAGTTGTCTTTATATAAATATTCACTGCTGATAGTTTTCCATTTCTTCAAATCTGTATTTTCCATAATATGTTGTTAATTTAAAGTTGACAAGGTTTCAGAGACGAGTTGACGAGTGGATTAAAGTTTTGTCAACTGAATTCCAAGCTTGCGAAACTTGAAATTTTCTATAAAAGTCGGACGATGCTTTAAATCAATCTTCTCCATTAGACTTTTCAAAGATAATTGTTCATTTGACAATGTTAGCAATAAAGAACGAACTTGTTCGGTAACTTGTTCGGTAGGTTGTACGGTACTTGTACGGTTGATATGCTCTGCCTGTTCTGTTATCAGTGCTTCAGGCGTATTTACTACCATAACGATTCCGTAACTCATTGTTTTCTTAACTAACAAATACAATTATAATAAAAAAAGTCTACACTCCCAAAAGCAACGGAATTTCCTTCCGAGAGTATTTTTACTTGCTTTCGGATGAAAATATATGGAATTTAAATAGTGAACTATCCGGAAAAAGGTAGGCAGCTTTTTTTAGAAACACTGCGATGTTTTCCGGAAAAGCTGCCTACCTTTTTTCTGGAACATTGCAGTGTGACTATGCCTAAATTTACTTTACACTTTTTTGTTACGTTACTAAAAAACTCTACAGATAAAATAAGTCTTACTAAAAGGCTTTACATACTATACCTGCAAAGGTAAAAAAATACAATAAGGTACAAATCTTCTGGTGA
>JAXDRC010000035.1:0-21003 GCA_034091205.1 Parabacteroides sp. | reverse complement strand
GTTCTACGAAAAGAACTCTCTTTATTGTCACTGACATGTAAACTTTAAGTTTATAAGTTGATAAGTTTATGAGTTTATAAGTTAAACTTAAAAACAAAGCAACTAAAAAACTTAAAAACTCAAAAAGATATTAAGGTGGTTATAGCATTGGGGTTCCACCTCTTCCCATTCCGAACAGAGAAGTTAAGCCCAATCACGCCGATGGTACTGCGTAAAAGTGGGAGAGTAGGTAGCCGCCGTTTTAGAAAGCGAAGAGACTCGATTCCGAAAGGAATCGGGTCTTTTTTTGTTTATATCTAATGTTATTCTGTAAATTGATATATTAGTTAAATCTTGCTTAAGCTTATATGTTTATATCAAAATGTTAAGCATTTTCAGTAAATTTGTAATTGAAGATTTAGTAATATATTTTATGAGAAAGTTAGTTGTATTATTATTAGCAGTTAGTTTTGTATTTACAGTAAAAGCCCAATCACTTAAGGATATTTTAAATTCACAAACTGTAAAGGATGTGGTTACAAGCGTAACAGGAGGAAAACAGTTATCTAATGAAGCATTAAAAGGCAATTGGCTTTATATTTCGCCAGCAGTGCAATTAAATGGAGATAATGCAATAAAAAATATAGCCGGAACAGTCGCTACTTCTGAATTAGAGAAAAAGCTAAGTGAATATTGTAATAAAGTAGGAATTGTTGAAGGTGTGTTTAATTATACTTTCAATAGTGATAAAACTTTTGTCTGTCAGTTGAAATCTTCTAAATTGAATGGTTCGTATACGATAAATACCGATGGAAAAAGCATAGATATGAGTTATACTATAGCCAGTAAGAAAATAATAACTCTTACAGCAAATGTAATAATAACAAATAATAATTTGATATTACTGTTTAATGCAGACAAATTGCTTGATTTTATTGAAAAGATATCTTCTATTAGTTCAAATCAATCACTTCAAACAATAAGTAAATTAGCTTCGCAATATGACGGTGTTATGTTAGGATTTGAATTACAGAAACAAAACTGAAAAACTGAATACTCAAAATAACACAGATTCAAAAAAGATTTTATAGATTTGCTTTCTATAAATTAAAAAGTCAAAATGTGTATGAAGAATATTATATTCATAATGTCTTTGTTGCTTTCATTGTCTGTTTCAGCTCAGACGAAAGTTGTTAAACGAAATGCTGTCAAAGCAAATGATTTCGGTATTACATATTCGTTGCCAAAGACTAATTTGGTTGTAGGCGCTGAAGTTACGAAGGTAACCTGCAAAGCTGGTCCGTATTACAAATATGCTGAGAAATATCTAAATGTAAAGGATATTGTCTTTGAAGACCAGGTTTATTATGAACTGGATAAAGTAAAACTGGAAAACAAAGGTGTTCCAGATTCTGATAATACATATATAGTTTCTTTTAAGCCAGGAACTGTCGCTCCATTTGCATGTTTGACTGAAGACGGTTTGTTATGTTCAATCAATACAGAATATATACCGACAAAGGCTGAAAACAAGGATTCAAAAAAATCAGCTAAATCTCCGCTTAAAACAGATGCTTCAGTTTATTCAGAAGAATTATTGATGGCAGGCTCAACTGCAAAACAGGCAGAAGTGGCAGCCAAACAAATCTATAGAATCAGAGAGAGCCGTATGAATATTTTGACAGGTGAAGCGGATAATCTTCCACCAGATGGCGAAGCGATGAAGCTTGTTATTCAGCAGTTGGAAGAACAGGAAAATGCATTGACAGCATTGTTTGTCGGTACTAAAGTAAAGGAATCTCAGTATTACGATGTGACTGTTGTTCCTTCTAATGATTTGAAACAGGACGTATTATTCCGCTTTTCTCCATATTTAGGAATTCTTAATGCCGATGATTTGGGTGGAGAACCAATATATATGGATTTAATTGCTACAGAGCGTGCTCCAATCTTGGATGAAAAAGAAGCTGAGAAGAAAGAAAAGTCTTTGAAAGGAATTGTATATAATATTCCTGGTAAAGCAAATGTAGAAATATATTCAAATAAAAAGACATTCTTCAAGGGTGAAGCTCAAATAACCCAATTTGGTTCAAAAGAAGCTTTAGCTCCAGTTATGTTTGAGGATAAGAAAGCTCCAGTGAAAGTAATCTTCTATCCTGAAACCGGAGCAATAAAACAGATTATTCAGTAACAATTTATCAGGTGACAAGTTGACAAGGCTTCAGATACAAGGTTATTTCCTTGTCAACTCATAAAATAAGTAGTCAAGGAGTTAAGTGGTCAAGAAGTCAAGTAGGAATATCTTATTTTTTGAAGCCTTGTTAACTTGTCAACTCGTTAACTCGTCAACTAATAAACTCAAAAACTAATAAACTCAAAAACTTAAAATTATGTTTGAAGGACAACCCAAAGGATTGTATGCGTTAGCCTTGGCTAATACCGGCGAGCGATTCGGTTATTACACGATGCTTGCGATTTTTACTTTGTTTTTACAGGCAAAGTTTGGTTTCTCTGCTGCAACCACGTCAACTATTTTTGGTGGATTCTTGGCTGCCGTTTATTTCATGCCTCTTGTAGGTGGTGTATTAGCAGATAAGTTCGGATATGGAAAGATGGTGACATCCGGTATCGTTATCATGTTTGCCGGTTATGTTCTGTTGTCTATCCCGACATCAGCAGAAGCCGGTAAGATGATGATGTTTGGTGCTTTGGCATTGATTGCAGTAGGAACTGGCCTTTTCAAAGGTAATCTGCAAGTAATGGTCGGTAACCTTTATGATGCGCCTGAATATAAAGCTAAACGTGATACGGCTTTCAGCATATTTTATATGGCAATCAATATTGGTGCTATGTATGCTCCAACAGCTGCTGAGAAAGTTACAAATTATATTTTGGCTAAGTCAAACTTGACTTATGTATCTCAGATACCATCTTTAGCTCATCAATATCTTAACGGAAATATTACCCCTGAAAATGAAGCAACATTGAAAGCATTGCAGAGCGCACAAGGTTTTGTGGGTGATACAGCTGCTTTCTGTTCTACATACATTGAGAAATTGTCTGAAGCTTATAACTACGGTTTTGCAGTAGCTTGTGTTTCTTTGATTTTCTCTATAATTATTTATTATGCTTTCCGCTCAACATTCAAACATGCAGATTATAACTCAAAACAGGCTAAACCTTCAAATGTTGTGGAAGAAGAATTGACACCGGCGCAGACTAAGGAGCGTATCACTGCATTGCTTCTTGTGTTTGCTGTTGTTATTTTCTTCTGGATGGCATTCCATCAGAATGGTTTGACTCTTACATTCTTTGCCCGAGATTACACAGCACACTCTGTTTTAGGTCTTGATCGTATAGGTTTTGATATAATAAACTTGACTTTACTTCTTGTTGTAGTTTATTCTTTATTCTCTGTTTTTCAGTCAAAAACAGGAAAAGGTAAAGGAATATCTGCAGCTGTAATAGTTGCTTGTTTAGGTTTACTTAGTTTGAATTATAGTGCAATGGATCCTGAATTGCCAATTTTACCTTTGATTTTCCAGCAGTTTAACCCATTCTTTGTAATTGCATTGACTCCGGTGTCATTGGCTGTATTCGGTGCTCTTGCAAAAAAAGGAAAAGAACCATCTGCTCCTCGTAAAATTGGAATCGGTATGTTGATTGCATCAATCGGTTTCTTGATTATGGCTGTTGGTTCAATTGGTTTGCCAACTCCGGCTGAATTGGAAACAAATGGTATTGACAGTTCTGCATTGGTTTCACCGAATCTTTTGATTTCAACATATCTGGTATTGACATTTGCTGAATTGCTTTTGTCTCCGATGGGTATTTCATTCGTATCTAAGGTAGCTCCTCCTAAGTATAAAGGCTCAATGATGGGATTGTGGTTTGTTGCAACTGCAATTGGTAACTATCTTGTAGCTATCATCGGATATTTGTGGGGCGGAATGGAATTGTGGATGGTATGGAGCGTACTTATCGTATGCTGTTTGCTTGCTGCATTGTTCATCTTCTCTATCATGAAACGATTGGAAAAAGTAGCTGCTTAATCAGTATAATAAGTGCAAAGCGTTAGTTTCACATATAATTTAAAGAATCAGTCATTACGTTTCCGCCGATGGAGCCGTAAGCGCTATGCAGCATTTGTCAGCTTGCATCATACGGTTACTATGGGATGCCTGTCTGCAAATGTAGCAGACAGATTGCAGGGAAAGCAAAGTTCTCTCCATTCTTCAGAGAGAATATGCACTTCTTCATATCAACTAATGGAGAATTTACCTGATGATATGATTTCGGCAGATAATGATATCTCGTTATCTATAAATATATGTGAAACTATTATTCTGCCTGTAGTATTGGCAACTTCAGCTTCTGAGGGATACTACGGACAGAGTATTATAAAATATATATCTGAAAGGACAGAAGATACTGCAATATAAATGCGGTGTCTTCTGTCCTTTTTTATTGGAGTTAAGAAGTCAAGAAGTCAAGAAATCAAGGAGTCAAGAAGGAATATCTTATTTCCTGAAGCCTTGTCAACTCGTCAACTAATAAACTTAAAAACTCAAAAACTCAAAATGAATATAACATCACTCAAACAAAAACTATTCGATGGAGGCAAAATCACTTCTGAAGAAGCAAAGTGGCTTGCCTTTGATGCCGATAAAGAAGAATTATATGATGCCGCTCATGAAATAACTCAACATTTCATGGGTAATAAGTTTGATACTTGTTCCATCATCAATGCAAAGAGCGGAAACTGCAGCGAGGATTGTAAATGGTGTGCCCAGTCTGTTCACTACAAGACTTCGGCAGAACTCTATCCTTTGCTTCCTGCTAAAAGTATTCTTGACCAGGCAGCCTATAACGACAAAAAAGGTGTGCGACGCTTTGCGTTAGTTACCAGTGGTAAACGTGTTACTCCTTCTGATATGGCGAAAATAGCTGATACGGTAAAGATGATAAAGAAAGAAACAGGAATCCGCTGCTGTGCTTCAATGGGACTTTTGGGTGAAGATGCACTTAGAACTTTATTTGAAAGCGGAGTAGAGAATTATCATTGTAACATTGAAACAGCTCCATCTTACTTCCCGTCACTTTGTTCTACTCACACGATAGAACAGAAGATGGAAACAATACATACGGCGCGCCGCATAGGTTTCCGTATCTGCAGTGGCGGTATAATAGGAATGGGAGAAAGCATGGAACAAAGAATTGAAATGGCAACCTTCCTCCGTGACGAGGAAATATTGTCAATTCCTCTGAATCTTCTTCAGCCAATACCTGGAACACCTTTGGAAAATACTCCTTCTTTATCAACCGAAGAATTACTTACTACTATAGCAATATTCCGCTGGATTAATCCGAAAGCATATCTCCGTTTTTCCGGAGGCAGAAAGCAATTGAGTGAAGATATCCAGAAGAAGGCTTTGTATATTGGTATAAATTCTGCTATAACAGGAGATTTGCTTACAACTGCCGGATGCGGCATCGACCATGATAAGGAATTATTCACCTCTGCCGGTTATTCGCTGACAGAAAATACTGATTGGGAAAAATGAATACATACAGTGACGATATAAATAATATGCTGGATTTCGACCGTGAACATATCTGGCATCCGTATACTTCAACAATTAATCCTCTTCCTGTATTTCCGGTTGTCGGAGCGGAAGGTGTAAGAATCAAACTTGCCGACGGACGTGAACTTATCGACGGTATGTCATCATGGTGGGCTGCAGTTCATGGATACAATAATCCCGTGCTTAATGCAGCTGCTGAAAACCAATTGAAGAAGATGAGCCATATAATGTTCGGCGGAATAACTCACCAGCCGGCAGTTGAGCTGATATCAAAACTTCTTCCTTTGCTTCCACCATCAATGGATAAAGTATTCCTTGCCGACAGTGGTTCGGTTGCCGTAGAGGTTGCTTTGAAAATGGCTATCCAGTATTGGCAGTCGTTGGGTAAAGCATCAAAGCATTCGTTTGCAACTATCCGTAGCGGATATCATGGAGATACTTGGCATGCGATGTCAGTATGTGACCCTGTGACTGGTATGCATGGTCTTTTTGCCGGAGCTTTGCCTGTGCAATTTTTCTTGCCACAACCTTCTGTCCGTTTCGCTGATGAATGGGACGAAGCTGCAATTGAGCCGCTCCGCGACTTATTGGATAAACATTCTGATGAAATAGCTGCTTTGATTCTTGAACCAATTGTCCAGGGAGCCGGTGGAATGTATTTCTATTCTCCACAATATCTTGTGCGAGCACGTGAATTGTGTAATCAATATAATGTTTTGCTTATTTTCGATGAGATAGCTACCGGATTCGGACGCACAGGAAAAATATTCGCGTGGGAACATGCCGGAGTAGAGCCGGATATTATGTGTATAGGAAAAGCTCTTACCGGAGGTTATCTTACCCTATCTGCAACAATTACTACAAAGCCAATTGCTGATACTATTTGTTCCGGAGAGGCAGGATGCTTTATGCACGGACCAACCTTTATGGGCAATCCGCTTGCCTGCGCTATAGCTTCTGCATCTGTAAGCTTACTTCTGGAAAGTAATTGGCAGGCAAACGTAAAGAGAATAGAAAAGCAACTTAAGGAAGAATTGGCTCCGGCAGCAGATTTTGATTCGGTGAAGGAAGTGCGTGTACTTGGCGCTATCGGTGTGCTTGAGATGAAAGAGCCCGTGGATATTGCCGTCCTTCAGCAGCGTTTTGTTGAAGAAGGAATATGGGTACGTCCGTTCGGCCGCCTTGTTTATCTTATGCCTCCATTTATAATCAAAGAAGAAGAACTAAGAAAACTGACTTCCGGATTATTAAAGGTCATAAAAGCTCAGGAATAATCAGCGCTTAAAGTTTTGCACAAAAAATATGGTAATGTTTTTTCAGAAACATCCGTTGTTTTTCCGGAAATGTCAAATATTTTTAGAAAAACAACAGGAGTTTCCGGAAGCAAGTTTCACCATTTCCAAAAGTAAATATAAAAATGAATATAAAAGAGCATCTATCATCATTGGATAAGGCTGGAAACCTAAGACGCTTGCCTAAAATTATACAGGAAGGCAAATGGGTAATAAGGGAAGATATGCGAATGCTGAATCTATCTTCAAACGATTATCTGGGTTTGGCTTCCGGAAGTGATTTACAGCAGGAGTTCTTGGATATTTGCCCTAAGAGAGATTTGCGTTTCTCATCGTCCTCTTCAAGACTTCTTACGGGTAATTTCCCTATTTGTGAAGAATTGGAGGAAATGCTATCTACAGCCTTTGGCAAAGAAGCAGCATTGCTTTTCAACAGCGGTTATCATGCCAATACAGGGATATTACCGGCATTGAGCGATAAGTCTACATTGATTGTTGCCGATAAGTTGGTTCATGCAAGTCTTATTGACGGAATGCTGCTTGGTTCTGCAACATTCCGCAGATTCCCACATCAGGATTTGGCTCGCTTGGAGAAAATCCTTGAGGCAGAGGCTTCGCAATACGAAAAAGTTTTTGTTGTAGTTGAAAGTGTTTACAGCATGGACGGTGATGTTACAGATCTTCGTCATCTTGTGGCATTGAAGAAAAAGTATCCTAATGTTATGTTATATGTGGATGAAGCGCATGCAATAGGTGTTCGAGGAAAGAATGGCTTGGGAATAGCAGAAGAGCAGGATTGTATTGCAGACATAGACTTACTGGTAGGAACTTTTGGAAAGGCGCTTGCATCAATGGGTGCTTATGTTGTTTCTACTAAAGAATTACGCGAATATTTGGTAAATACAATGCGTCCGTTAATCTTCAGTACTGCATTGCCACCTTTTCAATGGGCATGGACAGCTTTTGTGTTTTCCCGTTTGAAGGATTTTTCAGAAAGAAGAGATAAACTGAGCAGTAATAGTTCTTATCTTGCGTCAGCCTTGAATGGCAAAGGTGGTGAAATATCAGAAAGTCATATAGTCCCTTTGATGGTAGGAGACAGTGCTGAGTGTATAATCCGTGCAGAATATCTCCAGCGCAAAGGATTTTATTGTATGCCGGTCCGACCACCGACAGTGCCTAAAGGAACTTCGCGAATCCGTTTTTCACTCACTGCAAATGTTGAGCGGGAAGAACTGGAAACTTTGGTGGATATTATTAAGACAAGTCTCGCAAGCTCGACTTCTAGATAACAAGTTGACGAGTTTACAAGTTGACAAGAAGAAAACCCTTGTCAACTTGTCTCTGAAGCCTTGTCAACTTTCAGTTATACAACTGCAAAATTTAAAAACAAAATATCATATGAGAATTGAAAAGACAATACACGACGGAAATAGCAGACTAGTGCTTTTCTTCAGCGGATGGGCAGCTACGCCTGTGCAGTTTCGCCATCTTTCAGCCGGTGACGCTGATTGCTGGATTGTCTATGACTATCGTTCGCTTGATTTTCCTGAAATACCGGAGCATTATACAGAAATACATCTGATAGCTTGGTCTATGGGAGTATGGGTTGCTTCTCAAGTTGTTCCTGAATCTCGCCTGACGACGGCAACAGCTATTAACGGAACTCCTTACCCCGGACATGATGAGTGGGGCATTCCTGTAAATATTTTCCAGGGAACATTGGAACGTCTTGACGAGGCAAACTGGGCACGCTTCTGCCGTCGTATGTGTGGCAGCCGTACTCTAGCCGTACGTTACGAAGAACTTACGGATCGTCGCGTCGAAGAGTTGAAAGAAGAGTTGTCTTTTCTTAACGAACAGATGAAACAGCGTGGAAGTAACGAATTATTTGTATGGAATAAAGCATTTGTATCATTGTCTGATCATGTGGTTCCGTCGGAGAATCAGTTATGTTATTGGAAACGTGCCGGTGTAAGAACTATAGAACTTGACGCTCCGCATCATCCTTTTCATCTGTGGAGTACTTGGGAGGAAATATGGAAGGAATAGATTTGTCACATATTGCCCGCTGCTTTGCCCGTGCTTGCCGTACATATGATGATGAAGCAGTTGCACAACAGAAGATTTGCCGTACTGCAGCAGGATATTTAGCAGAAATTACCGAATCTTTATCCGTAAATACTGCATTGGAAATAGGATGCGGAACGGGTGGATTCACGGAGTATCTTCAATCTATGTTCTCTCCTGCCGTATGGACATTGAACGATTTGTGCGAGGAATCTGTCGCAATTGCCAGTCGTTTTGCAAAGGGAAATACTATTGTAATTGCGGGTGATGCCGAGAAAATAAGTTGGACTTCTCATTATGACCTGATAGTTTCGGCTTCAGCTGTCCAATGGTTCCGATGCCCGGATGCATGGATAGCTGCTATGGCAAATATTCAGGAAGAAGGGGGAATATTATTCTTTACGACATTCTTGCCCGGAACTCTATCCGAGATTCGTTCAATAACATCTAAAGGATTGGATTATCCGACAACAGACGATTGGCGTGTATGGCTTGCCGATTATTATGATGTAGTACTGATTAAGGATGAAGAAATAGTTCTCACATTTGATACACCAATGGATGTACTCAAACATCTTAAACAAACAGGGGTGACGGCAACCGGCAATGAATTCTGGACACGCTCAAAATTGGAAGAATTCTCCGTTTCATATAAAAAACTGTATTCCGAGCCAGACGGGAGAGTTAAGCTTACATATCATCCTGTGTATTTTGCTTGCAGGAGAAAGAAATAAAAGTAGAAAAGTGGACGAGTTAACAAGGAAGTCGTCCCTCTAATTAATAAACTGACTTAAGTTTCGCAAGTGTTATAAGTTATGGAGTTACAGGAGTTAAAAAAGGAGTTATAGGAGTTAAATGCCAATACTATTTGTATCTGAAATCTATCGGCTTTTAACTTCCCGGCTATGCGAAGCTGAGTCATAACTCCTTATAACTTCTTTAACTCCTGAAAGTTGAGCTTGCGAAACTTGAATAAACTGATAAAACAATGAATAAAGAAAAAGTATGGTTTGTGACTGGAATAGACACAAACATCGGTAAAACTTATGCAACAGCCTATCTGGCAAAAGGATTGGCTGCCGAAAACCATTCTGTAATTACTCAGAAAATGATTCAGACAGGTTGCGACAAGGTTTCTGAAGATATAGAGATGCATCGTAAATTGCTTGGTATGGATTTTCTGGAAGAAGATAAAAACGGACTTACATGTCCTTATATTTTATCTTATCCTTGTTCTCCGCATATGGCAGCAGAAAGGGATAATGTTGATATAGATGTTGACAGAATAACAAAAGCTACTGAACAATTAGCTGAAAAATATGAGTATGTTTTATTGGAAGGAGCAGGAGGATTGATGGTTCCAATAACTCATGATATGCTTACTATTGATTATATCAAACAGCAGGGTTACCCGGTAGTTCTTGTTACAAACGGAAAGTTGGGAAGTCTGAATCATACATTGCTTTCAATCTATGCTTGTCAGCAATATGGAATTGAGATTAAGAAAATAGTATATAATCTGTTTCCACGTTACGACGAAGAAATAGAACAGAATACATTGGAATATCTTCGCCGCCATTTCCCGAATATTACTTTGGAATTGATGGGAGAGATAGGGTGACAGAGGACAAGTTGACAAGGGGGGGACAATGTCCCTTAAACCTTGTCAACTTGTTCCCTTGTCAACTTGTTCCCTTTAATAAATTCCAGTAATCCACCGCAAGCATCTTCAAGCAAATCAAGAACGAGCTCAAAACCAGAAGCTCCACCATAATAAGGATCGGGAACATAGTCATAAAGTTTGTTCCTTGAAAACTCAGTCATTTGATGAATCTTTTTTACTGAATCCAAATCCGGAGCCTTTTCTTTCAGGTCATCAACATTCCTGTTGTCCATACCTATTATAAGATCGAACTTATAGAAATCCTCAGTCCTTACCGGGCGTGAAATAGAATCAAGATTATAACCTCGCCTTATGGCATGGGCACGCATTCTGCTATCAGCATTCTCTCCTTCATGATAGTTGATTATTCCTGCAGAATCAATGTAAATCTTATCTGTAAGATTTTCATCAGCAACAAGCTTTTTCATTACCGCTTCAGCAGAAGGGGAACGGCATATATTCCCGAGACATACAAAAAGAATACTGTATTTATTAAATGTAGATTTATTATTTTCCATAATTTATTTATATTAATCCGTTTAAATCTAAATGATTTAAGTTTCGCAAGTTGCTCAACTTAAAAGTTAACAAGACTTCAGATACGAGTTGACAAGGTCAGAAACTTGTAATTTCACGAATTATTATCCAAAAATCTTGTTAACTTGTCTTCTTGTAAACTTGTTATCTGGGAGTTGAGCCCAGCGAAACTTGAATAAATGATATTCCTATAAATTTATCCCCTTTAAAAAGTATATTCACAGATATAAAAATACAGAATATTTTATAAAGAGGATAGTTTCAGTAGAGATTTATGAAATGTATAAAAAAGACCGCTGATAATGAAAATTATCAGCGGTCTTTTTAGTGATCCGCCTGGGTTTTGAACCATGCGATTCACGAGTCTTATCTTCGGTTCAAAGATACAGTTTTGTTTTGAACTATGCAAGTCGTTGAAAATAAATCTTATGCGGTTAGTGCAAGGTGCAAGCTATAATAGATATACTTGCATCTTGCACTAAATCGTGAGAAACTACATCTGTTGATTAATTTTCCTAAATTCGGTAGGACTGATACCTTTGTATTTACGGAACAGTCTGTTCAAATGACTCTCATCGGTAAATCCAAGTTCTTCTACGATTTCATTGATTCTCATATCGGTATGCAGAAGTCTACTTTCTACCATCTTCATTTTATAATTCAAGATATATTGTTGCATGGTTTCATTGGTTTGCTTCTTAAAATATCTCCCTAAATAGTTTGGAGAAATACCAAAATGCTGACTAATTGCTTTTGCCTTAATCTTATCAGGATGATAGATGTTGGATTGGATATATTGCAGAATGTTCAATGACATTTCGGTTGAGTTTTCATCCAGTTTTTCTGGCAGGAACATGGCTACATTGCGGGCAACCACGATAATGATGGTATTGATTAGCTGCGTGATGATTTCCGTACTGTATAAATGTTTGTTCGTATATTCACGTATAATGGCTTCTATCATCGGTTTCACTAGTAATTTATCCGTTATGTTTCGCAAGATGCAGCCCGGTTGATGATTGGCATGTTGCAGAATAAACTCTAAACGTTGAATATTGTCTGCACCAAACACTGCCGAATGTATGTAGATGTCATTGAATTTAATATAGACGAATTTCGTTTTTGTGTGTATGTCAAACGCATGTATATCTCCCGGCGTAATCATAAACAGGTGTCCATCATGGTAAGGAAACTTATGGTTATTTATCCACTGAATACCAGTACCTGTTAAGATATAGACCAATTCAAAAAAAGTATGGTCGTGTTCCTTCAATGTGGATTCGTCCAACTCACTGAATAATATCTCAAATGGCTGGTGCAAATTTTCTCTTTTCATACGAAAAACTATTTGAACGCAAAGATACAGATAAAAGGAAAAATAATACAGGAAAATCATACAAAATATGTATAATTTTGCCCAAACATTAAAAGCAATGAGTATGAACGATGAATTAAAAAAATGTTTGTCCGGAGAATGGTACGATTGCCATGCCCCTGTCTTTATTGAGTTTAAGAAAAAGACCCACAAGTTATTGTTGAAGTATAACGCACTACCCTACGAAAGCAGGGAGGAAAGGCAGTCTGTTCTAAAAGAAATGCTTGGAGGCATCGGTGAGAAAGTTTCTGTTGGCAATCCTTTTGTGTGCGATTATGGCTGTAATATTCATATTGGTAACAATGTCAGTATCAACACAGGATGCACATTGGTGGATTGTAATAAAATCAGCATTGGAAATAATGTTTTGATTGCCCCCAATGTACAAATCTATACAGCAACGCACCCCATAGAATTGAACGAACGTCTGACACCCGTAGAAACGCCTGATGGAATCGAATATGTTCGGCATACCTACGCTTTACCTGTCACCATTGAGGATGGGTGTTGGATTGGTGGAGGTGTCATCATCTTGCCGGGTGTTACTATCGGCAAGGGAAGTGTAATAGGTGCAGGAAGTGTTGTAACTAAATCTATTCCTGAAAACAGTTTGGCAGTAGGAAATCCTTGTAAAGTTATTCGCAAAATTAATTTTTCCCATGAGTAAAGTTAAACTAGTAGCTTTTGATTTGGACGGTACCATTGGTGATACCATCCCCTTATGCATACGATCTTTCAAAAAAGCTGTAATACCTTATATCGGACACGAATTGTCTGATGACGATGTAATACAGACTTTCGGCTTAAATGAGCAAGGAATGATAGGGAGTATTATAGATACTTTACACAAAGAAAGTGCATTAGAAGATTTCTATACTATCTATAAAAATCTGCATGAACAGATGTGTCCCCGACCATTTCCCGGAATACGAAAACTGATAACCGACTTGAAACAAAGCGGCATTATTGTAGCACTTATAACGGGGAAAGGGTCAAAAAGCTGTGACATCACTTTACAGCAATTTGATATGAATACTTTATTTGATAAAGTTCTGACTGGTAATGAGGTAAGAAACATAAAAGCGGATTCGTTGAAATGGTTACTGCAAAGCTATCATTTATCACCCTGTGAAGTAGTATATATCGGAGATACTATTGCTGATATTAAGGCATGTAAGGCAATAGGAGTAGATTGCCTTTCTGCTGCATGGGGAGTGCCAGAAAAGGTTGCACAAGATTTAGTAAGGCATAATAAAAATATTTTTTACGATATACCATCCCTCTACAATCATCTTCTAACCAAATAAGTCCAACCTTCTGATAAACCTCTTGTAACAGAATATGATGAAAGAGAAAATAAACAAAATATTAGCACAAATAGATTTAGAGATTGACGAAATCGATCTCTACGGCTATGATATTATTGAAACTTCTCTTTCAATGGTACATCGTTTACGGAATATTCTAATTGATTTGAAGAACCAGTTACAAACTTATGTGTTTGCATCAAAAGAAGAGGAAATATCTTTTTTCAAAAATCAGAAACCTGAGTTGTTGGGACGTTTATTGTATTTCTATAAGATATATCGCATTGAAACGTAATGCCCGACAGAGAGTAATGAAGTAATAAGGCTCTATATCAATAAAGAACTGGATAGTCTGACTTATTTTTTCAATAGAAATTTAGACTTTTACCAATATTACCGTTCTCATTCAACAATCCATGATGAGCACTATTTTTTGCGTGGTAGAACAGACCACCTATTTCATTTCCAGTAAGATGCGGTATTCTGCTTCAATTTGCAGTATGGATAAAAAGAAAAACCGCTGATAATGATTGATTATCAGCGGTTTTCATTGTTTTGCTTTTTGTTTGAGTGATCCGCCTGGGGCTCGAACCCAGGACCCCAACATTAAAAGTGTTGTGCTCTACCTGCTGAGCTAGCGAATCATCCTGTGTAATGCAATTATTTCATGATTACGGGTGCAAAGATAGGTATTTATTTTGTTCTGTGCAATACTTTTGAAATAAAAAAAATAAATTTAATGCTGCATTTATTAATCGTTTTTGAACTAATATATTGATATGCAGCATTAAAAATGTATGATATTTTTTGAATTATATTATTTCATCATTAGAATAATACTTCAATAAGTCCATAAAAACAGGAATTTCCTCCTTTTCGAACCCGGCTTTTTCCAATTCCGGAATATCTTGTTCGAACTCTTCTTTGAATTTATCGAACTTATAATCTGCCAATGATATGGCTTTCTTATAAAATAGAAGAGCTCCTTTCATATTCTGAAGAATTAATTCCGTATGTCCGGCATTAAGATAATCGTGAATATTCGGAGTAGTTTCTTCCAATATTTTCTTATAATAATTTCTTGCCATATCATATTTACCGGTAAGGAATGAACACCAGGCAATAGGTCGCCATGCCTTATGGCTTTTTGTGTCAAGATAATCTACCTTATAATAATATTTCAGAGCTTCGCTATAATTCTTAAGTTCAAGATGGCAATGTCCGATACTGATTTGCACAGAGAGATTATCCGGATCTTTTTCCTCATATCTGTGATAATATTCCAGAGCTTTCTGAGGTTCTTTCTTCAAACGATAGCAGTTCGCAATTCTTCTGATAACCCATTTGCTGTTCATATTCAGCAAATCTGCCTGGAGATATGCGTCAAGCGCTCCGTCCAAATCTTCCAGCATTTGCTTGCAATATCCGATTTTCTGGAAAAGTGTATCATTAGATGCATCTTTTTCAACAAGCCTGTTGTATATCTTCAATGCCTCGCTGAAATAATTCTTTTGCAGATAATATTCTGCGATAGGAGTTGGGTCGCCGCCTTCAAAGAAAAATTCGTCGATTATTGGCAGATTATGGAAATCCAGCGGATAAGTGAATATATCATCAAAATCAAGATGAGCCGGATGCAATTTGTAAAACCTGTATAAATCCTGGATATATTGTCCGACCACAAGCTTGAAACTGTATTTCGATGTCTTTATTTCATTATTTTTCTGCTCTAGCATTTCCACAGCCTGGCTGTCAATTTGCGCGCTCATTGATTGTCTGAATTGCTCAGGAATCTCAAGCATACTCAGATACAGTGAATATTTGTCTGAATTGCACATATATGGCGAAATTCTTACCAGTGCTTCCACCATTGAATTCTGTGCAGAGTTCTTTTCCTGTTTTCCAAAATATGGGTTATCTTTTCTGAAAGGAACAAACCAGTTTGATATCTCTCTGAAGAAAGGATAATTCTTCAGATGCACAAATGTAGAGTGCATAACGTCCGCGCCTTCAAGTTGCAAGTCGCTGAATTCCGTCATCATTTTGCTGAGCTCTTTGTCTGCAAAAATCTTTTCCTGCCATTCCGGATTCATTTCATCTCCTAATTGTTCCGGAGTTATATCTTTCAGATTTATTTTTTCGCTTATCTTCGGATTCAGTTTCATCATTTCCGGGATAATCTCATTCTGAAGTTTATGGCAGATTTTCTCAGTCTCTCTTGAAAGTATGAATTTCAGTATTATTATTTGAGCTTCATCCAAAAAGGCTTGTCCTTTTTCTTTGTGGAGATTTATTACCTTTTCTTGAATATCATTGTATAACCATATTCTTTTTCTGTAAAAATATAATGACAATAAAATCGAAACAAGAGCTCTGGCCTTGATCTCTATTTCATCAGATAAGTAAAGTTTGAATAATATGATTACTTTTTCACTGTCAAATACTTCCTGAATACTCAACCACAGAGATGAGGCAATCTGGCATTTTATCCAATTTTCAATCTCCGGGTCTTCAATTATATCTTTCAGTCCGGCCGATTCTTCAATGCTCAGACTGCTGTTTGTCCATATTTTCTTGAACAGAGTATTTACATGTTTTTCTTTCTCTTCAGGATTTGAAGATTTTATATATGACTGAATTTCAACGAACGATTTGTCCGGACTGAATTTGTTTGTCCGCAAAGTGTTGAAGAATAACCTTGATGATTCTTTTGACAAGGCTTTGATTCGTACCTTATCTGTCAGTTCATAGCAGTCTCTCAGCAGGTCGGTATATATTTTATGTTGCATAGGGTCAGCAAATCCCTCCAATTTGTAGCGCAACATATATTTATATGTATTTTGCAGACCGTCCAGTTTGTCCTGGAACTCATAATTGTAACTTCCGGCTATCAGTCCCTGCAAATGGTCAAATGCATTTTTCAGCTCTTTGTTGTCCAAAAAACCGATAATGCGGTTGTATGTCTTATTTATTTCCTGTGTAGTCATATAAAAAATTAGTGTCTTAAAGCACAAAGTTAACAGCTTTTATGTAAGAGGATAATATTTGAACTGAAAAAAACAGAAAAAATCGTATCTTTGCAGATAATCCGAAAAATGCTTTGGAACAACTGTTTAAAATAGAAAAGACAAATAATATATTATATGAAGAATATCCGAAATTTCTGTATCATTGCTCACATCGATCATGGAAAAAGTACGTTGGCAGACCGTTTGCTTGAATACACAAATACTGTTGAAGGGCGCGATATGCAGGCTCAAGTCCTTGATGATATGGATTTGGAACGTGAGCGAGGCATCACTATCAAAAGCCACGCTATCCAAATGAAATATAAATATAAAGGTGAAGAGTATATTTTGAATCTTATTGATACTCCGGGACACGTGGACTTTTCTTACGAGGTTTCTCGTTCGATTGCTGCTTGCGAAGGAGCGTTGCTTATCGTTGATGCAGCTCAGGGTATTCAGGCTCAGACTATTTCAAACCTTTATATGGCAATCGACAATAATCTGGAGATTATTCCTGTGCTCAACAAGATAGACTTGCCAAGTGCAATGCCGGATGAGGTGGAAGATCAGATTGTTGAACTTTTGGGTTGCGACCGCTCAGAGATTTTGCGCGCAAGCGGAAAAACCGGCGAAGGCGTTTATGATATTCTTAATACAATTGTTGAGAAAGTTCCTGCTCCATCAGGCGATCCGGATGCACCGCTGCAGTGTCTGATTTTCGACTCTGTGTTCAATTCTTTCCGTGGAATCATTGCTTATTTCAAGGTTGTGAACGGAAGTATCCGTAAAGGAGACCATGTAAAGTTCATTGCTACGGGAAAAGAATATGATGCCGATGAGGTTGGTGTTCTGAAGTTGGATATGTCACCGTGTGATGAGATTAAGACTGGTGACGTAGGATATATCATTTCCGGTATAAAAACATCAAAGGAAGTAAGAGTAGGAGATACTATTACTCATGTGGCTCGCCCGGCAGAAAATGCTATTGAAGGTTTTGAGGAAGTAAAGCCGATGGTCTTTGCCGGTGTGTATCCAATAGATACGGAAGATTTTGAGAATCTTCGCTCTTCGTTGGAAAAACTGCAGCTCAACGATGCTTCACTGACATTCCAACCGGAAAGTTCTGCAGCTTTGGGCTTCGGTTTCAGATGCGGTTTCTTAGGGTTGCTTCACATGGAAATCGTTCAGGAACGTTTGGACCGAGAATTCAATATGAATGTTATCACAACTGTGCCTAACGTTTCATATAAAGTATATGACAAAAAAGGAAATTGTTCGGAAGTGCATAACCCGAGCGGTTTGCCGGATCCAACATTGATTGACCATATTGAAGAGCCGTTTATCAGAGCTTCGGTTATTACTAATACAGCATATATTGGTCCGATTATGACTCTGTGTTTGGGTAAACGTGGTATATTGGTTAAGCAGAGTTATATTTCCGGTGATAGAGTTGAGATTTTCTATGACCTGCCACTGGGCGAAATTGTGATAGACTTCTATGATAAATTGAAGAGTATTTCAAAAGGATATGCTTCATTTGATTATCATTTGCACGATTTCCGTCCGAGCCGTTTGGTCAAGTTGGATATTTTGTTGAATGGAGAGCCTGTTGATGCCTTGTCAACATTGACACATATCGACAATAGTGTTCCTTTCGGCCGCCGTATGTGTGAAAAACTTAAAGAGTTGATTCCTCGTCAGCAGTTCGATATAGCAATCCAGGCTGCTATTGGTGCTAAAATCATAGCACGTGAAACTATCAAGGCTGTTCGTAAGGATGTTACGGCGAAATGTTATGGTGGTGATATCTCTCGTAAACGAAAATTGTTGGAAAAACAGAAAGAGGGAAAGAAGCGAATGAAACAGATTGGTACGGTAGAAGTTCCTCAAAAAGCATTCCTCGCAGTTCTGAAACTTGATTAAATAATTATTATAACAACACGTATGTCTCAGGTTAGTATTTCTGAAACATACGTGTTTCTTTTTATGGTTATTTAATCGACTTGCTTCATCCAATGCATTCATATATCAGATTTATTGTAATAAAAATATCGATTCACCTAGGTGGGTTAATCAACTCACCTAGGTGAGCCAATCAATCCACCTAGGTGAGCCGATTAACTCACCTGGGTGAGCCGATATTTTTATACTGTTGAAGTAATCAAATGATAGTGGTTAATGCATTGTGTTTTTGTGATGATTTAAATTTTTATTTGCTTTATTAGCCTATTAAATTAATATTAGTAATAAACTATTTTTTAATATTTAATGAAAGTGTTGCATGATTACGATTTTTTAGTAAATTTGCGATATGATCCTAAATATCTAATATTAATTATAAAAATACATATTATGAAAGTACTTTTGATTAGATTGATAGAATGCTTTTTTATTATTATGTTGTTTAATATGGTTTCTTGTTCGAATAACCATAATGAAATGAAAGTAATAAATTTTGAATCATGTATTTCTTGTGAAAAAGAAATGAAACTTTCAGAAATTGCTGATACTTTTGAATATTTGGAATTGAAGACTCCGGATAATATTGTTGTATCAAAGATAGTTTCTGTTCTTTTGCCGGAAAATTTCGTGTTAGTACAAACTTTTGATGGGATTTATAAGTTTGACAGAAGTGGTGAGTTTATTAGAGAAATAGGAAGAAAAGGACAAGGACCTGAAGAATATCTTCAAATAAGAGCAGTTGATGTTGATTTGAAACGAAAAGAAATCATACAAGCAGATGCGCAGAAAATAATATATTATGATTATGATGGCAAATTTTTAAGAAGTACAGTGATAAAGGACTTTTTCTTTAACTTGGTTCATGATGATACTTTGCTTTGGACTTGTAATTTATGTTTCCATTTTGATAAAAACATGGCTTATGCCTTGAATCAAAAAGGAGATACAGTTGTTGCTGTACCAAATCCGAATTATGGTATGGAAAGTTTGAATAAAGATGGTTTTTATTTTAATTCTTCGATATATTTAAGAGAGTTTTCTTTTTATGGTAAAAATCTTTATATGAAAACTCGTGCATCAAGGGATACTGTTTATCAAATATCAGGAAAAGATGTTATTCCTTATTTGTATATAGATTTGGGTAGATACAAGATGCCGGTAGAATATGAAATGTGGTATTCAAAAGAAGCTTATGAGAAGAATGCGGAAAATTATTGGTCGATACCTCGTTTTGATGAGGATAATAGGTTTATTTATTTGGTAGCTAGCCGTCAAAAACATAGGAATAAAGAAAGGGATAATGAAGAAGATAACAAATTTATAATATTTGATAAGAAAACAAAGGAAGGCTTCGTTACAAAAAGTGAATATGGAAATAAGATAACGGATGATATTCTTGGTGGACCATCTTTTTGGCCAATGTGGAAATCTGGAAATTATTATATAGATGCAATAGAATGGTCGGACTTTGTAGAAAAAATGGAAATATATGACTACCCAAATTCCTCAGATTTGATGGAGCAGTCAAAGAATTGGAATGAAGATACAAATCAGATTTTACGGTTAGTTCATAGAAAATGAGTCTTTATCAGTTTTTATTTTAAAAAAGTAATTGCCTGTTTTTTGTTTGAAATTAAAACACAGAGACACGAAGTCACAGAATAAATATATAAAGGGAAAAATCCCTCCGTGCCTTTGTCTCCGTGTTTAATTTTATCCCTTTGATAATCAGCCAAAGTGAAATTTATTTCAAAAAATCTTCCAAAAATATTTTGCAGTTTCCAAAATCTGTCCTACTTTTGCACCCGCAATCGAGAGAGATGCGGTAGTCAACATGATGAAGAGGTAAAGAAAAGAGGTTCTGTCAGAGATAGGTGAGGTTGGTAAATCCAAGCAAAATTCCGAAAGCTGAAGAAAAAATAAAAAACTTCCGAAAAAATTTGGAAGTTTAAAATAAAAGTCCTTACCTTTGCAACCGCAATCAAAAATAACGATAGCGAAATAAGTTCTTTGAAAATATTACATATATCAACAAGTAGTACAAGTATTTTGAGAATAAATACCGTCAATACTTGATAAATCGTATAGTAACGGAATCTTGAGCATAAGACATAAACAATTTAAAACAACGAAGAGTTTGATCCTGGCTCAGGATGAACGCTAGCGACAGGCTTAACACATGCAAGTCGAGGGGCAGCGGGATGGTTGGCTTGCCAACCATTGCC
>JAXDRC010000034.1:0-153807 GCA_034091205.1 Parabacteroides sp. | reverse complement strand
GAATTATTTTCTGGGTAGGAAGGAATTGTTCAAGGGTTTGAAGATAGAATCATTGGAGAAAGATTGGAAAGTATATCCTGTTTTTCATTTAGATTTCAATGGAACTGATTACACAATATCAGGACAATTAGAGAGGAAATTGAGGTATTATATTACATCTTGGGCAGAACAGTATTCATTACCAGAAAGGAGCAAGGAACTTGGATTAGGAGATTTGTTTTCAGAGGTGATTCGTGCAGCTCATCAAAATACAGGAATGAGAGCAGTTGTATTGATAGATGAATATGATAAGCCAATACTAGATGTGTTGGATGTAGATAAGAATTTGGAAGAAGAGCATCGCAATATATTGAAAGGCTTTTATTCCGTATTCAAGAGCGCGGATGAACATCTTCAGTTTGTGTTTCTGACAGGAGTGACGAAGTTCTCTCAGGTTAGTGTTTTCAGCGGATTTAACCAGCCTTTTGATATCAGTATGCATGGTAAGTATGAAACATTATGTGGAATATCGCAGGCAGAGCTCGATGATAAATTTCAAGAGCCGATAACAAATATGTCGCAGACATACGGCTGTTCGTATGAAGAAATGAGGTCTATGTTAAAAGACCATTATGACGGTTATCACTTCAGTAAAAATATGGCTGATGTCTATAATCCTTTCAGTTTGTTAAATGCATTTGCCACATTGGATATATCGGACTATTGGTTTAAGAGTGGTACTCCGACATATTTAATCCGTTTGCTTTCTCATACTGATGAGAATATGAACGAAATAACCGGGAAATACTATACCGCAGAGGAGTTTATCGACTATAAAGCTACAGTTGAGCAGCCATTACCGATGATATATCAGAGCGGTTACCTGACGATAAAGGATTTCAACTTTCGCCGTAATGCCTTTCTTCTGGATTATCCGAATAATGAGGTAAAGAAAGGCTTCCTGTCGTTAATAGCTGGAAGTTATTTCAAGACCAACGAAAGTATCTATTCCTGGATACAGAATGCCGCAATCCTGTTGGAGGATGGAAAGATTGAAGACTTCCGAATAGGTTTAACATCTTTCCTTGCGAGTATTCCATACACAATGCGCAGGAAGGAAAACGAACGTGAGCGTGAAAGATATTTCCATTATACATTCTATTTGATAATGCGCCTGATCAGTGTATATACGGTTTATACTGAGAAAGTTCAAAGCCATGGTCGTGTTGATTGTATAGTAGAGACACCTGAATATATTTATATCTTCGAGTTCAAACTGGATGGAAATGCAGAAGAAGCAATGCGGCAGATAGAGGATAAAGGTTATGTTCGGGAATATGAGTCAGATAACCGAAGGCTTTATAAGATTGGAGCTGTTTTTTCGTCTGAAACCGGAACAATAGAAGAATGGAAAATAGCTGAAAGATAGAATATAATGTTTTATAACACAAATAGGTAAAAAAGAGTAAAAAAAGTTTGTATTTAAATAATATAAATATTTTCTTTGGAAAATAGAAAAAGTGAGAACCTTAACTATGAAAAAATAACCTTAATTATGAAGAGTAGAGATTTTACATTGCCAAATTTAGATTGTGAAATGTAAAATCTTTTAGAGGGATTCATATCATGGATCCCTCTTTTTTCTTTTCTATTTTCTTCTATTGGTATTTGAAGCCTTTTCAACTATAAAATCATTGATACCAAACAGCAGTTCCTGAAGCCGTAACCATCAGCATACTACCATTGGAACCGACTGTTTCATAATCCAGGTCAATTGCGATAACAGCATTAGCTCCCATGCGCTCTGCCTGTTCCTTCATTTCCTGTAAAGCTGTTTCCTTTGCTTCACGCAAAACATTTTCGTATGAGGAAGATCTGCCGCCTACAATATCACGGATTCCGGCAAAGAAATCCTTGAATACGTTTGCTCCTATTATGGTTTCTCCTGAAACAATACCATAATATCTTGTGATATTGTGGCCTTCAATTGTGTTGGTTGTAGTTAATAACATAATAATTAGTTTATAGTAGTAAAGAAATTATGTAATCAAGGAGTTAATAAGGATTTATGCTTCCTTATTTATCTCCTTGATTTTTTATCATATCAATGTGAAGCAGACATTTCTATCTCCATCTTACCGCCTTTGACGATATCAGAATGAGAGAAGAAAGGTGTTTCTAAAGATTTTCCGTTCAACTTGACAGATTTTACATATTTATTTTCCGGAGTATTATTCTTGACAATAATATCAAAACTGCCGTTTTCAACCTTTATCGAAGCTTTGTCCACCATTGGACGGCCAATTGCATATACAGGAATACCAGGACAAACCTGATAGAATCCCATAGCGCTCAGCACATACCAAGCAGACATCTGTCCGCAATCCTCATTTCCGATAATTCCGTCCGGAGCGTTGGTATAGAAATTACGCATTATGAAATCAAGTCTTTCCTGACCTTTCCATGGTGAATCAGTCCAGTTATATAGATAAGCCATGTGATGACTTGGCTCGTTTCCGTGAGCATACTGACCAATCAGACCTGTGATATCTCCAGAAGCTTCTGCTCCATCAATCTGGGAAGAAGTTGTAAACAATGTATCCAAACGAGTTTCCAATTCCTTACGTCCGCCAATAGCTTCGATGAAGTTATCTATATCGTGTGGCGCAAAGAAACTCCACTGGAATGCATTTCCTTCAGTATAGTCACTCTTCATATGTGAAGAATAGCGAGGATTGAAAGGAGTTCTGAACGAACCGTCGCCCATAACCGGACGCATCATTCTTGTTTCCGGATCCAAGTAGCGTTTGTAATAAGCTGCCTTTTTCATATATTCTTCTTCGAGAGCCTTGTCGCCGGCTGCTTTTGCAATCATAGCAACACACCAGTCATTATAAGCCATCTCAACGCCCCATGAAACTGATTCAGGAATAGAATCAGCAGGAACGAATCCATATTTCTCCTTATAATATACGTGCTTTGTAATGAGGTCAAGTTCGCGTGTTCCTTTGAATTTCTCAGCCAAATCTTCACGGTAAACAGAAGAACGTGCAGCAGTTTCTGCCCACAATTTCATATCTTCACTGTTTGTCAAATCCTTGCATACAAGGTCTGCAAGAACTGCAACCGCAGGATAAGCAACCATACAGCCAGTATAGCTGGAAGCCAAAGGCCATTTCGGAAGAATTGTTCCTTCTTTATATCCCTGAACCAAAGATTCGCCCATTGACTGTGCAAGAGCCGGATTAATGATTGTCATCAACGGATGAAGCGCACGGAAAGTATCCCACAAAGAGAAAGCAGTGTAGTTTGTATATCCCGGAGTTGCAGTATGTACTTTCTTATCCATACCCAGATACTTGCCGTCAACATCCTGATATGCAAAAGGCGCAATCATTGTATGATACAAAGCTGTGTAGAAATTCTTAAGAACCACAGGGTCACTGCTTTCAATCTTAAGTTTGTTCAAAGCCTTGTTCCATATATCGGCTGATTCCTGTCGTACTTCTTCGAAGTCCCATCCCGGAATTTCCTTTTCCATATTCAATTGAGCACCTTCCGGACTTACAGGCGAAAGAGCCACTTTTACATACAAAGGCTCGTTTGATTCCTTGAACTTGTAGTGGAACTTAAGGTCTTTGTCTGTATTAAGTTTCAGGAAAAGAGAATCAGAGCGAAGTTTTCCGTCCAAATACTGATAAACTGTTTCGATTTTCTCAGAGAATACAATTCTGTATGATACGGAATGAAAATGAGCCCAACCCTGAGTTTCGTATGTTCCTTCAACGATTGAATCGTTCACGAACCAGAACTCATTGCCTGTGATTTTATGTCCCCAGTTAGGCTGAAGTATGTGTCCCAGGTCCAGCATCACACGTCTTTCCTTCGGATTGTCGTATGTGTATTTATGGAAACCTACGCGCTCTGTTGAAGTCAATTCAACATTTACTCCGAAATTATTCAGGCGGACTGAATAATATCCCGGTGTAGCTTTCTCTGTCTCTTTCTTGAAAGTTGCAACCGGCTTTATTGAATCTTCTCCGCAATAAGGAAGCAGAGCGATGTCTCCCAAATCACCGATTCCTGTTCCCGAAAGATGTGTGTGGCTGAATGCATAAATCTGATTGTCATCATAATGATAACCGCTGCTGGCATCCCAACCCATGATGTGAGTGTCCGGACTCAACTGAACCATAGAATACGGGCGAGTTGCTCCTGGGAAAGTATGTCCGTGAAAACCAGTTCCGATAAACGGGTCAACATACTGGTTCAAGTCAGCCAAAGTATCGGCTGTCTGTGAATTTTTCTGCGAGCATGATACCGAGAGTAATGCCACAGCCGCTGAAAGTAAAAAGATTTTTTTCTTCACTGTTTTGAAATGATTTATTGTTTGATTTGTTTTGAGCAAAAATTATTTGCAAACTTACGGAAAAATAACGACTTACATTTATATTTGCAACCAAATTTCAATCTTTTATCATGTTTACAGTTATTTCTATATTCTTTGGAGGAATTATTCTTGGATATATATTCAAGAATATTTCTGTGTTGCAGAAACTTGGAAAACCTATTTTTACTACAGTCCTTATTTTGCTGTTTATTCTCGGAATAAGCATCGGAGCCAACGAGGAGATTGTACGGAATTTTGCATCACTAGGTTCTCAGGCATTGATACTTGCACTTGCCGGAACTTTGGGAAGCGTATGCCTTGCTAAATTAGTATATCATTTCTTCTTTGAGAAAGGAGGAAAGATATGAAAGGCAGTTTACTTGTTGTGGCAGTCTTTATGCTCGGATGTTTCATCGGTTATGCGGGAATGTATCCGGAAGAAATATTTACATTCAATGTTGAGGTGTATGTGCTTTATTTGCTTATGTTCCTGGTAGGACTTAGCGTTGGAAGCGACAAGCAGTTGAAAGATATTCTGAGAAGTATAAGACCTAAGTTGCTTCTTGTTCCTTTGTCAACTATTATCGGAACACTTTCGTTTACGGCTATTGCTTCATATTTCATCTCAAAATGGAGTATTTGGCAGTGCCTTGCCGTTGGTAGCGGATTTGGATATTATTCTCTTTCTTCAATACTTATCACTCAGTTTACGGAGAAATCTTTGGGAACGCAATTGGCAGCCGAGCTTGGTGCCATAGCTTTGATGTGTAACGTGATACGTGAGATTATCGCATTGCTCGGAGCACCATTTTTGGTGAAATATTTCGGCAGACTTGCGCCTATCAGTGCCGGAGGTGCAACAACAATGGATACAACTTTGCCTATAATAACAAGATATTGCGGTAAGGATATGGTTTTCATATCTATTTTCCATGGTGTGTTGGTCGATTTCACCGTGCCATTCTTTGTATCTTTCTTCTGCAGTTTGTGAATTATTACAATTATGAATATTAGAAAACTTACAGTTCTGTTTATATCTGCTTTTGTCGGATTGTCGGTAAATGCGTCGGACAAAAAAACGGGTTCAATTCTTGAATTGTCGGATGTCGTTACAATCTCCGGCACTAAAGTTAATACCTTGGATGAGGTAAATGCAAAATATATTCTTGTTGAAACTTCATCGTCGGACAGTTCTTCTTTTAAGAAAGATCGTGAACAATATTTCACGGATGTGTATAACCACTATAAAAAATCAGGATTTGAATGGGTAACGAAATATAATTCCGAATCTTCAGCCTTGTATCTAGTTGACTCCGATGGCTTGATTTATGCCGTGGAAGAAGATTTGAGGAAAGAAGGATTGGAAAGAGTGCTTCGTGTGCTTTTCCCTAAAACACCGGTTTATCGCACTTTGGATGTTGAAACTTTCGATAAAAAGGTTTCTGAGTTGAACAATTTGCAGGTTGTTGACGTGCGTACTGAGGATGAATATAATGCAGGCACAGTTCCCGGCTCCGTTCTGATTGATATGAAAAAGAAAGATTTCTCTCATAAAGCAGATTCATTACTGGATAAATCCAAGCCTGTTGCCGTATTCTGCAAAGGAGGAGTGAGAAGCCGCAAAGCAGCTTGGAAACTGGTTGATATGGGTTTTGAGGTTCTGAATCTCGACAAAGGTTATGACAGCTGGAAGAAATATAAAGGCTTGTCGGTAATTCTTACAGCAAGGATGGAAATAAAGCCGGACTGCATTGAGGATTTCAAGGGAATAGCAGCTCCATTGATTGAGGCTACACGCAAGGAAGCCGGATGCGTCCGCTACGAACTTTATCAAGACAGCAGCAATCCTTGTCTTTTCTTTTTCTTTGAAGAATATAAGGACGATGCTGCCAATCTGTATCATTCAAAGCAGGAATATCTTAAAGAATTCAAGGCAAAACGCGAACCTATGCTTAAGTCCGCGCCGAAAGCTATAGTTTTTAAAACATTATAAATCCCTGTATTCTTTTGGGGTCAGTCCTTCTCTTTTCTTGAAGAAAGTGGAGAATTGACCTACACTTTCGAAATGTAGCTTGTAAGCAATCTCGGTGATGTTCAATGATGTACGGGTAAGCAGTTCCTTTGCGTAATTCAGTCGTAACTGAATCTGGTATTGTGCCGGAGAAACTCCCGTATATTCTTTGAAAGTTCTCCTGAACCACGAATATCCGAGTCCAAGCTGTGTGGCAATTTCTTCGGGCGAAAGAGGGTTTTCTATTTCCGATTTCATTAATCTTCGTGCTTCATCAAGTTTTTCTTTTACATATGTGTTTTCGAAAGACCGGTTTTTCTGTTTGTAGAATATTGTACTTGTGATGTGATGCAGCAATCCGGCAAGCATAATCTGAAAACCAGATTTTTCTTCGTTGGCAATATGCAGCAAATCTTCATAAAGGCTTATTAGTGAGTTGCTGATGCCCAACTCCAGTATTGGTTTTTCTACACTAAAGAACCTTTTCGCAATTAGATTCTCCATATAAATTCCTTTGAATCCAATCCAATATTCCTGCCATCCCGATTCTTTATCCGGCGAATAGTTATGCCATTCTCCCGGAAAAAGAATTATTAAATCTCCGGCTTTGACAGTCTGTTTTTTACAATGGTCCGAGATGAAGGAACCACAACCTTTCACTATATATACAAATTGATATTCATTAAGGATACGCCCGTTTTGCGGACGGAAACTATAACTTTCCGGATGCTGTGATGGGGGATAGGCTGTATGTGGCGGAATATCCTGAAATCCTGCAGTAGTCACTATTGTTCCCCATGCCTCGTCACTTGTACTGTAGGTAAGATAATATATTGGTTCTTTTTTTTGTGTGTCCATCATTTATATCAGAATTGAAAGGTTTAAAATCAATATATGCATTTTTATATGTATGCAAGCAGATAACTTTGCTCAAAAGTAGTAAAAAAAACCTCAAATCATATAGAATATTATGGGAGTGAACACTTTTTTAGCTTTTGATATTGGAGCTACTAGCGGTCGTGCCGTTCTGATGGTATTTAAGGAAGGTAAGTTTGAAATGGAAGAAATACATCGTTTTTCAAATGGCATATTGGAGCTTCACGGACGTTATTATTGGGATATATTCCATATCTATAATGAACTGAAAGAAGCTCTCCGTTATTGTGGAAAAAGAAATATTAGCCTTACTTCTGTCGGTATCGACACTTGGGGCGTGGATTTTGGCTTTGTTGGTCCGGATGGAGTTATACTTGGACTGCCGAGAGCTTATCGCGACCCTTATACAGAGAAATCTCCGGAGCGTTTCTTTACCGAAAAGATGTCTCAGAAAGAAGTTTATGAGCGGACGGGAATACAGATAATGAATTTCAACAGCCTTTTCCAGCTTTATCAGATGTCTGCTGATAGTTTCTCACCTCTATCACAAGCTTCTGCAGCCTTGCTTATTCCGGATTTGCTTTCATATATGCTTACGGGGAAAATGGTGTGTGAATATACAGATGCTTCAACGGCTCAGATTGTAAATCCATATACAAAGAAAATAGATGAGGAATTGTTGAATGCAGCAGGCGTTCCAGCTTCGCTTTTCAGGGAAATTGTTTTCCCGGGAACAGAGGTTGGTTTGCTTACGGAAGCTTTGTGCAAGGAAACAGGATTGGAACCAGTTCCGGTTATTGCAGTTGCCGGACACGATACAGCTTCGGCTGTTGCTGCCGTTCCTGCGCAAAACAGAAATTTCGCGTTCTTGAGCAGCGGAACATGGAGCTTGATGGGAATCGAGACGGATTCTCCTATCATAACAGAAGAATCGTATAATGAGAATTTCACCAATGAGGGCGGAGTGGACGGAACAATCCGTTTTTTGAAGAATATTACCGGAATGTGGCTTCTTGAGCGTTGCCGTGAGGAGTGGAAACGCTCGGGACATGATTATTCATATCCGGAACTGTTGGATATGATGAAAGAAGAAATTCCTTTCCGAAGTTTGGTAAATCCTAACGATTCAAGTTTTGACAATCCTGAAAATATGCAGGAGGCGATTTGTGGATATTGCCGAAGAACTCAGCAGCCGGTTCCGGAATCAGTCGGGCAGTTTGTTCGATGTATATTTGAAAGTCTTGCTTTCAGCTATCGTAAAGTGTTAGATATACTTAAACGTATGTCTCCTTTTCCAATTGAATGTCTGCATGTGATAGGCGGTGGAGCCAAAAATGATTTCCTGAATCAGTTGATAGCAGATGTAATACAAATGCCGGTCATTGCCGGTCCATCCGAAGCCACGGCAATAGGAAATGGTTTGATTCAGGCACGTTCTGCAGGACTGGTGAGTGACCGTTGGGAAATGCGGCGCATGATATTGTCGGTTGTTTCTCCTAAAATATTTGTTCCGAATAGTGGTGCCGGACAATATGACCGTGAATATTCTGAATATTTAAGTTTAACCTCAAAATAATAAGATTATGATTAAGGAAAAGAACGTGATTGAAGCCTATGAAATGGCAAAAGAAAGATATGCCTCTTTTGGAGTAGATACAGAAAAAGCTATGGAGCAATTGCAGAAAATAGCATTATCTCTGCATTGCTGGCAGACAGATGATGTGTCTGGCTTTGAGAACCAGGGAGGAGAACTGACCGGCGGAATTCAGGTTACAGGAAATTATTCAGGACGTGCCAGGAATATTGATGAGGTTCGTACCGATATACTCAAAGCTTCGTCACTGATTCCCGGAAAACATCGTTTGAATCTTCATGCAATATATGGTGATTTTGAGGGAAAAGTGGTTGACCGTGATGAGATTGAACCTTGCCACTTCAAGAGTTGGATGGATTGGGCAAAGGAAAATGATATGAAACTTGATTTCAACAGCACTTCTTTCTCTCATCCTAAAAGTGGAAATCTTACTTTGTCAAATCCGGACGATGAAATCAGGAATTTCTGGATTGAGCATACAAAACGCTGCCGTTGGATAAGTGAAGAAATGGGAAAGGCTCAAAATGACCCTTGTATAATGAATCTTTGGATTCATGACGGAAGCAAGGAAGTTCCAGCCAGCCGGTTGAAATATCGTCAGATTCTTGAAAAATCCTTGGATGAGATATTTGCGGTTGATTATAAGAATATGAAAGATTGTATTGAAGCAAAGCTCTTTGGAATAGGCCTTGAAAGTTATACAGTCGGTTCGTATGATTTCTATCTTGGTTATGGCGTGAAAAACCAAAAGATGGTGACTTTGGATACAGGACATTTCCATTTGTCTGAAAGCATTGCCGACAAGATTTCATCTTTGCTTCTCTTCACTCCGGAAATTATGCTTCATGTGAGCCGCCCAATCAGGTGGGACAGTGACCACGTTGTGGTAATGAACGATGAATTACTTGATTTGTCGCGTGAGTTAGTTCGCTCCGGAGCATTGGACAGAATACATATCGGACTTGATTATTTTGATGCTACGATAAACAGAATCGGCGCTTATGTGATTGGAGTCAGAGCTGCACAGAAAGCATTGTTGCAGGCATTGCTCGAACCGTCAGCTTTGCTTCAGGAATATGAAGATTCCGGACGTTTGTTCCAACGCCTGGCATTGCAGGAAGAAATAAAGAATATGCCTTGGAATGCAGTGTGGGATATGTTCTGTATGAAGAATGAAGTTCCGGTAGGAAACGGATATATTCCGGAAATAGAAAGATATGAAACAGAAGTGACCGGTAATAGAGTTTAGATATGGATATTCTAGTAGGTCTGCTGATTATAGCATTGGGAAGTTTGGGACAGAGTAGTTCTTATGTTCCGATAAATAAGATAAAATCATGGAGTTGGGAAAGCTTCTGGTTGGTTCAGGGAATATTTGCCTGGATAATTTTCCCTTTGTTAGGAACTATGTTGGCATTGCCATCAGGAACCGGCATCCTTGATTTGTTTCAGATGGAAGGAAGTATGATGTCCGTCTTTTACGGAATGTTGTGGGGAATCGGAGGTCTTACTTTTGGTCTGAGCATGCGTTATTTGGGAGTTGCTTTAGGACAGAGTATTGCTTTGGGAACTTGTGCCGGTTTCGGCACACTTTTCCCGGCAGTGATGCAAGGCAAGAACCTGTTTCAAGGTGAAGGACTGGTTTTGTTGTTTGGTGTGTGCATAACTCTTGCCGGTATAGCTATTATAGGCTATGCCGGAAGTTTGCGCTCACGCAATATGACAGAAGAAGAGAAGAAGGCTGCCGTTAAAGACTTTGCACTGAGTAAAGGTTTGGCAGTAGCATTGCTGGCAGGTGTTATGAGTGCATGCTTTAATCTTGGGCTTGAGGCTGGAGCTCCGGTTTCTGAACTTATGCGAGAGAAAGGGGCAAATGAATTGTTTGTTATGAATCCTGTTATTATGCTGGTAACAATGGGTGGCTTTGTAACAAATGCTGTTTATTGTATTTATCAGAATAAAATAAATAACACAGGTAAGGAATATTTTTCAGTTTCGGGAGATGTAATAGCTAATAATGTTGTATTTTGCCTTTTGGCAGGTTTGCTTTGGTATTCTCAATTCTTCGGATTGGGAATGGGAAAAAGTTTCTTCACCGATTCTCCGGTTATGATGGCTTTTTCATGGAGCATACTGATGTCGTTGAACGTAATTTTCAGTAATATATGGGGAATTATATTAAAGGAATGGAAAGGAGCAGACACAAAGACTATATTTGTTTTGGTTCTTGGAATGTGTGTACTTATATTTTCTTTGGTATTTCCTAATATTTGAGAATATAAAACGATTGGTATTACAAGACTAAAACTATATAAACTCAAAAACTCAAAAACTCAAAAAATATGATAGATTTAAGAAATAACAAATCTCTGATGTCCGAAATAGGACGAATAGCAGAAGTGGCAGGCTATTTATGGATTAAAGGTTGGGCTGAACGTAATGGAGGAAATATATCTGTGAATGTTACAGGCTTGCTTAGTGAAACAGAGAAATCACTTCCTGCGTTGTTACCGCCAGTTGAATTGCCAGAAAAGATGACATTCCTTGCAGGACATATATTTTATGTTACAGGAACAGGCAAGCGAATGCGTTATGTAGCTCAATCACCTTTTGATAATGGTTCTTTGATTCGTATTTCAAAAGATGGCTTAAGTTATGAGATTATTGCAGAGCAGCCGATAAAACCAACATCAGAATTGCCTTCGCATCTTATGATGCATAATTATGTTCGTAGTACAGGTCGTGATAATAAAGTGGTTTTGCATACTCATCCTACAGATTTAATTGGTATGACTCATTGCCGTCGCTTTTTGGATTCTGCATTGCTTACCAAGACGCTATGGAGCATGATTCCTGAGTGCCGTATAATAGTTCCTAAAGGAATTGGAATTGTTCCTTACGAAATACCCGGAACTGTAGAATTGGCTAAAGCAACTATCAAGCAACTGGCAGAACATGATGTTGTATTTTGGGAAAAACATGGAATATTGGCAGTAGGAGAGGATTTGATAGAATGTTTCGATGCAATTGATACTTTGAGCAAATCTGCACAAATATTCTTCAGTGCAAGAATGGCTTCAGGAGAAGATCCTGTTGGAATGACTCAGCAACAGCTTGATGATTTGGTTCCGGCTTTCGGACTATGATTAATGTTCCTGGCTTATGCGTAAAATAGTATTTATTACAGGACTGTTACTGACTTGCGTATCCTTGTTTTCGCAACAACGCGATTCAAGGGTACGCGATTATATTTCGCCTGTGCGAATTATATGGAAGCAGGATAGTGCCAACATAATAAATGGACAATATTTGTTATCGGCAGGAAATGGCCAGTCTGATTTGTCAAATAGTCGTGTGTGCCTGATGAAAAGCACGCACACACAATTTCCGGCATTGCTTTTGGATTTCGGTAAAGAGATACAAGGCGGTATTCAGATAGTAACCGGAATGCCTGGAAATCATGAACCTGTGCGAGTTCGTATCCGCTTCGGAGAATCAGTAAGCGAGGCAATGTGTGATATTGACGGTAAGAACGGTGCTACTAATGACCATGCCATGCGTGATTTCCAGATTTCACTTCCATGGTTGGGCGTAACAGAAGTTGGAAATTCCGGTTTCCGTTTTGTACGTATAGATTTGATAGATGACTCAGCAGAACTTCAGATTAAGGAAATAAGGGCAATATCAACATATCGTGATATTCCGTATAAAGGTTCGTTCAAATGTAATGATGAACGGTTAAATCAAATATGGCAAACCGGAGCATACACTGTTCACCTTAATATGCAGGAATATTTGTGGGATGGAATAAAGCGCGACCGTCTTGTCTGGATTGGCGATATGCATCCGGAAGTTATGACGATAAATTCTGTTTTCGGATATAACGAGGTAGTTCCCAAAAGTCTTGACCTTACTCGTGATATAACTCCATTACCATCGTGGATGAATGGTATAAGCTCTTATTCGATATGGTGGTTGCTTATTCAGCGAGATTGGTATTTGTATAACGGAGATGTGGCATATCTTGAATCACAGAAGCCCTATCTTACCGGACTCCTGAAACTTCTTATATCTAAGATAGATGATAATGGAAAGGAAAAACTTGATGGAATGAGATTTCTTGACTGGCCTTCAAATGCGAATCCCGAAGCTATAAATGCAGGATTACAGGCTTTGATGGTGCAAGCAATGAAATATGGCTCAGAACTATGTCTTTTGTTAGGAGAAGAATGTCTTGCTTCAGAATGTAATAAAGCTGAGGAAAAATTACGTAAAGCGGCTGCTCATGTAATTGAACCATTCCTTTCATTAGACAGAAAACCGACCGAACCAGGAATGAAACAGGCTGCAGCTTTGTTGGCTTGGGCAGGACTTCTTGATGCTTCCGAAGCTGATAAGAAATATTTGTCCGTTGAAGGAGGACGTGGATTTTCCACATTCTATGGATATTATATGTTATGTTCTATGGCTTTGGCCGGTAATTATTCCGGAGCACTTGATATAATCAGAGAATACTGGGGAGCAATGCTTGATATGGGAGCAACTACGTTCTGGGAAGATTTCAATTTGGATTGGTTGCCTGATGCCGCACCGATTGATGAAATCGTACCGGAAGGTAAAAAAGATATTCATGGAGATTTCGGTGCTTATTGCTATAAAGGTTTCCGCCATAGTCTTTGTCATGGCTGGGCTTCCGGACCGACTTCGTGGTTGACTGCAAATGTACTTGGTGTCAAAGTCCTTGAACCGGCTTGTTCTGTCCTTCTTATAGAACCTCATCTTGCTGATTTGGAATGGGCAGAGGGAACTTTCCCGACTCCAAAGGGAATAGTCAGGATTCGCCATGATAAACGTCCGGACGGTTCTGTAGCTTCTAAGGTTGAGGCTCCGGATGGAATAAAGATTATAATTAGTAATAAGGAACAGGTCGGCAAGACAATAAAATAATTAGAAACCCTTGTAAAAACCTTGTTCTTTTAAAATTACATGTTATGAATAAAAAGACTTTCTTAATATTGGCAGTTTCTGCAACTATGTTAACTGCTTGTGAACAGACAAACAATGATATAATTCCAGTAAATCTTCGTACGGAATATCTTGTAAATCCGATAGGTCTGGACACTGAAAATCCTCGTTTTACATGGGAGTATGCAGGAAAAGATACAACATTTATTCCGGGACATTATGAGATATTTATCGGAACATCTCCGGACAATCTTTCTTTGTACGACGAAAATAAGGAACTTGAACCGGAAACACGTTATTATTGGCAAGTAAAAGTGTGGGACAGTAATAATAAAATATGTCGTATATCTGAAACTGCCAGTTTTGAACTTGGTAAAGGTGAGAATGCGGAATGGAAAGCAAAATGGATAACTGATGACAAGGATAAGGAATACGAGCCAGCTCCAATGTTCCGCAAAGGTTTCACTGTTGATAAGTCTGTTAAATCAGCACGACTTTATGTTTCAGCCGCCGGTTATTATGAGATGTTTATTAATGGCAAGCGTGTTGGTGAGAACTTCCTTGATCCGGGATATACACATTTTGATAAGCGAAATTTATATGTGACACATGATGTTACCGAGCTTTTGCAGAATGGAGATAATGCATTAGCTGCCGTTTTAGGTAATGGCTGGTATAATGAACAGTCTGTTGCTGTATGGAATTTCCATGAAGCTCGTTGGAGAAACCGTCCGAGAATGTTATGTGAGATGAGGATTGCTTATGAAGACGGAACATCGGAAACTATTGTATCTGATGATACTTGGCGTACAACTTGTGGACCATATACTTATAATAATATTTACAGTGGTGACCGCTATGATGCCCGTCTTGAACCGGAAGGTTGGAAATCTCCTTCATTTGATGACTCTTCATGGAAACATGCGCTTGAAACATCTTCTCCTTCAGATTTGATAGTTGCTCAGGAAATGCCGGGTATTCGGGTAACAGAAGAATTCAAACCTGTATCTGTTAAATCTTTTGGAGATAAATTATATGTTTTCTCCTTTCCTAAAAACATTGCCGGATTATGCCGTTTGAAGGTTAAAGGTGAAGCCGGCACACATATAACAGTTAAACATGGAGAACTGCTCAAGGAAAACGGACGTTTGGAACAGGGTAATATAAATGTTTACTATCATCCTGTAAAACCGGGAGAAGTCTTCCAGATGGATGAGTATTATCTGAAAGGAACTGGTGACGAGGAAATATTTGTTCCTTCATTCTCATACCACGGATTCCAATATGTGGAAGTAGAAAGTGACAAACCGCTAAAGTTAACAGAGGAGAGTCTTACTGCCTTGTTTATTCATACAGATGTCAAGCCTGTAGGAACTTTTTCTTGTTCAAATGAAACATTCAATAAGATATGGAATGCAACGATGCAGGCATATCGCAGCAATCTTCACAGTATTCCAACAGATTGCCCGCAGCGTGAGAAAAACGGTTGGACCGCAGATGCTCATGTTGCCATCGACCTTGCGCTCCTTGGCTTTGATGGCATAAAGTTTTATGAGAAATGGATGAACGATATTATCGACAATCAGCGTGAAGGCGGGGATATTTCAGGTATAATCCCTTCAAGTGGTTGGGGATATGGTGAGTTCCCTGGTCCGGTATGGGATGCCGTAATGTTCATAATACCAAATGCATTGTATAATTATTATGGAACAACAGAAAGTATAGAAAAACTGTATCCTACTATGGAGCGTTATCTGTCCTATCTCAAGACAAAGGAAAAAGACGGTTTCCTGACCTTTGGTTTGAGTGACTGGGTATATTGGAAAGCAACAACAAATAATGAATATACATCCACTGCTTATTATTATCTGGATAATAAACTGATGGCCCGTTTTGCTTCACTTCTAGGAAAAGATCCTACACCATATTTGAAGAAAGCAGAGGAGTTGAAGAACAGAATCAATGGAAAGTTCTTTAATACTCAATCTGCAACATACGCTGAAGGAACTCAGGCAGCACAGGCATTAGCATTGTATCTTGGACTTGTTCCGGAAGGAAAAGAACAGGCTGTAGCTGAAAAGCTTCACGAACTGGTGGTAAATAATGATTATTTCCTTGATTTCGGTTTGATTGGTTCCAAAACAGTTCCAGCAATGCTTACTCGTTACGGATATATTGAAGATGTCATGAAAATGATTATGAAAAAAGAAGCTCCATCATGGGGATATTGGGTGGAGACAATGGGTTATAATACTTTGCCTGAAACATGGACTCTCAGTCCAGAATTCCGTGACGCATCATTGAATCATGTTTTTCTGGGTGACATATCAGCCTGGATGATGAATAATATAGCGGGAATAAATTATGATGAAAACTCTCCCGGTTTCCGTAAAATACGTATTTCTCCTCATTTCCCTGAAAATATGGATTGGGCAAAGGGCTCTTATAAATCTGTAGCAGGAGAAATTTCTACGGAATGGAAGAGAACTGCTGGCGGAAAGATTAAGCTTACAGTGAAAATCCCTTTGGGAGCAGCGGCAGAATTGGTGGTTAATGGAGAATCTAGGGAATTGACGGCTGGATTACATATTTTGGAGATATGACAAATATATGTGATACATGTTGATGATTTTTTATAATCAGGACAACAAGTATTTGTAGCCTTGTAATCTTTAATAAAATACTTAAGTTTTGCAAAATTAACTTTGAGATAACAAGTTGATAAGAATATAAGTTAACAAGGGCTTTTAGATATAAATTGTAAAGTTACAGGTCTTTTTACCTTATCAACTAGTCCCTGGAGTCTTGTTAACTTTTAAGTTGAGCAATTTGCGAAACGTAAATAAATTATATACTTATGAATAGAATGATATTGAATGAGACATCCTATTTTGGTGCAGGTTGTCGTGAAAGTATTGCTGTTGAGGCTAAACGAAGAGGTTTTAAAAAGGCTTTCTTTGTTACAGATAAGGATTTAATTCGTTTTAAAGTGGCGGATAAGGTAGTTGAAGTATTTGAGAGGAATAATATTCCATATGAAATATATAGTGATGTTAAGGCCAATCCTACTATTTTAAATGTACAGAATGGAGTATCAGCCTTTAAGTCATCAGGAGCTGATTTTATAGTAGCTTTGGGTGGCGGTTCCTCAATTGATACAGCAAAAGGTATCGGAATTGTAGTAAATAATCCTGAATTTTCAGATGTCCGTTCTTTGGAAGGAGTTGCTGATACAAAGCATAAGGCAGTACCTACGTTTGCTCTACCAACAACGGCAGGCACTGCTGCTGAGGTAACAATTAATTATGTAATTATAGATGAGAATGCCAGGAAGAAAATGGTATGTGTTGATCCTAATGACATACCTTCTGTAGCTATTGTTGACCCAGAATTAATGTATTCGATGCCCAAAGGCTTAACAGCCGCGACAGGTATGGATGCATTGACCCATGCGATTGAAAGTTATATTACCCCCGGGGCATGGGTAATGTCTGATATGTTTGAACTGAAAGCTATTGAAATGATCGCAGCGAATTTGAAAAATGCTGTAGATAATGGTAATGATGTCGTTGCGCGTGAAGCTATGTCACAGGCTCAGTATATTGCCGGAATGGGATTCAGTAATGTTGGTTTGGGTATAGTTCATTCCATGGCACATCCTCTGGGCGCTCATTATGATACACCACATGGAGTAGCCAATGCTTTGTTGTTGCCTTATGTTATGGAATATAATGCTGATTCTCCTGCTGCTTCCAAGTATATCAATATTGCCAGGGCAATGGGAGTAAATACCGAAGGCATGAGTGTTGAGGATGGTGTCAATGCCGCAATAGAAGCCGTCCGTAAGTTGTCTTTAAGTATTGGCATCCCTCAGAAACTTTGTGAAATCGGAGTACGTGAAGAAGATTTGCACATATTGGCTATAGATGCTTTTAATGATGTATGTACTGGTGGTAATCCTCGCCCTACCTCTGTGGAGGATATTGAGGCATTGTATCATAAAGCTTATCGTTGAATGATGTGAGTTCTGTTTATTTATTCAAGTTTCGCAAGTTGAATGAAAACAGGAAGTTACAGGAGTTAAAAAAGGAGTGGTGGTGTTAAAGTCCAATAGTGTTATATTTTTAATAATCATGCTTTTTTTAATTTCCTGTAACTATTATGGAATTGAACTTGCGGAGCTTTATTAACCTTAAATATTGTATTGATTATGAGTGTAAGATTCCTTAATATGTTGTATGCATTGCTTTTTTGCGCAGCTTTCCTTGGATGTAAGAATAATGATGCCGCATATCTGGAAGAAGGTTTCATCAATCCTTCCGAAAAAGTACAGACATCAGTCTACTGGTACTGGATAGCAGGTAATATTTCCGAAGAAGGAGTAAGGAAAGATTTATATGCGATGAAAGAAGCCGGGATAAACCGTGCTTTCATAGGAATGATGGATGTACAGGGAATCCGGACACCATATGATAAGGTTGAATTTGGAAGTGAAGAATGGTGGAAAATACTCCATACAGCTTTGAAAACAGCTACAGATTTGGGTATAGAAATCGGTATATTCAACTCTCCCGGATGGAGCCAGTCCGGTGGACCGTGGATTAAACCGGAACAGGCTATGCGGTATCTTACTTCTACAAGCTGTAGAGTAGAAGGAGGCAGAAAAATTAATCTTACATTAGACAAACCGGATAAAGATTTTCAGGATGTCAAGGTTTTGGCTTTCCCCGCAGGCAAACCGGAGAAAAAACTCACATCAGGAAAAATCGTTTTTAACAAAGACGATAAAAGCACACTTCAGGTTAAACTTGAATCCAAAGATGATTTAGCATTAAGAAGTGTTTTATTATATCCCTCAGATAAACCGATAAATACAAAAGCACGACTTTATATAGAAGAAAAAGGAAAATATAAGCAAATAGATGAATTTGTAATAGACAGGTTTAACGCTTCTCTTAATGTCGGTTTTAAACCATACTCTCCAATAGTTATATCTGTTCCTGCGTGCAGTTCAAAAGATTTTATGATTGAATTTGATTCTTCGGCTTCCGGAAGCGAACTGAAGGATATAGTCTTGTCATCTGCTTCAATAGTTGAACGTTACCCAGAAAAGACTTTAGCTAAAATGTATCAGACTCCTTTACCTTATTGGGAGGAGTATCAGTGGCGTGAACAACCTGTATCTGACAACGAATCATATACTGTCAAGCCGGAAAAAGTTCTGGATATATCTTCATTTTTAAATGACAACATATTGGAATGGGATGCGCCGGAGGGTGAATGGATTATTATGCGTATGGGAATGTCGCCGACAGGTGTTACCAATAGCCCTGCTGAGCCTATAGCTACAGGTTTGGAAGTAGATAAAATGAGCCGTAAACATGTGGAAAGTCATTTTATGTCTTACATGGGTGAAATAATACGGCGTATTCCGGAAGCCGACAGAAAATGCTGGAAAGTTGTTGTTCAGGACAGTTATGAAACAGGAGGACAGAATTTTACAGATGATTTTCTGGAATCATTCAAATCCCGTTATGGATACGACCCTTTACCTTTTTTGCCGGTTTATGAAGGATATGTTGTGGAAAACCAGGACCGTTCGGACCGTTTTCTATGGGATGTCCGAAGATTGGTTGCAGACAGGATTGCCTATGATTATGTAGGTGGTTTGCGTGATATATCTCATAAATATGGTTTGAGGACATGGTTGGAAAACTACGGGCATTGGGGATTCCCCGGGGAATTTCTTCAGTATGGAGGACAGTCAGACGAAATAGGAGGTGAGTTCTGGAGTTTCGGAAGCCTTGGTGACATAGAAAACAGAGCCGCCTCATCATGTGGCCATATTTATGGAAAGCAGCTTATATCTGCAGAGTCATTTACAAGTGGAGGCCGTCCTTTCAACTGTTATCCTGCAATGATGAAACAGCGTGGAGACCGTTTCTTTTCTGAAGGAATAAATAACACATTGCTTCATCTTTTCATATCCCAACCTTCAGACGAAAGACTGCCTGGTGTTAATGCATGGTTTAGCAGTGAGTTTAACAGATTGAATACATGGTTCTCGCAAATGGACTTGTTCGTCACATATCTCAAACGAACCAACTATATGTTGCAACAGGGGCTCAATGTTGCAGATGTGGCATATTTCATAGGAGAAGATGCACCTAAAATGACAGGTATAACTGAGCCGTCACTTCCAAAAGGGTATCAGTTTGATTATATAAATGCAGAAGTTATAGAGCGGGATTTATATGTGGAAGACGGTTTACTTACTTTACCTCATGGTACTCAATATAAAATGTTGGTTTTACCGGAATTGAAAACAATGCGTCCTGAACTGTTGAAAAAAATAAAGGAGCTTGTTGAAAATGGAGCAGTTGTTCTTGGACCTGCGCCTGTACGTTCTCCAAGTGGAGAGAATTATGGAACAGCTGATAAGCAGGTAAAGACATTGGCTGATTCTTTATGGCAGGGGATTGACGGGAATAAAGTCCGGTTTGCTAAACGGGGCAAGGGATTGTTGATTTATGGAATGGATATGAAGGAAGCGCTTGCTGTTATTGATTGCATTCCAGATTGTAAATTGCCAGATGAAACACCTGTCCTTTATAATCATCGCAGAACGGAATATGGTGATATTTATTTTGTCACTAATCAGTCGGACAGTGTAATAGAACTGTCTCCTGAATTCAGAGTCGGTAAAATGCAACCTGAATTATGGAATTCAATAAATGGAAAAATCCGCAGGCTTCCTGCATTCGAATTTACTGGCTCAGGTGTTAAAGTTCCATTGAAGTTAGAACCTTTTGAAAGTGTCTTTATCGTTTTCCGGGAAAAAGCACATACACCAGTAGAAAAGATGGTGGATGCAAATTTCCCAACACCTAAGACCTTGTTGTCACTTAATAATGATTGGATGGTGGTTTTTTCAGATTCTTTGCGTGGGCCGAAAGGAAAATTAGAGTTCAAAACTTTGAAAGATATATCAGAGTGCAAGGAAGAGCTGATTCGTTATTATTCCGGTAAAATAGTATATACTAAGAATATATTGTTGGACGAAATTCCTGATGGTGAAATATATCTTAATCTCAATAAAGTTGGAGTAATGGCTAAAGTAAAGGTCAACGGACAGTACGCCGGTGGTGTTTGGACACCTCCATATAAACTTGATGTTACCGGTTATCTGAAAAAAGGAAATAACAAGATAGAAATTGATGTTGTGACAACCTGGCAAAACAGATTGATTGGAGACAGTAATCTACCGGAGGATGAAAGGACTACATGGACAGCCTGTAACAACTGGTCGGTTAAGGACGACTTGCAGATGTCAGGACTTGTTGGTCCTGTTACTTTGGAAGTTATAGAAAAATAAGTATGATTTGCTGTGTGGAATTTTTAATAATAGTGAAATGAGGATATTATTGTTTTATCTTATAGTTTCGTTTTCGTTTTTTGGTTCATTCAGAATTTATGCTTCAAATGAATTGAAAGAGTTGAAGAATATGTTTATTACGCCGCCGGAATCTTCCCGTCCTGGTGTTTACTGGTATTTTATGGACGGTAATTTATCAAAAGAAGCAATGACAAAGGACCTTGAATCAATGAAGGATGCAGGTATTGGCTCTGTCGTATTTCTTGAGGTAAATGTAGGTATTCCTAGGGGGAAAGTTGACTTTTTGAGCGATGAATGGAAAAGTTGTTTCAAACATGCAGTTAAGGAGTGTGAGCGTTTGGGTATTAGCATGGTTCTTGGAATAGGACCCGGATGGACTGGAAGCGGAGGTCCGTGGGTTGAGGGAAAAGAATCAATGCGCCATATCGTTTCATCTGTCAAAACAGTTACCGGAGGCAAAAAACAAACAGTAGAACTTGAAAAACCTTTGCCTGAAAAACCTTATTTTGGAGAAGGTGTTTTTACTCCGGAGTTAAAGGATAAATGGCTTGAATATTATGAGGATATAGCTGTTTTGGCATTCCCTGCAACAAATGGTAAAGTCGCAATTAAAGATATCGAAGAAAAAGCACTCTATTATAGAGCTCCATACAGTTCTGCGCCCGGAGTCAAGCAGTATATCCCCCGGGAAGAACAGGTTGATTCGATAAAACCGGGAGATGTCGTGCTTACAGAACAGATTGTTGACCTGACATCTTTATTCCATAACGGAAGTGTTACATGGGATGTTCCTCCAGGAGAGTGGCAGATTATGCGATTCGGAATCCGTAATAACGGAGCTGTTACAAGGCCGGCTCCTTTCCCCGGATTAGGATTTGAATGTGACAAAACAGACACTCTAGCCTTAAAGTCCCATCTGGATAAATTTACAGGAACATTATTGGAGTTGCTGGGCGAAAGGGATACTACACTGAGTGGAGGTCTCAAAGTTCTGCATATGGATAGTTGGGAAATGGGTGCGCAAAACTGGAGTCCTTACTTGATAAAGGAATTTAAAAAACGCAGAGGATATGACCCTTTGCCTTATTTCCCTGTTTTTTCAGGTCTTGTTGTTGGTAATAAGGATATAAGTGAACGTTTCCTTTGGGATTTGCGTAAGACAATGCAGGAGTTGATGTTGGAGAATCATTCTCTTTTTGTAAAAGATTATGCACATAGGAATGGAATGCAACTCTCAATAGAGCCTTATGATATGAATCCGATGCAGGATTTGGAACTTGGAGCTACAGCAGATATACCGATGTGTGAATTTTGGAGTCCTGGAGGTTATAATACTTCATTTAGTGCTATTGAAGGCAGCTCTTTGGCGAATATAAAGGGGCAGAGAGTCGTTCCTTCAGAAGCCTTTACAGCAGCAGGTGATGGTTGGCGCCAGCATCCGGCTTCAATGAAGAATCAGACAGACTGGGCATTTGCTGCAGGAATCAACAGGCTGACCTATCATACGTTTCAGCATCAGGTCTTGCCTGACAGTTTGCGGCCTGGTATGACAATGGGACCGTATGGAGTACATTGGGACAGAAATCAGACATGGTGGCCATATGTTGATTCATATCATAAATATGTATCACGTTGTCAGTATCTATTACAGAAAGGACAGACAGTGTCAGATATCTTGTATTTGGCACCCGAAGAGTTTCCGTTTGTATTCAAAGCCCCTGTTTCAGCTTTGTATGGCGAATTTATGATAGATAAGCGAGAGTACAATTTTGATGCTTGTCCTCCAAGTCTGATTTACTCAGCTTTTGTGGAAAACGGGAAAATCAAATTTCCGTCAGGAATGGAATATAGTATATTGATATTGCCGGAATTTAAAACAATGACAGTTGATTTGTTGAAAAAGATAAGTTCTCTGGTATATGATGGCGCAGTTGTTGTCGGGAATCCTCCATTGAAAACACCTGGCTTGACCAATTTCCCGGAAAGTGATTCTGATTTACATAAAATAGTATCAGATATTTGGGGAGGTTTAGAATCGCCTGCAGGACTAATTTGCCATGAGTACGGAAAAGGTAGAGTATTCTGGGGTACTGATATATCTGAGCGCTCGGACAATTTATATCCCGATTTTGAATTGACAACTGATTTGTTGAAAAAAATAGGAGTCACTTATGATTTCATGTCAGAACAGGGCTGCATAAGATATATACATAAGAAGTATGAGGATATAGATTATTTCTTTATATCAAACCGTCAGGACAGGTTGAATATTGCAAACTGTAACTTTAGGGTAACAGGGAAACAGCCATATCTGTGGAATCCGGTAACCGGAGAAATGTCGTTGCTGCCGGTCTCTTTTGATGATGGACGTCATACATCTTTGGAATTGAAGTTTGATTCTTTTCAGAGTTATTTTGTGGTTTTTTATGGAGAGAGAAAAGAAAATACATCTGTTTCCAATATAAAAGGCAACATAATACTGAAGTCCTTGAATGGCGACTGGAATGTATCATTTGATACCGGATGGGGTGGACCTGCCAATATTAAATTTTCATCTTTATATGATTGGTCTAAAAGCGATAATCCTGGAATAAAATATTATTCCGGAACAGCTGTATATACAAAATCATTTAAGTTTGATGAAAATCAGTCGAAAGGACGTGGACGTATATTCCTGGATTTGGGAGTTGTAAAAAATATAGCTAAAGTCAGGTTGAATGGAAAAGATTTAGGAGTAATCTGGACATCTCCCTGGAAAGTTGATATAACTGAAGCTCTACACAACGGAGAAAATAAACTGGAGATCGAGATTGCAAATTTATGGTGTAACAGACTGATTGGCGATGAATTTAAGAAAAATGATGGTGTGGTTAACGGCAAATGGCCGGAATGGCTGTTGAATAATGAAAAGAGGCCGAGTGACCGTTATACATTTACAACATACTCCCATTATGGAAAGAAATCAAAACTACAGGAATCCGGATTGTTAGGCCCCGTACATTTGGTTTTGGAGTTTGTCTTGTTCTAAATTTGTTAGCTTCAATATTTGATGGTATGTTAAACCTAAATAACAAATAACATGATGAATATGACTTGTAGAATTATAGTGAACTCAATAGCGTTTTCATCTTTGCTTGTTCCTGTTAATTTATATTCGAAAGAACCTGCTAAAGGAAAATCTCCTAATATAATATTTATTCTTACTGATGATCAAAGATGGGATGCTATCGGATATGCAGGTAATACAATAATTCAAACCCCGGAGATTGATCGTTTGGCTCGTGAAGGATTGTATTTCCGCAATGCGTTTTCTTCAACACCTATAAGTGCAGCCAGTAGAGCTTCGATATTGACTGGACTTTATGAACGGACGCATGGATATACTTTTGAAGTTGGTTCGTTGAAAGATAAATATGCTTCTATATCATATCCTTTACAATTAAGAGAAAAAGGATATTATACAGGTTTTTATGGAAAATCAGGTGTCAATTATGATGGATTTAAGAATTTGTTTGATGATGCCGACTGTTATGACAGAAAAGATAATTTTGCAGATAAGAGGGGGTATAATTACAAAACTATTGACGGAGATACAGTTCACCTTACTGAATATACAGGTTATCAGGCAAGAGAATTTATAAAAAAAGCCCCAAAAGACAAACCATTTTGCTTGTCTTTGAGCTTTAGCGCACCACATGCCCATGATCCGGCAAAGGAACAATATTTTTGGCAAACAAAATCGGAAAACAGATATGAGGATGTTGATATTCCGGAACCATTACTAAAAGAAGACCATTATTTTTTGTCGCAACCTAAAGATGTCCAGTATGGTTTCAACCGTTTACGTTGGTGGTGGAGATATGATACTCCTGAAAAATATCAGTATAGTTTGAAAGGTTATTACAGAATGATAACAGAGATTGATGATGAGATAGGAGAAATAAGAAGGTTGTTGGAAGAAAAAGGTCTTGCAGATAATACTGTAATTATATTTTTGGGAGATAACGGTCTGTTTCTTGGCGAACGTCAGATGGCAGGAAAGTGGCTTATGTATGAACAGTCCATAAGAGTTCCTTTGATTATATATGATCCTCGTACAAACTGCCATAGAGATATTGATGATATGGTTTTAAATATTGATGTAACCAGGACTATATTAGATTATGCAGGGGCATCGGTTCCAGAACAATATCAGGGAATTAGCTTGAAAAACTATGAAAGTGCGGAAAGAGAACCTGAAGCTCGGAACTGTATATTGATTGAACACTTGTGGAAGAAAAAGGAAATTCCATCAAGTGAAGGAGTACGAACAAAAAAATGGAAATATTTTAGATATAGATTCCTTAATGATTCTGAAGAGCTTTATGATTTGCAGCTTGATCCAATGGAAACAAGAAATTTGGCAAAAAGCAATGCTTATAAGGTAGTTTTAGACTCAATGAGGAATTTGTGTGATGAGAAAATTAAAGAACTGAGTGGGTTTTAAAAGAGAACTTAGGTAATTATTATCAAGAATTTGTAAAAGTATTTTGAGCTATGAAATATCTTCGTGATTTAAAACCTAAAAAGATACTCCTTATGGTCAGCTGAAAGTAGAATGGGAAAAGCGGGAAAATTTGAGAGTATAGAATAGAGTGTGTCAGATGACACCTCATAAAATAAAGAATAAATCTGTAATGTCCGTTGTTTTTGGATGATATATTTTCCAGAAAACAACGGACATTTATTATTTAAAAGAAAGAGTACATATATGTCTGTAAGGTTGTAAAATATCAAATTTTGCAGCTTAAAAATCACTTTTTATACAATCAACCTATATATGTTGGATATTTTTGCTTTGTAATTTTTAACCTTAAAGTTTATCTTATGAAGAATTGTTATAAAAATGTGTTATTGTTATTCCTCTTACCAACATTAGCATTTGGAAAAGGAGGTTTTTCTGTTTTCAATTTAAGTTGCGAACAGGCAGAGAACCCGTTGGGAGTTGAAACTCAAAAACCACGTTTTAGCTGGCAAATACGTTCTGACGAAAGAAATTTCACACAGTCGGCTTTTGAAGTTCTGGTTTCTGACAATCTGGAATTGTTGAAGAATAATGATGGTAATATCTGGAATAGTGGCAAGGTTAATTCAGACAAATCAGTTTTAGTATCTTTTGCAGGTAAGGAACTTCTTCCAGGTACAACATATTACTGGAAGGTTCGTGTATATGACAAAGATGGAGATGTATCAGAGTGGAGCACTGTGAATAGATTCTCAATGGGATTGTTGTCAGAAAAAGACTGGGAAGGTGCAACCTGGATTTCTTTCGAAAAAGATAAAAAAGAAGACATACTTGTCCCTGGTTTGCATGGATTAGGTGAAGTAGAACGTGAACTGCGTCCTGAACAGAAAATAGGTATGTATTCTTTACCCCAGTTCCGTAAAGAATTTGAGGTGAAGAAAGAGATTAAAAGAGCAATTGCCTATGTCTCCGGACTTGGTCATTTTGATATGTTCCTTAATGGTAAAAAAGTGGGAGATCATTTCTTGGATCCGGGATGGACAAAATATGACAAACTTGCATTATATGTTCCGTTGGATATAACCAGTCAGTTGAATTTGGGAAAAAATGCTGTCGGTGTAATGTTGGGCAATGGTTTTTTCAATGTGCCTCGTGAGCGTTATTTCAAACTGTTGACTTCTTATGGCGCACCTCGAATGATAATGAATATCAGAGTGGAATACGCTGATGGAGAAGTGGAGAATATTGTTACCGATAAATCGTGGAAAACAATAGAAAGCCCAATCACATATAGCAGTATTTATGGTGGTGAGGATTATGATGCCAATAAAGAACAGATTGGATGGACGAAAGTTGGTTTTAATGATAATTCATGGAAAAAAGCATTGAATACAGGTTGGACTACAAAGCTTGTAGCTCAGGCTTCATCTCCTTTGACTGTAAGGGACACTATTCCTACAGTACGTCTGTTTAAGAATCAGAAAGGTAAATGGGTATATGACTTGGGACAGAATTTTTCCGGAGTTATTCATTTATCAATGAATGCGAAAGATAAAAAACAGGTCAAGTTTTATCCGGCTGAACTACTTAATGCCGACAGCACTGTTAATCAAAGTGCTTCCGGTTCTCCTTACTGGTTCACTTATACTACAAAAGGAGCCGGTTCTGTAAAATGGCAACCGCAATTCACTTATTACGGATTCAGATATGTTGAAATAGAGGGAGCTGTTCCTGCCGGTGTTGAAAATCCCGATAATTTGCCGGAGATTGTTGATTTAAAAGGACTTCATACATGTAATTCTGCTCCGGAAGTTGGAACATTCCATTGTTCAAAACCATTGTTCAATCAGATTTATGAACTTATTGATTGGGCTATACGCAGTAATTTTGCCAGTGTGCTGACGGATTGTCCTCATCGTGAAAAACTTGGTTGGTTAGAACAGGTTCATTTGATGCAATATTCTATTCAATATAAATATAATTTGGCAAAATTATATGAGAAAACCATGCTTGATATGTGTTCTTCACAGACTTCAGAGGGGATGATTCCTGATATTGCTCCGGAATATGTTGAGTTTGAAGGAGGATTCAGAGATACGCCTGAATGGGGTAGCGCTTTTATTATAAGTCCTTGGTATATATATCAGTGGTATGGTGATACACGTTTGATAGAAAAGTATTATCCGTATATGCAACGTTATTTGGATTATTTGGCATCACAGGCAAAAGACAACATAGTTTCTTATGGCTTGGGTGACTGGTTTGATATCGGTCCAAAAGCTCCCGGATATGCTCAGCTGACATCAAATGGAGTGACAGCAACAGCAATATATTATTATGACGCATGCCTGATGAGCAAAATGGCTGATTTGTTGGATAAAAAGGAAGATTCAAAGCGTTATGCCGACCTTGCCGGCAGAATTAAGGTTTCATTCAACAAAACATTCTGGAATGAAACAACAAAGAAATATGACAGAGACAGCCAGGCTGCAAATGCCATTGCCATATATATGGGATTGACAACCCCTGACAATCATAAGTATGTGTGTGAAAATCTGATAAACGACATAAAATCCCGAAACAATGCTCTTACAGCAGGAGATGTAGGCTACAGATATGTTCTTCGCGCTTTGGAATCAATAGGAGCGTCAGATGTAATATTCGACATGAATAGTAAATATGATGTGCCCGGTTATGGCTGGCAACTTGCCCATGGTGCTACAGCCCTTACTGAGTCTTGGCAGGCTTACGGATTTGTTTCAAATAATCATTTTATGTTGGGCCACCTCATGGAATGGTTGTTCAGTGGTTTGGGTGGTATCAGCCAGAATCAAGACGCTGTAGCTTTTAAGCATATTAATATCAAACCATATCCTGTTGGCGATGTTCGTTCGGCGCGTACTTCTTATGAATCTCCTTATGGGACAATAGTTTCAGAATGGAAAGAAACGGACAAGAATTTTATTATGAAAGTTGAGGTTCCGGCAAATAGCTGTGCTTCGGTATATTTGCCGACAACAGATATTGAAAGAATAACAGAAAGCGGATTGGCACTTAAGGATAATTATTCGTATAGTGTTGATAAAGATGACGATACAACTATTGTTAAGATAGGTTCAGGAGTTTATTATTTTGTTGTTGAAAAGTGATTTTATATTATATATCCTATTGGTAATAATCCTGTTTATAGTTCCACTCATAATGTACGTAAGTAGTTTGCAATTTGTTGGTATATGAGTAAAGGAATGTAAGCTAACAGGTTATGTAGGAAACAAATTAGTGGTATAAAAAGTCATTTTTGAAACTTTTAAAATCATTTTTATTATTTAGAGTAAATAGTGTAAACATACTTTTGTATACAAAGTAATAACCGATTTGTTTAATTAAAAAATCTTTAATAGTATGAAAAAACATTTAACGGGGGGGTAAAATACATTCTATTTTAATTCCTTGTTTGCTATTAGGTATGATACCCAAATTTGGTTTCGCAGAGAATAATACCATTATTACAAATACGGGTATTGTTAATGAAAGTTTACAACAGAAAAAGATCATGGGTGTTGTTACTGATAAAGCAGGAGTTCCTATTATTGGAGCAAATGTTTTGGTAAAAGGTACAACAAACGGAACTATCACAGATATGGATGGTCGTTTTTCTTTGGATGTGTCTCCTAACTCTATTTTACAAATATCATATATCGGATATATTTCTCAATCAATAGAAGTAAAGGAGCAGACAAATATCAAAGTATATTTGTCAGAGGATTCTGAAGCTTTGGATGAAGTGGTTGTTGTAGCCTATGGTACACAGAAAGCACGTTCTGTAACAGGTGCTATGAGTAAATTAAAAGCTGATGAACTATCAGATATGCCAGTTTCACAAATTGGAGAAAAATTACAGGGAAAATTTTCTGGCGTTCAAATCAATCAGGCGAATGGAGAACCGAATGGTGGTTTAACAATTCGTATACGTGGTGCAGCTTCTATTAACGGTGGTAATGAGCCATTGGTTGTTATTGATGGTTTTCCTTCAACATCGGGTCTTGCGTCAATAAGTCCGGATGAAATAGAGAATATAACGGTATTGAAAGATGCCGCTTCAGCATCTTTGTATGGCTCACGTGCAGCTAATGGTGTAATATTGGTGACAACCAAAAGTGCAAAAGCAGGAAAGAATGGTAAACCTGAGGTTGATTTTAGCGCTTATTTTGGTATTGATAAAGTTTCTGAACAGGGAAGACCCGACGTTATGAACGCCCAGGAATTTGCTCAGTTTAAAAAAGAGTATTATGAGGACAAAGCAAAATATGAAGGATATACTGGAGGTGTTCCTGAATGTTATCAGAATCCGTCTTCTATTAAGAATGGAACAGACTGGTTTGATTTATTGTTGAGGACAGCTATTTCCCAAAATTATAATTTAGGATTGAATGCTGGAAGTGAGAAAGTGAAAACTTCTGTGAACATAAATTATAATTCCAAGGATGGAGTTGTGATGAATACTTATTCTGATCGTTTGGCAGCAAGAGCGAATAATATATTTGAAGCAACAGATAACCTTACTTTTGGACTGAATTTGTCAGGTTCTTATATGCAAGGGCAATTGATTCCAGGTATTGGAGGCGGACAAACAAGTATTTTAACATCTGCGTTCCTAATGGATCCTCAGTTGAATTATCAAAACGAAGATGGCACATATCCTGTTTCTTATACCCAACCAGGTATGTTTGCCAATGCAAATTATTATCTACTTCTTAAGGATAAACAAAATAAGTCAAAGACATTAAGAGGAACAGTAAATGCTTTTGCTGATGTTAAAATTATAGATGGATTAAAATATCGTATCAGTTTAAATGCAGAAGTAAGAAACTCTGTTACGGAGAGTTGGACTCCATCTTATGTTAATGGTGGAATGTTTACAGCACCTCCTAATCCTGCAGTTGGAGCTTATTCTACATCAAATGGGGTTAATTGGTTGATAGAGAATACTCTTAATTATAACAAGACATTTTTTGACAATCATAATCTTGATGTTTTGCTGGGTTATACAACTCAAAAAAACACACAACAGAACGCTACAATTAATGCTTCGGATTATCCTGATGATGAATTAGGCTGGTTTGGTTCTGCTATTACAAGAACAGGAAATTCTGATTCTGGAGCATGGGGATCATGGGCTATGATTTCTTATTTGGGTCGTTTGAATTACGATTATAAAGGAAAATATATTATGTCTGTGGCTTTTCGTAGAGATGGTTGCTCAAGGTTCGGTTCGAATGCCAAATTTGCTAATTTCCCATCAGTGTCTTTAGGTTGGATAGCTTCTGATGAAGAGTTTATGTCAAAGTTTGACAATTTGAGTTATTTAAAGCTTCGTGGAAGTTATGGTGTTGTTGGTAATTATAATATTGGTAATTATACACATTTGGCATCAATGACATCGTCAAATTATGTAATAAATGGAAGTATTACTCCTGGTAGGGCTATTGCTGGTATAGGAAATACAGAGTTGACATGGGAAACAACAAAACAATATGACTTCGGTGTTGATTTGGGTTTGTTTAATGACAGGGTCTTCTTGGTTTATGATTATTATAGGAAAAGCACAGATGGATTGTTATATCAGGTAGATATCCCTTATTCTTCAGGTTTTAACAATATCCAGTCTAATATCGGAGAGTTTAGATTCTGGGGACATGAGATTAGCTTGGAAACCAAAAATATGGTAGGAGATTTCAAATGGGATACTCGTATTAATATTTCAATAGACAGGAATAAAGCTATCAAACTGGGAACAAATGATACCCCTATTGGAGGTTTCAATAATCAGGCAGATTATAATAGAACAGCTGTTGGTATGCCTTTAGGTATGTTTTATGGCTATATTTATGATGGAGTGTTTATGACTGAAGAAGAATTTGCGTCTGGTCCTAAACATGCTTCGTCTATGGTTGGAACTGTTAGAATGAAAGATTTGAATGGGGACAACAAAATAGATATGGATGATAGAACATATATTGGTAATCCTAATCCGGATTTTACATTTGGTATCACCAATAATTTCTCTTGGAAAAACTTTGATGCAAGCTTGGTTTTGACAGGCTCTGTTGGTAATGATATAATTGATGGTAATTATGAATATTATGAAAATATAGATGGTTGTTATAATGTCCTTAAAGACGTGGCTAGCCGTTGGCGTTCTTTAGATAATCCTGGAAATGGTGAAATTCCTAGGACTCAAACAGGGACAACCGAACTTTTCCGTTATACAAATTCTCGTTGGGTACAAAATGGTTCTTATTTGAGAGTTAAGAATTTAACAATTGGTTATACTGTTCCGCTCAAGGATAATAAGTATGTTAAAGGTTTGCGTTTTTATGCAAGTGGTCAGAATTTATTGACTTGGACAGCTTATTCAGGAATGAATCCGGAAGTAAGCACACGAGGAGCCAGCGGTTTGTACCAGGGGGTCGACCTAACTCCATATCCGGTTGCCCGTACATTCTCTTTAGGTGTTAATGTTAAATTTTAAAATGAAGTTATTATGAAGAAAGTAATTATAAGTGTTTTAGCTATTGCGGGATTGTTAGGAGGTAGTTCTTGTAGCAATTCCTTTTTGGATTTAAATCCGGAAACAAATATCTCGGCAAATACATTTTATAAAAATAAATCACATTTTGAACAGGCTTTAATAGCTTCTTATACAGGTTTGAGACATATTGCCCAAGATGGATTGTTTATGGATGAAATGCGTTCTGATAATGCATTTTACACTTTTTATTCTGCAGATAGGGGAACGTATACCAGAACAGAAGTTATTGCATTGTTTCTTGATGATGAATCAACAGGTAACTGGATAGAAGATAGATATTCATATAATTACAAATGTATTTCCAGATTGAATACTATTTTGGATCGTTTGGAAAGTTCAGAACTTACAGACGACGAGAAGAATGCTGTTAAAGCTGAAGCTTCTTTCTTAAGAGCATATTATTATTTTGATTTGGTTCAACATTGGGGAGGAGTTCCGTTAATGTTACATGAAGTTCTTAGTGAGGCAGATGCATTTATGGCTAAGTCAACGGCTGAGGAGGTGTATGCGCAGATTTTAACTGATGTTACTGATGCAATTAATTTAGGGTTACCTGTCGCTCAGAATTTTCCTCAGAGCGGACGTGCTACTATGGGGGCAGCCAAAATGCTTAGGGCATATGTTTATATGTCACAGCCTAATAGAAATTATGCTGCGGCGGAACAGGATTTGAAGGATATTACAAAAATGAATTATGCATTGTTGGATGATTATGCTGCAGTATTTAGTAAATCTAATAAGAATAACAAAGAATCAATATTCGAGGTCCAATATACTGAAGATGGAAGTACAGACCAGTATTCTACATTCCCTTGGAATTTAATTCCAAAATGTAGTAATAATGATTTTTTGATGGGTGTTTTGGCTTCAAATTATATTGGAGACAATTACAACGGCTCTTCTGGTGGTTGGTGTGTTCCTACAGATGAAATGATTAAATCATATGAAAAAGGAGACAAACGTTTGGACATTACTATTGCTGTAGCAGAAGGAGTTGTTGATGGAGGTGAGAATTTTACTTGTGATGCAGTAAAAAGTATTGTGGACTATGTTCCTACACAAGGCAAAGATTACCGTTATATGGTGAAAAAATATTATCACCCACCTTATGCTTATCCTTTAAAAGCTGATGACAACTTCCCTGTATACAGATATTCTGGTGCTTTATTGTTATTGTCTGAATCATTGGTGAAGCAAAATAAAAACGATGAGGCTCTTCCATATATTAATCAAGTACGTGCACGAGCAGGTTTGCCGGCATTGACTAAGGTTACATTGGATGATGTTTTAAATGAAATGCGTCATGAACTGGCTTTTGAAAATAAGCGTTGGACTGATTTGGTCAGAAATGATAAGGCCATAGAAACAATGACTCGTTTTGGTGAGGAAATGAAAAGACTTAATCCGTGGATTTTACCATCTGCATTTAAAGTAACAAAGGAAAGATTAATTTATGCGTTCCCAAGAAGAGAAATGGATATAAATAATCTTTTGGAACAAAATCCGGGATATTAATCCGTAATTTTTACTGGCTCTTAATATTTTAAGTTTCGCAAGCTTAACTTTCAGTTAACAAGTTGACAAGAAAACGAGTTGACAAGAATTTTAAACATAGAGTTCAGGGCGAACTTTTAATAATATATATCTTGCTATTTGTCTCTAATACCTTGTTTGGTTTTAAGTTGGGTAATTTGCGAAACTTGAATTAAGTTTATAACTTACCCAAGTTTCACAAGTTGTATAACATATTGATATTTGCGTAACTTTAATAAAGAGTATTAAGAGCCAGTTTTTATATTATAAAATCTTTATCCTATGTTCAGATATATCATACTATCATTCTGTCTGTTTAGTACAGTCTTAAATGCGGCTTCGCTCCGTGTTGTGGATCTTCGTTGTGAGAATATGTCAACACCTTTGGGGATTGACGGGAAGAATCCGATGTTGAGTTGGAAACTTGAGTCTGATAAAAGAGGGGAAAGCCAGTCTGCCTATGAAATTGTGGTCGGAACTGATAAGGAATCACTTTTGGATAAAGGAAGAGGTCTGGTTTGGAAGAGCGGGAAAGTGAAGAGCAGTGAAAGCTTGCAGATAAAATATTCCGGAAAGAAACTGTTGCCTTTTACCCGTTATTACTGGAGTGTCCGTTGTTATGATTCCGAAGGAGAGGTTTCTGATTGGAGTGATGTATCGTATTGGGAAACATCAATGTTGTCCGCTTCCGACTGGAAAGCGCAGTGGATAACAGACGGCAGTGTGGCTCCGGAGAAAGAGGAAGATTTCTATAAGCCGGACCCTTCTCCATTGTTCAGAAAAGACTTCAGGATTGACGGACGTGTGAAAAGAGCCAGACTTTATATATCCGGACTGGGATATTATGAGGCAAGTCTTAACGGGGAGAAAATAGGAGACCATTGTCTTGACCCCGGATGGACAGCCTATTCTAAACAGGTGCTGTATTCAACTTATGATGTTACTGAACTTGTAGAAGCGGGAGACAACAGCATTGGTGTTATGTTGGGAAACGGTTTTTTCAATCCCCTTCCGATGAGGATATTCAAGCCTTTGCGTGAGATGCTGAGGATTGGACGTCCTTGTCTGAAAGCTCAGCTAATGGTTGAGATGGAGAATGGCCGTAAAATTACAGTTACAACAGATGAGAGCTGGAAAACCCATCCTAGTCCGGTCATGCGCAATAATGTTTATCTTGGCGAGGAGTATGATGCCCGTGAGTATATTAAGGATTGGGATTCTCCACGATACAATGCTTCATCATGGAAAAATGCAGTGTTGATGCAGAATCCTCCTGAGGGAGAGCTTACTTCACAAATCCAGCCTCCTATAAGGGTTTTGGAAAAGATAAGTCCTAAGAGAATGACAGAAACCCGTCCCGGCGAGTTTGTCATGGATATGGGCCAGAACTTTGCCGGCGTTGTAGGGATAAAGGTGAAAGGTCCGAAAGGCACTAAGATAAGAATCCGATACGGAGAGGATGTATATACAGACGGAAGCCTTAATGTCATGACATCCGTAGCCGGCCAGCAGAAAAGAGTATGGAATGCAGACTACACAGCTCCCGGTCAGCCCCCTGTAGCATGGCAGGAAGATGTATATGTCCTGAATGGCGACGAGAACGGAGAGGAATGGCGACCAAGATTTACTTTCCACGGATTCCGTTATATCGAGATAACAGGATGGCCCGGCCGTCCTTCAATGGATGATGTTACAGGCTACCGTCTCGGTTCCGACCTTGAAAGGACAGGTTATTTCGAAAGTTCGGACGAGATGTTGAACAAACTTTTCAAGGTGATGGACTATACATTCCGCAGCAATGTGTTCAGCGTCCAGTCCGATTGTCCTGCCCGCGAGAAGTTCGGTTATGGCGGTGATATGGTTTGTGTTTCCCCGACGTTCTGCTGGTATTATGATATGTCAAATTTCTATAGGAAAGCAATTCGTGATTTCGCCAATGACCAGCGTCCATTGGGAGGAATGACAGAAACAGCTCCGTTTAATGGAATAGCGGATTCAGGTTTGGGTGATAATTCCGGTCCTATAGGATGGCAGCTGGCTTACGGATTCCTGCAACAGTTGGTATACCGTTTCTATGGCGATGACAACACATTGGAGAAATATTACGATTCCTTTAAAAAGCAGGTTGATTTTATAAGTTCCAATGCTGAAGACTATATTATCGACAGATGTATCAACGACCATGAAAGTCTTGAGGAGCGCATACCTGCATTATTCGCCACAGCACATTATTACCATCATGTGATTATACTCGAAGAATTTTCCGGACTTCTCGGAAAGAAAACCGAGGCAGAATATTATTCCCGCTTATCTGAAAATATAAAATCAGCCTTTATAAAGAAATTTGTAAATACAGGAGACGGAACAGTAGGCAACGCAACCCAGGCATCACAGGCAATAGCCCTGCTTTACTGCCTTGTTCCGGAAAATGAAAAGGATAAAGCATTGGACCGTCTGCTGCAGATAATCGAGCGAGACGGTTATCATGTACGTTCCGGAATATTTGGAGTGAACGCCGTACTGAATGTATTGAGTTCGTACGGACGGAATGATGTCGCATACAGGATGGTTACCAATCCTGATTTTCCGGGTTGGATGCACATGCTCAAATCAGGAGCGACAACATTGTGGGAAACATGGAAATACTCGGACAATGTATTCTCCCAGAACCATCCTATGTTCGGCAGTGTAGGCGAATGGATGTTCCACAGCCTTGGTGGAATACAGATGACATCACCCGGTTTCAGGACATTCCGTATAAAGCCACAGCCTGCCGAAGGACTTGACTGGGTGAAATGCAGCTATGATTCCTCGTATGGAAAAATAAGAAGTGAATGGAAGAAATCAGAAGAATCGTTCCTGATGAAAATAGAAATACCGGTAAACACTGTAGCCGATATATATGTACCGGTAAAAGAAAACAACCGTATCAGTTTGAACGATGAGGATGTCAATAGCTGTAAGTATGTTAAGAATATCGCATATATGGACGGTTATGCAATAATAAAGGTTGAGTCAGGATTATATGATATAAAAGTATATAAATGAAAATACTAGTCTTTCAGACCTGACCTGCCGCACTAAAATATGAAATCAAAAATCCAGTTTGAATAAATTTAATTCTATGAAAAAGCAAAATAGATTTAAGGTCTTGTTTTCGACATTAGCTTTGGGAGTTACCTTTTGCGGACTTACAGGCTGTGTAGAAAAAAATACTATCACGAATGATAGTTTTGAGGAGTTGAATAAAGGTTTTGTCAATCCGTCTTCTGATTATCGTACCGCACCCCTTGCTGTGTGGAATAGTAAAGTTACAAATTCAGAGGTAGAAAGGACAATGCAGGAGCTGAAAGATGCAGGTTTTGGCGGACTGTTTGTACATCCTCGTCCGGGTCTGATAACAGAGTATATGTCTGACGAATGGTATTCATTATTCAGGCATGCTGTAGATTTCGGAAAAGAAAAGGATATGAAAGTCTGGATTTACGATGAAAACTCATACCCCAGCGGATTTGCCGGCGGTCATGTTCCTCAGGAAATGCCGGAATCATATAACCAGGGCCAGGGCCTTGCTCTGAAAAAGGTTGATATGTTACCTGAAAATACAGACGATTATTTCATTTGTCTGAAAAAAGACGGTGATTCATGGAAAGATATAACCGGTGAGATTTCTTCCTATAAAGATAAAAAAGGGGAATATTATTTGTATAAGAAAACTTTCTACGGACGCTCCGACTGGTATGGAGGATATTCATACGTGGATATAATGGTCAAGGGAGTAACAGAAAAATTCCTTGAACTTACAATGAACGGATATGAAAAAGTTGCCGGAAAAGATTTCGGAAACACAGTTCCCGGTATATTCTCCGATGAGCCGAATATCGCGTCACCCGGAGGTCTGAGATGGACTCCTGATCTTTTTGCTGTTTTCAAGGAAAAATGGGGATATGACCTGAAACCTCTGTTGCCTCTTCTGGAAGAAGAAACAGGCAACTGGAAGGAAGTCCGTCATAATTATATGGAAACACTTCTGCAGTTGTTTATCGACAGATGGTCAAAACCATTTAATCAATATTGCGAGCAGAACAATATGAAATGGACCGGACACTACTGGGAGCATGGCTGGCCACACATGAACGACGGACCTGATAATATGGCAATGTATGCATGGCATCAGCTTCCCGCAATAGATATGCTTTTCAACCAGTTTGACGAAAAAAGTCCAGTAGCACAGTTCGGAAACGTAAGAGCTGTGAAGGAGCTGCGCAGTGTAGCCAACCAGATGGGATATACAAGGACATTGAGTGAAACCTACGGAGGTGGAGGTTGGGATGAAACTTTCAAGGATTTCAAGCGTCTTGGCGACTGGGAATATGTGCTTGGCGTAAATTATATGAACCAGCATTTGGCTCACATGACTCTTACCGGCGCAAGAAAATATGACTATCCTCCGGTATTTACCTATCACTCTCCATGGTGGTCTTCATACAAATACCTGAATGATTATTATGCACGTCTGTCGCTGGTAATGAGCAAGGGTGTGCAGGATAATGACATACTTGTTATCGAACCAAACTCAACACTGTGGAGCTACTATTCCCACACAAAAAGCAGTCCTAAACTGATGGAAATAGGAACCGAATTCCAGAAATTTGTAACCACACTGGAAAAATGCCAGGTAGAATATGACCTCGGTTCTGAAAACATAATAAAGGACCACGGTTCAGTGTCAAATTCTCAGTTTGTTATTAACAAGGCATCATACTCACTGGTAGTGTTGCCTCCTATGATGGAAACACTGAATAGACCTACATTCGAACTGATGAAGGAATATGTAAAACAGGGTGGTAAAGTTGTATGTTTTTCTTCTCCGTGTTTGGTGGACGGAGTGGAGAATAAAGAACTTTCTGATTTGTGGAATAATGAAAATGTCTTGAAGATTAATGAACTTAATAGTGCTGTGATGAATAAGGAGCTTTCTTCAAAAGATTGCAAGTTTACATTTAAAGGCGGCAACCTGTATCATCACAGAAGAGTATTTGCAGACGGAGAATTGCTTTTCCTCGTAAACTCGTCAATGGATGAGGCGGTTTCCGGTAATGTTTCCATGAAAGGCAATGCAGTTCTGGAACTCGACGCAATGACAGGAAAAGTATATACATATCCGTCAGAAAAGGAAAACAATACATTATCCGCAGATTTCAAGATAGAACCGGCAGGAAGCCTTTTGCTGTATTTCTCAAACAAATCCCAGGGAGACTATCCAAAGAAAACGTCCCTGGCAGACGGTATAAAATTGGAATCGGAAGGAGCAGTTCTTGTCAAACGTATGAGAGAGAACGCGCTGAATGTAGATTTCTGTGACCTCACAGTAAAAGGCAAGACATACAAGAACATATATTTTGCCGAAGCAGCTAATATAGCCTTTAAGGAATACGGATTTGTGAACGGAAATCCTTGGAACACATCAGTGCAGTATAAGAGAAATATCCTTGACAGGGATACTTTCAAGACAGGAGGTTTCACAGTAAAATATAATTTCCGTATTAATGATAAATTTGATTATTCAGATATCAAACTGGTAGCCGAACGTCCGGAATATTTCACTGTAAGTATAAACGGGGAGAAATTGTCAGCAAACCCGGGAGAATGGTGGCTCGACCGTTCATTTGGAGTGTATTCTGTCGGAAATAAACTCAAACAGGGAGTCAATACCGTTGAAATGAGCGTATCTCCTATGAGTATATTTGCAGAGATTGAGCCTGTATATATTATCGGCGATTTTTCAGTCGTTCCTGAAGATAAAGGCTGGAGTATAAGCTCCCCTGTTGAAAAACTTACTCTTGGAAGCTGGAAATCCCAGAAACAGCCATTCTATTCATGGGATGTTTCTTATTCAAAAGATTATAATATCAGCAATCCTGAAAAACATTATGCTGTCAAGCTTAATTCATGGAATGGAACAGTCGCAGAAGTTTATGTAAATGGAGAAAAAGCCGGTATAATAGCTTCAGACCCATATATGCTGGATGTCACTTCATATATTAAGGCTGGTAAAAATAATATTGAAGTAAGAGTTATCGGAAGCCATAAGAATCTTTTGGGCCCGCACTACAATAATCCTGCACCCGGCCTTGCTTCTCCATGGCATTGGAAAAATATCAAACAACAGATACCTGGAAATGAATATCAGATGATTGATTATGGGTTGATGGAGGAGTTTGATTTACGAGTTTACTAGAAGACGAGTTGACAAGTTGACGAGGGGACGAGGTGTCAACTTTTCTCTAAAGCCTTGTCAACTTGTCCCTGAAGCCTTGTCAACTTGCAAAAAATTTGTACTAATAAAAAATCATTATTATGAAAAACATAAATCTGAATGTAGGCCTTGTAGGATTAGGACTGAATACCTATTGGCCACAATTCCCGGGATTATACGAACGTCTATGCGGTTATCAGGAACATATATCCGAAAAGCTGTGCCGCGACGGGATAAATGTCATTAATGCAGGAATAGCAGATTGTCCGGAAAAGTCGGTGGCAACAGCAGAATCCTTGAAAGAAAGCAACATCGACATTCTGCTTGTTTACGTATCTACCTATGCCCTGTCCTCAACAGTCCTCCCTCTAGTACAGCGTCTTGACGTACCGGTTCTTCTTTTGAATCTGCAGCCGGAAGTCTGTATAGATTATGACTATATAAACAGCATGAATGACAGAGGACAGATGACCGGCGAATGGCTTGCCAACTGCCAGGCATGCTCGATACCTGAGTTTGCCAACGTATTCAACAGGTCGGGAATACGCTATGATATAGTCACCGGATACCTTGACGACCCATATTCATGGAAAGAAATAAACGAATGGCTGGATGCTGCAATTGCCAAAAAGGGAATGCGCAATAACAGGATGGGAGTATTGGGACATTATTATTGCGGAATGCTCGATGTCTATTCCGACCTTACATTACAGTCATCGACATTCGGAAATCACATAGAGATTCTGGAGTTTTGCGAATTGAAGAATTTCAGGGACAACGTTACTGACAAAGAGGTACATGAGAAGATACAGGAATTCAGAGATAAGTTTGAAGTCGTTCCGGAATGTGATGAATACGAACTGGAGCGTGCGGCAAGAACATCCGTAGCCCTCGACAAACTTGCCAGTGCGCATAACTTAGGTTCAATTGCCTATTATTATGAAGGCTATAACGGAAACGATTATGAGAATATAGTCACCTCAGTCATTGCCGGCAACACATTGCTAACCGGTAAAAACATACCGGTTGCCGGCGAATGTGAAATAAAGAACGTGCAGGCTATGAAAATAATGTCTCTTCTGGATGCCGGAGGGTCATTCTCAGAAATATATGCCATGGACTTCAAGGACGACGTGGTTCTGCTCGGCCATGACGGTCCCGCGCATTTCAATATGTCGGACGAAAAAGTCAAGCTGGTACCTCTCCCCGTATATCATGGAAAACCAGGAAAGGGACTGTCAATCCAGATGAGCGTAAAGCATGGAAAAGTCACAGTCCTCTCAGTATGTGAAGGAAAGAACGGCTTGTTCCTGCTGGTTGCAGAAGGCGAATCCGTTCCCGGACCGGTGCTGAATATCGGAAACACAAACAGCCGTTACCGTTTCCCATGCGGAGTAAGGTCGTTTATCGACAACTGGAGCAAGGCGGGACCTTCTCACCACTGCGCGATTGGAATAGGCCATATTGCAGGAAAAATACGAAAACTTGCTTCACTTTTGGATATAGAGTGTGTAGAAATAAAATAACAGTTTCCAGCTTAGAAACAAAACCATTACCTTTGCAGCTCATAAATATAAGTTTCGTATGGAGGTTCACAAAGATATGGAGACAAGCCGACAAAGGAATAATCCCAATGTCGGCTTGTTTTTCCTTTCATCTGAAACAAACATTTTGCGAAATTTGACTAAACGAGCAGGCAAATGAAAAAGTTTATCAAAGGAGTTTATTACATTAACAGAGGTTGGTGGGACAGTTTCACCAGTTGCTTTATCGGAACTCTTTTAGGTATCGGGATAACATTTGGAATAACCGCATATCTTGAGAAAAAGTCTAAAGCTGAGATGGAGAGGAAAATACAGATTATAAGTATAGCCAGTCTTCAGGCAGATATCAATTCCATAAAAAGTTACAGTGAAAAATTTGCATATACCGACTCAATTTTTTATGAAGTTATGGATTATTATCCTGACAGTATAAAATATATACCAAAAGAGCTTGTTAGTGAGTTTTATTCGGAACTGTTGACTGTAAAATCCTATGTTAAGAATAATTCTGCGGATAATATGTTCAACAGCAATATAGAAGTATGGAAATCAATAGACAATCTTTCAACTATTAAGATAATAAGTGATATCTTTGCCGCCAAACAGAAATCCTATGAGTTTATCAGTGAACTTGAATCCGTAAAAAAGCGTATTTATGAAAATATAAGTCACGAAGAATATATCCTTGGCTTGGACAATCCGCAAAAAGCAATAGGCTGTTTGTTTAAAAACAAGGAAAATCTGAATCTTGTTTTGGAATTTGCTTTGTACAATAAAATGTTATCTTTTACTTTGCCTATGCTGGAGGAAATGTATCTCAAGATTAGGTATAACCTTAATATTTCAGAAAAGGATTTGGATTTGTTTTTTGACAGCAGATATGATATACCGGAGGATTCGGTGAAATATGATATATAGCCGGCAGTTTGGAGTCATGTAATTTAGGGATTTCAGAAATTATTATACAATAATCTTGTTATGCATGGATACTTTATTGTAAAAAACGGAATAAATAAAAATCAAATCAAAATCCTTGTGCTAATTTGGTAGTATGTTTAACTGAATAAATAATTAAAAACAATGAAAATGAAGAATTTTTTCAAAGGGGCTGTTTTGTGCCTAGCCATGTCTGTGTGTTGTGTTTCATTTACATCATGTAGTGATGATAACGAAGAAGAACAGATACAGGTGGATAAAAATCCGCTGGAGGAAGTTGATATCAATTATTCTATTGACCTTGATGATGACTGGTATAAGTTTTTTGATATTGAAGTAAGATATGCTATTGGTGGAGATGAAGAAACAATTACTATAACAGAAGATTGGAAATTAGAAAAGACTATTTCTTATTCAGAGGATTTGAAAACATATATTTGCTATGTTACAGCCAGACCTAAGGCTGAACTTCCGGCAATCGAAGAAGGCGTTACTTATCATTTGGGATATAAAATCACTGCTAATGTAGCAGGCATTCTGAAAGATGGTTCAATAGGATTTGATGGAGATGGTAATAAATCTCGTACTTTAGCTTTGCCTGCAGAAGGAATGAAAAAGCAAGTAACAGGGGAACACAAATTGTTGACATTCTCTTATACTTATACTCCGGAGAAAAAATAATTCGGGGTTAATAGGTGGGTAAACATGGAGACGTTGAGGCACATTAGGCTTCTGCGTCTCCGTGTTTTTTATTTTCTATTCAGTTCATTGAAGTATATGCCTTTGATTATGACGGCAAGACTGCCTGTCACTTAAACATCCACATTCCTGAAGACACATAATATCTATATTATCGCCTTTCAATATTTAATTCAGAAGAAGAAATGAATTCTCTCCGTATGCAGAAGCTCCTTGCATATTCCATGTCGCTACTCTCATAAAAAAATAATTTAGTTTTATATTAATAGAAATATTTGAGTTTTACAAATTGACAGATTTTAAAGTTGACAAGACTCCAGAGACAAGTTAACAAGGAATATCAATCAATGTTAATCCTTTGTAAATAAACCCGACTAGCAGAATTTTAGTAAAATAACTCTTAGGATAATTATGAAATAAAAAGTTTTCCGGACAGCAGGATAATTCTTCCGAACATTAAAAACCAAAGAAAAAAATGTATTAGAATCATGAAAAAGAACATAATAGTATTGACACTACCGGAAGAATTCGAAAACATCCCAATAAGCATAGCCCGAAAGTTTCATGGTAAAAACATTATTATCTCCGAAACAACAGGCGGTAACATTGAAAAGGAAGAGCGTGGTAATGAAGGCAAATATGTATTTGTATATGCTGCCGGTTATTATACACGTATCAATTATGAAAATATAGTTTTTATAGAGGCGAATGGAAGCTATTGTTTTATTAATATGTCGAATGGAAAGAAAATAATGGTTTCGGCTCCACTATCTGCCATAGCCGCAGGTTTACCGGAAAAATTTCAGCGGATACACCGTTCATTTGTATTAAATCTGGATTATGTAGAGAAAATATCCGGGAACAGGCTATATGTTGAGAAACGTTGGTTTACAATCGGAAGGGAACATAGGGATGAGGTGTTCAGCCATTTTATATTTTTTCATACAAAGAAGAAATAACGTAAGCAGCATAAGATAAAAAATCATTTTAAGTTGTTCTGAAGAAATTTCCTGTTGTTCGGATAAAATATTTTGCCCTACCCTGTTCTCTCATTTTATTTGAAAACAATTGAGCTTTACAGGACTTTTTTATTAAGTAGTAGTTCAATATTAATTTTATAATTTAGTTGTATAGCTTATGGAGTTAGAGGAGTTATAAGGAGTAATAGGAGTTAAAGGCCAATACTATCTTAACCTTGTCAACTTGTCTCTGGAGCCTTGTCAACTTTATATCGTGTTTGTAAAACAGGAACTATTAATACTAATTCTATATTATTATGCCGACAACTATTCCTTACGACCCATCCCTGATACTTGGGAATGTCGTTCATCCAGAAAGAGTAAAGACAATCGAGGAAATAACCGAGCTGCAAGCTCCCATAAATGCCTCGGAAGCAAAGTTGAACTCTCTTATTACGCTTAAGCGAAGTGTTGATGCCACATTGCGTGAAATGATGGAAATGGGTGTCAACACTGATGAACTTGTAAAAGAGGGTGAAGAGATAAAAGAGCAGATAAAAATCGCTGCTGTTGAATATGGTAAAATTAAGGTGGAAGCCGAAAAGAAAATCCAGGAACTCTATAGCAATATTTACGGAGTACATGTTGATGTAGAAACTCCGTTGGATTACAACCGCAGCGAGATAAAGAATCTTCCTCTAGGCTCGAATTCAATGCAGCTGAATGTCCAGTATTTCTCAGTAGAGGCAAATTCGGAAAAGAAATATTCACATGCAGCAGAAGTATCAACATTTATAAATCATGCTCTTGGTTATCTGGGAGTACACAGTGCGCAGCAAATGTCTTTATCTGTACAACAACAGGTAAATATGCAGATGTCGAATCATAATATTGCCGGAACTCTTGTAATCAGTATCTCCTGTACGCACAAGAATGCAAGGGTTTTCGCTCCTCTGAATATTAATGTTGACAAGGCAGTCAGGGCATGGAACACTTTGTACCCTTCAAATAAAATAAAGACAAACAGCCCTTTGGATGCCATACTCACGGAAGCTTTTGAAGAAACACCTTTGGACAGAGCAATTTATATACTTTCCGGCGCTACATACGGTTCCAGCCTGGTAGGAATGGTACATATTCTGAACAATACTTCAACAATATCAGTTGAAAAGATGGATGCCCTGGCTTCGCAGATTCAGAAGAAAATGAATATGGGAGCCTGGATTTCTTCGCTTAACGGCGAGTTTGGAGTGAGCAGTTCGTTTGCCACAGACGTGCAGAATATGTTGAGTACGCAGAACATTCAATCACATTGTTCATTGGTTACAATGGGTGTAATACCTACATTGAAGTCGAATATAGTCAGAAGTTCTGTAATGCAGTTCGTCGAGTCCGACAAGGAAAATCCCCTTCAGCGCCTTGCGCAGCTTCAGGGAGCCACAGCCGAGGAAAACAACACTATGGCATCCGGAGCAAGGCAGGCACTTACAGGAAAGCAGATGATAGAATTGCGTAACGCCTCAATACAGGCATCAATAGCCGGTCTTTCAAAAATGGAAAGTGAGGAAAACAGTATAATCAACATAAACAGTATGATGAGCGCCATGGACGATTATATCAACAAATGTGTCTCATCAGATGAGAATATAGGTATTCCGATAAATTATTACCTGAAACCTCTTACTCGTTCAGCGATTCTACGTGCGTGGCTAAATCATTATTATCCTAATGAATATAACAGTCGTGGCTCAATTGACGACAGTGGTTCAACGGCTCCTGAGAAAGGTGAAGAAACTTCTGAAAAAGAAGATGTAGGAACAGAAGAATAAAAATCATTTGAGCTATGAAAACCAGTCTTTATCCCGGATGCGCAATAAGCAGTAAATTAGCTGAAATTATGCGTGAAGTTCAAATAACGGAAGCCGTAATCGATTCGGCACGCGACAGGATGGAAGCATCAATAGAAGCAAAAAGAGAGATGGAACTGTTGCGCAGCGAGATGGAGGCAATGGGCATAGACACAGGAAAGCTGGGTGATACCATTTCCAAACTTCAGGAAAATATATTGTCAGACACAAAGAACTACATGGAGACATTCATGGAAAATCATGTAATTCTTTCGGAGCAAAGAAAAAGGCTCAGGAAAGTGGAGTCTGAAGAATGTTTTATGTTTGTCCCGGTACTGAAGGGGGAGATGGTATCCAAGCCCTTGCTGGTTGATTCCATGAGAATGGATTCCCGCTATTTTTCCATTACAGGCAATAATTCAGAAACCGTAGTAGCCGAACTCCGAAAGTTTGTCTCTTCGGGTTCCAGTCAGGAAACGGCTTCCGAGGCAGGTTCTTTATTTGCTTCGCAATGTTCGGATTCCCTGTTTTGCGGTTCATTGGTGGTTTCTGTGTCATGCCGCCACAGGAATGTCCGCCTTTATGAATCTTTGGATGTTGACTTATGTAAGGCAGTATATTTATGGAATAGAATGCACCCGGATAAAGAACCATTAACCTTGGATACTCCATATCCCGGAATTGCTGAAAAAGCCGAACCTCTCAGTGTAGTGCAAGGTGTAGCATACAAGTCGTATTTTGTTGGTATGATACACTTCTTTCGCACTGATACGGCAAAAGTAAAAGAAATAGAAGGCAGCATCAGTGAATTGCAACAGAAAATGCAGTTAGGCAGTTGGTTTAATTATATGAAGGGAGAATACGGTGTCGCTCCGGAAATACTCAATGACGTGCTTTCTTTGATTGCCGGGAAAAAAATAAATACACATATCAGTATACTTTCGACAGGCGTAATCCCCACAGTTAAGACCAATACGTTGAAAAGTTGTGTAAAAGAGTCTGTAATCAATGATAAATCATTTACTTCTGATGAAGAAAGTTCTGTATCTCAAACAATGGCTTCGGCAGGAGAAAATAATAAAAAAACGACAAGAAGAATAAGTGTGACGAAACAACATCTGTCTGCAATGATGGAAGCCATGTCGAATGCTGATGAAAAAGAAAACAACAGTTTGAATGTTTCCACCCTTCTTTCAGCATTGGATAATTATCTGGAAAAAGTCAGCAGTTGTGACCCTATGTTGTTCGGAGAGCCTTATAGGTTTTATGTTGGGGAGATAGGGTGGGATGTAATTATGAAAAAAGAAGGTTGATGGGAGTAACCTCCTCCTCTGTGTCTTTGTGTTTACAAAATGTCAAAATGTCAAATGAACCCCTCTCAAACTCCCATAAATCCGTACAAAATATTTTTGGTGGATTTGCCCCGTGCTCTCATGGAGTTAAAAGCCGCATTTTAATTCTTATTGTATTTATATATAATGGTTTACAGGTGAATATTCATAGTCGTGAAAATTGTCCTGAAAAACGGTTTTTGCCTTGAAAAACGCTATTTTTATGCGTTTTTTAAGGCGGAAACCATCATAAAAATGCCCGAAAAACGAATGTTAAAAAAATGATTGCAATGGTTTGGGGAAATCATTGCAATCGTGCTCGGAAATCATTGCAATGACTTGGGTGAATCATTGCGATCATTTTCCGAAATCATTGCAATGATTTTCCGGAACAGGTGTGAAGGGGAGGTGAAAACTATGTTTTTAGGGGTTATTTGTGTAAAATACGTGTTAGTGGGAAATGGGTAAATTGAGCAAAATGATAGTATTTGTTATATTTGTTTGTCAAAATGTTTCTGTGGATTTGCGCCTCCGTGTTTTATACTTTTATTTCTTAAGCCTTCCCAACCCGCTACCGGTTCCATGCCACCAATCCCTGTCCTCAGTATTCATATCCTTTAAAAAATAAAATTTTCCATAATAATATTCACATTTTATATTATAATCACTATATTTGCCGCACTTCTCTGTGAAAACGCTGAAATATAGGATGATGAATGGAAGAGAAGTAAGGTTACGGACTTTACACTCTTGGATCAGGAGCGTTGCCGGGATTCGAAATTCTGATTTATAAAAGAATAAACGAACTAATCTTTATTTGCTTCATGTCCGGTTTTTTGACGGATATGGGGGAGCTTTTTTTATACACAATAACGAACTAAATAATTAATGGCAGAAACCATTGGTAAACTCTTATGGTATGCCTTCAAAGTCTTTTTCAACCAGGAGTTTAAAGTGGAGGAAGATCTTATCTCAAAAGGGTTTGAAGTGTTCATACCATCAGAAACAGTAAAGGTGAAATATGGTAAAACGACCAAGACCAAAAAGAAGGCAATGATTGCAGGGTTATTGTTTTGCCATGCGTCCGAAACTCAAATCAAGAATCTACAAAAAGAACTGTTCGGCAGAGCATCAATCTACAAGAATATCGCTGGCGAACCGGCTGTAATCCCCGACAGGGAAATGAACGTGTTCAGGTTGGTTACAACTGCGGGAGAATCCGGTTTGGACTTTTATCCGGATGGGGAGTTGGATTGTAAAGTCGGTAACAGGGTACGAGTTATCGACGGGCCGTTTAAAGGTGCCGAAGGATATATCAAACGAATAAAGGGAAACCAGAGGTTAATAGTATCTCTGGAGGGAGTTTGTGCCGTTGCTACTTCTTATATACCGAGGGCTTTTTTGGAAAAAGTTGATAAAGACGATTAAAGTTTAGCGGTTTAGAATTTTTTCTTTTTTATAAATACACAATTAATTACTAATTATAATGGATGTTTGGGCAATTGATCTCATTTTGGCATTTTTGATAAGTGCTTTTCTTTCCGGTGTAATGATCCCACAGATTTTATTGATATCATTCCGTAAGAAATTATTCGATGTTCCTGATGAACGGAAGATACACAAAACTTTGGTACCCCGATTAGGAGGTTTGGCTTTTAAGCCTGTGATATTTTTTACAATAGCATTTGTAATCGGTTTGAATATCCTGATAGGAAATAATGATATAATATCACAGATATCAGCCAATAATACCGAGTTGACATTTGTATATTGTGCGATAATGATGCTTTATGTCATAGGTGTTGCAGATGACCTGGTTGGTGTACGTTACAGGGCAAAATTTGTAGCCCAGATAATATGCGGGTTGATGTTTATAGCCGGAGGAGTATCTCTTTACACTCTTGACGGAGTTCTGGGGTTGCATCAGCTACCTGTATGTTTTTCATGGTTTGCAACTGTTTTTCTTGTTGTATTTATTTCCAACGCAATTAATTTGATAGATGGAATTGACGGTTTGTGTTCCGGTTTGTGCTCAGTTGTTTTAGGTTTTTACGGTTTTGTTTTTGCCTATATAGGAGAGTATATCTATAGCCTTCTTTCCTTTGCCACTTTGGGAGTATTAGTTCCTTTTTTCTATTATAATGTATTTGGAGATCCTGAACATAACAAGAAAATATTTATGGGGGATACCGGCAGTTTGACTATCGGTATAATAATAAGTTTCCTTTCAATTAAGATATCACAGTTGCCGGAAACTTCCTTATATTCGGAAAGTAATCTGTTTGTATTATCTTTTGCGCCGTTGATTGTACCGTGTTTTGACGTAATAAGAGTATTCTTGCGTCGAATACGTGAACATAAAAGCCCTTTTTTACCGGACAAGAACCATATTCATCATAAGTTCCTTGCAATAGGATTGCATCAAAGGAAAGCAATGATAACTATTATATTAGTTTCTATGCTATTTACAGTAGTAAATGTCTTTTTGTCATTTATGATTAATGTGAATATTTTGCTTTTGGCCAATATACTTGTATGGACTGTCGGACATTTGTGGTTGACTAAGAAGATTAAGAAAATAAGGGCAGCTGTTCCAACGGATGCTCTAAATTCTAAACTCTAAACTTCCTTGTCTCTGTAGCCTTGTCAACCTGAATAAAATATTATCTTTGTACAAACTATCAATATTTGTTTGTATATCCAGATGATAAAAACATTTCATATAAAAAATTTTCGAGGTATTGAGGAATTAAAAATTCCCAATATATCCCGAGTGAACTTGGTTTTAGGACAGAATAACTGTGGCAAGACTTCTGTTTTGGAGGCATTAATGTTGCTGTCTGCTCCATCTCAACCAATAACCAATCAGAAAGTAAATATATTACGTTCTTTCAAATCCCAGAATCTTGAAGATTTGAAATTCAATTTTCATCAGATGGATAATTCAAAGCCGATAGAATTTGAATGCACATTTGATGACGGTTCTTCCAGGTTGGTAAAGAATAGTTTGTTTATAGAATATAGCTCTATATTAGATAATAATGCAAATTTTATAACAAATTCAAAGGATATTGTAGCATACGGGTGGGAAACCATTTTTTTTATTACTGATTCAAATGGAAAAACAGAGGTTTACTCTGCAGAAAAAGATTTATCACCTTTAAAAGAAGGCATTAGAGCTAAGATTTTAGATCCGATTGCAGATGAGAAATTGGAATCATATAAAGAATTAATGAAATGCTCTTTTTTTACTAATTCTTTATCTTTCAACTATGTTACTTTAGCTTCTATACTAGTTTCCAAACAGGAACATATATTAATTAAAGCATTAAAAGTAATAGAACCTAAAATTAAGAATATAACACTGATCGGCGACCGAGTAATGGTAGATTTGGGTGACTCCAAATTAGTCCCTATAAATTTATTGGGAGACGGTGTCCGTAAGGTGTTCAGCATTATGTTGGCACTTTATCAGTCAGAAAACGGAATACTTCTAATAGATGAAATAGATAATGGTCTGCATTATCGTTCTATGAAAATATTATGGGATGTAGTCCTTACAATGGCTCGAGAACATAATGTCCAGGTATTTACAACAACACATAATGTAGATTCACTGAAAGGATTACAGAAAAAATTGTCAGAGACGGATTTTGAAGACTATCGAAAGGATATTTCTGTATATACTTTACGCAGATTGCCTGAAAATAAAATGAAAGTATATCAGTATTTATATGAGTCTTTTGATTATGCCATTAATCAGGAAATAGAAATACGTTGAAAGTATGAATAGGATTTATTTGGAGTCAAAAGATTCAAAGACCACAGAATATACTTTTATAAAGTCCTATCTGAATCATTTGATAGGAGACGGGTGGGATACCCTTTTTGAAATAATACCTGTTAATGGAAAAGATAATCTGCATAATTCTGTAAACTTTTTTCAAGAAACAACCGACCAGGGGTTTAAAAACATAGTAATTTTTGATGCCGATACAGAACAGAATGGAGGTGGTTTTGAAAAGAGAAGAAAGGAGTTGCTGGCAAAAAAAGAAGAATTAAATATTGAATTTGATTTATTCTTATTCCCCAATAACAAGGAAGATGGCGATTTTGAAACTCTTTTAGAGAGATCTATAAATACGAATCATCAATGTCTTTTGGATTGTTTTCATAAATTCGAGAACTGTGTATCATCTCATAAAGATGATAAAGGTGAATGTATTTATGTTGCTCCGAATAGAAAGGCAATGATGTACACCTATATAGAATCGATGAAAAAAAAAGAAGATGAAATAAAAGAATTTCATAATAAAAAAAATTACTTTTTTAATAATCCTGAATATTGGAATATAGAGTCTGATGCCTTGCAGGACTTGAAAAAGTTTTTGATGGGATATTTTAAAAAGTAGTCAAGGAGTTAAGGAGTTAAGGAGTTAAGGAGAGAAGGAGTTAAAAGGAGGTATAAGGAGTTAAAAGGAGTTATAGGCCGATAGCATTTAGATGCTATAATCCCTAAACTCTAACCTCTAAACTCTAACCCCTCTTGTCCCTGTAGCCTTGTCAACTCGTCAACTCTTAACAAAATCATTTTGCTCAGCACTCTTCTTTCACTATATTTGTATCAGAAACCGCATAATGATTAAGTAAGGGTATGAGACATCTGATAATAAGAAACTTGGGTCCATTGGCTGAAGCTGATGTGTTTCTGAATAAAATAAATATAATTGTAGCTCCTCAAAGTGCCGGAAAAAGTTGTTTATTGAAAACAGCATGTTTCTGTGACTGGGTGGAAAAACGTATCCAGCTTTCACAAAATCCTGATTTTTTCAAGGAATATAAAGCTTTCGAAAATAATTTTGTGGAGTTTCATAGACTTAAAGGATATACCAAAGAGGATTCTTATATAGAATATGAAAATGATTCGATGCGGTTCTCTTACTCTTGGAAAACAAAACGTTTTGATTTTTCCTGGAAAGAGGAAGGACGATGGGAATATGTCTGCCCTAAAATATCTTATGTTCCGGCAGAAAGGAATATAGTTGCAGCAATCCCCAATTGGTTTGAAGTCAACATGAAGAATGACAATGTCAGGAACTTTATGAGTGACTGGCAGGAGGCAAGAACCGTTATGACTCAGGGACTTCCTATCCTGAATTTGGAAGTAAGCTACAGATATGACAAACGCAGCAATACGGATAAAGTGACTGTAGGGAATGGAAATGTCCTTGATTTCGAGAATACTTCGAGTGGACTTCAATCACTAATACCGTTAATTGTACATCTGGAGTTTTTATATTCAAGAAGATTCGATACTGAACAGCTAAAGAATATATTCAGGATACGGGAAGAGGAAATTTTAAAAAGTACCATTTTTGAGGGAATCTCAAAGAAATCCTTAAGAGGAAGAAATAATCACTCCAGTCTGTATGATAACGACAAGGTGGCACAAAAAGTATTCGAAAACTTTACATCAAAGAGAATTACAGAAATTTTTCTGGAAGAACCGGAACAGAACCTCTTCCCTCCAACCCAGGGTGTTTTAGCTTACAGACTGCTGGATTGGGTTAGAAGTAACAGAGGTGGCTTCCTGTTTGTCGCTACCCACAGTCCTTATATGGTGACTTCTTTCCTTGAAATGGATAATTGCGGTGATATGGCATTGTTTTTCAATAAGGAGTTGAAAGATAGAAGATATAAAGTTTATACAGCTTCAGAGGAGGAAATACAGAAGTTGTATGATTGTAGTATTGATATTTTTCATAATATAAATAGTCTGGGATGAGTATTCTCTGTGACCTCTAAACTCAAAAATCTCTGAGTCTCTGTGTCTCTGTGTTTCCTGGTTTTCCCTCTATTATCCCTCCTGGCTTGGATAGGCAGCCACCTCGCCTCCGGCCCCTTCATCTGGCTATCCTTCCTAACACTGGGAATATGGATAATACTCGCAGGAAACCTTATACAAAGCCTGATATCAGTGGTAATTGGTAAACGAAGAAAGGCAATATTGCCATTACTGGCAATCCTCCTTCATTATGAAAATGAATAACAAAAACTTGATATACATACTATCTATTGTTTGTATAATAACAATAATTCTCCCATTTCTTTTTACGAGAAGTGCATTGTGGGAATCCTTGAATTTCACAAATACCGGACAAATTGGAGATACAATCGGTGGAATAACTGCACCAGTAATAGGATTACTCAATGCTTTCTTGCTTTATCTGACCATAAAGGAACAATATGCTTTTAATAAAGAACAGCATGTTTTTAATGAGAAACAAAAGAAAGATAGTTTTGATGCACAGTTTAAGGATACATTTTTTGCTTTGTTACATAATCAGTTGAATGTTGTAACAAAGTTACAGGCTGAGTTTTCTTATATAGAACGTTGTGTAATCAAGAAAATAGAAAAAAAAGAATATCATGTTTTTAAATCTTGTTTGAAAGAATTGCAAGTTTTATATAAATCTTTTGAACATAGTTGTTATGAGGGAAAATTTATACTGATTAATGACGAAATAAATATGGAAAAAGAATTAAGTATAATTTCTCCTATATATGAATTAAAGGAATATAATCATACTTATGAAAAGTATGTAACTAAATATACTAATCTACATTATGATATTTCCGAAGAGATTTACTTGCAATATAAACAATATAGTCAAAAAGATAAGATTTCTTTATTACATAGAATTTTTTTTTATAAATACGAAGTTATTGGCGTATATTTTCGTCATCTATATAATATCCTAAAATATATTGATTTTTCCGAAGAAGAAGCCATCAAGAAATTTGCTCATACTTCCGAAGAAGAACAAGAAATTAAAAATCAATATAAACAATACGCACAATTTATTCAGGCTCAAATGTCTAAAGAAGAATTATGTTTGTTATTCTATAACAGTTTCTTGTTTGAAAAAATGCAGAAGTTAATAATTAAATATAATATTCTGGAGAATCTGACAATAGAATCTCTAATAACACCAGAACATAATTGTATAAAAGAAATGAACTTGAAAAGTAAAATAGATATTTTTCAAGGAGTTTGTCAATAAAAGAACAGTTGGAGAATCATAATTATAATCCTCTGTTTCTCCGTGTCTCTGTGTTTAAATTATAATAAGATATAACATGAAAGGTATTGTCCTCGCCGGTGGTTCGGGAACACGTTTATACCCAATCACCAAAGGCGTAAGCAAACAAATGCTTCCGGTTTTCGATAAACCGATGATTTACTATCCGATTTCAACCTTGATGTTGGCAGGAATCCGTGAAATTCTGATTATTTCCACTCCTTATGATTTGCCGGGATTCCAGCGTCTTTTGGGTGACGGCTCTGATTATGGAGTACATTTTGAATATGCGGAACAGCCTTCTCCTGATGGCTTGGCTCAGGCATTTATTATTGGTGAGAAATTTATAGGAGATGATACTGCTTGTTTGGTTTTAGGAGACAATATTTTTTATGGTAGTTTCTTTACTAAGATGCTGAAAGATGCTGTGGTTACAGCAGAAAAAGGAAAAGCAACTGTGTTTGGATATTGGGTTAGTGATCCGGAAAGATATGGAGTAGCAGAATTTGATAAGGATGGTAATTGTTTGTCTATTGAGGAAAAACCGGCTCAGCCGAAATCTAATTATGCTGTTGTAGGTCTTTACTTCTATCCGAACAAGGTAGTCGAAGTAGCTAAAAATATCAAACCATCATCACGAGGTGAATTGGAAATAACAACGGTCAATCAGGAATTCCTAAAAGCCGGTGAGCTGAAAGTTCAGACTTTAGGTCGTGGTTTTGCATGGCTTGATACCGGTACGCATGATTCTTTAAGCGAAGCTTCAACATTTATTGAAGTTATCGAGAAGCGTCAGGGTTTGAAAGTCGCTTGTCTCGAAGGTATTGCTTATCGCCAGGGATGGATTACAGAAGATAAGATGCGCGAATTGGCACAGCCGATGCTGAAGAATCAGTATGGACAGTATTTGTTGCGTGTAATTGAAGAATTAAAGAATAAGAATAAATAATACAAACACAGAGACACAGAAACACAGAGAAAAATATTTACTTTTTTACTCTCTTTATACTCTGAGTCTCAGTGTCTCTGTGTTGAAAAAAATATTAATATGAATATCCTAATCACAGGCGGAGCCGGCTTTATCGGTTCACACGTTGTACGTTTGTTTGTAAATAAATATCCTGAGTACAATATAATAAATCTGGATAAACTGACTTATGCAGGTAATTTGGCTAATTTGAAAGATATAGAAGACAAACCGAATTATAAGTTTGTCAAAATGGATATATGTGATTTTGATTCTGTATTGAAATTAATGCAGGACGAGAAAATCAATGGTATTATCCATCTTGCAGCAGAAAGTCATGTTGACCGTAGTATTAAAGACCCATTTACTTTTGCCCGTACTAATGTAATGGGTACATTGTCATTGCTTCTGGCTGCAAAAATATATTGGGAGTCTTTGCCTGAAAAATATGAAGGCAAACGTTTTTATCATATTTCAACAGACGAGGTATATGGCGCTTTGGAGATGACAAATCCGGAAGGTATTGAGCCTCCATTTACAACAACAGCTTCGTCTGCAGAACATCATCTTGCATACGGAAAGGATTTCTTCTATGAAGATACCAAATATAATCCTCATAGTCCGTATTCTGCATCCAAGGCAAGCTCTGACCATTTTGTCCGTGCTTTTCATGATACATACGGTATGCCGACAATTGTAACTAATTGTTCAAATAATTACGGTCCTTATCAGTTCCCGGAAAAGCTGATACCTTTATTTATCAATAATATACGTAATCGTAAACCGCTTCCTGTTTATGGAAAAGGGGAAAATGTTCGTGACTGGTTGTATGTAGAGGATCATGCTCGTGCTATTGACTTGATTTTTCATCAGGGAAAAGTGGCTGATACCTACAATATAGGTGGTTTTAATGAATGGAAAAATATTGATATTATTCATGTTATTATTAAAACGGTTGACCGTCTTTTAGGAAATCCTGAAGGTTATTCTTTGGATTTGATTACATATGTTACTGATCGTGCCGGACATGATTTGCGTTATGCCATCGATTCAACCAAGCTTCAGTGTGAATTGGGTTGGGAACCAAGCTTGCAGTTTGAAGAGGGTATCGAGAAAACAGTTAGATGGTATTTGGATAATCAGGAATGGATGGATAATGTTACTTCTGGGGAGTATCAGAGGTATTATGAGGGAATGTATAAAGGGAGATAAAAATTATATAATTGAGATTTAATATACCATTTGGTAATACTATGGATAATATTACTTCTAATAATAAGCGTATAGCCAAAAATACATTTATCTTATATTTAAGAACAATTTTAGTTTTAGGAATATCCCTTTATACTTCTAGAGTAGTTCTTAATATACTTGGTGTAGAAAACTATGGTATTTATAATATTGTTGGAGGATTTGTCGCTCTTTTCTCTATTGTTAGTGCAACAATGGTTGCTTCTACTCAAAGATATTTAACTTATGAATTAGGGAAAAAAGAAGATAGTCAACTACAGAAAGTATTTGGAGTTTCAATGACTATACATATCATATTAGGAGGAGTATTATTAATATTATTTGAGACAGTCGGCTTGTGGTTTTTAAATGAAAAATTAAATATTTCACCCGATAGGATGATTGCTGCAAATTGGTTGTATCAGTGCTCCATATTAACCTTCTTATTAAACATATTGAGTGCACCTTATAATGCAATGATTATAGCTCAAGAGAGAATGAAAGCTTTTGCATATATAAATGTATTAGAGGTTTCATTGAAATTATTAATAGTGTATATGTTATTAGTTTTCTCTGTAGATCGCTTAATTATGTATGGGATTTTTCTTCTTTTGATAGCTGTTTTTATTCGATTTATTTATACAGTATATTGTAGGAGAAATTTTAAAGAAACTAAGTATGTGTTTATTAAAGATATTAATAGTTACAAAGAAATAGTTAAATTTGCAGGATTGAATTTTTTTGGAGCTTGTTCTGCCATTCTCTCTAATCAAGGAGTTAATATTTTATTGAATATATTTTATGGTGTTACAGTAAATGCAGCAAGAGGTATCACACTCCAAGTTGAAGCAGCAATCACAAAGTTTGTAAATGATTTTACAACAGCATTAAATCCTCAAATAACAAAGTCTTACGCAAGAGGTGATAAGGAATATATGTTAAATTTAGCTTATCAAGGTTCAAAATTTTCTTATTTTTTGTTTCTTTTTCTTGCACTTCCAATTTTTGTTCAAGCTCCATGGATATTATCTTTTTGGTTAAAACAAGTACCTGATTATACAGTTATTTTTATTCGTTATGCTTTAATAATTTCAATGTTAAATACATTATCTTATCCTCTAACTACATGTGCTTTTGCAACTGGTAAAATAAAGATATTATCTATTTGGTTAGGTTCTGTTCGTTTTTGTGTCTTGCCGGTTTGTTATATTTTTTTAAAACAAGGATTTCCGCCTTATATAGTATATGTAGTTATTTTGTTTACTGATTTTATTTTATTGTTTATTCGCTTATATATAGTAACAAAGATTGTATCTGTTCAGATGTCTTCATTTTTTACAATGGTCATAACAAGAACAGCTCTAGTTACAATATTATCAGTATTACCGGTTTGGGCAATAGATAAGTTTTTATCAGTAGATCATATTGGGGATGTGTTATTATTTAGTGGAATAACATGTTTAATTACAGTTTTGTTTATTTACACTATAGGTTTAACTCAAAATGAAAAAGAAAGTATAAGAGTTTTTTTACAGACAAAGTTGAATAGATAATAGATTTATCATGAAGAAATATTTTAAAAGAGTTCTAACCTGGTTACTTAAAGGTGTACCTGTTATTAAAATTACAGCATCTATTTCCCAACTATCATCTTCAGAAAAGTTAGCAGGAAAGAAAGTTGTTGTTACAGGTGGAGGTCGTGGATTGGGATTTTATATGGCAAAAAAATTTATAGAAGAAGGAGCCTCTGTTTTAATAACAGGTCGTGATGAGAAGGTTTTAAAAGAAGCATCTTCTCTTCTAAATAACTGTCCGTTTATTTCATTTGATGTTCAACGAATAGAAAATATACCTCTTTTTATTAAAGAGGCGGATAAACTATTGGGAGGAAATATAGATTGTTTAGTTAATAATGCAGGTATATCATTACACGAATCTTCTTTCACTAGTGTAACAATTGAAGGCTTTGATAAACAATTTACAACCAATTTAAAAGCTCCTTACTTTTTGTCTCAAGCCTTTGTTTCTTATTGGGAAAAAAATCAAATGACAAATACCAATATACTTTTTATAACATCGGAAAGAGGCCTGTATTGTGATGTTATACCTTATGGTTTAACTAAAGCTGCTATTAACAGCTTGACGGCAGGCTTATCTCGTAAATATATTAAAAAAGGCTTTCGTATTAATGCAATTGCTCCGGGCGTTACTGCTTCAGATATGACGGGATTTAATAAAAATGGCGATTTGTATCGAGAAAACTCTTGTGGACAACGAGTTTTTTTACCCGAAGAAGTCGCAGAATCGGCTGTGTTTTTATTGTCTGACGCTGCAAAATGTATTTCTGGGGAAATTCTTCCTTGTAACCAAGGAAATCATTATAGATGTGATTGGTAATTTAGAAAAATATGGAAAAATATTATACAAAAGAACGTAATGCGCAAATAGTTCTGGCTTTATTAAAAGCACATGGTATTAGAAAAATAGTAGCTTCACCAGGAACAACAAATATAGCGATAGTTGGAAGTGTTCAAAACGACCCGTTTTTTGAAGTTTATTCTTCTGTGGATGAACGCTCTGCTGCATATTTGGCTTGTGGATTAGCAGCAGAATCAAATGAACCTGTCGTGTTAACTTGTACAGGAGCTACGGCTTCTCGTAATTATATGTCTGGTTTAACAGAGGCTTATTATCGTAAGCTTCCAATTATTGCTTTGACATCAGCTCAAAATACTTGTAGAAGTGGACATTTATATCCTCAATTTGTAGATCGAACAGAACAACCAAAGGATATAGTTAAATGTAGTGTTCAATTACCAGTTATTTCTACTTCTGAAGATGAATGGGATTGCATAGTAAAAACTAATTATGCGTTATTAGAGTTAAAGAGACATGGCGGAGGACCAGTCCATATTAATTTAGTAACAGGTGGAGAATTGACAGATTTTTCAGTTAAGGAATTACCTAAAGTAAGAATTATTAATCGTATAATATCTAAAAAAGATTTCCCTGTATTACCTTCTGGAAAAATAGCTTTATTTATAGGTTCTCATCTGCCTTTTAGTGAAGAACAAACCAAAGTTATTGATGATTTTTGTGCATCAAATAATGCTGTAGCTTTTTGTGATCATACCAGTGGTTATAAAGGTAAATATAGAGTATTATATTCCTTAGTTGCTTCACAATCTATTAAAGATGAAAACATAGCTCCTGATTTATTGATTCATATAGGGGAAATATCCGGAGATTATCTAACAACAGCTAAAATTAGATCAGCAAAGGAAGTTTGGCGAATAAGTGAAGATGGTGAAATTCGAGATTATTTTCATAAATTGAAATATATTTTTGAGATGTCAGAATTTGAATTTTTTTCGTATTATACCAACAAAGAAATAAAGGAGAATAAAGATGATTATCTAATTTCTTGTAAAGAGTTATATTTGAGGATACATGCTTCTTTACCAGAACTTCCTTTTTCAAATATTTGGATGGCTTCTCAATTAGCGACACAATTACCAGAAGATACGACTTTACATTTGGGTATTTTAAATTCTCTTAGAGCTTGGAACTTTTTCGAAATACCAAATTCTGTAACCTCTTTTTGTAATGTTGGAGGTTTTGGTATTGATGGAGGTGTTTCAGCAATGATAGGAGCTTCGTTATGCAATCCTTCTAAATTATATTTTGGCGTTTTTGGAGATTTGGCTTTCTTTTATGATATGAACGTACTAGGAAATCGTCATATAGGTAGAAATCTTAGGATTTTATTAGTTAATAATGGAAAAGGAACTGAATTTAGGAATTATACACATCCAGGTTCAAAATTTGGAGATGATGCAGATAAATATATTGCAGCAGGAGGGCATTTTGGCAATAAGTCTTCTCTTCTTGTAAAACATTATGCTGAAAATCTAGGATTTGAATATATAACAGCATCAAATAAAGAAGAATTTAATGCTCTATATAAAGGTTTCATAAATCCATCAATTGGTGATCATTCTATTATATTTGAGGTTTTTACAACAAATGAAGATGAAAGTGAAGCTTTGAAACTAATAAATAATATAGAAGTAGATCAATTTGTAAAAATCAAAAGTGAATTAAAAAGCTTTGTACGAAATAATATTAGTAATGATTTAATTCAAACAGTTAAGAAAGTTATTAAGTAATATATGAGAATAGGAATTTTGACATTTCATCGTGCAATTAATTATGGCGCTTTTCTACAGGCTTTTGCTTTAAAAACATATCTAACAAAATTGGGGCATCAAGTTGAAATAGTCGATTATTGGCCAGAAGGACATGCGGATATTTATCGATTAATTCCCAATTATTGGAAAAAACGTTCTTTCATTGGAAAAATAAGATTTTTTATTTCATTGATTTTACGTTATAGTAGGACGAAGAAACGAATAGAAGGTATGCAAATGTTGGTAAAAAAATATTTTGGTTTAACATCTATTCCATCTTATCCAACAGCTAAATCTTTAAAATACTTGTCTTATGATTGTATTATTTATGGGAGTGATCAGATTTGGTGGAAATCAAAACTTCCTGGTTATTCGGGATTTGATCCAATATATTGGGGAGAATCAATATCAAATTCTATAAAGAAAATTGCTTATGCTCCTAGTATGGGTATTATAGATTTAAGCGATGAGGATAAAAAAGATATAAGAAAATGGTTGAAAAATTTTAATGTCTTATCTGTTAGAGAGGTAGATCTTGCAGATACAATAAAAGAGATTGCAAACTATAATATTCCAGTAGTTCTTGATCCTGTATTTCTTTTATCCAAGCAAGAGTGGATAAATTACTGTAAACCGATTAACAAAGATAAATATATATTATATTACAATTTACTTCCATCAAAAGAGGCTGATTTATTTGTAAAAAAATTACAGAAAAAATACAAGTGTCAAGTATTAGAAATAACAGGAAATGTGAATCCTTTAAAAATTGGAAAACAATATATACAATCAGCAGATGCTATCGACTTTATTTCTCTAATAAAAAATGCAGAATTTGTAGTAACATCTTCTTTTCATGGAACAGCATTCTCTATTATTTTTGAGAAACAGTTTTTTTCAATAGGTATGGAAGAAAAAAGTGGACGAGTAAAATCTTTATTACATATTCTAAAACTTGAAAAACGATTGATCACATCATATTCAAATGAGTATATACCAGATATAGATTATTCTAATGTAGAAAGGTTGTTAGATATAGAAATAACAAAGTCAAAGAAGTATCTTGAGCATATAAAATAGATTCAATATTATACATCTTGATTTAATAATAAATCAAATTATTTTTTTCTAGAAAAGTACAATTAATTTTAATCTTATATAGCAAAAAATACTTCTATAATCTATCTCAAATAGAAGCATTTTCACTAGTGTCCCGTAAAAAATCGCCTTATATTATTTATATTGCTATTATTCAATAAATTAAAAACAAATATAAAATAAACGGATTTGAAATAAAGATTAGAATAATGGTTACTCTATTAAAATTATTCTTTCTTAAATTTCAAAGAGTTACAATCTTTGATTTCTAAAAAATGATATGAACGAATATTTAACGGGACATTAATGAAGCATTTTGTTAAATAATAAAAATATGGGAAATAAAATAAATAGTTTATTATTACATATATATATTTTTTTTCTATTTATATTGTTTTTAAATTCCATGTTTCCATGGTATATATGGAATAATATATCTAATGACATAGTACGTTTGTTGGTATCAATTTTAAGTATTACTTTATTGATTTCATCAAAACACTTTTTTACCAACACTCAAAATAATTTTCTTTTTTTTATAATACTTTTCTTTACTATTATTTGGGAATGTATTACACAAATTGATTTAATACCAAGTCGTATTGTCATTGTTTGTTTATGTATAAGTTTGGTCTTTCTAAAAACTGACATCAAACTAAAAGTTTTAGACATATTTACAAAATATTTTTCTATATTTATAGGGATATCACTATTTTTTTACATATCCTTCTTACTAAGGATAATAGAAATAAATCCATCTTATATTGAATTCAAGGACTATAAAGCTTTTAATTATTATTTTTTTATTTTACCTGCCTCTATTGATGAAATAGATACATATTATAGATTTAGAAGTATTTTTGCAGAACCAGGACACTTAACAATGGGAATAATACCAATGATAATGGCTAATAAATTTAATCTTAAAAATAGGTATGTACAAGTATTATTTATAGCAGAGTTATTTACATTTTCTTTAGCTGGCTATATAACTCTTTTTTTAGGATACTTTTTAATACATATCCATAATAAGAATATTTGGAAATACTTACTATTTGGTCTTTTATTTATTATATCACTAATTCTAATTTTGGAAGAATTGGGATATTCTGATATGTTAAATACCCTTTTATGGGATCGGTTAAAATTTTCGAATGGAACTATATCTGGCGATAACCGAGTAACAGCAGAATTTGAAATAGTTTACGATAACTTTATAAATAGTCAATATAAATGGTATGGTAATGATTTAATAGATACTACAGTTTATGGAGGTATATCAGGAATAAAAAAATATTTAGTGATGCATGGTATTATAGGAGTCATTATTACATCTATACTATATAGTATACATACCTTTCAAAGTAGAAATTATAATATATTTATTTTCTCTATAATATTATTATTACTTCTTTTTCAAAATGCTTATCCTTTTTGGACTTGTATTTTATCAATGTATATATTGGGTGTTGAAAATTTAAAAAGAAAATCTTATGTATAATATCCTATTTGTACATCCGGTCAATGACTTAACCGGAAGTTGTAGAGTATTGGCAAATATTATAGAAATGGAATACTCTAATGACACAGTATTTGTTATTACAAGAAATGAAAATGGTTTTTTATCTCAGTTACCAAATGTAAAGATTTGTTCTGTTATCTATAAAATCAGAGGTAAAAAATATTTCTTTTCTCCTTTAATATCAAGAATTCATGCTTTTTTACTTGTACTTTACTACGGAAAATCTTTTGATACTTTTTATATAAATACAATTGTTCCTTTTTATGCGGCTCTTGTTGCTAAACTATATAACAAAAAAATCATCTATCATATTCATGAAAAGTTTGTTTCGAAAAGAAAAAGTGTCTCTATTTATGAGTGGTTTTTTAATCATATAAACAGTAAAAGAATTTTTGTTTCTAAATATTTAGAATCATGTTACCCTATAAGGAAAGATTGCCAATCAATTATTAAATATAATACTTTACCTAAATCTTTTTTATTGAATGTTCATGAAGAACCTTTATCTGAAAGGAGACTAAATAGGATATTAATGATTTCATCCTTAAATAGAATAAAAGGTATTTTTAATTTTATAGAATTAGCGAGAATTCTTCCTGAATATAATTTCACTTTAATATTAAGTGCATCTCAAGTAGATATTTCTAATTATATCAAAGAAAAAATACCTCTAAATTTAGATATTATACCAGCTCAATCCAATATTCATCCTTTCCTCCAAAAAACGGACTTAATATTAAATTTATCAATCCCCTCTTTATGGATAGAAACTTTTGGTATGACTATACTTGAAGCTATGGCATATCATATTCCTGCAATTGTTCCAAACGTAGGAGGACCACAAGAATTAGTAAAAGATAATTATAATGGATTTTGTATAGATGTTACCAATGTAGAAGAAGTTGCACAAACAATAAAAAAATCTCTTAATAGAGAGACATATACAATTTTACATACAAATACAATTGAAAGATTTAAAATATTAAACAATAATGGAATCTAAAATTGCAATATTACTTTCTGTTTATAATGGAGAAAAATATCTTGCTGAGCAGCTTGACAGTTTATATAAACAACAAGATGTTGATATATGTATTTTAGTTCGAGACGATGGTTCTTCCGATTCATCACTTTCTATACTTGAAAAATATAAGGACTTATATGGAAATATGATTATTATAAAGGGTGAGAATATTGGATGTTCTCGAAGTTTTTACACTTTATTACAGTATGCTTACGAAAATCTTAAAGATTATAATTTCTTTTCGTTTTGTGATCAAGATGATGTTTGGATGGAAAATAAACTTTCCACATCTATCCGTTATCTATCCAAAACACAGAAAAAATATGCATTCTTTCATAGTGCATATTATATAACTGATGAGGAACTAAATATTATCAGTAAAAATAGATTTGTGGATAATACATTAGAAAATAATATAATAAGTAATTTTTGCTTAGGTTGTACTCAGGCTTTTAATAGGGCTTTATTAGAAAAAATATTATTAATCTGTAAATATCAAATTAATAATAAAATAAATCTAATAATTCATGATGCATTAAGTTCTTTAACTGCTTTTTCATTAGATGCTGATATATATTATTCAAAGGAACCTACAATGTACTATCGTCAGCATAAGCATAATGTAATAGGAACTTCTAATAATATATTAATAAATAACTACAAACGATTTGAAAGATTTATATATAAATCTCCAAATATAAAAAGTAACAAATGTAAATTAATGATAAACGCGATTGGGGATAATATTAGTCCCTCTGAAAAAAATATATTAAATATGTGTGCATATTATAACCTAAAAAACAATAAGAAAAATCTTCTTTTACATAAAAGAATGTATTCTAGAGGAATAGTATATTCAGTTGGCTTCATTATATCTGTACTTATGAATAAATTCTAATTATTAAACTATTTTATAGATTATAAATATAGATAAACATGAACTATAAAAGAATTTTAAAAAATCAGCAATTTAGATTTATGATTTTATCCTGGTTAAAATTTATACCTGATAATATAATGTTAAAAATACAATATTATATTAAAATGGGTTTTTTACCTAATTTTTCGAATCCCAAAAGATTTACAGAAAAAATACAAGTATATAAACTCCAATATAGAAATCCTTTACTACCTATCTGTGTTGATAAATACAAAGTTCGCGGATACATAGAGAGTATAGGTATGGCTTCAATACTCAATGAATTGTATGGAGTTTATAATAATGCAAACGAAATAGATTTTGATTCTTTACCTGATAAATTTGTTATAAAAACAACAGATGGAAGTGGCGGACAAAATATCTTTATCTGTAAAGATAAAACAAAGATAGATATACCCAAATTAAGAAAAACAATAAATAAATGGAGAAATAAAAAAAACATCAATCCTGGTAGAGAATGGGCATACACAGGTATAAAAGACTCACAAATTATTATTGAAAAATATATCGAAAGTAATATAGAAGATGGAGGATTGATTGATTATAAATTCTTTTGTTTTAATGGAAAAGTAGAATATTTATATGTGATTGCTGATAGAGAACTAGGAAATAAATGTGGATTAGGTATATATAATCGGGAATTTCATAGATTAGACGTTTGTAGAGCTGATGAACGTAAATTAGAACGAATTATTCCAAAACCTAAAAACTTTGATCAAATGATAAGAACAGCAGAATATTTATCAAAAGGATTCCCTCATGTACGAGTAGATTTATATAATATCAAGGAGCAAATAATTTTTGGAGAGTACACATTTTATGATGGTAGTGGTTATATGAAATTTATACCAGATTCTTTTGATTTTGAGTTAGGTGAAAAATTTGAGTATCCTTTATAATAAAAATTACAATGAAACATATATATTTAATAATCAACGAAGACCGATTTTTCCTATCTCACCGCAAAGAAATTGCAATTAATGCTAAAAAACAAGGTTACGAGGTAACCCTTATTGCTAAAAATACCGGACAAAAAGAAGAGGTAGAAAAATTAGGAATTAACTTTATAGAATTACCCATCAATCCAACAGGTGAAAATATTAGAGAAGAATTAAAGACATTTTTCTTTTTATATAAGCTTTATAGAAAAGAAAAACCAAATATTGTTCATCATGTTGGTTTAAAAAATATCTTGTGGGGTGGTTTAGCTGCAAAATTAGCAGGTGTACAAGCAGTAGTTAATGCTGTTAGTGGTTTAGGTATTCTTTTTAATCAAGAAAAACTATCTCTAAAAGTAAAAGCAATTCTAAATGTTTTAAGATTTTCCCATCATAGGAAAAAACTTAATGTTATTTTCCAGAATAATGAAGATAAAGAACTCTTTTTGAAATACAAAATAATCAAGGAAGATCAAATAAGATTTATAAAAGGATCCGGTGTTGATTTAAATATATATAGTTATACACCAGAACCTCAAACATTACCAATCAAAATTATATTTACAGCCCGAATGGTTGTTGAAAAAGGAACGTTAATCCTGATAGAAGCAGCAGAACTACTTAGAAAAAAATATGAGGGTAAAGTTCAGTTTCTTTTATGTGGTGGACTTTCTTCTAACCCCAAAGCAATTAAAGAAAATGAACTAAAACAATGTTGTGATGGAAATTACATTCAATGGTTAGGACATCGTAAAGATATTAAAGAACTCTTACAACAATCTCATATTGTAGCATTCCCTAGTTATTATAGAGAAGGTGTTCCTAAATCGCTTATTGAAGCGACAGCAATAGGACGTCCTATTATAACAACAAATTCCATTGGGTGTAAAGATACAGTAGAAGATGGTCAAAATGGTTTTCTTGTTCCAATAAAAAACAGCCAGGCCGTTGCTGAAAAATTGGAAATATTAATTGAAAATCAGGTATTACGTCAAAAAATGGGTGCTTATTCCAGAATGATAGCAGAAAGGGATTTTTCATTAGAGCAAGTAGTAAAAACGCATTTAGATATTTATAAAGAACTATTAAAATAAAGATTTTATGAAAATATTGCTCACCGGTTCCGCAGGTTTTATCGGCTCATATGTTGCCTTACGTTTATTAGAAAGAGGAGATGAAGTGGTTGGACTTGATAATATCAATGATTATTACAGTGTTGATTTAAAATACAGCCGTTTGGAAAAAGCCGGTATAGAACAATCGGAAATCAGTTGGTATAAACTAGTTCAAAGTAAAATATATCCGAATTATCGTTTTATACGTATGAATTTGGAAGATAAGCAAGCTATGCAAATGTTGTTTGCCAATGAACAGTTTGATCGGGTTTGTCATTTGGCAGCTCAAGCCGGAGTGCGCTATTCCATAACCAATCCATACGCTTATATTGAGTCTAATATTGATGGCTTTATAAATATTCTGGAAGGTTGTAGAAATTACGTAGTAAAACATTTGGTATATGCCAGCTCCAGTAGTGTTTATGGATTAAATGCTAATGTCCCATTTTCGGAAGAAAGCAGTATTGCTCATCCGGTCAGTTTGTATGCTGCCTCCAAAAAATCTAATGAACTGATGGCTCATGCATATAGCCATCTTTATGGTATTCCTACTACCGGACTCCGTTTCTTTACGGTTTATGGTCCGTGGGGAAGACCGGATATGTCTCCATTTTTATTTACTGACGCTATATTACATAATCGTCCGATAAAGGTATTTAATAATGGTGATATGCTTCGTGATTTTACATATATTGATGATATTGTAGAAGGAGTTATACGTGTAATCGATAATGTGGCAGAATCGGATAAGAATTGGAATGCAGAGCATCCAAACCCTGCAACTTCGTCTGCTCCTTATAGAATTTATAATATAGGAAATTCACAGCCTGTAAGATTAATGGATTTTATTAAGGCTATAGAGGATGCATGTGGTAAAGAGGCTGAAAAGGAATATTTGCCTATGCAGCCGGGGGACGTTTATCAGACGAATGCCGATACATCTTTATTGGAAAAGGAAATTGGATATAAACCGGCTAAAGATATTAGAGAGGGTGTAAAAGAAACAGTTGCCTGGTATAAATCTTATTATCAACTTTAAAAACAAATTATTATGAATATAGCAGTTGTAGGAACCGGATATGTCGGTTTAGTTTCAGGAACATGTTTTGCGGAAATGGGGGCGCATGTTACTTGTGTGGATGTGAATGAAGCAAAGATTCAATCCTTATTGCAAGGAGAGATTCCTATTTATGAACCGGGACTGGATGAAATGGTCTTACGTAACCATAAAGAAGGTCGCTTACAGTTTACAACAGATTTGACTAGTTGCCTGGATCAGGTAGAAATAGTGTTTAGTGCTGTAGGTACACCTCCGGATGAAGATGGTAGTGCCGACTTGAGTTATGTATTGGAAGTAGCCCGTACTGTAGGACGTAATATGAATCATTATGTATTGCTTGTAACTAAAAGTACAGTACCGGTAGGAACAGCAAAAAAAGTAAAAGCTGCTATTCAGGAAGAATTAGACAATCGAGGGGTTTCCATTCCTTTTGATGTAGCTTCCAATCCGGAGTTTCTGAAAGAAGGAGCTGCTATTAAAGATTTTATGAGTCCAGACCGTGTAGTTGTCGGTGTGGAATCGGAAAAAGCAAAAGAGTTGATGACAAAACTTTATCGTCCACTGATGCTTAACAATTTCCGTGTTATTTTTACAGATATTCCTTCCGCCGAAATGATTAAATATGCAGCTAACAGTATGTTGGCAACACGTATTTCATTTATGAATGATATTGCCAATCTTTGTGAATTAGTAGGTGCTGATGTCAATATGGTGCGTAAAGGAATAGGCGCTGATACACGAATCGGTAGTAAATTCTTATATCCGGGCTGCGGTTATGGAGGTTCATGCTTCCCTAAAGATGTAAAAGCATTGATAAAAACAGCTGAACAAAACGGTTATGAGATGAAAGTATTAAAAGCTGTAGAAGAAGTTAATGAACAGCAGAAAACCGTTTTGTTTGATAAATTGAATCGATATTTTCAGGGTGATTTACAAGGTAAAACGATTGCTTTATGGGGATTGGCTTTTAAACCGGAAACAGATGATATGCGTGAAGCGACAGCTTTAGTTACGATTGACTTATTACTACAAGCCGGTTGTCAAGTTCGTGTATTTGATCCTGTAGCTATGAATGAGTGTAAACGAAGAATTGGAGATACTGTATATTATGCAACGGATATGTATGATGCTGTATTAAATACAGATGCTTTATTGTTGCTGACAGAATGGAAACAATTCCGTATGCCAAGCTGGGGCGTTATCAAAAAAACGATGAATAATCCACTTATTATAGATGGACGTAATATTTATGAACCATCTGAAATGGAAGAATTAGGTATTGAATATTCTTGTATAGGTAGATAAAAATATGGAAATAATAAGAACCCCAATAGAAGGCGTTGTTATCTTAGAACCTCGCCTATTTACAGACAGTCGCGGTTACTTCTTTGAGTCTTTTTCTCAGCGAGAATTTGACGAAAAAGTACGTACCGTCCGTTTTGTTCAGGATAATGAAAGCAAATCGTCATACGGAGTTTTGCGTGGATTACATTTTCAGAAACCTCCTTTTGCACAAAGTAAACTAGTACGTGTTATTAAAGGAGCTGTATTGGATGTGGCTGTAGATATACGAAAAGGCTCACCGACATTCGGACAACATGTGGCAGTAGAATTGACTGAAGATAATCACCGTCAGTTTTTTATTCCACGAGGCTTTGCCCATGGATTCAGTGTGTTGACTGATGAAGTTATATTTCAGTATAAGTGTGATAATTTCTATGCCCCACAATCAGAAGGAGCTATTGCCTGGGATGATCCTGATTTAGGTATAGATTGGAAAGTACCGTCAGAAAAAGTTATTCTTTCGGATAAAGACAAGAAACATCCGAGATTGAAGGATGTGGATTGGCTATTTGATTACACAGAGGATTTGTATAAATAAGTAAAGTTGACGAGGCTTTAGAAACGAGTTGACAAGGAATGTAACAAAAGAAAAAGACTTGTCATCCTGTTTCCTTGTTAACTCGTCAACTTAAAAACTCATAAACTTAAAACAATGAATATACTTGTAACCGGTGCTAACGGTCAATTAGGTAATGAAATGCGTAAGGTATCAGTAAAAAGTGAACATAATTATATTTTTACTGATGTAGCGGAACTGGATATTACCAACAGAGAGGCTGTTTTAAGAATGATAAAACAGTTACAAATTGATGTGATAGTAAATTGTGCAGCATATACAAATGTTGATAAGGCTGAAGATGATAGAGAAACTGCTGATTTGATTAATCATTTAGCTGTAACTAATTTAGCCTTTGCTGCAAAAGATGCAGAAGCGACATTGATACATATTTCTACGGATTATGTATTTAAGGGTGATAAGAATCAGCCTTGCCGTGAAGATTGGGAAACGAATCCACTTGGCGTTTATGGGCAAACTAAGTTGGCAGGAGAAAAAAGTATTTTGGAAATCGGTTGCAAATATCTGATATTCCGTACAGCATGGCTTTATTCTTCATTTGGAAACAATTTTGTTAAAACTATGTGCCGCCTTACTGCTGAAAGGGATACTTTGAATGTAGTATTTGATCAGGTTGGTACACCAACTTACGCTTTTGATTTGGCTTCATTGATTGTCTATATTATAGATACAAATCAATTGAATAAGCAAGGTATTTATCATTATAGTAATGAAGGTGTATGTTCTTGGTTTGATTTTGCCTGGGAAATTGCCAGATTAAAGGGTAATCATTGTGATATTCGTCCTTGTCATAGTGATGAATTCCCAAGTAAGGTGAAACGTCCGCATTTTTCGGTGTTGGATAAAAGTAAAGTAAAAGAGACATTTGGAATACAGGTTCCTTATTGGAAGGAATCTTTACAGAGATGTATGGATATTCTAATGTAAAAAGATACATAGAGTTCATTTATTAATTTGTTTTAAAATAATTGCCTAGTTTAAAACCGGAACAGGTTTTATGTGAACCTTGTAGGAGAAATACAGCTCCATGCATAGTGTATGCTATGCTATTCATGAAACAAAAACAAGTAATCCTGATGCAATTGCTGTGGTTACTCCATCTGACAAGTTTATCGGTAATGGGAGATGTTTGGTAGGGGTATAAAAGAATATTAGATTAATATAAATAGGGGTGATTACTCTATGCTGTTGTGATAAAGTTATGGGAAAAACATTAATTTTTATAAGTTGGTCTAAACCGCTTGGCAAACAAGTTGCACATGTGTTAAAAAAATTTCTAACTACAGTTTTTGATTTAAAAAGAGAAACTGACGTATTTGTGTCAAGCAAAAATCTAACAGGAAATGATAGAGGTTGGTTTGAAGAACTACGCAAACAAGCATCAGCCGCTTCAATATTTATCCCTTGTATGACGAAAGAGTCAATCAATTCTCCGTGGCTTCATTTTGAAACAGGGATCGGGACAAGTATGAAAGGATTCCCGACAAAAGTCATACCATTCCTTTTTAATGTTAGTATTGATGAGTTTGGAGATAGATTGGAAATGTATAAACATAATCAAATGATTCATTCAGACATTGCTGAATCCAAACGGATGTATAAAGACTTGTTATGCCAGTTGATTTATTATATAAGTGCTTTCTTATATAAGGAAAAAAATGAAATAAAAGAAATATTTAACGTTGATTTCTGTTGCCATAATTATGAATCCTTTAATCCTGAACAGATATTAAAACATCATAATTATGCTATCCAAATTGCAATAAAAGAATTAGCAGGTGTCGCTAAATTGTATGATACAAGAGACTTTTATATTTCTCGCCCTATTCAGGGAATTTCACCAGAGTATTCTGAAAAGTATGAACGAGTATTAAAAGAAATGGAATTGGAGGCTAAAGAACAATCTTATCGTTCTTTTCGTGGTTATTCCAAAACAAAAGAAAGTATGGATAGTATCTCATATTATAGAATGGGTATATTAAAACAAGCTCATTATTTTGTGTTGATATACCCTGTTATTGAAGGTGATAAGATTCCTCCAAGCAGTTGTTTGATAGAATTAGGAGGAGCCATTGCTTATGGAAAAAACATTGCCATGTTTATACAAAAAGGAGCTATTCTCCCTGCTTTCATGAAGGATCTTATTACTATGAAAAAAGGGTATTATGAATATTCCGATACTGAAGACCTTCGAAGACAGTGGAGTAGATTTTTAAAGGATTTAAAAGAAGAGTAATAATTCTCTATTAGTTGGTTTGGTAAATGGATATATGAAAGTTTGTTTCATAGTACGTTTATAGATTTGCCTAATGTATTACATGACAAATAATACGACTTATGTTTATATATGAAAATCTTAATGAGATTAGTATGTGAAAATGTAAGGGAAAAAGATTATAAATTAAAATTTTTAATATTGAATATACAATAATATCTTATTAAAATATTATATTTGTGACTCATTAATAACATATTAATTGTGATGACACTTAAGAGGATACATCATACAATTATCCCTATTTCGCATGCAGTGTTATGGGGGATAGGAGTGTTGTTAGGATTATTTGGAACATCGTTTTTAGGAAAAGTAATAGGGAATTCTGAGATAATTTTATATTTATATAATGCTCACCTTGTATATGTGGTGTTTTTATTGGAAGTTGCTCTTACTTTTATGGATATGGCTTGTGAGTATGAGAAAAAAAGAATCAGAGGTTCTGTGTTCTGGGTCTTATTCAGGTTGTTTCTGATAATTCCTGCAATTTATGTTTTTTCAGTTTTGTATTATATATTTGAACACTATTGGATGTTATTTCTTGTTATTGGCATTATGGCATGGCTGAAATGGGAAATAGTTCATTTAGGGAATAATATGAAACAGTTTGTAATAGAATTTGAAGGTATAAGTGTTGTTTCTAAAAGATTGTGATATGGAACATACTGATTATTATTATATATTAGGAATGTTGTTATGTTTTACCATAGCCTATCTGGTATGGCTGGTTTATTTGATTTTCAAGATTAAAGAAAAACGTGGAGAGGCATTTAAAAAAGCACAGACCATGAGTTATCCGGCTGCTTCTGCCGGTAGTGGAATAGAAGGGAAAAATAAGGAGGAAATTTCCATATCAACAGAGATTAATCATTTCTATTCTCCTGAGGGTAAAGAAATAAATGCTTCAGACTATGATCATTATGTCGCGTCGGGAAATTCAATGATTCTTTGTGGAATACAAGATAAAGATTTGCTTTTTGTCAAAAAAAACTTCAATGTCGGCCAATTGATTGATTTGCCTAAAATATTGGTGATTGAGCGTCACAATGCAAAGCCGGAAGAGATACAATACAAGATTAGGCGTACGTGGAAGATTTGTTCGTTTGCGGATAATCTGGAGTGTGTTATAAATGAACTATTGGAGTCTGCATCTTTCAGGAAGTTGGCGGAAACTGAGCAATGTCCTGACAACGATGTTTTGATTGATGATTTCTTTGAAAAGAGATTGATTAAATATAGGAGTGAATATCCTGATTGTGATAATGTGTTGTCGGAATATAATCGTGTTGTTATTTCTACTACGTTACATACGAATATAAATGAGGTTCGTTTTTCTATTCATCCGTTGAAGGATGTGAGGGGTGTTGTGGAATATTCTTTTGCTGTTTCTTCTTTTGTTAAAGGAGGGGATAAACACGGAGGCACGGAGACACGGAGGTTTTAAGAGAGACAAGTTGACGAGGGGACGAGTTGACGAGGATATAAAGGACAGGGGGATTACAGGGGGTAATTCCCTTGTTTGTTTTAGGAAATACAAAGATGTGGAGGTATAGAGGAGGGCTTTTTTTGATAAATATATGGATTTCATTAAGCATTCGGTAGGCTACAGGTAATAAACTTTTATATACAACGATAGAGATTGCAACTATATGGTTCATAGTAGTAGTCGCTGTTTCTTTTGTTGAACCTATATGTTTCAGTCAGTAATAGAGCCCCTATTTGTGGGAAAGCAGATTCAATAAGAAGAAAATTTTGTTAGGAGATATATAGGAAATGTAGATATATGTTATTCGGAAGAAATATAGGGATGTTGGGAAGCTTATATAAGCTTATATATTATTAGTGCCTAATTTTATATCCGTAAGCTTACAGATAAATATGGGGGATTCCGAAAAGCCATTGAAGAGTAGGAATAAAATTCTAGTTTTATGTGTGTTACAAATGTTGATGTGTTGCTTAGCTTTGGCGGAGCATTCGGAGGATTTGAGTTTTCATGGAGTTTGCTACGTGATATAATAGAAAAAAAGGGTTTGTCCGTTTATTTGGATGCAATTTCTTTGGAGAAGAATGAAAAGACTATTTACCAATGGGATGATAAATTAGGAATAGTGAAAATGTCAAATCCTAACTGGAATGAGTTTTATACCAAGGCTATGGATAAATGTAAGTTTATGATTTTTATTGTTACTAAGCCTTGGCTTAATTCTTATTATTGCATTCATGAATATAAGATGTTTCTGGAAAGAGAAAATATACCATCAAAAAAAATTATAAAACCGATTTTTATTGTTTTTGATGATGCATTTCATGTTATATCGAGTAAACAAACAATAGAAATTAGAAAGCCTAAAGGTGAGAAGGTTCTTAAAAAAGAGGTGGAAACTCTTAATCTTGGAGAATTTTTTAATAAAATAAATAATAAGGATAGACATTTAGTGATGAACAAAAAAGATAAACCTATAAAAGTGAATTATAAGGAGAATGGTGTGGAATATAATTGCGAATATAGGTATGCGCTGGACAGTTCTGAAACAGCTAAAATCCTTAGTATGTTGAAATAATAAAGGCAAGAGATACGAGTTGACAAGGATAGAAGGGAGTTACGGGTTTCCGTGACTCCCTTGTTTTTATTTTTATGCTCAACTTTGTTGAATTTAATAAAGTTATATGGGGTTAAAAGCTGAGGAATATTATTATCTTCTTTGGTGTGTCTGTTTTGCATATTATATTTTTGCCTATATGGTAAAAAAGTTGTTTCTTTGCAGTTGGATTAGTTGTGTGGATGAAAGGAGATTATATACAGTTGACAAGGTCTCAGGGACGAGTTGACGAGGATTAAAAACACGGATTCACGGAGACACGGAGAGAATAATATAAAAAATAAGATAACTAAAAAAAGATGGGAATTAAAATGAAATGGAAGCAGGGAATATTTGTTTCCCTGTTATTACTTGTGTTGAGTGCCTGCAACTCAACCAAGGAGGTTATTTATCTGCAGGATGTGGAACCGTATAAGGCGCAGGAAATTGCCCAGAAATTTGAGATGTATATCCGTACGGATGACTTGCTTGCCATTATGGTGAACAGTAAGGATCCGGAGCTTGCCTTGCCTTTTAATATGCCGGTGGTGACTTATCAGATTGGAGCTACTACGACTCCGCAGCAGAAAATTTTAGGATATTTGGTGGACTCAAACGGTGAAATAGACTTCCCTATTTTAGGCAAACTGAAGGTTGCAGGATTGACCAGGTTGCAATTGACAGAATTGATAAAGCAGAAACTTATTGAAGAGGATTTGATTAAGGACCCGGTGATTACCGTGCAGTTCCTGAATTTCAAGATTTCTGTGATGGGTGAGGTGGCTCGTCCGGGTTCATTCAATATAAATAGCGACAGGATTACTTTGCTTGAGGCGTTGAGTATGGCGGGGGATTTGACTATTTACGGACGACGTGACCGTGTTGCCGTGATTCGTGAGGTGGACGGCAAGCGTACGATTCTGTTCCATGACTTGCGCTCTGCGGATTTGTTCCTTTCTCCTTGCTATTATTTGCAGCAGAATGATATTGTGTATGTTGAGCCGAACAAGGCTAAGGCGGGTCAGAGAGAGATTAACCAGAATAATTCGATGAGTGTGTGGTTGTCGGCGACTTCGGTGTTGGCGACGGTGGCGTCGTTGTTGGTTACGGTGCTTAAATAGAGTTGACAAGTTGACGAGGGGACGAGTTGACAAGGGGGTTGAGAGTTTAGAGTTGAGGGTTGAGAGTTTAGAGACTCTACTTGACTCCTTGACTACTTAACTCCTTAAAAACACAGAGACACGGAGAAACAGAGGAGAGTTAGAGAGGGCACGGAGAGGAAGAGAGAAAAATCTACTTGACTTCTTGACTCCTTAACTCCTTAACTCCTTAAAAACACAGAGACACGGAGAAACAGAGGAGAGTTAGAGAGGGTACGGAGAGGGAGAGAGAAAAATCTACTTGACTTCTTGACTTCTTGACTCCTTAACTCCTTAAAAAACATAGAGACACGGAGAAACAGAGGAGAGTTAGAGAGGGCACGGAGAGGGAGAGAGAAAAAATCTCCTTGACTTCTTGACTACTTAACTCCTTAACTCCTTAAAAACATAGAGACACGGAGAAACAGAGGAGAGTTAGAGAGGGCACGGAGAGGGAGAGAGAAAAATCTACTTGACTCCTTGACTACTTAACTCCTTAACTACTTAAAATAATAACATATGGCTGAAATTGATAATAACAATAATATGCAAATCAGGGAAGAGGAGAATGAGTTGAATCTTTGGGATTTGTGGTTGGTGCTGAAGGCGAACTGGAGGTGGTTTGCGCTGTCGGTGGTTGGGTGTGTTGCTTTGGCTTGCCTTTATTTGCTGTGGGCTCCTAAGCAATATACAAGGAATGCTTCGATATTGATTAAGGAGGAGCAGAAAGGTGGTGGCGGAATGTCGAATGCCATGGGTGGCTTTGCCGACTTGAGCATGTTCGGTATCCAGAGGAATGTGGATAATGAGGTGCTGGTGTTCAAGGCTAACAGGCTTATGCATATGGTTGCCCAGAGATTGCACCTGGATGTGAGCTATAAGATAAAGAAAGGCTTGAGAAGCGTGGAGCTTTACAGGGAGTCGCCGGTGGTGCTTTCGTTTCCTGATGTGGAAGAGGCTCAGAGATTCTCGTTTGTGGTGAAACCGGTATCTGAGAAGGAGGTTGAGCTTTCTGATTTTATTTCTGTAAATGAAGAAGGTGATGAGCTGGAGTTTGATGACAGAATGACTGTTGCCCTGAATGATACGGTGGAAACTCCTGTGGGAAGAATGGTGGTGGTGCCGAGCCTTTATTATACCGATATTTATTATGGGGAGAAGGTGAAGGTTACGAAGTCCAATATGGCTAAGGTGGTTGAGAAATACCAGAAAGATTTGCAATCATCGTTGGCTTCCAAGACTGCTACTATTATCAATCTTTCGCTTACGGATGAGTCTATTTCAAGGGCTGAGGATGTGCTGAATACATTGATTGCGGTGTATAATGAGGATGCGATAGACGACAAGAACAGGATTACGGTGAATACTTCGAACTTTATCGCTGACCGCCTGGTGATTATCGAGAAAGAGCTTGGCAATGTGGACGCGAGCATCGAGGAGTTCAAGAGGGCTAACCAGTTGACGGATATTACTTCGGAAACAGGTATGTATCTGGAGAATACGAGCGCGTACAGAAAAGAGGGGCTTGCCTTGGAAAACCAGCTGACCCTTGCAAAATATATCCAGGATTATCTGAATGACCCGCAGAAGGCTTCGGATTTGATTCCGGCGAATACGGGTATTTCAGACGTTGGGGTAGAGCAGCAGATTGCGGAGTATAACGAGATGTTGCTGAAGAGGGACAAGCTGATTGCGAACAGCAGCAACAAGAACCCTGTGGTGATGGACTTGAACAATTCGCTGAGCGCGATGAAGCAGACTATCATACGTTCTATTGACAACCTGGTGGTGGGCTTGAATATTAAAATCAGGAATGTGAGGGCTCAGGAAGACCAGTTGACGAAGAGAATAGAGGCTGTGCCGTCGCAGCAGAAGCATGTGCTTTCGGTGGAACGCCAGCAGAAAATCAAGGAGGAATTGTATTTGTATTTGCTGAACAAGCGTGAGGAGAATGCGCTATCGCAGGCTATCACGGAGAATAATACCAGAATATTGGACCCGGCTACGGGTAGCCAGGAACCTGTGGCTCCGAAGTCGATACTTGTGCTTGCGGCAGCGTTTATAATGGGATTCGCTATTCCGGCTGGTATTATATGGCTGGTATGGAGCATGGATACGAAGGTTCATTCAAAGAAGGAAATTCAGGACAAGACTACTATTCCTTTCCTTGGGGAGATTCCGGAAAAGGACAAGAAACAGACGGAGAAGGTGGTGGTCAAGAGTGGAAGCCGCGATGCTGTGTCCGAAGCTTTCCGTATTATCAGAACGAATATGGACTTTATGCGTGTGAAGTCTGATAATATGAAGGTGATTATGTTTACTTCAATGAATCCGGGGGCAGGAAAGACATTTGTTTCGACTAACCTTGCGGCGAGCCTTATCCTGATGAAGAAGAAGGTGGTGCTGGTGGACTTGGATATACGTAAGGGCACATTGGCGAAGAATGTGGGATATGCAGGCAAGGGCGCTACAAATTATTTGTCCGGCAGCGTTGATTCGGTGAAGGATGTTATTGCCAAGAACCAGATTGTGGAAGGACTGGATGTGTTGTTTGCCGGTCCGGTGCCTCCTAACCCTGCTGAATTGCTGTTGAGCCATAAGCTGGATGATATGATTGATGAGTTGAAGGAGATGTATGACTACGTGATTGTGGATAATGTTCCGGCAGGCGTGGTGGCTGACGCTCCTATCGTGAACCGTGTGGCTGACCTGACTATTTATGTGGTGCGTTCGGGTGTTCTGGACCGCCGTCAGTTGCCTGAGCTTGAAAGGTTGTATAAGAGCGGGCAGTTCAATAACCTGGCGCTTGTGCTTAATGGTGTTAAGTACAGGTCGATGGGATATGGCTATGGTTATGGATATGGGGATGAGAAGGAGAAGAAGTGAGGAGTTAAGTAGTTCCGTTCCCCGTTCCATTGGATTTCAAATCCAATGGTTGTAATATCGGGATTTGTAATCCCGTAAAATGATGTGGATTACAAATCCACGGTTGAGGTAGTCAACGGATTGCAAATCCGTTGGAACGGAAACACTAAACTCTAATCTCTAATCTCTCAACACTTAAACATAGGGATTTCCAATCCCGTTGGTACAGAGGGAGAAGCCCTGAAGGGGCGACACTGGGATATTATGGTGTCGCTCTTTCAGGGCTTTTTTTTGTTGTATTCGGGTTTTATTGTTATCTTGCAGGGGGAAGGAAAGGAGTTAAGGAGATAAGAAGAGAAGGAGTTATGGGGAGTTATAAGGAGGTATAGGGAGTTAGAAGCCGATAGATGTTAGTCGCTATTTTCAAATTACTCTAAACCCTAAACCCTAAACTCTCAACATTCTTGTCTCTGTAGCCTTGTCAACTTGTCAACTTGTCAACTTGTCAACTCGTCTCCTCTCCCCAAACATTAATTAATTTAAATAACACATATATGGGATTAAAAGATTTATTCAATTTTTCATTTACCGACAAGACTTTGAGCGCCAGCGGGGTGCTGAATGGGATGACTGACCATCATTCGCATTTGCTGCCGGGAGTTGATGACGGTGTTAAAACGGTGGAGGGAGCTGTGAAGGCTTTGAGGCTGATGGAAGGTCTTGGGGTGAAGAAGCTTTATATCACTCCTCATGTGATGGAGAATTTTCCGGATAATAACAGGGAGAGCCTGACAAGGAGGTTTGAGGAGTTCAAGACGCAGGTGGAGACTTCAATTGAACTTAATCTGGCTGCCGAGTATATGCTGGATTCTTCGTTTGAGAATCATCTGAAGGACGGGCTGATGACTATCGGTGAGAACAGGGTGCTGATTGAGACTTCGTATATCGCCGCTCCTCTGGATTTGGACAGTATGATTTTTGAGGTGATGGCAAAGGGGTATGTCCCTGTGTTGGCGCATCCGGAGCGTTATGTGTATATGGTCAATGATGATTATATTTCGCTGGCTTCGAGGAATGTGAAACTTCAGCTTAACCTGATGTCGCTGTCGGGTTGTTATGGAAGGACGGTGAGCAAGAAGGCTATGTTTATGCTGGATAACGGTATGTATAGCTTTGCGGGTTCCGACTGCCATGATGCCGGCGCTTATGAGAGGATTCTGACTTCTGCCAAGATTCCTTCGAAGTATCTTAAGTTAGTAAAGGCACTCTTGCATGATTAATGCAGGATTGCCGTATTTTTGTTTTTAATTAATTTATTTGTTAACCTTTTAAGCTTGCACATTTGGTGAAGCCGGTGTGTTGTTGATTTGATCAGATTGTTAGAGTTCCTTTGACTTTATACCTTTGATTGTGTTTGCTTAGATCAAAATGTTATTGAATAAAAATGCCACAAAGTTTATCCAGGCTTTTCAGTGGGAAGATTCCCTCTGTGAAAGATTTTAACCATGAAATTGATGCTCTTCCTTTGGATGAGAAACGTGAACGATTGTATCCTATTTTCCGTATTGCTTTTACGAGTTGGTCTGTGTTGAATGACAAATGCCGTATGTTCATAAAAAGGGTTATTGAACATGACAGGCAGATTTGGCTGGATTATGTGTTGGAACGTACTGTTTTCGGCGCGTTGCGGTATCATGTGCAGTTTCCCGAAGCTCTTCTGAAGGCGGTGAAGATTGTGGAATATGAGAACAGGAACGGGAAGATTTCGGTGAACCATTTGTCGATGTGTATGCTTACGGCTTTTGACTATAGCTACAAGTTGAGTACGATGGGGGATTATTTGAGGAGGATTAAGGTGGATGTTGAGGATGGGTTGAGGTTCCTTGGTGTTGTTAGGATTGAGGGGAGTGTTTGGGGTTGAGGTGTCAAAGCTATTGTTTGATTGGTATTTTTAGGAGTTAACGTGTTTCCTTATTTCCCAAACAAATATTAAATCTTTATTCTTTCTGTATTATTTAATGTTTTAATAACCAATGATATAATTCATTATTCCTTATTTTCTCTTTTATGAAATTTATCTCTGTGAATTGTCGTGGATTTTATATACTCCGGTTTGTAAATACCTGATTTATTGATATATGTGTTTTAAACTACGGAGATTTTAACTTTTTGCAGGGTTATACATTTGCATTGTTCCCGGGAATGAACGATGAATGTTTAATCTGGGAGAGGAGAGGGGGTGACGAGTTGACGAGATGACAAGTTGACGAGTTGACAAGTTGACGAGTTGACAAGTTGACGAGATGACAAGTTGACGAGTTGACGAGTTGACAAGTTGACGAGATGATAAGTTGACGAGATGATAAGTTGACGAGATGACGAGATGACAAGATCTTTATATACTTTTTACCCTTGTTAACTTGTCTCTGTAGCCTTGTCAACTTGCTACAAAGCCTTGTCAACTTGTTCCAACCTCTTCTTCTCCCGCAAAAATTTAATTATTATGAGTTTGAAGTACAGAACAGTGAAGCGTAAAGTGATGTCAGGTGTGGATAAGGATCAGATTAAGACTTATGGTATTGCAAAGTCGTCGTACTATTGTGATATGTGGAAGTTGTGTGAGTTGGTGGCGAGCCGTTCGGCTATGTCCAGCGGTGATGTCAAGTCTATCCTGGATTCATTGAATTGGGTTATTAATCTGGAATTGCGCTCAGGTGCTATTGTTCAGGTCGGTGAGTTGGGTAATTTCAGATTGTCGATTAGTTCGAAGGGTGTTGCCGTTGGCGAGAAGTTTACTGCGGAGCAGATCAAGAAGGCGCGTATTGTGTTCTCGCCGGGTAATTTCCTGAGGGGTACGTCGGCTAATGCCAACTTTGAGATGGATGACGTGAAGACGGTTACAGAGGAATGTGACAAACCGCATTTGGACTGATGGTTGAGGAGTTAAGAAGTCAAGTAGTTAAGTAGTTAAGGAGGGGAAGAGTTGAGGAGGGAAGGAGTTGTGGGGAGTTAAAGGGAGGTATAGGAAGTTAGAGGCCAATAGCAATTAGTTACTATAAACCCTAAACTCTCAACCCTCTCCTCTCCGTAGCCTCGTCAACTTGTCAACTAGTCAACTTAAAAACTAATAAACTTAAAAACTAAAAAACTCATGAACTTAAAATATATCATAATCCATTGCTCGGCTACAAGATGTAACCGTGCGTATAGCCCGGAGCAGCTGGAGGCTGACCATAGGGCAAGAGGTTTCCGCTCTGCCGGTTATCATTATTATGTGAGACGTGACGGGGCGGTGGTGAGGATGAGGAAGGAAACGGAAGCAGGTGCCCATACTAAAGGGTATAATTCTGAGAGTTTAGGTGTTTGTTATGAGGGAGGACTTGCTGAAGACGGCAGTCCTCATGACACAAGGACTGAGGCCCAGAAGGAGGCTTTGAGCAGGCTGTTGAGGGAGTTGGTGATTAAGTATCCCGGAGTGTCGATTTCCGGACACAGGGATTTTTCGCCTGATTTGGATGGTGACGGAAAGATTTCTCCCCGGGAGTGGGTGAAAGAGTGTCCGTGTTTTGATGTTGAAAAGGAGTATTGTTATTTGAATTTGTTGAGTGAAAATTTGGTCGGATTATGAGGTTTTTACAATTGTGGGTGGCTGTTGTGCTGGCTCTTGCCGGGGTGGTGTTGCTTTTTATGGGGTTTTGGGTTCCTCCTGAGGGGGAGATTCATTCGTCTATCCTTGTTGCCTTTGGTGAGGTGTCGACGTTTTCGGGGGCGTTGTTCGGGGTGGATTATTCTTATAGGTGGAGGGGGAAGGAGGGAAGGAGTTGAGGAGTCAAGGAGTTAAGGAGTCAAGTAGGGGGATTGGTGATGATGGGTATCGCCCCTTTAGGGCTTAGTGTGGTATATGTCTTGAAATACAGGGTGTTCTATCCCATAAAATAATGTGGATTACAAATCCACGGTTAGTGTAACCAACGGATTGCAAATCCGTTGGAACGGAGAGTTAGAGGCCGATAGAATTTAGTCGCTATAAACCCTAAACTCTAAACTCTCAACCCTCAACATCCTTGTCTCTGAAGCCTCGTCAACTTGTCAACTTTAGAAAGGAGTTAAAGGGAGTTAAGAGGAGGTATAGGGAGTTAGAGGCCGATAGAATTTAGTCGCTATAAACCCTAAACTCTAAACTCTCAACCCTCAACATCCTTGTCTCTGAAGCCTCGTCAACTTGTCAACTTAAAAACTCAAAAACTTAAAAACTCAAAAACTCAAAATGTACTTATTACTTTTTCTTATTCTTTTTTCCTCTTGCCGCATTTTGCCTTCCGTTTCTGAGAAGGAGGTGGTGAGGGGATATGATAAAATGGTTGTTTGCAGGGATTCTCTATATAATAATGTTGTGAAGAATATGGGGAGGAGCTGCAGGGTGGAAATGAAGGAGGTGTTATTTTCCAGACCGGACAGTGGGGGAAGGGTGTATGCTGAGAGTGTCCGGTTATGGAGGATTGTTGAGGATGATTCGGTGCGGGTGCGTTCGGAATCGTCGGCTGTTGGCGGGGTGTCGGTAAATGCTTCGGCGGTGGAGGTTGAGGATGTGAGAAGGGAGAGGAGGGTGGCGCCATGGTGGTGGGTTTTGGCGGGTGTGATGACAGGGGGGATTATATGGGGAGTAAGAAGATTTTTTAAAAATTAGTGTGTTTACTGATACTTATAATTAAAATGAGTTATATTTGTGAAAGGTGACAAGTTGACAAGGTTTCAGATACGAGGTAATAAGTTCCAACATCATAACTATTGGATTGCAAATCCAACAGAACTGTAGCCTTGTCAACTTGTTACCTTGTCTCCTAAACAATGAATCTATGTGTGTTGAATTGTGTTATTGGTTTCTTTTTGACAAAGATAAATTGCTGTTGAGGAAGGAGGGGGAGAGGTATTCTGTCCCTTTTTCTGTTGATTCTCCAATGGAGGCGGATCATTTGTTGTGCGTGCCTTTTGCTGACGGGACGGAGGCTAAGGCGGCATCGGTTGATTCGTCGTTTTTTGGGGATGAGGGGTATGAGTGGATAGGTTTGCGTGCATCGTGGAATGTGCTTACGACTGCTGAGTATAAGATTGCCGGGAAGGCTTTCCAAATGGTGCATTGGGACAGGAACAGCCGTTTCTGTCCGGCGTGCGGAAGACCTATGGCTCAGAATACGGTGATGAGCAAATATTGCTCCAATTGCAAGCAGGAGGTTTATCCTCGTATTTCGCCGGCGATTATTGTTCTGATTCGCAGGGGGGAGGAGATTCTGCTTGTCCGTGCGCGTAATTTCAAGGGGTCGTTTTATGGGCTTGTTGCCGGTTTCCTGGAGGTTGGCGAGACTCTGGAGGAATGTGTGCGACGTGAGGTGCGCGAGGAAACGGGATTGGAGATTGAGAATATTCAGTATTTCGACAGTCAGCCGTGGCCTTATCCGAGCGGGATTATGATTGGTTTTTTTGCTGATTATAAGTCAGGGGAGATCAGGCTCCAGGATGATGAGCTTTCGGCGGCGAGCTTCTTTACTATTGATAATCTTCCGGAGTTGCCACAGAAGTTGAGTATTGCGAGGAGGATGATTGAGAGGTGGAGGGGGGATTGGAGGAGTCAAGGAGTTAAGAAGTCAAGGAGTTAAGTAGGGAAGGAGTTATAAGGAGTTAAAAGGAGGTATAGGGAGTTAGAGGCCGATAGAATTTAGTTGCTATAAACTCTAAACTATAAACTCTAAACACTAAACCCTCAACATCCTTGTCTCTGAAGCCTCGTCAACTTGTCAACTTTAGAAAGGAGTTATAAGGAGTTAAAAGGAGGTATAGGAAGTTAGAGCCAATAGATGTTAGTCGCTATAAACTCTCAACCCTCAACCCTCAACTCTTTTAACTCCGTGTCCTCCGTGTCTCTGTGTTGAATTAACTCAAAAACTAACAAACTTATAAACTTAAAAACTCAAAACATCTATATGAAAAAAATCATTTTATCCTGCTGCATCGCAGCATTGACATCCTGGGTTCAAGCTGATGCCCAGGTAACGAAGTCGGATTATATGCGGTCGGATTCTATTTTGAATCTTGAACGTAAGGTATATTGCTCCGGAGTTGTTGCTCCCGGATGGCTTGAGGATTCCCAGTTTTTCTATTATAAGAATAAGGAGAAGGACGGTACTTTCTATTATCTGGTGAATGCCAAGACCGGCAAGAAGGAGAAGGCTGAGAGCAAGAAAGGGCTTGCCAAGTATCTTACGGGTAAAAATGCGAAGCTGAAGGATGCTTTGATGAAGGAGCATAAGCCGGGGGGAAGGTGGGAGCCGGATAGCATTGTGGTGTCGCCGGACAGCACTATGGAGGCTTATGTTTTTGAGAATAATCTGTATGTGAGAAAGAGAAATAATCCGGATGAGATTATCCTGAAGACTACTGACGGGGGGAAGGATTATTATGACAAATGGATTTTGTGGTCGCCTGATTCAAAGAAGCTTGCTACGCTGAGGGTGGATGCCGTGAAGGAAAGACGTATTCCTTTGCTGGAGTCGAGACCTTCTACTCAGTTGCAGCCTATACTGCAATGGAGGGATTATGCTAAGCCGGGGGATTCGCTTTCTATAGCTTTGCCTGTGCTTTTCGATTTGGAGACTCGCAAGCAGGTGCCGCTTGAGACTGATTTGTATAAGAACCAGTTCAATTTGTATCTGACCGGTTGGAGAAAGGATGGAAGGGGTTTTACTTTTGAATTTAACCAGCGTGGCCACCAGCGTTATATTGTGGGTGAGGTGAATGCCGAGACCGGCAAGATTACTCATCTTGTTGACGAGAAGGTGCCTACTTTCTTCTATTATAATGCGCGCTATCGTCATGACCTGAAGGATGGCAAGGAGATGCTGTGGATTTCGGAACGTGACGGATGGAGACATATTTATCTGATGGGTGGCAATGGCGAGGTTATCCGCCAGATTACTAAAGGTGAATGGGTGGTCAGGACTGTTGATTATGTGGATGAGAAGAAGGGGGTGATTTATTTCAATGCTTCGGGATTCAATAAGGATGAGGATCCTTATCATTTGCATTATTGCCGTATAAATATGGATGGTACGGGATTCAAGGACCTTACGCCGGAGAATGCTAACCATCAGGTGAGTCCTTCGGCTGACAGAACTTATTTTGTGGATGCTTATTCAAGGGCTGATATGCCCTATACTTCTGTGGTGCGCCGTGCTTCGGACGGTAAGGTCGTTGCTCAGCTGGAGAAGAGTGATATCAGTGAGTTGTATGCCGAGGGTTGGAAGATGCCGGAGGTGTTCCATGCCAAGGGACGTGACGGAAAGACTGATATTTGGGGTAAGATTATCCGTCCGACTACTTTTGACGAGTCGAAGTCTTATCCTGTTGTGGAGATGATTTATGCCGGTCCGCATGATTCGCATGTGGAAAAGTATTTCAGGGCTACGGATCATCTATGCTCTAAGCTTGCTGAACTTGGATTTATTGTGGTGAAGATTGACGGTATGGGTACGGCTAACCGTTCAAAGGCTTTCCATGATGTTTGCTGGAAGAATCTGAAGGATGCGGGTTTCCCTGACAGAATTGCGTGGATAAAGGCTGCTGCCGAGAAGTATCCTTATATGGATATTAACCGTGTGGGTATCTATGGATGGTCGGCAGGTGGACAGAATGCTATGGCGGCTTTGCTTTTCCATAATGATTTCTATAAGGTGGCTGTGGCTTTGTGCGGTTGCCATGATAACCGTATGGATAAGATATGGTGGAATGAGCAGTGGATGGGTTATCCGATAGACAAGTCATACAGTGAGTGTTCGAATGTGGACAATGCATGGCGTTTGAAGGGCAAGCTGTTGCTTATCAACGGTGAGCTGGATGATAATGTTGACCCGGCTTCTACTTTGCAGGTGGTGAGTGAGTTGATGAAGGCTAATAAGAATTTTGAACAGCTGTATTTGCCGGGTAGGACTCATAGCCTTGGCGGTCCGTTTGAGCTGCATAAGATGCATGATTTCTTTGTGGAGAATTTGATGGGGGCGGAGGCTCCGGAGTGGGAGTGAGGATTTAGGAGTTGAGGAGTCAAGGAGTTTTTTTCTTGTCTCTGTAGCCTCGTCAACTCGTCAACTTAAAAACTAACAAACTTAAAAACTAAAATCTATGTCTCGAGAATTACAAATAACTGCTGACGGGTCGCATACCCTCTTTATTCCGGAGATGAATGAACATTATCATTCGGTGAACGGGGCGGCGCAGGAGTCGATGCATATTTTTATTAATGCGGGTTTGCGCTCGTTGGACAAACCGGTGGTGAGGATAATGGAGGTTGGTTTCGGTACCGGTCTGAATGCTTTGCTGTCGTTGCGTGAATCGGTTGAAACTGGGAGGAAGATTGAATATTATTCTGCTGAGCTGTATCCGCTGGGTGATGATATTGTGTCGAAGCTTAATTATGGTGAGTTACTATGGAGTGAGGGGGCACATTTTTTCAAGGAGTTACATTCGGCTCGGTGGAATGAGTGCGTGGATATTACGGATTCATTCACTCTGTGTAAGATTGAGGGGGATATTGCGAAGTGCAATATTCCGGAGAATATTGATCTTATATATTTTGATGCTTTTGCTCCGGAGAAACAGCCGGAAATGTGGAATGAGGAGATTTACAGACGGCTTGCTTCGCATACGAATGATGGCGGGGTGATTGTAACCTATTGTGCCAAAGGTGATGTGAGACGTGGTATGCAGGCTGCGGGGTTCAAGATGGAGCGTTTGCCCGGTCCTCCGGGGAAGAGGCATATTCTGAGGGGGGTGCTTTCGTGATAAGTAATAAAAAAACACAGAGACACAGAGTTACAGAGATATTATTTACTTAAGTTTCGCAAGTTACTCGACTTAATAGTTAACAAGGCTTCAGATACAAGTTGACAAGGTCAAAATGCCTGTAACTTTACAACTTATTTTCTAAAAACTCTTGTTAACTTGTTTTCTTGTCAACTTGTTACCTGCAAGTTGAGCTTGCGAAACTTGAGTTATTTATATGTTGATAAATCTTCTGAGATTCTGTGTCTCTGCGTTATAAACAGAGTGTGGAAACGTTGTTGTTATTTCAACAATGCTTCGATTTTTTCAACGAATTTGTCTTTGCTTGTTGCGCCAACGATTTTATCTACAACTTTTCCATCCTTGAAGAAAAGGATTGTCGGGATGTTGCGGACACCGAACTGTCCTACTACGTCGTCGTTGTTGTCAACGTCCATTTTGCCGATTGTTACTTGACCTTCATATTCCTGGGCCAATTCGTCGATGATTGGAGATACCATTCTACATGGGCCACACCATTCTGCCCAGAAATCCAAAACCATTGGTTTGCCTGAGTTAACCAATTCGTTGAAGTTTGCGTCTGTGATTTGTAATGCCATATTTTTTAGTTTTTGAGATTATTAGTTTTTGAGTTTTTAAGTTGACGAGGCTACAGAGACAAGAATGTTGAGTGTTGAGAATCTAGGGTTTAGTGTTTAGAGTTTAGAGCGACTAACATCTATCGGCCTCTAACTTCCTATACCTCCTCCTAACTCCATATAACTCCTTTCCTTCTTAACTCCTCTCCTCCATCTATATTCCAGAACAAAAATAACAAAACTTTGTTCATGAGCCAATGCTTAGGCGTTAATTTTAAAATCGAGAGTATCGCTTTCAGAGAGATAATCAATAAGTTCGCGGGTGACGTTGACCTTGATTTTCTGAGAAAACATGTTCAGGGAAACGTTGTGTTCGCCATCGACTACTCTGAAATATAACAGGCTGTTGCCAGGATGTGTTTTTATCATTGTTGAAAGTTCATTTATAGTCGGTTCGTCCAGGCTGTGGATAGGAACTGTGATATAAATGTTTTCAATCATTTTGTCTTTTTCGTCCTGCAACAGTTTTATTGACTTTATCTGGAAGTCGAGGATGTCTTTGTTGTATTGGCGGGGTTCCATTTTCCCGCTTATAAGCAGATACATTCCTTCTCGTCCGTATTTTGCATAGTCGATATAGTTCTGACCGAACAGGGCTATTTCTCCACTTCCTGTGAAGTCGTCCACTTTGAGAATTCCGTATGGTTTTCCGGTCTTTGTCATGCCTTCACGGAAACCGGAAACTATGCCGCCGGCAAGGACTTCACGACCGGAGAGGCTTTCTTTTTCGTTGAATTCAGCCATTCCTGTGTTGCAGACGTAATTAAGAGCTATGCGGTATTCATCCAGCGGATGGGCTGAAAGATAGATGCCGACAAGTTCTTTCTCCTTGTTGAGCTTTTCGATTGTGCTCCAAGGTTCTGCCACAGGGATTTGAGGTTTGGCTATTGCAACGAAATTGTCGTCGCCAAACAGGGAATTTGTGGCTGTTGACTTATCTGTCTGATATTTGTTTCCGTATCTGACGAGGGTGTCGATGAACAGCTCTCCTTTTCCTGTTTCGGCAAAGAACTGTTCGCGCTGTATGCCCATATTGTCGAAAGCTCCTGCAAGAGCCAGGGATTCGATGTTCTTCTTGTTGCAAGATGATAGGTTTACTCTTTCAACAAAGTCGAATATGTCTTTGTAGGCTCCGTTCTTCTTTCGTTCGGCGATGATGTTTTCAACGGCACTTTCACCAACACCTTTGATAGCACCAAGGCCGAAGCGGATGTTTTTCTTTTTGTTTACACTGAATTTCAGTATAGATTCGTTTACATCGGGACCTAGAACCATTATACCCATAGAACGACATTCGTCCATGAATTTGGTGATATCGGAGATGTTTGACAAGCTTCGGCTGAGTACAGCTGCCATATATTCCGACGGGTAGTTTGCTTTCAGATATGCTGTCTGGTAGGCTACCCATGAATAGCAAGTCGCGTGGCTCTTGTTGAAAGCGTATGAGGCGAACTTTTCCCAGTCTGCCCAAATCTTGTTGAGTGTCTTTTCGTCATAGCCGTTGGCTCCACCGCCTTTCATGAATTTTTCTTTCAAGGCGTTCATCTTGTCTATAAGCTTCTTACCCATTGCCTTACGCAAGGCGTCACTTTCACCACGGGTGAAGTTGGCAAGCAGACGGGACAGAAGCATGACCTGCTCCTGATATACGGTGATGCCGTAGGTATCTTTCAGGTAACGCTCCATTACCGGAATATCATACTTGATTTCTTCATCGCCATGTTTACGCTTGATGAACGACGGGATATAATCCATAGGTCCCGGACGATAAAGGGCGTTCATGGCAATAAGGTCCTCGAACTTTGACGGCTGGAGTTCGCGAAGATACTTTTGCATGCCGGCGGACTCGAACTGGAACGTACCGGTTGTCCGTCCGTCGCAATATAGTTTGTATGTTTTTTCGTCTTCAAGACTGATGTGGTCGATATCCAGGTTTTCGCCTGTGGTGAGCCTGATATTTTCGACTGCTTCCTTGATGATGGACAAAGTTTTCAGACCAAGGAAGTCCATTTTGATAAGTCCGGTTTCTTCGATTACCGAACCTTCGTATTGGGTAACAAGCATTTCCTCGCCGGTATCCTTGTCTTTGGCGGTACTGACGGGAACTACATCTGATATGTCGTATCGGCCGATGATGACACCGCAGGCGTGAACACCGGTGTTGCGCACGTTGCCTTCCAGCATCTGGGCATACTTCAGTGTGTCGCGGGCAAGAGGGTCGCTGCCTGTCGCTGCGGCTTTCAGTTCGGGTACGTATTCGATGGCATCCTTTAGCTTGAACTTTTTCATATCCGGAATTTTATCCGGAACAAGTTTTGCAAGTCTGTTGGATTCGGCAAGCGGCAGCTTCTGCACGCGTGCTACGTCCTTGATTGCAGACTTGGTTGCCATTGTACCGTATGTGATGATATGAGCTACACGTTCGGCTCCGTATTTCTCAGTTACCCAGCGTAGAACTTCGCCACGGCCATCGTCATCGAAGTCGGTATCAATATCGGGAAGAGAGATACGGTCCGGGTTAAGGAAACGCTCGAACAGCAGGTCATATTTTATGGGGTCAATTTTCGTTATTCCAAGACAGTAGGCCACAGCCGAACCTGCAGCTGAACCACGACCCGGACCAACGGAAACGCCCAGCTCTTCGCGTGCAGCCTTGATAAAGTCCTGCACAATGAGGAAGTAGCCGGGGAAACCCATTGTCTTCATGATGTGAAGCTCGAAGTTGAGTCGTTCTTTTACTTCTTCGTTTAAAACTTCGCCGTAGAGAGGTTTTGCTCCTTCGTATGTAATCTTAGCCAGATAGTCGGCTTCGAGTTTGATACGGTAGAGCTTCTCGTAGCCGCCAAGTTTCTTTATCTTGTCGTTTGCTGCTTCTTCACTGAGGACAACATTTCCGTTTTCATCACGGGTGAATTCGTCGAACAAGTCTTTTTCTGTGAATTTCTTTCTGTATTCCTCTTCTGTGCCGAAATCTTCAGGGATAGCGAAGGTTGGCATGATAGGACCACTGTCGATAGAATAGAAGCTTACCTTGTCAGCAATCTCAAGGGTGTTGCTGAGGGCTTCCGGCAGGTCGTGGAATACCTGGTTCATCTCGGCAGTTGTTTTCATCCACTCCTGTTTGGTGTAGCGCATGCGTGTAGGGTCGTTGAGGTCCTTGCCTGTGCTGAGGCAGATGAGGCGGTCGTGTGCGTCGGCATCTTCCTCGTTGGTGAAATGCACGTCGTTTGTGGCTATGATTTTCACCTGATGCTTGCGGGCAAGTTCCACTATGACCTTGTTTACTTCTACCTGATGCTGATATGTGCTTTGTTCGGCATCAGGACGGTGAGTCTCGTGACGCTGAAGTTCCAGATAATAGTCTTCGCCGAAAATACTTTTGAACCAAAGAATGGTTTCTTCGGCAGCTTTGATATTTCCTGCCATAATCTTTTGCGGCACTTCACCACCAAGACATGCCGAGCATACGATAAGGTCTTCATGGTATTTCTCCAGAAGTTCCTTGTCGATACGTGGACGGCCATAGAAACCTTCGGTCCATGAAAGGGAAACCATTTTTATGAGGTTGTGATAACCTTTCAGGCTTTTGGCAAGAACGATGAGGTGCCAGCCGCTTCGGTCTTCTTTGTTTTCCTTGTTGTGACGACCGTTTCGGGCACAATAGCATTCGCAGCCGATAATAGGTTTGAAGAGGTCCTTTTCCGTATCAGACAGTTTTTGGAGTAATTCCTCTTTCTGGTTTTGTTCTTCATCTGTTAGTTCTTCCTTGCCGTTAAAGGCTTTAAGCTCTTTGCGTATGTCTTTTATAGCACCCTGTATCTTTCCGTTTTTCTTATTTACTTTGTTAAAAAACTCTTTGATACCAAACATACTGCCGTGATCGGTAACGGCTATTGCACGCATTCCGTCCTTATATGCCTTTTCAATCAGGGCATCAATTGATGCCTGGCCATCAAGAAGGGAATATTGCGTATGAACGTGTAGATGAATGAACGGTTCCATATTTTCCTATTGTAATTCGGCTGCAAAGATACATTTATCTCCCATAAAAATGCTTAGCTGATGGAACGAATATTACATTCAGCTCCGGCTCCGGCATGTCCGGGTCAAGAGGATACATCGGACGGACAATATTCTTGTATGGAAGTTTCTTGAAATCCTGGTCCACTCCGCCACGTGTCTGTGCCATTACCCAATCGGCTTTCATGTTGTACCATTGGTTGACAAGATAACCTTGTTTTACCATTACTATGTCCATTTTCGATGGGTCTATTCCAGAGTCTTTGAGATTAGGAGTAGGTGATGAGGTTCCTACCACAACATAAATACTGCCGGACTGAATTACGGCAATGTTACGTCCTCGTCCGTAAGGAGAGTTTTTGTCGTTTTTCTCTGACTCAGGGCTTACGTATCTTACAACACCTGAAAGTTTTACAGGCGGTTCGTATGAGTTGTCGGTCATTGCTCCTACGTAACCTTCAACTGTTGCGCCGATACCGGCTTTGCGAGCAGCTTCAACCAATTCTTCACCTGGAATTGAACAGTAGAGTAAAGTCTTTCCTTTAGGGGATTTGAATTCCGGGCGTTTCAGAACTCTTGCCAATGTCCATGTTACTTCACCTGAACCTCCGCCGCCAGGATTATCACCCATGTCGCTGATAAAGAAAGGTCTCTTTTTGCTTGCTATTGCTAAATCAAGACTTTCTTCAAGAGAATATCCCGGAGCTTCGAGAGAGAACTGCTCACGTACGTCCCAGAATTTTTGAGCCATACGTTTTGCTCCTTTTTTAACTTGTTCTTTGTCGTCTCCATAAACCATAACAACGCCTTGGTTGCGAGGGTTGTCTCCCCATACGTATCCAATCCATATACCTGCATCGATGACTCCCGGCATTGCTTCAACTTCCGGAACCATTGCGTAAAGGGATTTGGCTGGTTCTACACGGGTGCTGGTCCACTCTCCTGAAAGAAGAACGGGGACGGGAACCCATGCCTTATATGCAGGACGACCTTTTCCGGAAGAAAGTCTTTCGAGCAGATTGACAACACCACGACGGTGTGATTCGCGGGCATCATCGTGGGGAGCTTTGCGATAAGTGGTTATCAGATCGGAATTGAGGGCTACGAGCCATGAAACGTTGCCATGGAGGTCCATTGTTGTTGTAACCAGAGCATCATTCCCTATCAGGCTACGAACTTTTTCCATGAACTCACCTTCAGGGTCTGCTACTCCTTCAACGCTGCATGCGCCATGGTTGTAGAACCAGAAAGCATCATAAGGCATATTGGCTTTTATTATTTCAAGAGTCTTGTTGACAAATTCATCGTATGATTCTTTTGTCACAGGACCTCGACCACCGCCACGTCCAATGAGTGCAGGAAGCCAGGTCGCTGCTTTTCCCATTGCAGAATCAGGACTCAGGTAATCGGGCATATTAACTTCGTGTCCGACCAGGGATTGTCTGTTGGGCATGAACACACTGTTTTCAATTTGTATGCCGGCAATTCCTATGCGAGGTTTACTCTTTTGTGCAGAAATATTATCTGCAACAGTTAACAAAGACAAGCATACGCTTAATAGCATGAAGACTCTTTTCATAATAATTACAGTTTTATTTTTAAAGTAGTTTTGTATTAGACTATCACTTTCAAAGGTAAACATTTGTGATGTTAGTACAAAATATACTTTATCAATAATCATCTTCATACAGTCTCAGTCTGGAACGTAAATGCCTTATTTCATTCTGCATTGACTCTATTTTCATCAGTAAATTGTGGATGGTGTCAATACCTTCCATATTGATTGACAGGTCGTAATACATACGGCTGTAGCGCTCGATATCCGGCAATTGTACGAATGGCAGACATGGTTCGTCGTCTTTCAGGACAATTTCTATCAGTCCATTGTCATTAAGCATCTCGATGAAGGACTGCTCTATATGACATTTGTCGCAATATTCTCTTACGACTATAAATTCATTCTGCATATAATTGTCATATTTTAGTTCATACTCTGTATTTTGCGGAACATTTCTTTCTGCTGTTCTGTCAGGTTCGTCGGCAACTTTATGTTGTAGGTGACAATCAGGTCGCCGAATGTTCCTTCCTTCTTGTAAACAGGGAAACCTTTTCCTTTAAGTCTGACTTTTGTGCCGTTCTGTGTTCCGGCATTTACCTTAAGTTTGACTTTTCCGTCAATGGTGTTTACAACCTGTTCTCCACCCAATAAGGCTGTGTAGAGGTCGACGTTGACGTCGAGGTACAAATCGTCGCCAAGCCTTTTGAACAGAGGGTCGTCTTCTATGACAAAAGTTATATACAAATCTCCTGCAGGACCACCGTTCACTCCTGGTGCTCCATAACCGTTCAGTTTTATAACCTGTCCGTTGCTTACGCCAGCCGGAATGGTTATTCTTAATTGTTTGTCCCCGACAGTTATTACCTGTTTGTGGGTCTGATAAGCATCGCGTAATGAGAGGTTCAGTTCGGCTTTGTAGTCCTGGCCTCGGAATCCTCTGTTGCTTTTGCGTGAATGTTGACCAAACAATTCCTCAAAGAAATCAGAAAAACCGCCCATGTGGCTTCCTGAAAACTGCTGGCCATCGGAAGAAAACCAATATGTTGTGTTTCCGTCTTTATCAAATCCTGAACCTGAATGTCCGAATCCTCCGAATCCCGCGTCCTTTTGTGCTTCAAACTCGTCTGCATGCTTCCAGTTTTCTCCGTAGTCGTCGTATTTCTTTCTCTTTTCAGGGTCGGACAATACTTCATTGGCTTCGTTGATTGTCTGGAAACGTTCTTGGGCGGCAGGGTCGTTCGGATTCAAGTCCGGATGATACTTGTGCGCCAGTTTTCGATAGGCTTTCTTGATATCCTCTTGAGAAGCGTTCTTGTCAACACCAAGAATCTTGTAATAGTCAATATAAGCCATAATAATTATTTTTTTAGGTGACAAGGTAACGGGTTGACAAGGAAGTAAAGTGTAATTGTTGTATCCGGGACCTTGTCTGAAGTGTTTATAAACAAACACCTCAGTAAGGTTTTGCCCTACCGAGGTGTACAAATTTATTCATTCCTATCCAATATCAAAACGATTACTTGTAATAATAATCAACGGTTAGTGAATTTCAATCACCTTGTTTCCCTTGACTTCATCTTTAAGTTCTCTTTTAGGCAAATCAATTGTTAATATACCGTTGTTGACAGATGCATTGATATGATCTTTTTCAACATCATCAGGCAGGACCAAAGTTTGCTGGAACTTAGTGTAAGAAAATTCACGACGCAAATATTTTTTGTCGTCGTTGTTTTCTTCGTTTTTCTTTTCCATCGTGATTACAAGCTCGTTGTCTGTAGTCAAATGAACATTGAAATCGTCTTTGCTCATACCTGGAGCAGCAACTTCAACCTTATATTCTTTATCACTCTCGATGACATTAACTGCAGGAGAAGTTGTATTAACCTTTAATGTCCAATCATTGTCAAAAAAATCATTAAAGATACTTGGTAACCAGTTCTGATTGTAATTTCTTCTAATCGGCATCATAGTTGTAACCTCCTATTTATTAATTAGTTTATTTATTTTCTTTTTCTAGTGCCCTCGCTTTCGCGATTGCACTAGATATATTACAAACTATGTGCCAAGTGTAAATATGTCAGTGTTTATGCTGTGTTATTAACTGTTGTTTTACAATTTGAGGTTGATTTTAAACTTATGAAAATATTGGGGTTGACAAAATGTCAAAAGAAGGGGGACAAGTTGTCGGGTTTACTGTATAATCTTATACCTCGGTACCAACGCCTTCATTATAACCCATCCAATAAGGTAGGAAACCGAACAGATACAGAAAATAATGAAATATCCTGCTGGTTTTCCGGTGAATCCCATAAATTCCATCTGGACTTTATCGGCATAAACAAATAACCATCCGGCAAAAGCTTGCATAAGCATTGAACTTAAACCTCCTGCCATGCCGCCAATACCTGTTACAGTGGCAACCGCACGCTTAGGAAACATATCACTGACTGTTGTATATACATTTGCTGACCAAGACTGATGTGCAGCACATCCCAAACCTATAAGGATAACCGGAAACCATGGAGAAACCGTTCCCAATGGTTGCGCAAACAATACGATGATAGGAACAAATGCGAACATAAGCATTGCTTTCATACGTGCCTCATATGGGTTGGAACCGCTTCTGTTTATAAGAATAGTCGGAAGTTTTCCTCCATATATTGAAAGCATTGTGATTGCATACATGGTGAATATCAGAGCCATGCCAAGGGGGTCGGATGTTTTAATTCCAAACTGTGTGTTCAAATATGACGGAGTCCAAAAAAGGAAGAACCACCATACATGGTCAGTACAGAATTTACCCATAATAAAGGCCCATGCTTGTCTGTATTTGAAGCATTGCCAGATAGACATGGATTCTTCTTTATTTTCATTGTCTTTTTTTACCCAATCAGTTTCCAACTGTTTATCCTGCTCTATATATTCAAGCTCTGCTTTATTTACATGTTTGCTTTCACGTGGTGGTGTGTACATAAACACCCAGAATCCCATCCAGACAAAACCAAGAACACCGATTACAATGAATGCAATTTCCCATCCCCAATGTTTGGCAAGTAATGGTATTGAAAGTGGTGCGATGAGTGCTCCGATTGAAGCTCCTGCATTGAAAATGGATGTTGCGAAAGCTCTGTCTCGCTTAGGAAAATATTCGGCTGTTACTTTAACGGCTGCCGGGAAATATCCGGATTCACCGATTGCCAGAACACATCTTGCTGCAAGGAAGAAATACATACTGATTGTTGCTATCAACACTGCCATGTCTCCTGTTGCCTCCATAAGCTGGTATTTATTGTCCAGTCCGACACACATTTCTGTAGCTATACCGCAAAATGCATGCATACATGCTCCGGCAGACCATACCCCGATTGCCAGTAGATAGCCTTTTTTAGTTCCCATCCAGTCTACAACTCTGCCTGCAAATAGCATACAGATGGCATAGACGATGGAGAATGTTGCTGTTATCGTTCCATAGTGTGCCTCATTCCAATGGAATTCAGGCTTTATGAATTCGTCCCATGTAAGGGATAGAACTTGTCGGTCCAGATAGTTTATTGTAAGCGCAATAAACATCATTATACAGATAGTCCATCTGTAGTTGGTCATTTTTGTTGTGGTTGACATAGTATATTTTGAGTTTTTGAGTTTTTAAGTTTTTAAGTTCTTTAGTTTTTAAGTTTATGAGTTTTTGGTTTTCTTGATTACTTCCATGCATTTCCTGCATAAGTCCGTGATATATTCCCAATCGTTTCCGGCAATTTTATCGGCAGGGAATAATTTTGAACCCATTCCAACACAAGTTACTCCTGATTTGAACCATGCTGTAAGGTTTTCTTCTGTTGGTTCAACTGCACCTGTTGCCATTATCATGCTCCATGGCATTGGGGCGAGGACATTCTTCACGAATGACGGTCCGCCTACATTTCCGGCAGGGAAGATTTTTACCAAGTCGCAGCCTAGTTCCTGCGACATACCTATTTCTGTAACAGAACCGCATCCTGGAGTATATGGCACCAGTCGTCTGTTACAAAGTTTGGCAACATCAGGGTTGAGATACGGACCAACTATGAAATCTGCTCCATATTGTATAAACAGGGCAGCAGTTGGTGCATCTGTAATAGAACCTACGCCGAGAATCATTTCCGGACATTCCTGACGTACGTATTTAACCAGTGAAGCGAAGACTTCTATTGCAAAGTCTCCTCTGTTTGTAAATTCAAAAACTCTTACGCCTCCATCATAGCAGGCTTTGACCACGTTTTTTGCTATATCTATATTTTTGTTGAAAAAGACAGGAACCATTCCTGTTTCTGCAACTGTATGCAAGAACTGAACTTTATTAAACTTTGACATATGATTTTCGTATTAAATTGGTTCGTTAACAGTGATAAACTTAAGTTACAGATGACAAGTTGACAAGAAAACGAGTTAACGAGAGTTTTTAGATAATAAATTATGAGTTACAGGAGTTTTTACCTTGTAAACTTGTCTCTGAAACCTTGTCTTCTTTTAAGTTGAGCAATTTGCGAAACTTAAATAGTTTAAAAATTAAAATATTGCTTAGCGTTATAGTAACAAATATCTGCAACCATTTTATGGATATAATCCATTTCTGATTCTGGAAGTCTGCCGCTTTCAATATCCTCACCAATAACACTACATAGTATTCTTCTGAAATACTCATGTCTTGGATATGACAAGAAACTTCGTGAATCTGTAAGCATACCGATGAAACGGCTTAACAGACCCATTGAGGAAAGGGCATTGATTTGCTTGCGCATTCCGTCCTCCTGGTCAAGGAACCACCATCCTGAGCCTAATTGCATTTTGCCGGGAACAGAGCCGTCGTTGAATGAATATGCCATTGTGGCAAGAACTTCCATATCTTTAGGATTAAGACTGTAAAGTATGGTTTTTGTCAGTTTACCTATGCTGTTAAGTGAATCAAAGAATTTGTTTCCTTCCCATGAACAATTAACTTCAGCAATATTGTCATATCCTGTATCCGGACCAAGAAGGTTGAACATTTTTGTATTTGGATTTCTGATGACACTTATATGGAACTGTTGTGCCCATCCTTTTTCCCAGTCCATAACGGCAAGCTCAAATAAAAGTCCGCTTTTGAATTTGTAAGTTTCTTCGGCATTCAGGTTTTTCCCATCCATTACTTTGGCAAATAAAGAAGTCATTTCTGACTCTGTTACATCACCTGCCATAAAGTTTATAATGCCATGATCAGAAACACGGCATCCCATAGAAGAGAAGAAATCATGGCGATTTCTAAGAACTTGCAACAAGTCGGAATATGTTGAAATATTCTTGTTGTCCGATTGCCCAAGTTTTTCAATATATGATTTATATTGTTCCGGATTTTCAACAGCCATAACCTTATCCGGTCTCCATGTAGGATAAACTTTTATGTCTTTTACATCATTAGCTATTATTGAATGATATTCTAGAGAATCAGCAGGGTCATCAGTTGTACAAACAGTTTCGACCTTAAATTTTCTCATGATTTCTCTTGCCCTGAATTCCTCTGTTTGCAGCAGGGATGTACAATGCTCGTATATTTCACGGGCATTTTCCGGTTTCAATATCAGGTCAGTGCCGAATATCCTTTTCAGCTCAAGATGCGTCCAGTGATAAAGAGGATTTCGCATAGTTGCCGGAACAGTCATTGCCCATTTCTCGAATTTCTCATAACTGCCTGCTGTCCCGGTGATGTATTTTTCATCAACACCATTTGCTCTTAAAGCTCTCCATTTATAATGGTCACCTCCAAGCCATACTTCTGTTAAATCGTTGAATTGATGATTTTCCGCGATAAATTTCGGATCCAAATGACAATGATAGTCAATAATAGGAAGATTCTTTGCCGAGTTGTGATAAAGTTCTGCAGCTGCCTTATTGGTCAGCATGAAATTTTCGTTAACAAATACATTCATAATAATTAGATTTATCTGACACACACTAAAAAAAAATACCGTGATATCTGGCGTTGTAAAGAACACAAGATACCACGGTATGATAATATTATATTTCAGTAAGGTTTTAACTTACGAAACTACAAATTAGTCTAACACCTTGATACGAAGATTGCGATACCAAACATTGTCGCCATGATCCTGCAAACCGATGAAACCTTCTTTATTTTCACCACCACAATTCAACAGCAATTCATAAGCCAAAGGCCATTTATCTTTGCTGAATTTGCTCTTGTCAAGCATTTCTTTCCATGCTGGAGTCCACAAGTGGTATTCAACAACAGGGTTTTCACCGTTCAAATAGTGTACAACTGTACCTTTGTAAACCATGATTTTACCTTTATTCCATTCTCCGTATGGTTTTGCATTCTGAGGATTAGCCGGAATCATATCATAAAGAGAAGATGATTTACGGTTACCATCCTTACCCAATTTTGCATCTGGGTGGTTTTCGTTATCCAAAACCTGATATTCAGGAGCTGAAATATAAGCAGGCTGACCTTCTACTTCCTGAATCATGTAGAATACACCTGAGTTAGAACCTTTGTCTACTTTCCATTCAAATTCAAATTCGAAATTCTGGAACTTGTGAGCGAAAATCAAATCACCACCATTAGCTGCACCAGCTTCGCCGGCACCAGAACCTTTGATGTGGATTGTTCCGTTATCAATTACCCATGCGCCAGGAACTTCTGTTTTGTTGTAACCTCTCCAACCGTTGAAAGTTTTGCCGTCAAACATTGTGATGTAGCCATCTTTGTCTTTTGGGAACTTTGACAAATCAACAGTAGGAAGATCCATTAGTTTATATTCAGGAGTTGCAGCTTCAGCAGCAGCTTCTGTTTTTGTAGCTTCTTCTGCAGGAGCTTCAGCTTTTTTGCCGCCATTACATGATGCGAACATCATCAAAGCAGCTGCACTTACTAGTAATACTGACTTTTTCATATTGAGTTTATGAGTTTAAATCTTTATTATATGAATTGACAAGTTGACAAGGTTTGTAAATTTTCATTCCAAACCTTGTTTACTTGTCAACTTGCTATATGGCGATTAATACTTTATTTAATTATCTAGGCATATCAGGCAACTTCCAGCCAGCACGATAATTATGCTTAATCAATTCAGCAGCGAATTGTTTTGCATTAATTGGGTCTGTCCAAGTCTTGTTGAATGAAGGGTGACCATCTTTGATAGTGAAACCGTCTTTGATACAAGTCTTGATTGTTTCGTTGTCACCGATGTTAGTGAACTGCATGTTCTGACCATCCCATTCCAATACTTTGTGAAGAGCCTGCAAACGGATAGCCAATACACCCATAACAACCATTTCGTTGAATGGACCAGCTTCCAAGAAGTTAGATTTCAATACGCGGCGACTTGATTTGTCTTCCTTACAAGCCTGAACCCAGTCTTTTTCATGACCGCCACCCATTGCGTTTTCAACACGACGGCATACTTTAGGTGCATTAGGCACACGACCTGACAACAAGAATGGTTCCTGACCGTAGCAACCGCAAATCAAAGTATCTTTTGTTCCGTGGAAGATTGTCAAACCACCACCAGGACCCATCAACTGTTTGCCCTGAGGGAATCCTTTTGGACGATCTGGCATCATACCACCATCATACCAGTGAACTTCAACTTCAGGCATTGCAACCTTAGGCATATTTTCACGAGCAGGGAATATCATTTTAACATGCTGAGCCTGTGGAGCACAAGCATTCAAAAGCAATGTAGATGAACCTTCAACTTTTGTAGGATAGCCTAATTTCAAGGCTTTGAAAGGCTGGTGCATGATGTGGCAAGCCATATCACCCAAAGCACCTGTACCATAATCCCACCATCCACGCCAGTTCCAAGGATGATAAATAGCGTTATATGGATTCAATTTTGCAGGACCTGTGAACAAATCCCAGTTCAATGTCTTAGGAATACGGTCTTCTTTTTCAGGAGCGTTCAAACCCTGTGGCCAAATTGGACGGTCTGTAGCGCATTCTACTTTATATACATCACCGATTTCACCGTTCCAAATCCATTCGCAAACCAAGTCAGTTCCTTCTGCAGAAGAACCCTGGTTACCCATCTGAGTTGCAACACCTGTTGATTTAGCCAGGTTTGTAAGCAAACGAGATTCGTAAACTGAGTGAGTCAATGGTTTCTGGCAATATACGTGTTTGCCCAAAGTCATTGCGTCAGCAGTAATCATTGCGTGAGTGTGGTCTGCAGTTGCGATGATAACAGCGTCGAAGTCTTTTGCGCATTCATCATACATCTTGCGGTAGTCCCAATATTTCTTAGCATTTGGGTTTTCTTTGAATACTCCGTCTGAGTATTTCCAGTCAACGTCACAAAGAGCAACGATATTGGCTTCACCTGATTTTTTAACATTATTAATATTTGCATGACCCATACCGCCGATACCTACAGCAGCAACATTCAATTTATCAGTTGGAGCAACATATCCATGGCTCTTACCAAGGATTGAACTAGGGGCAATTGTCAAGGCTGCAGCAGCAGCTGTTCCTCTTTGAAGAAAAGATCTTCTTGAAATGTTTGACATAATAATACCTTTTATAGATTAGCACTTGGTTTAATAAAATCGTGTTTTCCATTAATCCCATAGTGGGATTGACTGATGCAAATATAGTATTATGAGTCTTACAAACCAATGCTTAATTCGTTCTTTCTTTATAAAAATAAATATTTTTAACATTGAGGCATATGATGTTGTTTCTGTTTTATGTCTTTATATTGGTTTGAAATAATGATACTTATGGCTTTTTGATGAAGATGTGTTCAGCATATGTAAAATTTATTTTGGAGGTGAACGACTTATTTTCTAGTGTATATTTAATAGGTCTGCATACTTACACGAATGAGTTTCTTTTACGAATGTTACTTAATCAATATTGTGTATGAGAATAACAAAGTGACATTAGGTGGTATCTGTAAAATATTTTATTTTTGTAATGACTTTTAGATTGTTGATTTAAGTTTTATGAACTATTCAACTTAAAAGTTGACACGATCTTTTTTGATATTAGAAACCTCGTCAACTTGTTGGTTTAATATTGAAGTAGAGAAACTTGAGTTATAAATTTATTGGGAATATGTGTAATCTCTATTCTAATAGATGTGTTGTATAATCTCTAAATAAGGATCTGAGTCGAAAAATATGGAAACAATTTTGCAATATAAATTATGTTTTATACGAATTCGGGGTGTACTATTTATACTTTTAACCTTTTTGTTTGTTACTAATTCATATGCAGATATTCCTTTGGATATTATATATTATAAAAAATATTCCAATGACAGTATAAATGTTTGCCGCAATATATTTTTATCCCCAAAGAAGAATTTTTTAAGGGCGGCCGGAGAAGTTATTGGTATGAATATTGGACTTTGGGCTTTTGACAGATACGCTTTAAAAGGTCATTATGCTTATATTTCGTTTGAAACTATTAAAGAAAACTTTAAACATGGATTTGAATGGGATAATGATCACTTGAATACAAATATGTTTGCTCATCCTTATAATGGCTCTCTGTTTTTCAATGCTGGAAGATCAAATGGATTTAATTTTTGGCAGTCTGAATTGTTTGCAATTGGTGGCAGTGCCATGTGGGAATTATTCATGGAATGCGAATATCCTTCTACAAACGACATTATAGCAACACCTATAGGAGGGGCTGCGTTAGGAGAGGTGTTTTATAGAACATCTGATATGGTTTTGGATGACCGTAGTTCCGGTTGTGAGCGTGTTGGAAGAGAATTTGCTTCATTTCTTATATCTCCGATGAGAGGAGTTACACGTTTGATTACCGGTCAAGCCTGGAAAAAAAGTTCCGCCTCTGGTAAAGAATATTCAAATATCCCGTTTGATTTGAATCTGTCATTGGGCTCACGTATATTGTTTTATCATGATGATGATAATATTACGAAGATTGGGGCTAGTGCCCGGATTAATCTAGAATATGGAGACCCTTTTGATGGTGATTCCAAAATACCATATGAATACTTTTCTGGTTTTGCGGAATTTAATGTTATGCAATCTCAACCTTTGTTAAGTAGGATTGAAATTATAGGTAGATTATTTTCTAAAGAATTCATATCTACAAAGACGTGTGATTTATCTGTAGGATTATATCAGCATTTTGATTTCTTTGATTCTGATACAATAAGTAAACATTTGCCCACAGTTTTAGAACCTTGTGTGGTCCCTTATAAACTTGGGACACCTGCCTCCATAGGACTTGGGTCAATGTTTAGCTATCACAATAGTGATGTTAAATTGAATATGTTTGCACATTTAAACGGAATATTGCTTGGTGGAATATTAAGTGACTATTATCGTTATTATAACCGTAACTACAATTGGGCTTCAGGTTTTTCATTGAAGCTGGGTGTTGATGGATGTTCCTTGAATGAGAAACTATCCTTTTCTGTTAAAAATCAATTTTATAGACTTTATACAATAAGCACTTGGGGCTCAAATGCGGATTGGTCTGAAACTCCAGGTGGTAAACCTGTCAACGTTCAGGGAGATGATTCTGTGGGAACTTTTTATCATTTTGAAGGTCAATTGAATTATAGAGTTTTTAAGCAATTGTCCTTCTCTACAAGATTTGACCTATATAGCAGGAGTACTCGTTATAGAGGAGGGTTAAGCTATGAAAATATTTATGCTTCAGACTGGTTTATTGACAGTAAACAAATGAGTGCTCAGTTGATGCTGACTTATTCATTTTAATAGAATTGTGTTTTACTATTTAAGAATAAAGTGGACCACAAATTTTTAATCCTGATTATGAGCCTTATATAATATACTTCTATTTATTATTATTATTTCTTTATATCAACGCACTGGTTGATGCAATTCGACTAATATTTTTGTTTGATTCACCTAGGTGAGCCAATCAATCCACCTAGGTGGTTCAATCAACTCACCTAGGTGAGCCGATTGATTCACCTAGGTGAATCGATTTTTTTATCAGAATCGAACTGACGAATTATTGTGATGATGTATACATATTATTGAGTTAAGTTTCACAACTGGTTCAACTAAAAATTGGCAGGACTACAGAGGCGAGTTGAACTCTTCGAAACTTTAATAAATCAGTATTGTACGAAACAAAAAAATATTATCTTTGGAAATTATGATATAGTAAATTTCATGTATAGTTGTTGCTTTAAATACTTATATGTATGAATACAATCACATCTATTCTTCGCTTTTATATTGAAGGTTTCAAGAGTATGACAATAGGCAAAGTCTTGTGGACTATTATTTTGATAAAGCTATTTATCATATTCGTACTTTTGAAGTTCTTTTTCTTTCCGGATTTTCTAGGCAAGTTTGATGGAGACGAATGTAAGATAGATTATGTATCTACTGAATTAGTAAATAGAGCTATAAATCCTTAAATTTTTATTTTTATGTTTGAGAGTGTTGATACTTCTTTGGTTGAGTGGTCAAGGGCTCAATTTGCTTTGACTGCTATGTATCATTGGCTTTTTGTCCCGTTGACTTTGGGATTGGGTGTGATACAGGCTATTATGGAAACAATCTATGTCCGGACAGGCAAAGAGGAATGGAAAACCACTGCCCAGTTTTGGATGAAACTGTTTGGTGTAAATTTCGCCATAGGTGTTGCCACCGGTTTGATTATGGAGTTTGAATTTGGGACAAACTGGTCTAATTACAGTTGGTTTGTTGGAGATATTTTCGGTGCTCCTTTGGCAATCGAAGGAATTGTGGCATTCTTTATGGAAGCAACATTTATAGCCGTAATGTTTTTCGGATGGGAGAAGGTCAGCAAGCGTTTTCATTTGGTTTCCACTTGGCTTACTATTGCGGGAGCTTCATTGTCGGCGTTGTGGATACTTGTTGCAAATGCTTGGATGCAATATCCTGCCGGAATGCAATTTAATCCGGATACGGTTAGAAACGAAATGTTTGATTTTTGGGCAGTAGCCTTGTCTCCTGTAGCGATAAACAAATTTTTCCATACTGTTATTTCCAGCTGGATTGTCGGGGCTGTATTTGTAATAGGCGTAAGTTCCTGGTATCTGATAAAGAAAAGAGAGAAAGAATTTGCTCTTCGCAGTATAAGAGTCGCAGCATTGTTTGGACTCACTGCTTCAGTTCTTACATTGTGGACAGGAGATAATTCCGCATACCAGGTTGCTCAGCGTCAGCCTATGAAGCTTGCGGCAATGGAAGGACTTTATCAGGGAAAATCTGAGGCAGAGCTAATAGCTTTCGGTATTCTTAATCCTCAGAAAAAAACATATAATGATGGTGAAGAACCGTTTCTGTTCAGTATAAATATTCCTAGCATGTTGTCTCTGCTTGCTGAGCGCCAGCCGGATGCTCATGTGCTTGGAATAAATAATCTGATAGAAGGCAATTATACGGAAGATGATGGTTCAACGGCTCTTTCTGCAGCTGAAAAGATTGAAAAGGGAAAAATTGCGATTCAGGCATTGGCCAATTACAGAAAAGCTTTGAAAGAAGAAGATAAGGAAGAAATGGCAGTACAAAAAGCCATCCTGGATGAGAATTTCAAATATTTCGGTTATGGTTATATCAAAAAACCGGCTGATTTGATTCCTCCAATTGGTATGACATTCTATTCTTTCCATATCATGGTTTTGCTTGGAGGTTTCTTCATTGTATTGTTTATTGCTGCATATTATATGGAAAGAAAGTGTATGCTGGAAAAGGCACGATGGATGCAGTATCTGAGCCTGATTTCAATTCCTCTTGCTTATGTTGCCAGTCAGGCTGGCTGGATTGTTGCCGAAGTGGGACGTCAGCCATGGGCAATACAGGATATATTGCCAACTTGTGCCGGAATATCAAGACTTGAAACATCTTCTGTTCAGGTAACATTTTTCCTATTCCTTATTCTTTTCTCCGTGTTGTTGGTTGCTGAGATTGGAATAATGATAAAGGCTATAAAGCAAGGTCCCGGTGAGCATTAATTAATTTTACTACATTAAAAAGAATATATTATGAATGAAACATATTTGTTATTGCAGCAATATTGGTGGTTTTTGATTTCGCTGCTTGGAGCATTGTTGGTGTTCCTGTTGTTTGTCCAGGGCGGACAATCATTGTTGTTTCAGATTGGTAAAACGGAAATAGAGCAGGTTATGCTTCTTAATTCTACCGGCAGGAAATGGGAGTTTACTTTTACCACGCTTGTAACTTTCGGCGGAGCGTTTTTTGCTTCTTTCCCTTTGTTTTATTCAACCAGTTTCGGCGGAGCGTATTGGGTTTGGATTCTTATTCTGCTTTGTTTTGTTATTCAGGCAGTGTCTTATGAATATCAGGCAAAGAAGGGAAATCTTCTTGGAAAGAAAACATATCGTGTGTTTTTGTTGCTTAACGGAATACTTGGTCCGGTGTTGTTAGGTACGGCTGTGTCCACATTTTTCCACGGAGCTTCGTTTGTTGTAAATAAAGAGCAGCTGACAGATATTGCCATGCCGGTTATTTCGTCTTGGGCTTCACCTTGGCACGGGCTTGAGGCAGTAGCCAATCTATGGAATGTTTGTTTGGGCGTAGCTGTGTTTTTCCTTGCCCGCGTATTGGGGCTTCTTTATTTTATCAACAATATCAATAATGAAGTAATTTATTCGAGATGCCGCAAGCAATTGTTGCCGGAAGCAGCATTGTTCCTGCTTTTCTTTCTAATTTATTTGGTTCATCTTATGCTGACGGAAGGTTTTGCTGTAAATCCTGAAACTTCCGAAGTGTATATGGAAAGATTCAAATATTTCAACAATTTGATATCTATGCCTTTGGTTCTTCTTCTGATGTTGATTGGAGTTGCCGGAGTGTTGTGGGGAATATTCAGGACGTTGACAACTTCGGCATATAAGAGTGGAATATGGTCTGCCGGAATAGGAACAGTTCTCACGGTTCTTTCCCTTTTGTTGTGCGCAGGACTTAACAATACTGCATATTATCCATCTGATGTTGATTTGCAGAGTTCGCTTACTCTGGCAAACAGTTCGTCCAGTTTCTTCACTCTTAAAGTTATGAGCTTTGTATCGTTGCTGATACCATTTGTCCTTGCCTATATTTTTTATGCATGGCGAGCATTGGACTTAAAGAAAATAACTGTTGAGGAAATGAATGGTGACGGGCACAGATATTGAGTACTTATAAAAAGGGAGACATCGGGAACACAAACAAATATTGTACTGTGAACCCGATGCCTCCTCTTCTTTTATTCAATATTGTTGTCTTGGGAAAGACTACAACACCTGAATACCATCTTCTCTTGACTGTTCTTCGCCTGAAGGAGTTATAAGTTTATAACCTTTACCGTGGATGTTGATGATTTCGATTCCCGGATCATCTTTCAACAGTTTACGAAGTTTAGTGATATAAACGTCCATGCTTCGAGCATTGAAATAGTTGTCGTCAACCCAAATAGTCTTCAACGCATAGTTACGTTCAAGTATTTCGTTAGCATGAGCGCAAAGCAAGCTCAGAAGTTCGCATTCCTTGGTTGTAAGTTTAGTAACTTTTTCACCGATAGAAAGAGTTTGTTTCTGAGTGTCGAACAAGAAGTTTCCTAATTTGTAGAATGGAATGTCTTTCATCTTCTTACCTTTAACACGGCGAAGGATTGCCTCGATACGAAGCAGCAACTCTTCCATGCTGAAAGGTTTAGTCAAATAATCATCAGCACCAATCTTAAAGCCTTCAAGAATATCCTCCTTCATAGTTTTTGCAGTAAGGAAGATAATAGGTATATCCGGATTAATAGAACGGATTTCCTGAGCCAAAGTGTAACCATCTTTTTTAGGCATCATTACGTCCAATACGCAAAGGTCATATTTGCTCTTAGTGAAACCTTTATATCCGGCTTCTCCGTCAGGGAACAAGTCTGTAATATAACCTTTAGCTTGCAAGTATTCTCTCAAAAGCATACCTAAGTTTTCGTCATCTTCGCAAAAGAAGATCTTCAGTTTTTCTTCCATAATTAACTTTTTATAAGAGGTAAAGTAATAATAAATTTCGTTCCTATATTTCCGTTTCCGGATTCCGCGCGGATAGAACCTTTGTGGTCTTCAATTATCTTTCTGACGTAAGCCAGTCCTAATCCGAATCCCTTAACATCATGTTTGTTGCCGGTTGGAACTCGGAAGAAACGGTCAAATACTTTCTTTAAATATTCTTTTTTGATACCAATACCGTTGTCTTCAACAGAAATCATAAGTTTTCCGTTTTCATTCCAAGTACGTGCCATCAGTTCGAGTGGAACTTCCGGACGGCGGTATTTTACGGCATTATCCATCAAATTAAACAATACATTTGTAATGTGCATTTCATCAACATAGATAGCCGAATCTTCTGCCTGAAGGTCAATATCAAGCTTGCCTCCATATTTCTCCACTTTCAGGGCAAAAGTGTTTGCAATGTTGACCAGCAAATCGTTGGCATCGATTTCCTTCAGCTTAAGAGTCGCTTTCTGACGTTCGAACAACGACATCTGGAGAACCTTTTCAACAAGGAAGCTCAAGCGCTTTGTCTCGTCGTTTATAACACCGGATATATGTCTGAACACGTCCGGACTCTTTGTTATATCCGAGTCTTTTAGCATCTGCGCTGCCAGTGAAATGGTTGAAACAGGAGTTTTCAACTCGTGTGTCATATTGTTGATGAAATCGTTTTTCATTTCCGACAAACGCTTTTGGCGGAACACAATGAATATTGTGAAAATAAAAGTGACAAGAATAAGCATCGAGAATATGACCGAAGGCACAATGAATGTGATGCTGCTTCTAAGATAATCACCTTTTGTCGGGAAATATACTTTCAGATAATTCTGTCGTGATGGCGGATCATTCGGAAATAAAACCTGGGTTATAACGTCCGAAGGAAGCGGCTTTTTGCCTGAGTCTTCACTTTGATAAACTACATTCCCGTCTTTATTAATAACAGAAAATATGAATGGTAAGTTCAATCCATTGTTAATAAATTCTGTTTTTAAATAATTATTTAACTTTTTAAAGTCTACTCGCTCTTGAATAGGTTTCAGGTTTGCAGTGTGCAATATATTATATATTACTTCTTCTATCAAACCTCCCTGATATTGGTATCTTCTTTTCAGGGTTTGCTGCAAATCTTTTGAAGTTGTTATGATATCATTTGTAGGCTGCTGGGAAAGTGCAGAGCGTGGAGTGAATTTCTGGCTGCTGAAGCTTTGGAGCTCGATCTGCTGTACACCTCCGTTTGAATCAGTTATTTGAAGCTGATATTTTTCTTCGTTTATGATTTGCCCTAATGATGCGGAATTAACATCTTTACGATACATAAAATTGTGCTGTCCGCGGTTGATATCGTCTTCCAGATATTTTTTCGTTTCATCCAACTCCAGGCTTTTTGATACTTGAAGCATACTGCGTTTTACAGTTTCATTGAACTGCTCGCTTCTGGTTTTCATAATTATACTTACATAGTTTACCTGTAAGTACAGAAGTCCAGCAAATGCAAACGCCATCACTGTTGCAAGTAACCAAATTGTTGACTTTTTCATCCTTTTCCCCTTTCTCTGATATCTATGGCAAATAACGCGTCTTTTGTTTGAATATTTACATAATAAATGTGAAAAATGGCTCCTTTAAATGTTAATTTATTCTCTATCTGCTTGACTTGCGGATATTTATGGTAAATGTTAAAAGCCTCATATACTTTGTCTATTAACATGAATCAGAGGTTTCTGCTTTCTTTATTTTTGTTTAAACATTGAATTAATAGTGAATAATTGTTCCAGGTTTATTTGTAGAGTTAAATCAGGCTAATAACGAATCCTTATCAATATCAGATTACACCTGATTGTATATATTTGCTTCCATGAAAGGTGGAATCAGTATATTGTTTCTTTTGATTGTAGCTTTTCCGGCGCTTGTGCATTCCCAAGTGTGGAGCAAGGAAGACTCGTTGTGGCTGGCAAATATATTGTCGGGGAAGGACACTTTGCGCCTTAATTTCGAAACACAGCAAGCAATTAAGGAAGGACGATTGCTGAATGTTGACAAATCACCGCTCGGAACCATGAAGATGGCGCCGGCGAAAAACTTTGTCATATCCAAGGATTTCTCCGAGTATATAAAGAAAGAAAAAGATACCACACATTATCTTGTTGCGCTTAAAGATTTGCCTCCTCAGGTTTTCTGGCGTTTCGGACAGGATTTGGACCCTTGTGATGCTATGCGTTTCTCTGCTTTCGACAGGGACAAGCAGGCTAAGAGTATGGTTATGCCCGGAGCCGACGGGCTTTCATTCAGCATTGCAGCCTTGCTGGCATACAGCTTTGATCCTGTTTATCGTCAGAAAGTAAAGAACCGCAAGAAGGCTACAGCTCATAAAGTGTATGACCAAATGCCTACTCTTGCCTTGCAGCAAAAGCAGCGTGCTTATCGCGAGGCTCATCCGGAAAATGTTTTGCCGATGGGAGAGAAGTATTCTTCCCGCAAATATTCAGAAGAAAACTTGCCATTGCCTGACATTATTAAGCGTCCTAAAGAAAAGAAAACGCAGGCAAAGCTTGCACCAATAGATACGCTGCCTAAGAATTTTGAAATAGCTTCAATTGATTCTTTGGCAAATAAGGCAGATAGTATTTTCGGGAAAGATTCCACAGTTATATTGTTGGGTGGAAAATATAAGAAAGACGTTTCAACTCCGGAAATTCGATAAAAAACAGAAGCACAGAAATTACGGATATTGCCCGAAGGCGAATTGCTGTTCCGTATTTTCTGTGCTTCTGTAATTAACTTAAGTTTCGCATGTGTTATAAGTTATGGAGTTACAGGAGTTAAAAAAGGAGTTATAGGAGTTAAATGCCAATACTATTTGTATCTAAAATCTATCGGCTTTTAACTTCCTGGCTTTGCGAAGCATAGCCATAACTCCATATAACTCCTTTAACTCCTGAAAGTTGAGCTTGCGAAACTTGAATAATTAAAAAACTATGGTGATTTCCGGTTATGAAAATTCTTTTCCGTATTTCATCAATGCATCAGCCATATATTGTTTGATTCTTTCTTCTTCGTCTCTTTTGCATATCAGCAGGACGTTTCCTGATTCTGCAACGATATAATCGTTGAGCCCTTGCATAACAACAAGTCTGTTAGGATTTGCCACAGCAACAACATTTCCGTTGCTTTCGTATTGCAATGTTTCAGTTTTGAACAAAGCCGTATTTCCATTTTCATCCTTTTCTGCCATATCATAGATTGAACCCCATGTTCCAAGGTCGGCCCAACCGAAATCTACGCATAGCATATAGACGTTGTCCGCTTTTTCCATCACGCCATAGTCGATTGAAATATTCGGGCAATATGGGAAGTGTTTATCGATAAATGCTTTTTCCTCTTCGGTGTTGAAAATGTCTTTTCCCAAATCCATGCACTGAGCAACGTCAGGGAGATATTTTCCGAGTGCTTCCAATATAGTGTCGACATTCCATATAAACATACCGGAATTCCAGAAAAACTCGCCACTCTCATAGAAAATCTTGGCAAGCTCAAGGTTCGGCTTTTCTGTGAATGTCTTCACCTTTGTGAATTCTCCAACCATTTTTTCACTGCTTTGGATATATCCGTATGCAGTTTCCGGGCGGTTAGGTTTGATTCCTAAAGTTACGAGAGCCTTGTTTGTCTTAACGAAATCCAAAGCCTTCTTGACATCTTCCAGGAAAACATCTTCGCGGATAATCAGATGGTCAATCGGAGCAACAACTATGTTTGCGTTCGGATTGCAGGCTTTTATTCGATAAGACGCATATGCAATACAAGGAGCTGTGTTGCGGCGAGCCGGCTCAAGCAGAACTTGTGAGTCGTTAATTTCAGGCAACTGCTCTTTTATGATTTGGGCATAGCGCTCGTTTGTGACAATATAAATATTTTCAACCGGTAGTATTTTTTTGAATCGGTCAACAGTAATCTGTAAAAGGGAGCGTCCTGTACCGAAAAAATCAAGAAATTGTTTCGGATGGTTTTCTCTGCTGAATGGCCAGAACCTGCTTCCTATGCCTCCACACATGATAACGCAATAATTATCTGTCATAGTAATATCAAGGATTAATTATACATATTACAAATCTAACGAAATTATCTTGTAATTATTCCATGATTTGAAAAACTTTTGTTTTTTATATTCTATTTATGTTTCTGCTGCTTAATAAGTGTTGGATGTGGTTGTATTTGTTTAACCCTGTGATTGATTTTTTTAGATGTAAAATCGGCATGAAAATGTATTTCTTGCTTTTTTATTTCTGATTTATGTAATAAAGAATTATGGATATTTATCTATAGATATAGAGTTTCTATTAATTAGATGCTAATCAGAGGATTACATTTTCAGTATATTTTTTGATGTTGGAAAATTTTTTCCATATATTATGAAAAAGTATTTTCATATATTATGAAAAATAAATTCCATATATATGAAAAAACTTTTTCATGAATACGAATATGTCTGGAATTTTAATTTAAAATGTTTATGCCAATAATTCTACATAATTTCCTTCTGGATCAGCAAATGCACTTTCATAATAACCGTCTCCGCTAAGTCTTGGCTCACTCAATATGGTATATCCATCTTTTCGCAATTTTTCTGTAATGTTTTCTACAGCATCTCTACTACCTACTGAAATTGCAATATGTGCTAGACCACTTAAATATCCTTTATTTTGAGAGTCCTTTATATCAGGGATATTCATGATTTCAATTCGTGTATCTCCATTACTAAAGGTAATAAAGCGTGAAGAGAAATTCCTTTTTATATTTATGTATTTGTTACCGTAGTTGCAATCAAAATACTTTGTATAAAACTCACATAGTAAATCTATGTCTTCCGCCCAAATTGCGATGTGATCTATTTTCATGGTATAAATGTTGAATATTAATATTGTTAATACTATTATCTTTACAAAGGTAAAACTATTTGTCATGTCCTACAATGCTTATTTATAAGTATTGTAGGTTACAAGATATTGTATGAACTTGTATTTATATCCAAATAAGAATTGATATTAATTATGATTGTATCTATATATTTTTCTTCAAAAATCTTTCCAAAATATTTGTGTATTCAAAAATAATCACTACCTTTGCAACGCATTTGAGAAATAAAGCAAATGCCCAGATGGCGGAATTGGTAGACGCGCTGGTCTCAAACACCAGTGGATTCACTTCCATGCCGGTTCGATCCCGGCTCTGGGTACATTTTTAGGGCTAGAAATCTAACTGTAGGATTTCTAGCCTTTAGTTTTTTTGTATATATCTAATACTTCTGTTATTATTGTGTAGATTATGCCTTTCCAAAATATTATAAAATCAATTAGAAGATATTATCCTGTATCTGACGATTCTGTCAGTCAGCTTACTGATAATTTTACGATTCATAATTTTCCTGCAAAGCATTTGATAATAAGAGGTGGTATTATAGATAGAAATGTTTATTTCATTGAAAGGGGACTGACTCGTTCATATTGTCTTGTAAACGGGGATGAACATACGACTTGGTTTTCCAAGGAAGGTGATATCACTTTTGGTTTATTATGTTTGTATCATAATAAAGCGGGGTTTGAATATGTTGAAACAGTTGAGCCAACTTTGGCTTATTCAATACCGATAAGTGTATTGAATAAATTGTATGATACAAATATTGAAATAGCAAATTGGGGGCGGATAGTTCATCAAGAATGTCTGCTTTCATTGCAATGTGTAAGGATAGATAACCTTACTATGACGGCAAAAGAACGATATAATGTTCTTTTGAAGAGATTTCCGGATATCTGTCAGAGGGTTAACTTAGGTTATATAGCATCTTTCCTTGGTATATCTATATCTACGTTGAGCAGAATCAGGGCTGAAAAGTAAAAATACTAGAAAGCGTTTTTGATATATGTCAAAAATCATAAATCTCGTAGCCTTTACTTTTGTGTAAAAAAGTAGTATGGATGAATTATTGATTGATAAAAACGACAAGCGAATTGTATGGCTTGACTTTGTGAAGTTTATTGCTATTTTTATGATGATAGCAGTACATTGTACGGATAATGTAACTCCGGCAGAGCGGTCTGAACCGTGGTATAATCTTTGGGGTAGTTTTTATGGTTCGTTTATGCGTCCGGCTATACCTTTGTTTGTAATGGTGACTGGTGCATTGCTTTTGCCTGTAAGGCAGAATATTTCTGCATTTTATAAAAAACGTCTGACAAGACTTATTGTCCCTTTTATAATATGGTCTGTTCTGTATAACTTGTTTCCGTGGATAACCGGGGTGTTAAGACTATCGCCTACAGTAATTAATGATTTTTTTGCCTGGGCAGAACCAGACCAGTCTTTTTCTGGAGCTTTGCATAACATACTTATGATTCCTTTCAATTTTTCTATGCTGGCAGTACAGATGTGGTATGTTTATCTGCTTATAGGATTATATCTTTATATGCCAATATTTTCAGCGTGGATCAAACAAGCGTCGATAAAGGAACAGCAGGTGTTTTTGTTCCTTTGGTTTATATCTCTTTTTATTCCATATTTAAGGGAATATCTGACAAAAGATCTTTGGGGAACATGTTCCTGGAATGAGTTTGGCCTTTTGTATTATTTTGCCGGATTTAACGGATATCTGTTGCTGGGGTATTATATTGTAAACAATGATGTTAATTTCAGTTGGAGCAAACTTGCTGTTGTTGGTGTTCCTGCGTTTGTTGTTGGATATTGTATTACATTCTTTGGTTTTAAATCCGTTACGGCAGTGCCTGGACAACCTGCTGAACTTGTAGAGCTGTTCTTTACTTATTGTTCCCCGAATGTTTTGATGATGACTCTACCTGTTTTTCTTGTTGTTAGGAAAATTCAGTTTAGTTCAGTTATTATAAGACGCTTTTCTGTTAGTATTTCTACATGTACGTTCGGGATATGGATGTCTCACTATCTTTTCCTTGGTCCTTGTTATATGCTTGTAGAATCATTGCCTTTGCACACAATGGTAAAAATGATATTATGTACTATATTATTATTGTCGGTTACTTGGGGATTTGTTTACATTGTTAGAAAATCTGGCAAGATTGGCAAATGGATAATGGGATAAAAAGGAGTAGATGCATAAATGCTTGGCAGATAATTATGTCAATTATCTTTTGTTTTTATAATTATTCTATTTCTTTTGTATAATAAAATAGAGAAGATTATGGAGCATATTATTTTAGAAACTTCAAGATTGCTTTTGCGTGAAATGAGGATTTCCGATATGGATTCTCTGTCCTCTATTTTACGTGATGATAAAGTAATGTATGCTTATAATGGAGCTTTCAACGAGGAAGAGACAGAACAATGGATGCAGAAACAACTCCAACGCTATAAGGATTTCGGATTCGGGTTGTGGGCTGTTCTGAAAAAAGATACTGGCGAAATGATAGGTCAATGTGGAATAACTATGCAGGAATACAATAATGAATTGGTGCCTGAAATAGGATATTTGTTTGCATATAAATATTGGCATAAAGGTTACGCTACAGAAGCAGCAATGGCTTGTCGGGAATATGGATTTGAGAAATTGCAGTTTGACACTTTGTATTCAATAATCAGAGATAATAATATTGCATCGCAAAATGTAGCCATTCGCAATGGAATGCATATTGTTGGCTCGATGGTAAAATATTACCGGGGAGAGGTGATCCCTCATGTTGTGTTTTGTGTAAGGAAAAGCTGAATTTTGTGTTTTGACTGCATAATTCTTTTTATTTGACAAAAAAGTTTGTGAAAAGTTTGCGCATTCAAAAATAATCACTACCTTTGCATCGCATTTGAGAAATAAAGCAAATGCCCAGATGGCGGAATTGGTAGACGCGCTGGTCTCAAACACCAGTGGATTCACTTCCATGCCGGTTCGATCCCGGCTCTGGGTACAAGAAAAAAGAGTTAAGATTTGAAGCCCAAATACTTAACTCTTTTCTTTTTTTGTGTATGTTCCCAATTTGTTCCCGCTCGTCTTCATGTACTATAATTCGGCAGTTGTTTTATCTAACTACTCTTTTAAAGACAAAACATATATCTGTTTTTCTGAATCATCACAAAAATCATCTTCTTTAAAACTTCCGAACTTATGAATGATATTAAATCCGGAACATTCTAAATAGAAATCCAGTTCTTGTGGAAAATACATCCGCATATCTAAATCTTGAATTGAATGAAACACGTCATTTATATAATAATGCCATTTTATACGGTTGATTTGAGTTGCGCTTTCGTAAAACATTGTTTGCTTTATCATAACTTTCCGTCCGTCATCAGTGATATATTCAGCCGTTGTTTCTTTGTTTTTTTCTCCGTGAACAATAAATCGAATATTAGGATTGAAACAATCCAATAGAAAAATTCCGTTTTTTTGGAGATGTTTCTTAACCATTTCTAAAACCTTAAATAAATCTTCGTTTTTGTATAAATGATGAATAGAATTAAAAGGAATAAAAATAAAATCGAATTTCATTCCCAAATCCAGTATTCTGATATCTTTTTGTAAAAATTTTATTGAAAGCTGTTCTTCTTTTGCTTTTATTATTGCTTGATTAAGCATAGAAGAAGTATAATCAACTCCAGTTATATCATATCCTTCTTTTGCTATAGGTATTGTAAGACGCCCTGTACCACAACAAAGTTCAAGGATTTTTGCATCTTTATTTTTGGGTAACCATTTTTTGTAAAATACCAAATCATCCAGAAATGTGTTTAACCCGTCATATATTTCAGCATTATATATCAACTCTCCAACTGTATAATTTTTATTTGCCATCTTGTCTTTTGCTAAATGTTTAATATTAAATCTTAAATGTAATGATGATTGGATAAAATAACAATAACAGGTAGAGAATTTTTTATAATCCTTTTGTGTCATCTTCAATTTTTTCTCAAATAGTATATATAGTTATAAGGAATAACTTTTTTCATCAGGAATTATTATCTTTGTTTTTATGTTGAGATATATGATGAACTATTAAATAAAAGTAAACATAACTATGGATCAATTACATATAAAATTAAAAGATGATTCTCCAGCTATTCAATGGGCTGCTGCTCAGTCTGACAGGATAGGAGCAAGAGGACATGTAGGAACGCATTTGGATTGCTACACTACTGTACCAGAAAAATCCGAATACAATATTATTGCCATTATACTAGACTGTCGTTCCGGTATGCCTCGATTGGATGAATTTCAAAGTATCGACTCTCTTGAAAATATGGCTTTAATACTACATACAGCCAATCTGGAAAGAAATGAATATGGAACGGATAAGTATTTCGATACAGAAACTTTTCTGTCGAAAGAAGTTCTTATTGTTATTTTAGAAAAGAAACCGCTTTTTATTATTATAGACTCTCACGGAATAGCAGAAAAAGGAAAGAAACATATAGAATTTGATAAAATATGTGAAACTAATGGTTGTCATGTAATAGAGAATGTTGATTTATCATGTATAGGAAATCAAAAGAAAGTTCAGCTGAAAATATCAATTAACGTCGAACATGAATCAACAGGGAAACCTTGTGAATTATATTGTATATAAGCAACTCTTTTAATGTGAAAGAATATATGGAAAATAGGAATTTCTACATATTTACAGGAGGACCGGGAAGTGGCAAGTCAACGGTTCTTGAAATATTGAAGAATATGGGTTATCTGACTGTAAATGAGGTGGCGAGAGAAATTATCAAGAAGCAGGTCTGGACAGGTGGTGATGCTCTTCCATGGATGAATACAGTAAGATACGCGAACCTGATGTTTTTTAAGTCTATTTTGGATTTTGAAGAATTTGCCCATGTTGACAAGACTTGTTTCTTTGACAGGGGAATCATTGATACGCTCGGATATGCACGTCTTGTCAATATACCTGTAACAGATGATATGATAGAGACAGCAAATCGATATAAGTATAACACCAAGATTTTCCTGTTTCCTTTCTGGAAAGAAATTTATATGAATGATTCAGAGAGGAAACAGGATCAGGAAGAGGCTCAAAAGACATATCTCATAATAAAGGATACTTATGAGAATTTTGGATATGAAACTATCAATGTGCCTTTTTTATCTCCCAAAGAACGTGCGGAATGGATTTTGCATATGGTAGGAACAATCCAAGAAGCGGAAATATAATGCAGGCTTGTGGCATGAAATGAATATCTCAAAATATAGACTCATTCTTTACTTTTTAAGACAACAATAGTTACTAATATATATTAATTATGATTATTTTGATTGCTGGTGGCACGCATACGGGAAAAACCTTGTTTGCACAAAGACTGTTGGAGAAATACAAATATCCCTATCTGTCAATAGACCATCTGAAAATGGGACTTATCAGGAGCGGACAGACAAGTCTGTCACCAGAAAGCCCGAATTCAATCCTGACAGATTTTCTGTGGCCTGTTGTACGTGAAATTATAAAGACTTGTGTTGAAAACGGGCAGAACCTGATAGTTGAAGGATGCTATATACCGTTTGGCTGGGAAAAAGACTTTACAGATGATTGTCTGCGAGATATAAAATATATATGTTTGATATTTAGTGAGGAATATATAAGAAAACACTTTGCGGATATTGTGAAAAACGAAAGTGTGATTGAGAAAAGATTATCTACAGACATTGCTGCTGATGATATGATCAAATCCAATGTATATAATCTGGAACAATGTAAATTGAGAAACTACAACTATATTCTTATTGACCGCGCATATCAAATAAATGTGGATATAATATAACCAGCCTTGGTTTAGACTTTATTGTTCTTTAATTCAATTGAATTGTTCCCGATTTAATTATCTAAATTTTTTGTTTTTATTATAAACCAACCGGAACATTTGTAATACTAAAGATAACATAATCAACGAAAGGCCAGCATAGAAAGCTGTTCCAAACATTTTGTTTTCCTTGAAAAGAATAATTGCCAGCAAAATACTATAGACAGGTTCCAGATTAAAACTTAGACTGACGGTAAATGCGCTTATTTCTTTTTGTGCATTATTCAAAAGAAAACACATACATACCGTACATCCGAAAGCCAGCAGGAAAAGGAAGCAAAAATCATTTATTGTCGGCAAATATGTAGCATGCCGGACGTTCATGATATATACCGGAAGTAACAGTACGCTCAGGCCGGTGAATCCGCCAATCATTTGTAAGGCTGTTGTCCTGACTGCGTTGCGTGATGCACTTAATCTTTCGTTGAGTATAGCGTAGAAAGCGAACAGTAGAGATGAAACAACACCGAAACCTATTCCGATACGATATGAACTGTCAAACTGGAATATAAGAGAAATACCAAACAATGTCAGTGAACTAAGCAATAATTCCGTCCACGATATTTTTTGACGGTTAAGCATTGGAGATATGATTGCCGTGAAAAAACTGGACAGACAAAAACATATAACTCCAATAGAAACATTGGCGTATTTGATGCTGCCATAGAAAAATATCCAATGAAGGGCAAGCAAAAGTCCTACGCTCAGCTCACGCCATTCGTTTTTCTGTATTATCGGTTTGTTTCCTTTTATATATAGTATTATTATAAGCATCAGTCCTGCCAGCAACATTCTATACCATGTTATGAGAACGGCATCCAGTGAAATAAGATTGCCTAATATTCCGGAACATCCTGCTAGCAGAATTGCAATATGTAATTGAATAAATGCTTTTTTCATTATTATTAGAATAAGGTGGTTTTTCTATCTTTATTAATTAAAAGTAGAACTTGTAAAATGTTTATATGCAAATATATAAAATACGTGTTAACTGTTATTGAACTGAATGTATTTATTACTTGTAAATGTATACTTTTTATAACAGACTAAAAAGGAAGAATTAATATCTTGTAAAGTGTCAATAGGGAATAAACATTGTATCTTTGCACAATGTTATAACTACAACGAAGTTAAAGTATAATTATGTTAGATATAAATGCTATCAGACAGGATTTTCCTATCTTGTCGAAAACTGTTTACAACAAGCCTTTGATTTATCTTGACAATGGTGCGACAACTCAGAAACCTCGCTGCGTTGTGGAGAAAATAGAACATGGCTATTATAATGAAAATGCTAACATTCACCGCGGAGTTCATTTCCTCAGTCAGGCAGCTACGGAAGCTCATGAGGAGGCTCGCAAGACTGTGCAGAATTTTCTGAATGCTCGCTCATCTAATGAGATTATTTTTACCCGCGGAACAACTGAATCAATAAATCTGATAGCATCAAGCTTTTGCGACGAATGTGTTTCTGAAGGTGATGAAGTAATTGTTTCCGTTATGGAACATCATTCCAATATAGTCCCATGGCAGATTCAGGCTGCAAAGAAAGGTATATCGCTGAAAGTTATTCCGATGAACGAAATAGGAGAGTTGGATATTGAGGCATATAAATCTTTGTTTTCTGAAAAGACAAGGCTGGTTTCTGTTGCTCATGTATCAAATGTTTTGGGAACTGTCAATCCCGTAAAGGAAATAATCGAGATTGCTCACGAACATAATGTTCCTGTTTTGGTGGACGGAGCACAGTCTGTCCCTCATATTCCGGTTAACGTTCAGGATTTGGATGCGGAGTTTTATGTTTTCTCCGGTCACAAGATTTATGGGCCGACAGGAATTGGAGTTCTTTACGGTAAAGAAGAATGGCTGGACAAGTTGCCTCCATATCAGGGCGGTGGTGAGATGATTGCTACAGTTTCGTTTGAGAAGACAACATTCAACGAACTTCCGTTCAAGTTTGAAGCCGGAACTCCGGATTATATTGGAAGCACTGCTTTGGCTGAAGCTTTGCGATATGTAAATAATATAGGAATGAAAGAAATCGAAGCCTACGAGCATGAATTGCTGAGATATGCAACAGAGAAGCTTTCAGCAATAGAAGGCATGAGAATTTTCGGTCAGGCTCGCGAGAAGAGTGGTGTTTTATCGTTCCTTGTCGGAAATATTCATCATTACGATATGGGAATGCTTCTTGACAGACTTGGTATCGCAGTGCGTACGGGACATCATTGTGCGCAGCCTTTGATGCAAGCCTTAGGAATTGAAGGAACAGTGCGCGCTTCATTCTCTTTCTACAATACGAAAGAAGAAATAGATGTGCTGGCTGCAGGAATAGAAAGAGTCAGGAAGATGTTTTGACAGAGGAGTGGAGTAGTCAAGGAGTCAAGTAGTTAAGTGGTTAAGAAGATGTTTTCCTACTTGACTACTTAACTCCTCCACTTCTTAACTCCTAATAAATAACTATTACCATATGTTATCCCCATATATGAATTTCGGTGTTATAGAAGCCGGATGTGATGAGGCGGGACGCGGTTGTCTTGCCGGTGCTGTTTATGCGGCTGCAGTAATTCTTCCCCCGGACTTCCATAACGAAGATTTAAATGACAGTAAGCAGTTAAGTGAGAAAAAAAGATATGCTTTGCGTCCGGTAATCGAGAAGGAAGCTGTTGCTTGGGCTGTTGGTGTTGTTACTCCGGAAGAGATAGATAAGATAAACATTCTGAAAGCTTCTTTTCTGGCAATGCACAGAGCAATTGAACAGCTAAAAGTAAAACCGGAGCATTTGCTAATTGACGGAAACAGATTTACTCCTTATGAAGGAATTCCGCATACAACTGTGGTTAAAGGCGACGGCAAATATCTAAGTATTGCTGCAGCTTCGATATTGGCAAAGACATACAGAGATGACTATATGAACCGTCTAGCTGAAGAATTCCCTCAATATGCATGGAAAGAAAATAAGGGTTATCCCACAAAAGCGCATCGCGAAGCAATCCGCCAATATGGAATAACCCCTTATCATAGAAAGAGTTTCCAGCTACTTCCTCAGCAGCTGGAATTACCATTGTTCTGAAACTGATAAATCAAGCTTCCTGCTCTTTCGCGCGGAAAGCCATTGCATAAAGACGCATTTGTTTCACCATAGCTACAAGTCCGTTTGAGCGAGTTGGTGACAAATGCTCTTTCAATCCTATAGCTTCGATAAAGTGAAGGTCTGAATCCAATATTTCCTGTGGTGTGTGATTTGATAAAACACTTATAAGCAAGGAAACAATACCTTTAACGATAACTGCATCACTTTCTCCTTTGAAAATGATTTTACCGTCCACATAATCTGCCTGAAGCCATACTCGGCTCTGGCATCCTTCAATAAGATTGCTTTCTGTTTTGTATTTCTCATCAAGCGGCTCAAGAGAGTTTCCCAAGTCGATAAGCAATGCATATTTGTCCATCCAGTCATCAAAGGCTGAAAATTCTTCGATGACGTTTTCTTGTATTTCGTTAATTGTCATATGTGTTAGTTTTTGAGTTTATTAGTTTTTGAGTTTATTAGTTGACAAGTTAACAAGTTGACAAGGTTTCAGATACAAGATTATTCCCTTGTCAACTTGTTACCTTGTTAACTTATTCCCTTCATTACTTCTTATAAACAACTTCCATCACTGTATGTCCTACAGCCTGAAGAGTTGCTTTGTCAATAAGTTTCATATTGTCATTGATTGTATGATGATATGAAGGAAATCCTGTTTCTGTTTCCGGATCATAGTTTATAATGTCAACGCAAGGGATGTTACGTCCTTCTATAACATATTGATGGTCGTCAACAATTGCGCCTCCATCGCCATTTATGAAATATTTTCCATAACCTAGGTTACGTGCAGTTTCCCAAATCAGTTCTACATAGCGTGCGGCAAAACGTACGGAAGTATATTCTTTATAGAATACCGCATTTTTAGCACCAACCATATCAAGCAAGATACCGTATTTAGCGCTATATCCCGGAATATGAGGATTTTTTGCCCAGAATTGTGAGCCGAGACACCAAGTGTTAGGCTTGTATGTTTTTACAAATTCCGGAGTTCCGTAATCTTCTGCATCAAAGAATATAATATCAATACCAACTTCCGGTTTGTTCAGATTGAATTGTCTTGCTAATTCCAGAAGGACACCAACACCACTGGCTCCATCGTCTGCGCCATCAATTGATGTATGATAGTTTTTTGGATTTGTATCTTTGTCAGCATATGGACGAGTGTCCCAATGAGCAAAAAGCAAAATCCTGTTTTTGTTTTCTGGATTATATGAACCTATAATGTTCTGAATACTTAGGTTGGTTCCATCATAAGCTTCCACGTTAGCTTCCTGTACGAAAACTTTTGCTCCGTGGCGTTCCAATTCTGATGCCAGATATGATGCGCAAGCTTTGTGTTCCGGTGTGTTTGGAACTCTATGACCGAAGGAAACTTGCTTGTCTATATAATAATATGCGCTGTCTGCATTGAAAGACGAGTTGTTATTTTGAACAGTTTCCGTAGTTTCCTTTACATTTGCCTGGACAGGTTCTGAGTTTGTCTTGCTTGTATTTCCGCATGAAAACAAAGCAGAGGCTGTAGCAATCAAATATATTAGTTTCATAAATCTTGAGTTTTTGAGTTTTTATTTCAAATCTTGAGGATGTTGCAAAACTAATTTAAACACAGAGACACGGAGAATACGGAGAATTTTATTTTATTTATTCTCAATATATTACCTCTGTGGCTTTGTGCCTCTGTGTTTCATTATTTATGTTTTGCAATACCCACTTAGTTAACTTGATTTTCCTTCTCCTTGAACTTCCTTCATAACCCGAAGCAGATTTCCACCCCAGATTTTTTCAATATCACTGTCGGAATAACCTAATTCCAGCAGTCGCATTGTAATGTTGATAAGTTCGTTTGTCGAGCGGCAACCAATGAGCTCTCCATCGCCATCAAAGTCTGAACCAATACCAACGTGGTCAATGCCAATAAGATTTATCATATATTCCAAATGGCGGATAGCATCCGATAATGAAGCTTTCTCTGAATCCTTGTTGATAAATCCTTTGTAAAGACATAGCTGAACAACTCCGCCTTTACGGGCAATAGCTTTCAGCTGTTCGTCTGTCAGATTTCTAGGATGGTCGCACAAAGCTCGTACAGAAGAATGAGAAGCAATGACAGGCGCAGTGCTACATTCCAGAACATCATAGAAAGTTGATTTTGCTGCGTGCGACAAGTCAATCATTATTCCCAATCTGTTCATTTCCGCAACAACTTCCTTACCGAAAGGACTTAATCCTCCCCATTCTCCTTTTCCTCTGGCAGAATCACAAATGTCATTATCTCCATTATGACAAAGTGTTATATAGGAAACACCCATTTCCTTAAACATTGAAATATTCTGCAGATTCTTGCCTAAAGCATAACCATTCTCGATTCCGATAAAAACGGCTTTTTTATTCTGACGCTTCAAATGTAGCAAATCTTCTGTAGAATAAGCTATTCCCATGCGGGAAGGGTTAATTTTTTCCTGCCTTTTTATTTCATTTATACGGTTGATAGCAAGATTACGGGCGGCATCAAGAGATTCGTCATCGCGTTTTCCCTGTGGAATATAGGCAACCATAAATACGGCATCTATTTTGCCTTCTTCCATATATGGCAGATTAACTTTTCCTCCTTCTTTCTTGCCGAGATTGAACTCGCCGGGGAAAATCATAGGTGTGTCGGTATGAGAATCAATAGTCACTATTCTGTTGTGCAGGTCTTTAGCTCTACTATATAATTCAGCATACTTCACCAACTGCTGGAATAATTGTAATGAATAAGGTTCATTGTCGTCAGTGAGATGTTCCGGATGCCACTGGACACTGAATATATATTTTTCCTGATGACGCATACCTTCATTGATTCCATCAGGAGCAACAGCAGTTTCAACAAATTCCGGAGCAAGTTTAGCTACAGACTGATGATGTATTGAATTGACACCGATTTTTCTTCCATCCTCTAATGTCACAGAGTGTGAAGCTTGGTTTCTTGGCATTTTCTGGCTATGCTTCAGAACCGGTTCATTATGTTGAGAGTAAATATCCTGGTATAAAGTTCCACCAAATGCCGCATTAATAAGCTGATGACCTCGGCAAATACCCATAATAGGAATCTGGCGGTTTGCAGCAAGACGGATAAGCATAAGATCAAACTCATCTCGGTATGTATCAACATCCTGAAGTTGTGGTATTGGCTCTTCGTTAACATACAAAGGATTTATGTCAGCTCCGCCACTCATAAGCAAGCCGTCAAGACTGTCAACAACAGCAGTAAGGGCGGCTATGTCCGTAATTACCGGAATAAGAACTGGTGCTCCTCCGGCTTTTAGCACTGCCTGTACGTATTGTTCTGCAATGCATGACTGAAATTCACTGTTTCTGTTTGCAGAAATACCAATTCTTGGCATCTTTTTTGTACATGAATCAGGAACGAATTCATCAACTTCCTGATGTAATTCCTGCATATTTGGTCGACGGATTTTCATAAATATTTGTATTATACAGAAACAAACAACGCAGAAGGCACATAATAAATGTACAATCTGCGTCGTCGTTTTCATTTGTCAATAATTTAATTATTAAGCATCAATGTTTGCATATGTAGCGTTTTCTTCGATAAACTCACGACGAGGACCTACATCTTCACCCATCAACATTGAGAATATCTGGTCAGCTTCTGCTGCATTGTCGATAGTAATCTGCTTCAATGTTCGGTTTTCAGGGTTCATTGTAGTGTCCCAAAGCTGATGGTCGTTCATTTCACCCAAACCTTTATAGCGCTGTGTACGGATTTGTTTTTCATCACCGGCGCCATATTTGTTGATAAATGCCTGGCGCTGTTGATCTGTCCAGCAATATTCCTCGATATTTCCTTTCTTACACAAGTACAAAGGAGGAGTTGCCAGATATACATATCCGTTTTCAATCAATGCACGCATACGGCGGAAGAAGAATGTCAGAATTAGAGTCGCAATGTGGCTACCATCCACATCGGCATCGGTCATGATAATAACCTTATGATAACGAATCTTCTCAAGGTTCAACGCTTTAGGGTCATCTTCAGTACCGACAGTAACACCCATTGCACGGAATATATTCTGTATTTCTTCGCTTTCGAACACTTTGTGGTCCATAGCTTTTTCCACATTCAGAATCTTACCACGCAAAGGAAGAATCGCCTGGAAGTTGCGGTCACGTCCCTGTTTTGCAGTACCACCCGCAGAATCTCCCTCGACAAGGAACAACTCACATAATGCAGGGTCTTTAGATGAGCAGTCTGCCAGTTTACCTGGGAGTCCGCCTCCTGTCATAGGTGATTTACGTTGCACCAACTCTCTAGCTTTACGTGCAGCATGGCGAGCCTGGGCAGCAAGAATAACCTTGTCAACGATAGCCTTGGCTTCTTTAGGATGTTCTTCAAGATAATAACCTAAAGCTTCACCGATTGCCTGGTCAACTGCTCCGGTAACTTCGCTATTACCCAATTTTGTCTTTGTCTGTCCTTCAAACTGAGGTTCTGCAACCTTAATTGAGATAACAGCTGTAAGACCTTCACGGAAATCATCACCCTGGATTTCAACTTTAGCCTTTTCAAGAAGCTTTGAATCTTCTGCATATTTCTTCAACGTACGTGTAAGTCCGCGGCGGAAACCTGCAAGATGTGTACCTCCTTCAATTGTGTTGATATCATTCACATAAGAGAAAACACTCTCATTATATGAAGTATTGTATGTCATAGCAACTTCAACAGGAATTCCCTGCTTTTCTGTTACAATATGAATTACATCCTGGATAAGTTTATCTTTTGAGCGGTCGATATAACGTACAAATTCTTTCAGACCTTCCTGAGAGCAGAATACTTCTGATTTGTATTCTCCATTATCCTTAACAACTCGTTTATCTGTAAGTTTCAATGTTACGCCGGCATTCAAGAAAGCCAATTCGCGCAAACGAGTTGCCAAAATATCGTATTTGTATTCAGTAACAGTGAAAATACTTCCGTCCGGTTTGAAAGAGATAGTAGTACCTGTACTATCAGCGTCACCAATCACTTCAACATCGTGCAATGGTTTACCGCAAGAGAACTCCTGCATATAAACTTTACCGTTTCGGCGAACTTCAGCCTTTAGATATGTTGACAGTGCGTTCACACAAGATACACCAACACCGTGCAAACCTCCGGAAACTTTATATGTGCCTTTGTCGAATTTACCTCCGGCATGAAGTACAGTCAAAACAACTTCCAAAGCAGATTTGCCTTCTTTCTCATGAATATCAACCGGGATACCTCGACCATCATCTGTTACGGTGATTGAATTATCCTCATTGATTACAACATCCACTTGAGTACAATAACCCGCCAATGCTTCGTCAATAGAGTTGTCCACAACTTCATACACCAAATGATGCAGACCTTTTTCACTGATATCTCCAATATACATAGCAGGTCTTTTGCGAACTGCTTCCAACCCTTCAAGTACTTGAATACTACCGGCTGAGTATTCACCGGCTGTATTCTTTATTTCTTCACTCATGAGCTTATAATTGTTTTTTATCAATAATCTGATTTATGTAACAAAAATACGGATTTTTATCGATATTGCACTTATTATGCATTGTAAAAAAATGGCTAAAAAACTCAATAACTTTTTTATTCACAATTGTATGGATGGGAAAAGTCCTATTTGCTTTGTGACATGTGCATATACGAAAAAAGGAGTTACATTAATCAATGTAACTCCTTTTTCGTAGCCCATAGGGGAATCGAACCCCTCTTTCAAGAATGAAAATCTTGCGTCCTAGCCGATAGACGAATGGGCCATCCTAATAACTGAATAAATCAGTTTTATATCTTCTAAGTATTACTACTTATTTAGCCAATGAATTCACATGCTTAGCCAACTTAGATTTCAAGTTGCCAGCTTTGTTTTTGTGAATAACATGCTTTTTAGCCAACTTATCTAACATTGAGCATACTTTAGGGAACAAAGTTTGAGCTTCGTTCTGATCCTCAGTAGCACGCAAAACACGCATTGCGTTACGAGCAGTCTTAGCATAATATCTGTTATGCAGACGCTTTGCGTTTGTCTGTCTGATTCTCTTGATTGATGACTTATGATTTGCCATTTTAAGATCTTTCTCCTTTAAATTCTTTAATCGTGATTATTGTAGCCCATAGGGGAATCGAACCCCTCTTTCAAGAATGAAAATCTTGCGTCCTAGCCGATAGACGAATGGGCCATCATTTCAAAGTTCTCTTAAGCTTTCGCTTTAACTTTGTTGCTTTCGTTAGGAGTTGTTTTCCTTTCGATTGCGAGTGCAAAGGTAAGAGGTTTTTTAAAACTACCAAAATATTTTAGAGGAAAAATTGCGAAAAAGCATCTTTTTAACTTCTATTTACAACTTAACTCTTTCAAATGTATGTCTAAAGCTTTGACGGAAATATTTATTTCCCAGATACATAGCCCTAGGGAAACTGCCAATGAAAGCAAAGCTATGCCAAATATCCAGGCAGCAACAATTTGAATTGAAATATAAACAAAAAACATTGCGACCACACATAATAGCAGACTTGTTATTCCAAAAATCTGCATTGCCCGGATAAGTGAAAGGCGTTTCCTGAGATTTGCTATTTGTGCAATATCATGTGGGTCTTTCTCTTTCCGGTGTTTCTCCACTAAAGTACGTATTACATTTGTATAAGCAAGGAAACGGTTCGTATAGGCAAGTAATATTAAAGATATTGCCGAGAACAGTAATGATGGTGTTGTTAAATCAATCATATAATAATATATTGAAGTTTTCAATAATATAACACGAAACGATTTATCTTTGTTCTTATAAAAAGAGAAAGAAATATGCAATACAAAACAAGAGGAATAGTTTTGCATTCTATTCCTTATAAAGATAATTATTCTATAGTTTCTGTATATACAGAGGAATTCGGACGTGCCTCATATATGGTTCCAAGAGGAAAAAGTAAGAAGGCAGCAGCTTCGAAAGCTCTTTTCATGCCTTTGGCTGTTTTGGATATGGATGTAGAGCATATGCCCAAGCGCGACGTGCATAAAGTGAAAGAGTGCAGATTCTGCTTCCCTCAATCTGATGTTTTTTGCCATCCGGTGAAAAATATATTGGCTTTGTTTCTTGCCGAAGTGCTTTATCGTACATTAAAGAATCCGGAACCGGACAATTCCCTGTTCAATTATCTGTATAATTCCATAGTATCCCTTGAGGCAACAGAAGACGGTATTGCGAATTTCCATATAGTTTTCCTTTTTAATCTTCTGCATTATCTTGGAATATATCCTAACACCGAATTGCAAAAAGAAGACAGTTATTTCGATTTGCTTAACGGAGAGTTTACACTGCTTCCGCCTCAGCACCGTCACTTTCTGTCGCAGCAGGAAAGCCGTGTATTCAGCCGTCTTTTGCGTATGAGTTTCGAGAATATGTCGTTGTATGGTTTTTCCCGCTATGAAAGGGTGAATATTATTAACCGAATATTTGAATACTACAGGTTGCATATACCGGATTTCAATGAAATAAAATCTTTGTCGGTAATGCAGAGCCTGTTTGAATAATTTACATGTAATAGTAACAATTTCTAATTTATTTGATAAAACAATTGTGATAAATAGTGATTGTTTAATAGATATTTGTGTATTTTTGTTGTAAAGGATAAATTTCTGTTTGTATTTTGTTTAACTTTTAAATTTTAGTTATTATGAAACATGATTGTTTGTATATTCTTTTGTTGAGTATTTTCAGCTCAACAACTGTGTTTTCTCAGTCCTCTCATAATCACTTGTTGGATAATCAGGTTGAAGGATTTGTTAAAACAGAAGGTATTCCATCATTGGAAGAAGTCATTAGAAAGAATGAGTTAAGGTTGGGTGTTCATATAAATCGTGATATTCAATTTAAGGCTACTTTGGAGTTGTTGGATAGTGTTTATTATTATGATGACAATAATGAACTTTCCAAAAAATACGTTTATTTTTATGATAATTCAGGAAAAATTAAGACGGTAAAGGGGTATGAATTAGAACAAGGAAAATGGAAATTTGATAATCAGCAAACGTATAAATATAATCAAGATAATTTGAGAAGTGAAATTCTGTACCAAGAATGGAACGGAATAACCTTTGAAAATGATTCCAGGGAATTGTATGCGTATGATACAAACAATAGAGAAATAAGCTATAAATTCGAAGAGTGGGATGATAATGGTTTCAATTTGGTTTCTCAAACATTGAGGTCGTATTTTCCTGATGGAAAACTCAAAACATATGGTAATGAGTATTGGGAAGACGGAATAATGTATAATAGAATGGTTTATGAATATGACAGTTCTGAGCGTCCGATTAAATATGAAATGTATGGTTATGATTCAAAAACGGGCAAGCATTACTTGAAGTACTCAATAATTACTGCATATGACAAATGGGGAAATTCTGTTTTTGAAGAGAAGAAATCTTGGAATGGAAGCGAAGTGGTTTTGGATTTATCATCTAAAAAGGTGTATAATGAACAAGGATTTATAACTCAGTATTCAGAGATTGTTAAAAGCTATTATTCTGAAGATATAAAAGATCCATATAGCAGAAATATGGGATACTATAAATATGACTCGCAAAATAGGTTGACAGAACGCTGGTATAAAACCGAAGATTATCAGCAAAGTCTTTCTGTATCTGAGAAAACTTTTTATAAAGATGAATATACTCATGAGATTCTTAGGACAGACACTACAATTAATAAAGATACTGGAGATTTATTTACAACCCAATTAAAGGCTGATAAAACTTTTGATGAAAATGGACGATTGTTGAATTATAAGTCTTTTAAATACAACGAAAATAATGATGGAAAATATTGTTTGAATTTTGAAACAGATTATTCTTATAAAAATGATAATGAATATGAAGCCATAAGAACCGATTATGACGGTTATGAAAATATTCAGAGTTACAAGAAATTTATTTATAGGTATATAAAAGAAGGTAATAAAAATATAGAGGAAAATATAAATTACGTTTCTCCCGATAAGAAAAACTGGGTGTTGGATTATTCTCAGAAATATGAATATGTAAAAGATGACGATATGGATTATTATTTATATTACCGTTTAGATGAATCTGAGAAAAATTGGGTTGCATTTTCCGGGCAAATACAGGATTATAGAACAATTGTTTCCGGTAATACCGTAACAACATACAATGTTTATGGACATTGGGATGAAAATATTAATAACTGGTATTATAATAATGGATATAAAAGAGTTGAAGAAAATGGAGAACATAAGAAAGTTTCCGAATATTTTATAGATGTTGATTCTCAGGAATGGGAAATGGAACGCATGCAAGTTTTTTATTACTCAAATCATGATGTCGTTTCAAATGAAATAATATCAGATGGATTAAAAGATGTTCAGGTTTATGGCGCTAAAGGAAAAATCAATATCCGAACAAATCAGAATGTGCTTGTACAAATTTATTCGATAAGTGGTGTTTGTTGTTATAATGATAATGTTGATGGATTTGCTTCAATCAGCAATCTTACAAGTGGTGTATATATTGTTCGTATAGGTAGCGATAATATAAAGATTGATGTAAGATAGTAATTTGTCTCTTTTCCTACATTAAATATAATGGTATGTGAATGTGGTTGTTTTAACCGTATCACATACCATTTTTATCATATGAGTTTGTGCATTGTCGTAGTAATACTTTACTTTACTGCTGAAAATATTTGTCAGATTAGCAAAAAGATTATATTTTTGCCAATCCATAAAAGAATGTAGTTGGTCTTGTAGTTCAACGGATAGAATAGAAGTTTCCTAAACTTTAGATCCGGGTTCGATTCCCGGCGAGACTACTTTTCCCCTCCTTAAGCATAAAAATCAACTTTTTACCTCAAATTCATTATCTTCAATTTCCAATATTCTATTTTTATTCGTTTATTTGTCTTGATTAACTTATCAAATCAAATAACATGAAGAATATATCAAGAAGAACCGCATTGAAAAGTCTGTTTGCCGGAGGCGCAGCATTGGCTGTTTCTGGTGTTGAGGCTAGTCCTTTGGCAAAAGAAATTACTCAGCCGTCGCCGCTTAAAGGAAACATTCGCCATTCTGTTAGTAAATGGTGTTTCGGAAAATATCCGTTAGATGAATTCTGTGAAATTTGTAAGAAAATAGGAATAGAGTCAATTGAACTTTTGGATCCGCAGGACTGGCCTGTGGTTCAAAAACACGGTCTTACAGTTGCTATGGCTCAGGGTGCAGGATTAGGTATCGACCGCGGATTCAATGACCCGTCGCTACACGATGAACTCGTAGCAAGTTATGAAAAAGTTATTCCAATGGTTGCCGAAGCAGGTCTTACAAATCTTATCTGTTTTTCCGGACGCAGAAACGGTGTGACCGATTTGCAAGGTTGGGAAAATTGTGAGAAAGGTTTGAAACGCATCATTCCTATTGCGGAAAAACACAACGTAGTTCTTACTATGGAATTACTCAATAGCGTAGGTCATAAAGATTATTTGTGCGACCATACTGTATGGGGCGTTGAATTATGCCGTCGCCTTGGTTCTCCTAATTTCAAATTGCTATACGATATATATCATATGCAAATTATGGAAGGCAACATTATTGAGAATATCCGTAAGTATCATGAATATTTCTCTCATATCCATACTGGTGGTTCTCCTGGTCGCGGTGAAATCGATGAAACTCAGGAACTGTATTATCCTGCCATAATGAAAGCTATCGTTGAAACCGGTTATAAAGGTTTTGTTGGCCAGGAATTCGTCCCAAAACAGGAGGATAAGATTGCTTCCCTTGAAAAATGTATCAGGATTTGTGATGTTTGATTTATCTTTTCATTTATGAAAAAAACTCGTGGTGTTTTTATAAACACTACGAGTTTTTTGTATATGTAAAATGTATTTCAGAAAATGTAGTAATGTTTTTTGGGGAATTAAGGCAATTCCTTGATTTTTATATTTTTAAACCAAACTTCATCTCCGTGGTCCTGCAACAGGATATAACCTTCGGCAGCATTTCCGAAATTAGGCCAATTGCGGTATTTACTGTAATTTACAAGAGATTTCCACATCTGGTTGTTACGGTCATATTCCAACACTTTAACACCGTTAAGCCAATGTTCCACATGGTTGTTTTTTACAACAATCATTGCGGTGTTAAATTCTCCTTTTCTATATGGCTTTGTTGCCGGCGCAGGAATAAGGTCGTAAAGAGAAGCAAGTTTGCGGTTGCCCATTACGCCAAGTTTTGCATCAGGATGTTTTTCGTCATCCAAAATCTGGAATTCGCAACCGATTGCGGAACCTTCACCTTTGTTCAAATCAGGATTTACGAAATATTTGATACCGCTGTTAGCGCCTTCTGTTATTTTGAAATCAACTTTAAGGATGAAGTTGCGATATTTGCGTGTAGTAACAATGTCGCCACCGTTAGTAGATTCGCCACCGTTACCTTTTTCTACTTTTAATATACCATTCTCGATGGTCCATCCTTTTTCAGGGAAACCTTTTAGTTTGGCTCCACGCCATCCTTCAGTTGTATGTCCGTCCCAAAGAAGTTTCCATCCTTGAGCTGCTTCTTCTCCGGTGAGAGTGTTAGGCATCTGCTGCGCTACTTCTAATTTTGTCGCAGGAACTGATTTTTTCTTTTTTGCATCTGCATTTACAGAGCAGATTGAAGCCGCAGCCAATAAGCAAGCGGCAATATATAACTTTTTCATATAAACTTCTTTTTTACCGTTTTTTATTGCTTGATTGTTTTTAATAATAAAGTATCAGATACGAGTTGACAAGACATATAAAACCTCTTGTTTACTTGTCAACTCGTTAACTCGTCAACTATAATTTATAGAACTCTTCCCAACCTTTGCGAGGAGGCATGCCTGTAAGCAGTGCATTTGCAAAGTCGTTGTTAGTAAACTGTTTTGTTCTGGTGTCGAAGAATAGCTGAGTGTTCAAACGCTGTGCAATTACACCGAGACTGAACATCTGGCTCATCGGACCGAAGATTTCGAACGGTGAGCGTGTCTTTTCTTCTCCACAACAAGCACGGATGAAGTTTTCGAAGTGATTTGACGGGCTCTTTGGAACTTCTGGAAGGAATTTCTCCATTTCTTTGGCCTTTTCTTCAGGAATTATTGATAGAATACTACCGTGTGAAGCACCTTTGAATATCAAATCTTTTGAATAGATAATCTTTCCAGGATTTAATTTTGTGTCGTTGATATTACCCTGATTTGTTGTAGGAATACTTGGGTCCAAACCTGCCACACCAAATCCTTGAGGAAGAGGTGGCAAATTGTCCAAACCGTCATACCAAGTAACATCAACTGGAGGCATATTGCGACGTGATGCGAAACGGAATAATATTGTTGATGAATAAGGGAAGAAATAGTCATTATGACCATCTGCACGAATCATGCTGATTTCATAAGGCAATCCCAATTCAAGGAATTCGTGAACAGTGTCGAGCAAGTGAGCGCCCCAGTCGCCCAAAGCTCCCATGCCGAAGTCGTACCAGCAGCGCCAGTCTCCGAGATGATATTTTACATTATAATCGTGATATGCTGTTTGCATCAGCCATGTCAACCAGTCCATTGTTTCCGGAGTCGGTTCTTTGTCCGGATATTTATATATGTTTGAATCCCATTTATGCCAACGGCGTGAGTTGTTCATATGAGCAGTAACGGCAGTAACGTCTTTGATTATGCCAGCTTCCATCCAAGCTTTAAACTGGAAATAGTTTGCTTCGGAGTGTCCTTGGTTACCAACCTGAGTCACTACTTCCGGATGACGGCGAGCTGCCTGCATCATCAGTTCTGCTTCCTGGAATGTTCTTGCCATAGGCTTTTCAACATAAACGTGGATTCCTTTTGATATAGCAAGCATACAGATAGCAAAATGAGAGTGGTCCGGAGTGGCAATTGTAACAGCTTCAATCTGATTTCCCATTTCGTCAAACATCTTGCGGAAATCCTTATACTGTTTGGCATTTGGATACATTCCCATTACTTTGCGAGTATGAGGAGCACCCATATCCACATCACATAAAGCAACCACATTTATGCGGTTTGTTTTAGCAAAGTCATTGACAATTTGTTCGCCACGGTTACCAATTCCAATATGAGCTATGTTAACTTTACGGTTAGCACCAACTACTTGACTATAGCTTTTTGCATTTAATAAATTAGAAGTACCGCCCATTGCAACACCTGCGGATGTCATTGCCATGGTTCTTAAGAAATTTCTTCGTGTTGTCATAATTAATTAGATTTTTAGCATGAATTTTGTTTGCACACATTTCGGGGTTAAATATAGAGTATTTTATACATAAATCCAAGAAATGTTTGGTGAAGTTGATGAAGTTATTAACATCTTAAGTTTTACATGTGTCATAACTTATGGAGTAATAGGAATTATGGGGGGATAACAGGAGTGAAAGGACAGTTTGCCAAACTTGAATAACTAAGCTGTAATATAGTGTACTAAAACTGAAAGGATAGTATATTTTCTTGCAACTAAGGCTTAGTTTTCAAAAACTAAGATTTAGTTTTTATAAACTAAGGTTCAGATTTTAAAAACTAAGCCTTAGTTTTAAACTTAAATGCTGAAGGATGTATTTATTGAAGCCTATAAATACTGAGACACAGAGATGCCGAGTTTTTTTAATTTATTCATATTCAATAAATTTTCTCGGTCTCTGTGTCTCATTATTTGTGTTTTGACACATTCTATTTTTAGAAAGGCAAATCATCAATCGGATTAGCCGGTCCGAAGTCCGGAGCAGCCGGCATAGCTGTTGCTGCAATATTGTCCGGCATTGAAGGAGAAGCAGGAGCGGCAGAAGGACGATCCACTTTCCAAGCATTGATATTTGTGAACCAGCGACCTTGATACTCGCGGCTTTCAATATCGATTGAAACTATAAGTTCTTCACCCGGCTGAATGTTTGCCTGAGCTATTTTGTCTCCGCCAAAAATCTGAAAACATATTTTTTTAGGATATTGGTCATGTGTTTCCAAAACATATTCCTGTTTTTTCCATTCATTACCGGCTTTGCTTACACCGCCTTGTTCGGGAAGCACAGCAATAATCTTTCCTGTAATTTCCATATTAAAAGTTTCTTATCTAATGTTTTAATTAATATCAATTTTGCCGTTACGCTTATAATATATGTAGGGCTGGAATAATAAGCCTCCGATAAAAGCGGGGTAAAATTAAGAAAAATACCGTTCAGTTGGGCTATTGTTATGCTTCTTTCCCTAAAGAGTCGAAAGCGGATTTCAGCGCCAGTATTTCTTCTTTTATCATTTTCAGCCGGCTTACTATCTCTTCCTGCTGTATGACTGTTTCTTTATTTTCCTTGAGTTTCTTTTTCACTCCGGCAACAGTCATACCTCTTTCTTCCCTCAGGTGATAAATAAGTTTTACAACGTCGATGTCTTCCTGTCTGTAATATCTTATATCCTTTGCTCCGCGTTTAGGTTTTAGAATATCGAATTCCTTTTCCCAAAAACGAAGAGTATGTTCCTTGATATTGAACATTTGGGCAACTTCGCTGATTGAATAAAATATTTTCTGACTCATCTCTGTTTATGTTATCAATCCATAACCTGACCATGATTTTCTGCAATCTGAAGCATCAAATCATATTCTTCAGGAGTCAAATCCATGTAATAATATTTTGCAGGGTTGTCATATTTGCCACGGACAATAACCTCGTAGTGCAAGTGCGGACCGGTTGATTTGCCTGTGTTCCCAACTTCACCGATTACTTCTCCGCGGACAACCTTCTGGCCGACACGGACATTGAACTTGTTCATATGACCATATAAAGTTTCATATCCGAAACCATGGTCGATAATGACGCATTTTCCATAACCTTGTTTCCATCCGGAATATACAACTTTGCCGTTGCCGGTTGCGTAAATGTCGGTTCCAACTTTTGCCGAGAAGTCCATTCCGCTGTGGAAATGCGGTGTTCGATAGATTGGGTCGATACGCATACCATATCCGGATGCAGTGCGCTTCAGGTCTTTGTTGGCAATGGGCTGAATGGCAGGAATACATTTTGTACGTTCTTCCTGGCTTTTTCCCATTTCAATAAGCTCGTTGAGGGAATTAGACTGTACATATAGTTGCTTCCTGAGCATATCCATCTTTTTCGCAGTGGAAACTATAAGCTCGGAATTTGACAGTTCCATAAGATGTTCGTAACGGTCTGAGCCTCCAAATCCGGATTTTCTTACAGATTCAGGTATAGATTCTGCTTGGAATATGGCACGATAAAGATTCTCGTCTCTTTGCTGTATGTCATTCAATACATCCAAGGCATTGTCCAGGCGCAGCTGCAGAACTTCATATTGAGTCTGTAGCAGACGATTCTCTTTCCTAAGCTGTGATTCCATCGGTGAATCAATCATATACATCATTACGAAAAATGTCACTACACCAAAAGCAATACCGGTACTTAAGTGGCGAAGCACAGTCAGAATACGGTCTTTTGTTGAAGGATAAAACCTTTCGTAATTCAGCGTGTTAGGATTATAGAAATAATATGTTTTACGTGATTTGAATAGTTTCATTGAATATTTTTTGCTTATAAAATATCGCAAAAATAATAATTTATGTACTTTTGCAAATTGTTTTTCAGAATATTAACGAGAAAGATGTTCGGAGAAACAGTTGTTATCTTGTTAAAGGAGATAAATGGGTTAGGGGTAAAAGAAAGTAAACAAGGCTTCAGAGACAAGTTGACAAGAAAACAGGTTGACAATGCTTATGGCGCTTGAGTAAATAACTTAACTCCGAGTCCTCAGAGTCTTACGGTTGAGATAACTCAAAACTTAAAAACTCAAAAACTTAGAAACTCAAAAACTTAAAATTATATTTATGTTGACAGCAAAAGAAATCCGTGAATCGTTCAAAGCGTTTTTCGCTTCAAAAGAACACCAGATTGTGCCGTCGGCTCCAATGGTAGTCAAGGGCGACCCTACGTTGATGTTCACCAACGCAGGAATGAATCAGTTTAAGGATATTATCCTGGGTAATGTACCTCGAAAATATCCACGTGTCGCGGACTCTCAGAAATGTTTGCGTGTTAGCGGTAAGCATAACGACTTGGAAGAAGTAGGTCACGATACTTATCACCACACAATGTTCGAAATGTTGGGAAACTGGTCTTTTGGTGATTATTTCAAAAAAGAAGCAATTTCTTGGGCATGGGAATATCTTGTTGAAGTGTTGAAATTGGACCCTTCACGTCTTTACGCAACAGTCTTTGAAGGAAGCCCGGCTGAAGGTTTGAGCCGTGACGATGAGGCTGCGGGGTATTGGGAACAGTTCCTTCCATTAGACCACATTCTTAATGGAAATAAGAAAGATAATTTCTGGGAAATGGGCGATACAGGTCCTTGCGGCCCTTGCTCGGAAATCCACATCGACTTGCGTTCTGATGAGGAAAGAGCTGCTGTTTCAGGTGCTGAAATGGTAAATAAAGATCATCCTCAGGTAATTGAAATATGGAACCTTGTATTTATGCAGTACAACCGCAAGGCTGACAGTTCACTTGAACCACTTCCTCACCATGTAATTGATACTGGTATGGGATTTGAGCGTTTGTGTATGGCAATGCAGGGCAAGACTTCAAACTACGATACTGATGTGTTCCAGCCTATAATCAAGGTTATTGCTTCAATGGCAGGAACAGAATATGGCAAGGACAAGCAGCAGGATGTTGCTATGCGTGTTATCGCTGACCATATCCGTACAATTGCATTTGCTATTACCGACGGTCAGTTGCCTTCAAACGCTAAGGCCGGTTATGTAATCCGCCGTATTTTGCGTCGTGCTGTTCGTTATGGTTATACATTCCTTAACCGTAAAGAAGCATTCTTGTATAAACTGTTGCCTGTATTGATTGAGACTATGGGTGATGCTTATCCTGAATTGGATGCTCAGAAGACTTTGATTGAAAAGGTAATCAAGGAAGAAGAAGATTCTTTCTTGCGTACACTTGAAACAGGTATTCGTCTTTTGGATAAAAAGATGGAAGAAACCAAGGCTGCCGGTAAAACTACTATCAGCGGTGTTGATGCCTTTACATTATATGATACATACGGTTTCCCTCTTGACTTGACAGAGCTTATTTTGCGTGAAAACGGTATGGACGCAAATATCGAAGAATTCAATACCGAAATGCAGAAGCAGAAAGAACGTGCCCGTAACGCTGCTGCCGTTGAAACAGGCGACTGGGTTACTTTGAAAGAAGGTGAAGTTGAGTTTGTCGGTTATGATTTCTTTGAATGTGATGCTGAAATCTTGCGTTATCGTCAGGTTAAGCAGAAGAATAAAGTATTGTATCAGATTGTTCTTGACAAAACTCCTTTCTATGCAGAAATGGGTGGACAGGTCGGTGATACAGGTTGGTTGATCAACGGTGATGAAAAGGTTGTTGTTGTTGATACAAAACGTGAAAACAACTTGCCAATTCATATTGTTGAAAAATTGCCTGCTGACGTAACAGCAGCATTCACTGCTAAGATTAATGAAAAGAAACGTATTCAGTGCGAATGCAACCACTCAGCAACTCACTTGCTTCATGAAGCTTTACGTGAAGTGTTGGGAACACATGTAGAACAGAAAGGTTCTTATGTTTCTCCGGACGCATTGCGTTTCGACTTCTCTCACTTCCAGAAAGTGACTGACGAAGAAATCCGCAAGGTGGAAAAATTGGTTGGCGAAAAGATTCGTGCTAATTATGCTTTGGAAGAACATCGCAATATGCCGATAGCTAAAGCTCAGGAAATGGGAGCTATGGCATTGTTCGGAGAAAAATATGGTGAAGAAGTTCGTGTTGTAAAATACGGAACATCAATTGAATTATGTGGTGGTACTCATATCCCGGCAACTGGTATGATTGGTTCTTTGCGCATTGTTTCTGAAAGCTCTGTTGCGGCAGGTGTTCGCCGTATTGAGGCTGTAACTGCGGAAGCTGCAGAAAACTATACATTCATGTTGCAGGATTCTATCAGAGAATTGCGTGCAATGTTCAATAATGTTCCAAACCTTGCTCAGACAATCCGTAAGTCTATCGAGGAAAATGCAGAGTTGAAGAAACAGGTTGCTGAATATATCAAGGAAAAGGTTCAGCAGTTGAAGAAAGAATTGATTGAAAAGGCTGAAGAACGCAATGGCGTTAAAGTAATCGTCTTCAAAGGCGAAATCAGCGTTGATGCAATCAAGGACGTTGCATTCCAGATTAAGGGTGAAGCTCAGAAAGACGGAAAAGTATTCTTCGTCGGTGGTATCAAAGATGGAGAAAAATGTGCTTTGATGGTTGCAATGAGCGAACCTCTAGTAGCAGAAGGTCTGAATGCCGGTAAGTTGGTTAAGGATGCTGCTAAGTTTATCCAAGGTGGTGGCGGTGGCCAGCCTCACTTCGCAACTGCTGGTGGTAAGAATCCTGCTGGCATAAGTGATGCTGTTGATGCAGTTCTTGAAGCAGCCGGATTGAAATGAGCTTGATTAAAGCTATATAAAATAAAAACAACAATGGTGAATCCTATTTGATTTTACCATTGTTGTTTTTTTATGCTTTATGATTTATTATTCAAGTTTCGCAAGCTCAACTTTTTGGAGTTATATGAAGTTATATGGAGTTATTACTATGCTTCGCATAGCCTGGAAGTTAAAAGCCGATAGATTTTGGATACAAATAGTATTTGCCTTTAACTCCTATAACTCCTTTTTTTACTCCTATAACTCCATAACTTATAACACAGCGAAACTTAAGTTTATTATTTCAGAAGTGAATTTATAACAGCTTCTTCTCCATCATTTGCCGAAGGTTCTATACCAAGCAATTTGCATATAAGAAGGTATAAATTAACATTTGCCATAACCGGAGCTTTATATCCTTTTTTGAAAGAAGGTCCGGCGGCATAGAATATAGCTTCCATTTCAGGTGTAAAGTTGTCATATCCGTGAGCTCCACCAATATAACCCCTAGGATTTTTACGGAATACTACATATGTACCAATATTTGGTGAAACCACCAGTTCCGGAACTCTTACATTCTTGCCATAAACATACTTATCAGGAATTTCTCCCTTTTTCCACACAGTTATATTTGGTACAGTTTTAAGTATTTCATAAGCTTTGTCTGTATATCCTTTCTTAGGATATAGCAGAGTTGGAACACCATCAAATACATATTCAAAACTGTCGCGTGGCAGATAATCGTTCAAATTAACAGATTTCTCAGGATAATATGTTGCCATTCCATGGTCAGAAAGGACAATAAAATCAATTTTCTCGAAGATGTCAAGTTTTCTGGCTTTGGTGAAGAAGTAATCTAATACTTCATCAAGTTCTTCTACCTTTTCCATTGTAGCAGAAGAATCCGGAGTGCATAAATGTCCTGTATGGTCAGGCTCTTCAATATACCACATAATCAGATGAGGGCGTTTCTCTTCCGGTAGCTTAAGCCATGAAATTACAGAGTCGGCTCTATTCTTGTAAGAAACAGAAGAGTCAAAAGGTTTCCATATGGATGGCTGTCCACAAGATAAAGCCACTTCGCTTCCCACCCAATAAAAAGCCGCAGTTTTCACACCTTGCTTTTCCGCAGTGCACCATATCGGCTCACCTCCGTAAAATTGTGGGTCTTTACTTTTCATAGTGTAAACACTGTCTATTTCTGTATCATAAAAAGAGTTGTTTACAAGACCATGATGGTCGGGATGTAACCCGGTTGCCATACTGTAATGGTTGGGAAACGTAACACTTGGAAAACAAGGACGGAATGCTGAAAGAATTCCTGCATTTCCTAATGAATCAAGAGTGGGAGTTTTTGCCATTTGTGGATAGTCGGAGCGGAAACCATCCATTGATAGGACAACGACATAGTGTTCGTCTTGTGTTTCGTGCGAACTGCAACTGCACAATAGTCCAATAACCAATGATAACAAACATAAGAAACATCGATTCATACTATATCATATTAAAGGTAATATTAGCTTGTCTGATAAAGATATTGGCAAAAATAAGAAAGATTCTTTAAAATAATATTACATGACTGTTAATAGGAGAATAAAAGTAAACAATACTCATTTAGATAGTGTTATAATTTTATAGAAATATAAGCAGGTGTTCTAAATTATTTTTATAAGAGGAGTTTGTCTGAACTCACTCTTATAGGAGTTACAAGGAGTTACACGAAGTTAAAGCTCCGCAGGAAGTTAAAAGCCGATAGATTTCAGATGCAAATAGTATTTGCCTTTAACTCCTATTACTCCTTTTAACACCTCTAACTCCATAAGTTATACAACTATATATAAAATTAATATTGAACAGTTACTTAATTGAAATAATCTTATAATGCTAATGTAAATACTATTAGGAAATAATAATAGGTATATTTGCATAAATTTTAATAAAACATTACAAACCGTTTATAAATCTTATTCGTATGCAGTTTTCTACTAAATGTATGTTGACGGCATTGGTATCAACCTTTGCTGTTTGTGCCGACGCACAAATAACGACGGCTAGTATGAGTGGTGAAGTTGTGACAAACGGCGAGCCTGTTATCGGTGCAACTATTGTCGCATTGCACGAACCATCAGGAACAACCTACGGAACGGTCTCAAACATCGATGGACGTTTTAATTTACAAGGTATGCGTTCCGGTGGCCCATACAAAATTACAGTTTCTTATATCGGTTACCAAACATCTGTATTTAAAGATGTAACTCTCCAGCTTGGTGAAACCTACAATCTGAAAGCTGATATCAAAGAATCTTCTGAAGAATTGGATGAGGTTGTAATTACTGCATCAAGAACTAAATTCGTTACAGAAAAAACAGGTGCATCTCTTAATATATCAAACGATAAACTTTCTAGTATTCCAACAATTAACCGTAGTGTTGAAGATATAGCTCGCCTTTCTCCTTATGCTTCGGGAATGAGCTTTGCCGGCGGTGACGGCCGTTCAACAAACTTTACTGTTGATGGTGCGAATTTCAATAATAACTTTGGTCTGTCTGATGGTTTGCCTGGTGGTGGTAATCCTATTTCAATGGATGCTATCGAAGAAGTTCAGGTTGTTATTGCTCCGTTTGATGTTCGTCAGACTAACTTTATCGGTGGTGGTATCAATGCCATAACTAAGTCTGGTACAAATACATTCAAAGGAAGTGCCTACACATATCACCAGAACCAGAATATGCGTGGTAACAATATTGACGGTGAAGATTTGGGCGCACGTCCTGAAGAATCTAAACATATCTACGGCGCAACATTCGGCGGTCCTATTGTTAAGGACAAGCTGTTCTTCTTCGCCAATGTGGAATATGAGAAAGTTCCTCAGCAGGTTATTCAATGGCGTGCTCGTCAGGCTGGAGAGGAAGCTGATGAATCAGGTTACGTTTCTCGTACATATGCTGAAGATATGCAGAAGGTTGCGAACCATCTCCGTGAGAAATACGGATATGACCCTGGTTCATATACTGATTTCCCTGCCGACGAAACTAACCTGAAACTTTTGGGCCGTATCGACTGGAATATCAATGACAAGCATAAGCTTGCTGTACGCTATAATTACACTAAGAATACTGCATGGAATGCTCCTAACGGTAGCTCTGGTGACTTCAAAGGAGGTGGACGTTTGAACGGAACATATCGTGTCGGTCCTATGTCTATGGCTTTCGCAAACAGTATGTATTCAATGGACAACAAGGTTTCATCTGTTTCTGCCGATTTGAACAGCCGTTTCTCTGATAATATTTCTAACCAATTGTTGTTTACTTATACGGATATTCAGGATATACGTGGCTCTAATTCAGATGTATTCCCATTTATCGATATTATGGCAGGAAAGAATCCTGACGGTACACAGATTATGGAACCGTATATGTCTGCCGGATATGAATTGTTTACATATAACAATGGTGTGAAGAACAAAATCTTCAATGTAACAGACAACTTCACATATTTCATCGGTGAACACAAACTTACTGCTGGCTTGAGTTATGAACATCAGTTGGCTAATAACTCATACATGCGTGAAGGTTCAGGATATTACCGATATAGCAGTCTTGAGGATTTCCTTAACGATGCAGCTCCTGAAGCAGTAGCTCTTACATACGGCTATAATGGTAAAGATAATCCTACATCTCAGGTTCGTTTCAGTCAGATTGGATTATATGCACAGGATGAATGGAATGCTTTGGAAAACTTCAAGTTGACATATGGTGTCCGTTTGGACGAGTTGTTCTTCAATAATAGCGATATTATGCGTAACAACGCTATTTATGAATTGGATTTCGGCGGTCGCCATATTGATACAGGTAAATGGCCGAACGCTCATATGCAGGTTTCTCCGCGTGTAGGTTTTGTTTGGGATGTGTTGAAAGACAAATCGTTGAAGATTCGTGGTGGTTCAGGTTTGTTTACTGGTCGTTTGCCTTTGGTTTACTTCACAAATATGCCTACAAACTCAGGTATGATTCAGACAACTGTGACATACGGACATAATTATTCTACTGGTGAGGTTGATCGTGCACAGCTTGATTTGTTCAAGGGTGGAATTGAGACGACAGTAAATGGTATGATTGACAAACTAGGTTTACCTCGTGAGATTTCTCCGGAAGACGGCCGCTTGCAAAGCAAAATTGCAGGTGTTGACCCAGACTTCAAGATGCCTCAGGTTTGGAAATCTTCAATCGCTGTTGACTATCAGATTCCTGTTTCATTCCCATTCACAGTTACAGGCGAATTCATGTACACCAAGAACGTGAATGCTGCAATTGTGGAAGGCTACAATGTTAAAGAGCCTGCAAACTGGGAACGCTTCAGCGGACCGGATAACCGTTTGATTTATCCTAAAGATTATACATATTATAATGGTGTAACAGCAAGCGTGTTGAGTAATACTTCTAAAGGTCACGGTTATACAGCCAATATCACAATGAACGCTTCTCCTGTGAGAAATCTCGATTTGATGGCAGCTTATACTCACACTGAATTTAAGGAAATATCAGGTCTTCCGGGTAGTGACCCACTTTCAACATGGCAGGGAATGATGACTATCGACGGTCCGAACTTTGGAACAGTCCAGCGTTCGGAATATGTTGTTCCTGATAAAGTAATCGCTTCACTTTCTTATTATGTCCCATTTACAAATAATAAGGTGACAAATGGTCTTCACTTCAACTTGTATTACTCTGGTTATTCACCATACAGCACATCTTATGCTTATACAAATGATATGAATGGTGATGGTATCAACAACGACTTGCTGTATATACCAAAAGATGACAGCGAAATTTTGTTCAAGGATGAAGCGGACCGTGCAGCATTCTGGAATTTCGTAAATCAGGACAGCTATCTTAAGAATCACAAAGGTGAATATGCTGAAGCATATGCCGGACGTGCTCCTTGGGTTCACCGCTTCGATTTCCGTATTGCTCAGGATTTCTCAGTTCAGGCAGGAAAGCAGAAGAATACATTACAGATAAGTTTGGACTTTATGAATGTAGGAAACATGCTTAACCATGCTTGGGGTGTAACTAAAACTAACCGTGCATGCAATAACGGACGAATCCTTACATACGAAGGTGTTGACGCAAACAAACGCCCTATATACTCTTTGTGGAGAGATTCTGACGGAAATGCTCCTGTTGAATCATACTCATACAATAAGATTTACAGTGAATGCTGGAGCTTCCAGGTTGGCGTAAGATATATCTTTAACTGATCAATATTAATTTATATTTAGCTTTATAACTTAAGGAGTTAGAGGAGTTAAAAGGAGTAATAGGAGTTAAATGCCAATACTATTTATATCTGAAATCTATCGGCTTTTAACTTCCTGCGGAGCTTTAACTTCCTGTAACTCCTTATAACTCCTATAAGAGTGAGCTCAGATAAACTTCTCTTGTAAAATAATTTTGAAACCTTTTTAAGATATTAGTCAACTCGTCTCTTTTATAATTGAACTTGTGAAACTTCAATTATTTGTAATATCTTTGCTGCAAGACAAATGTAAAACAATTAATATTATGCCAGCACAAAATGTTGTCATCTGCCAGGATTTGAAAAATGACTTGCAGAATTTCCTGAGCGGATTGAATTATGACAAACTATTTATACTTACCGATACAAACACTTTGGTGAAATGTTATCCTTTGGTTAAGGATGTTCCCGCATTTCAGAATGCGCCGGTTATAACTGTCGAAGCCGACGATACTCACAAAAGCCTTGATGCCCTGTCTTCAATATGGATGCGCCTTTCAAATGAAGGAGCTACACGTCATTCTCTGTTGGTGAATCTTGGCGGTGGAATGGTGACGGACATGGGTGGATTTGCCGGAGCAACATTCAAGCGCGGAATTAGAACTGTGAATATACCGACAACTCTTATGGCTTCGGTTGATGCTGCCGTAGGAGGAAAAACAGGTATAAATTTCAATGGACTGAAAAACGAAATAGGTTCATTCTATCCTCCTTTGTGTGTATTCATTGATTGTGAATTTCTCCGCACACTCGACCGTGACAATATTCTTTCCGGTTATGCCGAGATGATAAAGCATGGTTTGATTAGTTCGCTCGACCATTATCTTCCGGTCATGCTTTATGATATTGACACAATGAATTACTCTTATCTTAATCAGTTGGTTGCTCAATCCGTTGCTGTGAAAGAGGATTTTGTGGAACAGGACCCTAAAGAAATGGGAATAAGAAAAGCATTGAACTTCGGTCATACAATTGGTCACGCTTTTGAAAGTCTTTCGTTCCGTAAAAACAAACCTTTGTTGCACGGCCATGCTGTTGCGGCAGGAATAATCAGCGAATTGTTCCTTTCATATCGTAAATGCGGTTTCCCGATGGAGAAACTTTCGCAGGTTGTATATTATATAAAGGAATACTATTCTCCTTTCATTTTCGACTGTAATGAATATGAATCTTTGTATGAGCTTATGAAGCACGACAAGAAAAATGAAGGAAACAATATCAACTTCACTCTTTTAGGTCAGGTTGGTGACGTACGTATTAATCAGCAGGTGAGCAAGGAAGATATTTTCGCTTCTCTTGACTTCTATAGGGAGAGCTTCGGATTCTAAAAAAGTGACCTTTATTTTTGCTATTTTCCCCTTTAATGCCTACTTTTGCACCCGTCTTAAAAACGGGATGTAGCTCAGCCCGGTTAGAGTACGCGTCTGGGGGGCGCGTGGTCGCTGGTTCGAATCCAGTCATCCCGACTGATAAAAACAAAGGAGTTAAGCATTGAGCTTGGCTCCTTTTCTTTATTTATTTTTTCGGATTACAGACGATTGTGAGTGGAAATAAATGGAATGTCAATTACTTCCGTCTTGGCATAATAGTGATTTACCTTTTTCTGTAGTGTAATATTTCTGCAAGCGGCTGTTAGGTTTATTAGGAACAGTCATTGCCAACAATCCTTCTGCAATCAAAGGTTTTATATATTTGTTTCTAAATTTAGTCCGATTACTAAAATGTAATATATCAATAACTTCTATCAGAGATTTCTCTGATATGCAAGTTTTAAGAATTGTTCGTATTTCTTCTTGACTTAGTGCCAATTTAGTCCTGACTTGCTCCCAACTTAGTCCCGACTTAGTCCCGACTTGCTCCCGACTAGTTGATATATTGTCCGTAAATTCAAATTCTTTAGGGTCACGATAAGTAATAGAAAAGATAAACTCCTCTCCACTATGAATCTCTATCTCAGAGTTTTCAAAGTACAACGGAGCATATTTTCGAATATTTTTCTGTCCGGATCCAAGTTCCTCAGCCCATTTCATTTCACGAAATACCTTTGTTATAAGCGGGTTCTTTGTATGAGTACGCCAATTATCTATATTTATATCCCCTGTTTGGAATGGTTTCGTCCAATTCTCCGTTATAACTCGGTCACGGAATATGAGAAACTTATTGGTATATGAACTGATATACTCACGGTGTAGAAGTGTATTCGAGATAACTTCTCTGAATATCATTACCCGTAAATCCAAACGGTCTATACTATTATCCGCCAAACGAAACTTATCAGGCATGTTGCGCTGCACGAAATTCAGTAAACGGATATATGATTGAATCAGATTTACGCATATCATATCCCGGTCATTATATCGAATATCAGGGTCCGTCGGAAGCGGATGCAAGAAACGCCCGTAAGACATACTACGGTAGATTGCATCCGTACGATGCCATGGGCAACAGTTAAGAATGGTCTGTTCCTTACCAAATAAAAGAATGGCAGCCAACTTATATCCTTCCTTGTTCGTTTCTCGTTGTTTACCCCAAAACAGACTTTTCAGGAATTCTTCATTTGTCATGCTCAGCCACGGATGATTGGAGTTATGGATGGAAATGTGACTGCGCATAATCTTGAACGATTCTTCGTCCATATCCTCCAATGTTACATTTGGAAATACTTCGTTCTCAGAAGATTCCTTTTCTTTTCGCATAAACATGTTTTTAACCAGATAAGTATGCTTTGACACATCATTGTCTGCATCACCCCAACGGTCGTAAAAACGGTTCTTATATCTATGTACCTGTTCACTTTCCGGCACATTCAGATACAGGATAATCTTACCGTCTATCTCTGTCTGCTCCGGTGTGATTGGCATTGGAGGAAGAAATTGTTCAGGATTATTCAGTGTATTGATAATATTTTTTGTCATATCTGTTACGCATTTAGGGTTAATTCCCAATATTGTACCATCATCATCCACTCCTAAAAAGATATAACCTCCTTCTGCATTCAGAAAAGAACATACTGTTTCATACACGGAAGCTGAAACTTTATCCGTGCATTTCTTAAATTCTACTTGCTTATTTTCGCTATGCGAAAGCAAGTCCTTTATTTTATCTGTTGATAACATACTGTTTCTTTTATAATACTTTTACCACTTCGTCTATTGCGCTACCGGCAAAATTATCCAAATAGGTATTGGTTGTTGCAAAATCACTATGACCTAATATCTGTGAGATAACTTCACGTGGCATTTGATAGTTCTATAAAGTCATGGCTATCGTATGACGTATGATGAAGCATGTTGTTTTAATACCTTTAATTTCCCAAGCCTGTGCTAAGTTAGCTAAATTCTTGTTATTACGCTCAAAATGGCTACGAATAAGATTATATAGCGTTCCTCTTTTTATCTGTCTGAATAAGAAACCGGTGGCAAATAGTGTTTTTTAACAATGTATTTACGAAACCAATATTGTATTTCATATGTAATCCTAATATGAATTTTATTATAAAAGGAGAGAAACTTCATCCGTAAAACTGCAATTTGATTCTGACTTTTATTGTAAATTTGCCCTTAATACCATAAATAATAACCTATATGAGAACACTACAAAAATTAAGCCTTTTGGCAATAGCTTTGTTTCTGTCTTTCTCTCTTTTTGCGGGAGACAAAACAAGTTTTTTGAAAAAACAGTTTACTACGAATAGCGGATATAAGTTGAATTATCGTGTGCTTTATCCTTTGGATTATGATTCCTCAAAACAATATCCGGTAATTCTTTTCCTTCATGGAGCAGGAGAGAGAGGAACTGACAATGAAGCCCAGCTTGTTCATGGAGGAGATATGTTTGCCTCTTATTTGAATCAGCAGCAATATCCGGCTATTATTATCGCTCCCCAATGTCCGCCGGAGCCGGATTGGTGGGTGACCTATACACGTCCGACAGAAGAAGGAGGAAAACGGTTTTTCCCGCCATCAAAGCCTATAACAAAACCTTTGGCGGCGGTGAAGGAGCTGCTGGACAGTTATATAGCGAAAGGAATAGTTGATACGAAACGTATTTATGTGACCGGACTTTCAATGGGTGGAATGGCAACGTTTGATTTGGTTTGCCGTTATCCGAAAATGTTTGCAGCGGCAGCTCCGATATGTGGAGGAGCTAATTTGCAGCGACTGGCATCTTTTACAGGAAACACGGCTTTCAGTATTTATCACGGTGCGGCAGACAGTGTCGTTGATGTCCAGTTTTCACGTGATGCTTACGATACATTGAAGAAAGCCGGAAAAGACGTGAGATATAAAGAATATCCAGGTGTCAACCACAACAGCTGGGACAATGCTTTTGCCGAACCGGATTTCATATCATGGATGTTCCAGCATAGTTTGAAATGATAGTTCTTGCAATAAAAAATATATATAGACCTACGCTTTCGTAGGTCTATATATATTTCAAAATGGGGCCGAACCTACGCGGATTTAGGTTCGGCCCTGTTTTATTTTTCTTCGGATATATTAAAAAAAATGTGCGGTGTTATTTTCTGATATGTTTCAACACCTCGACTTTGTTGTCAATCACAGTCTTAATTATCAATAACCCTTTATGTTGAGGTAAATTATATGATGCCTGCTCTCCTGAAAGAACCACACTTTTAATAGCTTTTCCTGAAATATCATATATGTCTATAAGCTTGCTGTTGCTGCTTGGAGGAAGAATGATTCTGTCTCCTTCAATTCGTATCTCCATAGTTCTTACAGATTCAATGCTTACCGGAGAAGTTGCAGGCTCATTTCCGCTGAATGCAGATATAGGCGATGAACTTATCATTTTCAAAGCAGGAGTTCCGCTTGATTCAATATTGATTTCCGTATTTCTGTTTGCTTTCACAAAGAATGCTTCACCTGCCGGAATGGAATAATCGCTGCCTATGGAATAAGGCTGATATTCCTCCCCGTCATATACATATATATTACCGTCGGTGTTTCCGTTTGTTTTTATGTCGGAAAGTTTTAGCGCGGAAGTGAGAGGATTCCCGCAAAGAATCCATCCGTTGTTTTCCTCTTTTCCATTTTGGGAATTGTTGGCGGAAATAGGGATTATATTATTTGATGTCAGCGATAATGATTCTTTTTCGGCTGATGAAACATACATATTGTTATTTGTAGCACCTGCATCCAAGGCAACCAGATAACCTTTCCCTTTTTCAAACAGAAGTTCGTTGCCGGATTTAATCTTTACGACTTCCCAGTTACTTGCGGAAATACCATTTTGAGCCCGGCTTTCACTATTATATCTGCGGACATAGAAATAATTTCCGCTGCCTTTTGTAGTTTCATCTCCTTGCCGAAGATTTGAACCGACACAATTACTGTAAACATCAAAAGGGAAAGAAACGAAATACCATTTCCCTTTTTCCGGAAATTCCTTGTGAATGGTCATTTTGTTTGCAGCAAGCTTTCCGCTGTTGATTATTTCAATTTCTCCGTCAAGATGTATTTCATTGCATTTTATAGATTCGTCAACGATAGCTTTTCCTTGTATAAGCGCATTCCTGTTTCTCAAAGCCGGAAGGTGGGACCAGTTGCCTTTGTTGTTCCAGTTTCCGGTGGAGGTGAAGAGGGAGTGGGATTTGATACTGCCGGCTCCATAAATACTATCTATACAATAGAATCCTTCACTTGGATTATCGCTTTGCGCTATTTCTACTGTTATTTCTTTAGCTGGTAATATGAATGCAAAAAAGCTACCTCTATTATTACTTGTTGTTTCTTTTCTGAATCCAATACTATAATTATCATTAGGAATTTCAAGAAATACTCTATTTTTAAATTCAGAAGTTTTTATTGCCGAAACCATCAATTCTTCCCCCATATTTACATTCTGGGCAGCAAATGTGCATAATATTTGAGGATAACCAGTGTAATATGATAAGTCAATATCAAAATCATCAAATTGGATTTTATCACCGGGAACTAATTTCAGAGTTCTTCCTCCCGAAGCATTTTCTATTCCTGAATCTTTGGTGTCAAAGTAATTCAATGAACCGTTCAGATGTTTAAAATTCCAATTGTCAATAGGCGAATCTTTGAAAGTTTGCATAACAAATGTATCTCTCAACGAGATATTACTACTGCTATTCACAAACTCTCCCCATTTTCCCGGATTATCAACTTGCGCCATCAAAGAACTTGGGCTTAATAAAAGCATAGCGCATAAAGGAATGTGTTTTATTAATTTCTTCATAGCCTTTAGGTTTTATGGTGAAACAATTTCTCCAAAGATAGTGTAAAATAAATTGAATGTCAATGATAATAGTTTAAAAAAGTTACATGCTAACAGGAAAGTTTATTTTTGCAAGTTTCACAATTTTATTTTTGAATTGATAATCAGTGTTTTTTGGTGATTTAAGACAGATTTGGAAGATTGAGACGATTTCTAAAATCTTTTTTTTCGATACAACTTTGTGAAATATGCCAACAAATCATGAGTCACAACTATTGCCTGTATGCCAGTCGTTTACAAATGTGGTGAAACATCTCAAAATAAACTGCCAGGTTCTTCGTCAATTTAGGTGAAACTTTTTCTGATTGAGAGTGTGTAAAATTCTACACCACAATATTTAATGGTTATTTGATTCCTTGTAATATCTTTCATAGAAACAACACTACAAAAAATCTAGTGAATCTCTTTTT